>NZ_CP021378.1:1426763-2026763 GCF_002215495.1 Porphyrobacter sp. CACIAM 03H1
AGGGGCTGGCAGGGGGCAGCTCGAAGCTCCCCGGCGTCTCCTGCGCGGCAAGCGGCGCGGCGAGCGCCAGCAGCGCGGCTGCGGGAAGGGCGGCGGCGGACAGGCGGGCGATGACGGGAAGCGGGGTCGGGCGGAGGATCATGGCGCGGCGGCGTTCCGGGCGTGGGTTGGCAGGGCGACAAAGGGGGTGGGCGGGTATGTGCGGGGGCGGGTCTGAACCGCGCCTGTCCCGACATCGCCCCCCCATAGGCCCGCCGCTCGCCCCGCGCCAGTTCCGGCCTTGCGCGCTGCGGCGGAACGCGGCAACAGCGCGGCATGGAAAGCACACCCCCTCCCGCCAGGCCGACCCCGCAGTTCCTCGGCAAGGAAACCCCGCTCCCCGCCTCGCCGGAGGAAGCGGTGCTCGACTATGTCCCCAATCCGCGCCCCGGCCTCACCTATCTGGTGCGTTTCGTCAGCCCCGAGTTCACCTCGCTGTGCCCGGTGACCAACCAGCCCGATTTCGCCCATCTGGTGATCGACTACGTTCCGTGGAAGACGATTGTCGAGAGCAAGAGCCTGAAGCTGTTCCTCGGCTCGTTCCGCAACCACAACGGCTTTCACGAGGACGTCACCGTGGGCATCGGGGTGCGCCTGTTCGAGGAGATGCGCCCGCAATGGCTGCGCATCGGCGGCTACTGGTATCCGCGCGGCGGCATTCCGATCGACGTGTTCTGGCAATCGGGTGCGCCGCCCGAGGGGCTATGGCTGCCCGACCAGGGCGTGCCGTCCTATCGCGGGCGCGGGTAGGCTGTATCGGGGCGCATCACGCCGTCGTCGCGTGATCATCGTCCGGTCATCGCGGTGTCGTTGCGAGGCGCTTCGTCGATCCGAAGCGTTTCACGTGAAACAGCGGGGCCCGGATCAGGCCCCCGGCACGCTCAGTTCGAGCTGCACGAACTTCGGCACCGACTTGTTCGCCTCCCGCCACTTGGCCAGCGGGAAGGCGCCGGCACCGAGCGCCGCGAGCGGAATCCCGGCCTCGGCGAGCGAGTAGGGCGAGATGCGGTGGCGCGTCATGAACCCGCCGCTGCCGTCGGAGATCAGCGGGGTCTCGAACTTCAGGCCCTGGCTGTTCTCGGTGGCATTGGCGACCTTGCTAACCACCAGCTGCCCGTGGCCGAGATCGAGCACCACCTCGGTCCCGACCGGCACCCCGGCCAGCCCGTTGATCCGCGCGCCGGTCTTGGAGAGGTTGCGCAGGATCACGTCGTAGTAGTGGTCCTCGTGGATCAGCCCGACCTTGCGGAAGATCGTGATGCGTTCCGAGCGGTGACGCGGCGGGCCGCTGGGGCGGAAGGTGCCCGAACCCTCGGCGAACTGGGCGAGCACCTGCTCCTGCGTCATCGGGCGCGAGAAGATGTAGCCCTGCACGAGGTCGGCGCCGCGCTCCTTGACGAGCGCGAGCTCGTCCATCGCCTCGACCCCTTCGGCCACTGTCTCCATCCCCAGCGCCTTGGCCAGCGCGACGATCGCGGCGATGATCGCGGGGTTGATGTCGCCGTTCTCGGTGCAGCCGCGCACGAAGCTCTGGTCGATCTTGATCTTGTCGAAATGGCCGTGCTTGAGATAGCCGAGCGATGAGTAGCCCGTGCCGAAATCGTCGAGCGCGAGGCGCACCCCCAGCTTCTTGAGATCGCGGAAGATCGCGTCGACCGTCTCGAGATCGCCGACGAAGACGCTCTCGGTGATCTCCAGTTCGAGCCGCTGCGGGGGCAGGCCCGAGGCGGCCAACGCGGCGGCGACCGCCTTGCGGTAGCCGGGACGGATGAACTGCTTGGCCGACACGTTGACCGCCACCCGGATCGTCTCGGGCCAGGCGAGCGCATCGATGCAGGCCTGGCGCAGCGCGATCTCGCCGATGCGGATGATGAGGTCGTCGTTCTCGGCGACGGGGATGAACTGCGACGGGCTGATGTCGCCCTGTTCCTCGTCGTGCCAGCGCAGCAGCGCCTCGAAGCACTTGACCTCGTTGGTGACGGGGTCGACGAGCGGCTGGTAGGCGAGCCGCAGCTCGTCGCGGTCGACCGCGTCGCGCAGCCGGTCGCCCAGAATCGCGGTCTTGGATGCGGCGTCGCGCAGCTCGCTGGTGAAGAAGCAGAAGGTGCCGCCGCGGGTTTCCTTCGCGGAATAGAGCGCCATGTCCGCCGCGCGGGTCAGCTCGTCGGCCTCGACCCCGTCATAGGGCGCGACCGCGATCCCGACCGAGGTGCCGATGATCGCCCGGCGACCGTTGATCTGGTAGGGCTGGGACACCGACTGGACGATGCGGTTGGCCAGCTCGCCGAGCGTGCCGCGGTCATCCATGTCGGGCAGCAGCACCTGGAATTCGTCGCCGCCGAGGCGGCCGACCTCGCCGTGATTGCCGACGATCGACGTGAGGCGCTGCCCCACCTGCTTGAGAAGCTCGTCGCCCGCGGGGTGGCCCATCGTGTCGTTGACCTGCTTGAAGCGGTCGAGATCGATCATCATCAGCGCGCAGCTGCGCTGGGTGATGCGGAAGGCGGCGAGCATCGCCGACAGGCGCTCGTTCAGCTTGCGCCGGTTCGCGAGCCCGGTCAGCTCGTCGACCTGGGATTGCCGCGCGACCTGGGTCTCGTAGGCATATTGCGCCGAGATATCGACCGCACTGCCGCGATAGCCGCGGAAGGTGCCGCCCGCATCGGTCAGCGGCCGCCCGTTGAGTCGCCACCAGCGCGTCGCGCCGCGCCCGTCGGGCACGGCGACGATCTGCTCCTCGAGCTTGGACCGGGCGTTGAGCTTGAAGGCGAGGCTGCGCTGGGTCGGCGCGCCGGCTTCTTCGTCGATATCGTAGAAGACACGGGTGAGCGGCTTGCCGATCATGCTCTCGCCGCTTGCCCCGAGATCGTCGAGCGCACGCTGGGAGAGGAAGCTGAGATTGCCCTCGGCATCGGTCGCCCAGAACATCCCGACGCCGAGTTCCTCGACCTCGCTCAGCACCGCCCCGCGATCGGGCGCGCCGCGGGACCCGGCGCTGCGTCGCCCGGACGCTTGCCCCCTGGGGCTGCTGGAAGCTTTGCGAAAACTGAGTGGCATGCCCAATCCTTGTCCGCAATCCGTGTCGAGGCGTGCTTGCTCCGGCGCAGGGCGGATCGTCCACGCAGGATGGCCCGCCATAGGACGAACGTCGTTGAAAAAGCGTTACGCGCCCACTGGCATGGCGGCGCACGACAGATCGAGGCAGGCCAGCGGCGAGTGATGCGGAACCGTTCGGGTTTCGCAGCGTTATCGGTTTGTGCAACTGTGGGGCATTTTCTTGCCGATGCACGGCTGCCTTGCGTAATTTTGCTACATCACCACCGGCGTTGGGGACCGCGCCCTTGCGAACTTTGCGACAATCGGGGGGACTGCGTCATTTCTGTCGACACTCTGCTGGCGAGCAAGCCCGATGACCTGGTGAACCCCGTCGCCACCCGCGCCGACTGGGAGGCGATGCGCGCGGCCGCGCTCGCCGATCCGGGCGCGTTCCACGGTGCCATCGCGGCGCGGAACATGCACTGGTTCGTGGCCGATTGCGGAGCTGAAGGCGCGTGGTTGGCCAAGGGCGAGGACGGGCGCTGGACCGGATGGGACGCCGCCACCGCCGCTCCGGTTGCTCCCGATCTGGCGGAGGGCTTCACCCCCTGGCACACCGGCTTCGACGGCTCCACTCCGCCGCACTGGCGCTGGTTCGTGGGTGGGCGCACCAACGCGGCCTTCTCCGAACTCGACCGCCACGTGCTCGCCGGACACGGGGCCGAAGCCGCGCTGGTGTTCGAGGGCGACCGCTGGGACATGTCCGCCAACGGCGGCAAGGGCGCCCCGATCGACTGCTTCACTGTCAGCCGCAAGCGGCTGCTGCTCGAGGTCGCCAAGTGCGCGGTGGCGCTCGAGGCGCTGGGGCTGAAGCCGGGCGACCGCATGGCGCTGAACATGCCCAGCATCGTGCCCCAGATCTACTGGACCGAGGCCGCCAAGCGCATGGGCGTGGTCTACACGGCGGTGTTCGGGGGCTTTTCCGACAAGACCCTCTCGGACCGGATCGCCGACACCGGGGCGCGGGTGATCGTCACCAGCGACGGCTCCTACCGCAACGCGCAGGTCGCGGCCTTCAAGAACGCCTACACCGATCCGGCGCTCGACAATTTCGTGCCGGTGACGACGGCACTGGAGATCCTCGGCGGGCTCGATCTCGAACTGGCGGCGGAGGATCACGACACCATCCTTGCCGCGGTGCGCGAGGCGCTCGCTGGAGAGATCACGGTCGACCGTTCGGACGTGATGCGCGGCGTCGGCAAGGCGCTGATCCAGCTCGGCGGCGAGGGCCGCATCACCTCGGCTGACGCGGCGCGGGTGCGGATCGCGATTGCCTCGAGCCTCGTCACCCTGCCGCCGCGGGTCGAGGCGGTGATCGTGTGCCGCCACACTCACCAGCCCGACATGATCTGGCGCGAGGAACGCGACCGCTGGAGCCACGAGCTGACCGAGGCGGCGCTCGGCACGGTGCTGGAGAAGGCGCGCGCGGCAGGCTTCGCCGTGCAGTCGGAAGCGGAACTGATGGCATTGCCGGACGGCGACTTCGTGCGCGCGATCTGGGCTTCGTCGAAGCCGATGCCGGTCGATGCCGATTACCCGATGTTCTTCATCTACACCTCGGGCAGCACCGGCAAGCCCAAGGGGATTGTCCACAGCCACGGCTATGCCGCGGGCGTTGCCGAGACGATGAAGGTGAGCTTCGACGCGCGGGCCGGCGACACGCTGTTCGTGGTCGCCGATCCGGGCTGGATCACGGGGCAGAGCTACCTGATCTGCGCGCCGCTGATGACGCGCGTGACGAGCCTGGTCTCGGAAGGCTCGCCGGTCTTTCCCCACGCGGGGCGCTTCGCCTCGATGATCGAGCGGCACGGGGTGAAGATCTTCAAGGCCGGCGTGACCTTCCTCAAGTCGGTGATGAGCGATCCCGACAACCTCGCCGAAGTGCAGCGCTACGACATGAGCGGGTTGAGGGTGGCGACCTTCTGTGCCGAGCCTGTCTCGCCATCGGTGCAGGCCTTCGGGATGGAGCACGTTACGCCCCGCTACATCAATTCCTACTGGGCGACCGAGCACGGCGGGATCGCCTGGACGCACATGTTCGCGAACGACGACTTCCCGCTGCGCCCCGACGCGCACGCCTATCCGCTGCCGTGGATCGTCGGCGATGTCTGGGTCGAGGACGAGGCGGGTCAGGGCGGCGAGGCCCCCTTCGCCCGTTCCGGCGAGGGCGGCGTGCCGTGGCGCAGGGCCGAGGTGGGAGAGAAGGGCGAAATCGTCATCGCCGCGCCTTACCCTTACCTCGCGCGCACCATCTGGGGCGACATCGCGGGCTTCAAGGTGGAGGACGGCCGCGTCGATCCCGCCTGGCGCGGGGACGCCAAGCGCTGGGAGGAAGGCTACTGGCGGCGCTGGAAGGGTGCCTGGGCCTATACCCAAGGCGATTTCGCTATCCAGCACGCCGACGGCTCCTTCTCGCTCCACGGTCGCTCGGATGACGTGATCAACGTCTCGGGCCATCGCATGGGCACCGAGGAGATCGAGGGCGCGGTGTTGCGCGACAAGGCGCTTGCGCCGGATTCGCCGGTCGGCAACGTTCTTGTGGTCGGCGCGCCGCACCGCGAGAAGGGACTGACCCCGCTCGCCTTCGTGGTGCCGGTCGCAGGACGGAAGCTCACGCACGAGGACAAGCGCCGTCTGTTCGATCTGGTGCGCACCGAGAAAGGCGCGGTCGCGGTGCCGGCGGACTTCATCGAGGTCAGCCAGTTCCCCGAGACCCGCAGCGGCAAATACATGCGCCGCATGGTCCGCGCGCTGGTGGTGGGCGAGGATGTCGGCGACGTCACGACGCTGCGCAACCCCGAGGCGCTGGATGAATTGCAGCGCGTTATCGCCGACTGGCAGCGAAAGCAGCGCATGAGCGACGAGCAGGCGCTGTTCGACCGGCACCGCTATTTCCTCGTGCAGTACAACACGGTTGCGCCGGGCAAGCAGGTCGCGACCGTCACGGTCACCAATCCGCCCGTCAATGCATTGAACGAACGCGCTATCGACGAACTGGTGCTGGTCACCTCCACCCTCGCGCGCGACGACAACGTGGTGGCGGTGGTCTTCACCGGCGAGGGCACCTCGTCCTTCGTCGCGGGGGCCGACATCCGCCAGATGCTCGAGGAGATCCACACGGTCGAAGAAGCGATGGTGCTCCCCAACAACGCGCACCTCGCCTTCCGCACCATCGAGAGCATGAGCAAGCCCTGCGTCGCGGCGGTGCAGGGGGTGGCGCTGGGCGGGGGCATGGAGTTCGCGCTCGCCTGCCACTACCGCGTTGCCGAGCCGGTGGCGCGCTTCGGCCAGCCGGAAATCCGGCTGCGGCTGCTTCCCGGCTACGGCGGCACCCAGCGCCTGCCGCGCCTGCTCGCCGACCGACGAGGCGCGGAAGGCGTGCGCGATGCGCTCGACCTGATCCTCGGCGGGCGGAGCATCACCGCCGAGCAGGCGGCGAACATCAGGCTGGTGGATCAGCTGGTCGACGGTGCCGAGGATGCGCTTTCGGCAGCCCACGCCGCCGTGCGCGATTTCGTGAAGCACGGGCCGGGCAGTGCGCTCGGCTGCGCCTTCGCGGAGCGGCAGGCGGCGACCGCGCGCTGGGAAAGCGCGGCAGAGGTCGATCTCGATGCCGTGCTGGAAGACGATTTCCTCCAGCGTATCCTGCGGCAGCTCGAATGGGCAGGCCGCGATATCGCGGGTGCCCGGGCGCTGGACGCGGTGCGCACCGGGCTGGAGCATGGCATCACGCAAGGGACGGCGCGCGAGGCGCGGCTCTTCGCCGAAGCCATCGTCGATCCCGAGGGCGGGAAGACCGGCATCCGCCAGTTCATCGACAAGGTCGCCCCCCCGCTCCCCGTCCGCCGCGACGGGGTGTGGATCGACGCCGAGCACGAGATGCGCGCACAGGCACTCGAGGCAGCGGGCGATCTGCTCCCCGTCGGCGCGCCCTTCTACCCGGGCGTCACCCCGATCCCGCCGTGGCAATATGCCTTCGGCATCGCCCGCGATCCCGCTACCGGTCAGCCCCGCTTCGGCCCGCCCGCGAGCCACGAGAAGGAGCTGATCGTCAAGACCCCCGAGCCCGCGCCGAACGAGGCGCTGCTCTACATGCTGACGAGCGAGGTTAACTTCAACGACATCTGGGCGCTGACCGGTATCCCCGTCTCGCCCTTCGATGCGCATGAGGAAGACGTGCAGATCACCGGATCGGGCGGCATCGCGCTGGTCGCGGCGCTCGGTTCCGAGACCCGCGCGCAGGGGCGGATCAAGGTCGGCGATCTGGTCACCGTGTATTCGGGGACCAACGATCTCCTGAGCCCGCTGGTCGGCAATGACCCGATGTATGCCGACTTCAGCATCCAGGGCTACGAGACCGAGACCGGCAGCCACGCGCAGTTCCTGACGGTGCAGGCGCCGCAGATGCACAAGGTGCCGCCCGACCTGACGCTGGAGCAGGCGGGGAGCTATGTGCTGAACTTGGGCACGATTGCCCGCTGCCTGTTCACCACCTTGCAGATCGCGCCGGGGCGGACGCTGTTCGTCGAGGGCGCGGCGACGGGGACGGGACTCGATGCGCTGCGTTCCTCGGTGCGCACCGGCTTGCAGGTGACGGGGCTGGTATCCTCGGAGGAGCGCGCGGCCTTCATCACCAAGGTGCAGGGCGCGGTCGGGGCGATCAACCGCAAGGATGGGCGCTTTGCCGACCTCTACACCGTCGTGCCCGAGGACAAGGCCGAGGCCATCGCGTGGGAAGCCGCAGGCGCACCGCTGGTCGAGGAATACAAGGCGCTGAACGGCGGCAAGCTTGCCGATTACGTGGTGAGCCACGCAGGTGAGACCGCCTTCCCGCGCTCGTTCCAGCTGCTCGCCGAAGGCGGCACGCTCGCCTTCTACGGCGCGTCGTCGGGCTACCACTTCAGCTTCATGGGCAAGCCGGGGACGGCCTCGCCCGAGGAGATGCTCCGCCGTGCGCAGCTCAGGGGCGGCGAGGCGGTGCTGATCTTCTACGGCCCCGGCTCCTCCGACCTGCTCGACGAGACCGGGCTCGAAATGATCGAAGCCGCCCGCCGCTTCAACGCCCGCTCGGTCATCGCCACCACCACCGACGGGCAGCGCGAGTTCCTGCAATCGCTGGGCCTCGAGGACGCGATCGAGGGCATCGTCAGCCTCGAGAGCATCCGCCGCCGCGAGGGGGCGAACTTCCATTGGCCCGACACCATGCCGCGCCTGCCCGATGCCAAGGCCGACATCGAGGTCTTCAAGGCCGCCGTGCGCGACTACCAGGACCGGGTGATGAAGCCCTTCGGCTCGGCGGTCGGCAAGATCCTGCGCTCGCCCGACAATCCGCGCGGCAGCCCCGATCTGGTGTTCGAACGCGCCGGGCAGGACACGCTCGGCATCTCGACCTCGCTGGTGAAGCCCTTCACCGGCCGCGTGATTTTTGCGGAAGACCTCACCGGCTGCCGCTTCACTTTCTACGCCCCGCAGGTGTGGACCCGCCAGCGGCGCATCTACATGCCGACCGCGCAGATCTTCGGCACGCACCTGTGCAACGCCTACGAGGTCGCGCGGATGAATGACATGATCGCGGCGGGCCTGCTCGAAGTGACCGAGCCCGAGGTGGTGCCGTGGGAGGGCCTGCCGGAAGCGCACCAGGCGATGTGGGACAACCGGCACACCGGATCGACCTATGTGGTCAACCATGCGCTCCCCGAAATGGGCCTCAGGAGCCGCGACGCATTGCTCGAAGCGTGGGCGGCCTCGGGCGCGGCATCTGCAAGTCCCGGGGAACCGGAAGCCTGACCCGCGCGTTGCGGTTTTTGAAACGTTCTTAACTCTCCTCCCCAGGGTTTGAACGAAGTGCAAAGCGAAGCGCGGCTTCGCGGCAATTTTCTGTGAGGAGAGTCCTATGGCGAAGTCCAAAGCCGCTGCTGCTGCGCCTGCCCTCCAGGGCGATATCCCCGGCCGTCTCGCCGGCAAGATCGCGGTCGTAACCGGCGCGGCCGGGAACCTCGGCGGGCATATCGTCACGCACTATCTTGCAGAAGGCGCAACCGTGGTGATGACGGGCCGCACGCCCGACCGCACCAAGGCGGCCGCCGAGGCACTGCTCAAGGCGACCGGCGCCGATCCGGCGCGGCTCGCAACCGTGGCGCTCGACGGGGGCGACATCGCCTCGGTCCGCGCGGCGATCGCCGAGGTGGTCAAGCAGTTCGGGCGGATCGACATTCTCGTCAACAACGCCGGGAGCGCCGGGCCCAAGCAGCCGATCGAGAACCTGCCGCTTTCGGCGGAAGAGCTGGCCGCGCTCCAGAAGACCGGCAGCACCGACAGCGAGACCGTAGGCGATGCGCTGCGCAACATCTTCGGCGTTGCGTGGAACGTCGCGCGCGTCGCGGCCGAGCACATCCCCGAAGGCGGCTCGATCATCAACGTATCGACCATCTTCAGCCGCACGCCCTATTACGCGCGCGCGGCCTATGTCGTCCCCAAGGCGGCGATGAATGCGTGGAGCCGCGAATTGTCGCTGGAGCTCGGTCCCAAGGGAATCCGCGTCAACCTCGTCTACCCTGGCCCGATCGAGAGCGAGCGCATCCGCAACGTCTTTGCCGCGATGGACGCCGCGCGCGGGGACGAGGCGGGCACGACCGCCAACCAGTTCTTCGACATGATGTCGCTGGAACGTGCGACCGGCGGGAACGAGAAGGCCAAGACCTTCCCGACACCGACCGACATCGCCACCACCTGCGTCTTCCTCGGCTCGGACGAGAGCGCGGCCTACAACGGCCACGATTTCGAGGTCACCCACGGGATGAGCGTGCGCAAGGAACAGCGCTCCACCTACCTCGCGCGGCCCACCATGCGCTCGATGGACGGCACGGGCTTGGCCGTGCTGATCGCGGCCGGAGACGACTGGGAGGAGGCGCTCGAGATCGCGCAGGTCCAGCTCGCTTGCGGGGCAAGCGTGGTGCTCGGCCTGCCGCGCGCCGCCGACGTTGCCATCGCCGAGAAGCGCTGCAAAGCGCTGGGCCTCGGCGACAAACTCGCGATCATCCGTTTCAGCCGCAAGGACCCGGCCGGCATGGAAGCCGCGCTCGAGGATTACACCAAGGGCGGCACGCCGGTCAGCGGTGCGCTGTTCCTCCCCGCTCTGGGCGCGGGCGAACTCAGCGGCGCGATCACGGCGGCGGACGACAGCGTGGTCGAGGCGCTGATGGATGCCGAACTCGCCGGCAACATGGCGCTCGCGCGCACCATGAGCCGTTACTGGAAGCGGCACGACAACCTCTTGCAGCCGCCGCGTTTCGTCTTCGTCAGCCATGCCAGCGACGGGAAGGGCGACATCTACGGCCACATCCTGCGCGCCGCGACCGAACAGCTGATCCGCATCTGGCGCGACGAGAGCGAGATCGACACCGCGCACGGGCGTCGCCGGCAAGCGGAGTGGGGCAACCAGATCGTTCGCTTCACCAACACCGAGGCCGAGAACATCCGCTTCACCGCCGGCCACGCAGCGCGCATCCTGCTGAAGGAGAGCAAGCTCGGCGAGATCACGCTTTACGTCCCGGCGAACATCGGCGAGGCGACCGGGGCGCGCAAGGCGATGCCGGGCTTCTCCGAGAACATCACCGGCCTGCACCTCGGCAAGGTCGCGCTCATCACCGGCGGTTCGGCCGGGATCGGCGGACAGGTCGCGCGCCTGCTCGCATTGGCGGGCGGCAAGGTGATGATGGTCGCCCGCCGCGAAAGCGAGCTTGCCGTAGCGCGGGCGCGGATCGTCTCGGAGCTCGAGGACATCGGTTTCGCGGGCGTCGAGCGCCGGGTGCAGACCCTCGCCAACGTCGACGTCAGCAATTTCGAGAGCCTCAAGGGCGCGGTCGACGCCACGCTGAAGGCCTTCGGGCGGATCGACTACCTCATCAACAACGCCGGGGTCGCGGGGGCGGAGGACATGGTGGTCGACATGGGGGTCGACGCCTGGAACTACACGCTCGATGCGAACCTCGTGTCGAACTACTTCCTGATGCACCACGTCGCCCCACTGATGAAGGCGCAAGGATCGGGCTACATCCTCAACGTCTCGTCCTATTTCGGCGGCGAGAAGTATCTCGCGGTCGCCTATCCCAATCGCGCGGACTACGCCGTCTCCAAGGCCGGGCAGCGCGCGATGGTCGAGAGCATGGCGCGCTATCTCGGCCCCGAGGTGCAGTTCAACGCCATCGCGCCGGGGCCGGTCGATGGCGACCGCCTGTCGGGCACCGGCGGCAAGCCCGGCCTGTTCGAGCGGCGCGGCAAGCTGATCCTCGAGAACAAGCGCCTCAATGCCGTCCACGCCGCCGCGATCAAGGCGATCCGGCGCGGGGTGCGCGTGGAGGCAGTGCTCGCGCGGCTCGCCCGCAACGACACCGTCAAGATGAGCCACGACACCAACAACCCGCACGAACTGCGCGAGCTGGCGCTCGCCTGCGCGCGCGAGGGGGACGGCACCTGCACCTGGGACCAGTATCTCCTCACCCCCCAGATCGCCGCCGCGCTGGTGGCGCGCCTCAGGCAGGCAGGCCTGTTCCTCGATGCGCCTGAATGGTCGGAGCGCAAGCCCGAGGAGGACGGCGACTGGCTGCTGCGCGTCCCGCCCGAGGATGCGCCTTTCCTCCCCGCCGACAAGATCGCCGTCGAGGCGAACAAGGTCGGCAGCGGGGTACTCTCCAAGCTCTACCTCGGCAAGATGCCGACCGAGCATGATGTCGCGCAGGCGACCGTCTTCTTCCTCGCCGACCGCGCCGTTTCGGGGGAGACCTTCATGCCCTCGGGCGGCCTCAGCGTCGAACGCTCGACCACAGAGCGCGAGCTGTTCGGCAGCCCCAAGCAGGAACGCCTCGACCAGATGCGCGGCAAGACTGTGTGGATCATCGGCGAGCACCTCGCCGACTACCTCGCCGAAACCGCGCGCGCCTTCATCGAGGATTGCCACGCGGCCAACGTGGTGGTCATCACCCGAACGGCGGAAGCCTTCGAGGCGATCAAGGCGCAGCTCGAACCCGAGACCGCCGAGGCCCTGACCTCGCTGGTGAAGACCACCGACATCGAAGCCGCGATGGACGAGGCGTTGCTCGCCTGGGGCAAGCCCACCACCATCCTCTCGACCCCGATGTCGGCACTGCCGGGCAAGCTGTTCGCCACCGACGATCCGCTCACCCCCGAGGAATTCCGCAGCGTGGTGGCCGACAACCTCACCCACCATTTCCGCGTCTCGCGCCGCGCTTCGCTGTATGACGATTGCCAGCTTGTGCTGACCAGCCCCGACGTGCCGATGGGCGACAAGTCCCCGGCCTTCGCGCTGGCGAACTTCATCAAGACCACGCTCCATGCCTTTACCGCCACGCTCGCGGTCGAGAACGAGCGGCTGGTGCACGATGTGCCGGTCAACCAGATCAACCTCACCCGCCGCGTCCAATCCGAAGAACCGCGCGATCTCGACGAGCATCTCGAGGAGGTGCGCCGTTTCGCCCGTGCGGTCCTGCTGGTCGGCGCGCCGCTGCCCGATGCCGAGGATTCGCGCTATCGCGCACGCATCTATCGCGGGATGTCGATGACGGTATAAGCTGGCGGGCATGATCCAGTACCTGCCCTTCGAAAAGCCGATCGAGGCGCTCGACAAGCACGTTGCCGAACTCGCTGCCCATCCCGAGGGCACCGAGGAGGCGCGGATGCTCGCCGAGCGGGCCGACAAGCTGCTCGCGGACACCTACGCCCGCCTCTCCCCGTGGGAGCGCACGCTGGTCGCCCGCCACCCGCAGCGGCCCCGGTTCGAGAAGCTGGTGGCCGGGCTGTTCAGCGAGTTCCTGCCCATCGCAGGCGATCGCACCTTCGGCGACGATCAGGCGATCATCGGCGGCTTTGCGCGCTTCGAGGGGCGCAAGGTGATGGTCATCGGCCACGTCAAGGGCGAGGACACGCCCGGGCGGCTCAAGCACAATTTCGGCATGGCGCGGCCCGAGGGCTATCGCAAGGCGATCCGCCTGATGGAACTGGCCGACCGCTTCGGCCTGCCGGTGGTGACGCTGGTCGACACCCCGGGCGCGTTCCCCGGCGTCGATGCCGAGGCGCGCGGACAGGCAGAGGCCATCGCCCGTTCGACCGAGGCCTGCCTTGCGCTCGGGGTGCCGCTCGTCGCGGTGATCATCGGCGAGGGCGGATCGGGCGGGGCGGTGGCGCTCGCGGCCGCCAACCGCGTGCTGATGTTCGAGCACGCGGTCTATTCGGTGATCAGCCCCGAAGGCTGCGCCTCGATCCTGTGGCGCAGCGCCGCGCAGGCTGCCACGGCTGCCGAGGCGATGCGGGTGACGGCGGGCGATCTGCTCAAGCTCGGCGTGATCCACCGCATCGTCTACGAGCCCCGCGGCGGCGCGCACCGCGATCCGGCCGAGACTGTCAAGCGCCTGACCCTGGCCCTGCGCGCCGAACTCGACACCCTCGCCGCCATGACCCCCGCGGAACTGCGCCGCGAGCGCGAGGAGTTTTTCCTGCGCCTCGGCTAGGGGCGGCCCGCAAGGGTGACGGATTCACCACGTGTTCAGGGCCGCCCGCCAAGGTGCCACGCGCCATGCATCAGCCTGCACGATGACACAGTCACCTGCCGTCCTGCGCGCGGCCGCGGCGGCCGCCCTCGTCACCCTTGCTCTTGCCGCGCCTCCCTTGCGGGCCGCCGGGGACGCGCTCGGCCCGGCGCAGCTCGCCGGTCTGGCCGAGGCCGATGCCTCCCTCAAGGCCGCGCGGGCGGACCTTCCCGATTGCGAACCCGGCTGCATCACCCCGGGCGAGGCAACGGCGATGGCGCTCGCGCTGGGCGAGGGTGAGGCGCGCGCAGGCCGATTCCTGCTCGACGTGCGCGGCGGCGGGCAGAGCCTCCAGGGGCAGCTCGGCACCATGCTGTTCGTCAACTCGCGGCGGGATTACGCCACGCTCGGCACGCTCACCATCGCCTTCGAGCCCGAGGCCCTGCACGCGCTGCTGCGCCGGGCACGCGGGTGCGGCGCGGCGGATGTGGTCGACGGGCAGATCACGGTGAAGGCCTGCTACGGCGAGGGGGTGCCGGACCTCAACATGTTCACGATGATGCAGCGGCTCGGCGGGCGCCGGCTGATCGTGGAGGGCGAGGTGCGCCGCAACTGGATCGACTCGCCTCTGGGTTCGCCGCGGCCCATCGCCAATTTCTATGGCGAGCACGAAGTCGGCTATTACCAGGTCTGGGTCCACGTGACCGAGGCCGCGCAGGTGACTTTTGCCGACGAGCGGTGAGGAAAGGTGGTGGCGGTGCGGCTGTCGGAGCCGCATAGGCGGCTTAAGCTCATGCTTTTCCTTGCTATGGCGCAAGCTCTCTCAGAAATGGCCCCCTGTCTGGCCCCCAACTGGTGGGCCCTAGGCATTGATCGCGGCTAATGGCAGACCGCGCCAAGCATCACGGGGAAACCAATGGCAATTGATTGGACTATCACCGGCACGGCGTTGTCAGGTTGGGGCAGCTTGTTGAGCGCTGCGGCCGTCCTCTGGGCCACACACCGGGCAACCGGCACGCTTAGAGAGTGGAAGCAGAAGCGGGTGAACGAGAGGGAAGAGGCGCACGCACAGGAATGCCTCGTTTCTGCCTATCAGGTGGTCGACGCTTTCCAGGCGGTGCGGTCGCCGTTGCTACATGGCTTCGAGCTTGATCGCGCCCGCGCCAAGCTGTCCGAAGATCAGCGGTGGAGCGATCTCACAGAGCAACAGAAGCGCCAGCACGAGCAAGGCCAAGTCTACATCGATAGGCTAGACCATTTTTCCGAACGCTTCGACCGATTGGCTGAGTGTGGCCCATTGGCGCGGGCTCTCTTCGGTCCCGAGGTCGAGGCTGCTCTCGGTGAGCTTGGCCGACAGCATTGGGTGCTCACCGTGGAAATCCAAGCCTACATCCATGATCGCGGGATCGATCGTGATCTAGACATGAAAGTCCGGAACAACCTCTGCGACTGGAAGTGTGAGGGAGAAGGCGACATCAGCAAGGCTATTCTCGGAAGCGTCGCCACCATCGAGGCCAAGCTCCTGCCGGTCCTACGTGGCTGACAGTGCCCCGCCCGTCGCGCCGTGCTCTGCCGACCAGCGGGGCACGGCTGCGATGGCGCAACAAAGTAACCGCAGGGCACGGGAAAATTGCGGGTCCTACCTAGGGGGCGGGAAAACTGTTATCGCTGCGGGACCGCTTTTCTCCCCACAGACGTGCGTTGGGCCATTAATAGCAGTCTGAAGTTGCAGTCTCAAAATTTCTCCCCTCGGCGCTATGTTGGCTTCGAGCTAAGCCTTCGCCCTCCGTCAGAAGGACCGCGATGCGCGCTGGACGGTCAAATACTCCAAGGCCAAGGTCAAGGAGGGTGCTGATCCCAGGAGCTTCAAGCCGGTGGATCTTGCCATCCCGATGTTCGGCTACAAATACCACCGGCATAGATCGGGTCCATGGGTTGATCCGCACCTGGAATGCCAGCGCGGCCAACGCTCATGATGGCACATGGCTGCCGGAGCTGATCAGCAAGCAGAACACCGGCTCGCGCGTGTGGGCCGACACGGCCTATCACTCGAAGAAGAACGAAGTGTTCCTCGAGCGGGGCATGTTCAAGAGCAACATCCACCAGAATCGCATGCCGCGTCGGCCGCTGCCCGCGCACATCGCCAGAGCAAATGCCAAGCGCTCTGCTGTTCGCTCGGCAGTCAAGCACGTGTTCGCGGGCCAGAAGCACCGTATGCGTTTGTTTATCCGCACCATCGGTATCGCCCGTGCAAGGATCAAGATCGGGATGGCCAACCTGGCCTATAACTTCCAGCGGCTCGCTTGGCTCGAGAAGCGAAGTGCGCCCGCGTAGCGCGAAAACGGGGCGCAGAGCGGCGCTCCGAAAACCAAGGAAGCGAGGCCGGAAATGCCAACCTTCACGGACCCAAAGCCACGATCAGACATCTCGCGCCGTCGTCAGATCAAAACCAGACGGTTCTTCGAGGTGTCCATCATGGTCAGTGACTAGCACCCTAACCTCGTCATGTTAGCTGCCCTTCCAATCGTCCAAATCCGGATAGGTGGCCCGTTCAGCCCCGGATCACTGGATCTGGGACTTAGCTGCCATTCCAAAGCAACGTATGCAACGGCGGGTTCTGTCAGAAGCCGACAAACCGTGCGTGCCCGAATGCACCGATTTCGCGACTCCCTTCTCATCCGCTGCCCTCATGGAATTGCTTGCGATAGAAGTGTACGGTGCGTCCCATGAACCGCATTCTGTACGTCGACGACGAGCCTGACCTTCGCGAGATCGCCCTGCTCGCGCTCTCGCTCGACCCCGATCTGGAAGTGCGGACCGCTGCGAGCGGCGTCGAGGCTATCGCGACGGTTGCAGATTGGCTGCCCGATCTCATCCTGCTCGACGTGATGATGCCCGGTATGGACGGTCCCGCGACGCTCGCTCGCCTGCGCATGGCCCCCCTGACGGCGGAATTGCCGGTCGTCTTCATCACAGCCCGTGCGCAAGCCCAGGACTTGCAGACATTCGCGACGCTCGACGCGCGCGGGGTAATTGCCAAGCCCTTCGATCCGATGACCCTCGCGCAGCAGGTGCGCGAGTTCCTCGGATGAGCGCCGACGAGGAATGGCTGGCGCCGCTGCGGGCGAAATTCGCAGGCCGGCTCACGCGCGAAGTCGAGGCTCTCCGCACTGCCTGGACGCGGCGCGACAGGGAGACGGTTATAGACCGTGCCCACAAGCTTGCAGGGCTCGCCGGCATGTTAGGGGCGCCGGAAGTCGGCGAGGCGGCCTTGGAGCTCGAGGAAACCGCACGCAGCGGTGCCGATTACGCGGGGCAGCTCTTCCAGCTGATCGCCGCGATCGAGCGCGCGCGCAGCTAGGCCGTCGTTCCGCCGAAGCCCTTGCGAGTCATCGCGCCCCAGCCCTGCTCGCGCCGCAAGAACTGCCACCAGCCCTTCAGCCGCCAGACGTTGGAGAGCTGCCGGTAGCCGAGGTTTTCGATCACGGAGATCAGCGCCAGGATCGCAAGTTCACGGGCGCGAGGAAAGCGGCGCAGCTGCACCTCTTCGAGGATCAAGGTCAGCGCGCTGATCGCGATGCCGAAGGTGAAGGTCGCCGCGAGGAAGGCGAGCAGCCAAGGCAGGGCCAGCAGCTTCAGCCCCCACAGCAGCGGCACGAGGATGTAGCCGAGCACCTCGATCAGCGGCCCCAGCACGTCGACCAGAACGATATGCCCGAAGCCGACGAAGCCGATCCGGCCGTAACGCGGGTTGAAGGTCATGTCGCGGTGCTTGACGAAGCACTCGAGCGCCCCGCGCTGCCACCGGCTGCGTTGCCGAGCTAGCACGCCCAGATCCTCGGGGCACTCGGTCCAGCACACCGGCTCGGGAATGAAGTCGATGCGGTAGGGCAGTTTGAGGTCGCGCATGTGGCGGTGGAGCTTGATGACGAGCTCCATGTCCTCGCCCACCGTGCCGTGGCTGTAGCCCCCGACCTCGACCACGCGCTGCCGGCTGAACAGGCCGAAGGCGCCCGAGATCACGGTCAGCGCCTGCATCTGCCCCAGCGCAAGGCGGGCCATAAGGAACGCGCGCAGATATTCCATGATCTGCACCAGCGCGAGGAAGTTGCGCGGGAGCCGCACGCCGGTCACGCGGCCCGTGTCGATCGTGCAGCCATTGGCGATCCGGATCGTGCCCCCGACCGCGACGGTCTTGTCGGGATAGTCGATGAAGGGGCGCACCACGCGCAGGAGCGCGTCGGTCTCGAGGATCGAGTCCGCGTCGATGGCGCAAAACAGCGGCGAGCGCGCGGCGTTGATCCCGGCGTTGAGCGCATCGGCCTTGCCGCCGTTCTCCTTGTCGATGACCAGGAGGCGCGGCAGATCGGGGCTGGCGTAAAAGCCGCGGATCGGCTGGTGCGTGACGCTGTCGTCGATGTAGCATCCCACCCGCTTCAGACCGAACTCGGCAATCACCCGCGCGAGCGTGCCGTCCTTCGACCCGTCGTTGACCAGCAGCACCTCGAAGCTTGGATAATGGAGCGCGAGCAGCGAGCGCACGCTCTCCACCACGGTCAACTCCTCGTTGTAGGCGGGCGCGATGACGGCGATGGGCGGCGCCTGGTCGGAATAGCGCCGCCACAGCGTCGCCCCGCGCGGCACCGGCGGGCGGTTGTGGAGCGCGATTGCGGCATAGACGAGCTGCACGATGTAGAAGGCGGTCTGGGCGAGACCGGTGACGATCACCACCAGCGCGATGGCCTGCGCCGAATCGAGCATCCAGTCGCGCGCCCAGGCGGCGGGTTCGAAATTCATGCGCCGCGCCGCTCCTCCAGGGTCAGCCGTGCCGCCCGGCTGGCGATCTCGTCGGTACCGGCGGCAATGCGCTCTAGCACCGCATGGCCGCGCGGGCCGAGGCGCCACAGCGCCTCGCCGGCGCGAAACCGCACCCACCATGTCTCATCGCCGAGCAGCCCGCCGAGCGGCTCGACAGCCTCGACCAGCGCGCTGGTTCCTGCCGCCTGCGCCGCCGCGGCGCGGACCGCCCAGGCGGGATGCGAAAGCCCGCGCAGGATCGTGGGATGGCCGGAAGGATGGCCGATCCGCCCCATGGCGTGGAAGATGCGCGGCAGCAAATCGCCGTCCTGCGCGGCCTGCTCGACCATCCGCGCGACCAGCGGCGCGTGCTCGGCCCGGCCGCTGGCCGCCAGCGCATCGACAGCGGCGAGTTTGATGGCGTCGCTGGCCTCTTTGTCAGCCAGCAGCGCTTCGACCGAGGCCGGGTCGTGTTCCACCAGATCGCGCATCAGCGAACCGATGAGCAGCGAACGTTCGGTGGTGCCGAGGCCGAGCTGCCGGACCAGCATCCCCGCAGGCGGCGCGGCCTCGTTCTGCGCCAGCGCGAGCGCCGCGCCGAGGCGGACGTTGGCATTGCGGTCGCGCAGCATCTCGCGCGCGCGCTCCCGGCCCGAGGGAAACATGGCTAGCGCCTCCACCGCCAGCAGCCGTTCCTGCGGCGTGCTGCTGACGCTGCGCTCCCACAGCACGCGCGGGATGCGGAGCTGCTCGGCATTGGCGAGTAGCGCCGCGCGGTCGGGGCCGCGGACGAGTTCGGCGAGTTCGAGCGCGAGCCGCGCGGCCTCCTTGCGTTCGAGGCGCCGCCTCGGCGGATCGGCCGGTTCGTCGGACACGCCCATCAGCGCTCGCGATACCCGGCGTCGCTCTTCGACGCGCCGGGTATCGCGCCGCTCGGCGAACAGCCGCGCGATCAGGATCGAGGCAAGCGCTAGCAGCGCGACGGTGCACAGCAGCAGAGAAAGCTGCCAGATCGCCAGAAGCGTCGTCAAAAGGCGGCCTTCACTTCAAGCCGCAGCTCGGTCCGGTCCGGACCGGCTTCGCGCCATTCGTGCGAGATCGCCGGCAAAAGCGAGATCCCTGCCAAGAGCGGCAGCTCCGCCCCGGCGAACAAAGAGGTTACGCGGCTGACGACCCCGAGGTTCGTGTCAGGCGCATTGACCGCACCCAAGAAATAGCGGTGTCGCTCGTCGGGTGCATGATCGATCCGCCCGAGCACGCCGACCTCGAGATCGCCCTGTTGCGGCACGATCCCGATCCCCCGCAGGGTGCCCCACCAACGCCCCCCGCCGAAGTACTGGGTGATGCCCGGCGAGACGGTCACGATCTCCTCCAGCGGGAAGCGTTGCCACGCGGCGTCGAGCGACAGCACGGTCGCCTGCGGCCCCTGCGCAATCCGCACATCCGTACCCGCGCCGAGCGCCAGTTCCGGTCGGAAGTCGGCGTTCGGCGTTCCCCCGACGCTCGCCCGCAGCCAGACGTTTTCCGAAGGTCGGGCGGCGATGCGGCCTTCGAGTTCGACATCTTCGAGGCCGAAGCGCCGGTACCAGCTCGCCCGGCCGCCGACCGAGAGCGCCTGCGCAACGGGGGCCTCGCCGGTGAGGCTCGCCTCACCCCAGTCGCGCGCGCCTGAATCAAGGTCGCTCCATGCGCCACCAGCAATAAGGTAGCCGCCGCGCGGCTCCTCCCGCCGCTCGGCTACCAGCGTGAGCCCGGCACGCGCATCGGCATAGTCCGGGGCGAGGGCCAGCGCGGCGCGGAAATCGCGCTCCGCCGCGCGGGGGTTACCGAGCGCGAGGTGGGCATAGCCGCGCTGCACCAAAGCATCGCTGTCCTGCGGATGGGCGGCGATCCAGCGGTCGAGCAGCTGCACCGCCTCCGCGTTGTCGCCGGCCAGCCGGGCAGCGACCGCAGCCTCGTAGCTGCTCTCCGCCTCCTGCGCCGCCAGCGGGCCCGCCAGCACCAGCAGCAATCCGGGAAGGACGAGCCTCACGGCCGGGCGTCCAGCAGCCGCTTGAGGCGCACCAGCAGTTCCTCGGGCAGGAAGGGCTTCACCATGTAGTCGCTCGCCCCCATCTCGAGCGCGCGGACGATGTCCTCCTCATTTCGGCGCGCCGAAAGGATGATCACCGGTACGTCGCCTGCCGTCTCGCGGGCCCTGATTCGCCGAAGCACCTCCATCCCGTCATGGACCGGCATCATCGCGTCGAGCACCACCGCCGCCGGGTTAAGCTCCTCGAACCGGGCGAGCGCCTCGCGCCCGTTATGGGCGATCACCGTCTCGTACCCCTTGGCTCGCAGCCGGAACTCGAGGATTTCCGTGAGCAATGGTTCGTCATCGGCGATGAGGATCGGGCGGGTCGGGTTCATGGCGCACAGCCTAGCTGCGGGGTCTAAATTCCAAATGCACAATCACGGCCAAATCGGCAGGGCGCCGCTTTCTGTCGACGATCAGTGCTCGTCCCCAAGTCTTATTCTCCTTTGGCAAGTGGCAGCTCGACCATAAAGGTCGAGCCGATCTTCGTGGTCTCATCGAGGCGGATCGTCCCGCCGTGCGCTTCGACGATGCTGCGCGTGATCGCGAGTCCGAGCCCCGACCCCGGGTGGCCGGTCACGGCAGATTCGCGGTCCTGCGAGAAGCGCGCGAAAAGATGCTTCCTGAACTCCTCGGAGATGCCGCGCCCTTTGTCGATCACGCTGATGCGGGCCACACCGGCGCCCCGTTCGAGCCTCAGGATCACCTCGGAGCCGCGCCGCGAAAACTTGGCCGCGTTCGAGATCAGGTTGGTGAGCACCTGCGCGATCCTGCCCTCGTCTGCGAGCACTGTTACAGGCTCGTCGTCCGCCTCGACGCGCACCTCGACTCCGAAACCCTGAGTGTAGGGAAGGTTCTGCACCACGACCTCGCCGATCAGTCCGCCTAGGTCGACGGGGGCGAAGGTGTATTGCATCTTGCCCGACTGCATTTTCTCCATGTCGAGGAGGTCGTTGACGATCTTGACCAGCCGGTCGCCGTTCTTGCGTGCCATCGTCACCAGCTTGGCGCTCTGGTCGGTCAGCGCCCCCGCCGCGCCCCCCTGGAGCAGCCCAAGCGAGCCGATGATGGCCGTCAGCGGCGTGCGCAATTCGTGACTGACGGTGGCGACCAGCTGGTCCTTGATGCGGGCGGCGGCCTTCTCTCTGGTCACGTCGCGGAACAGCCACATGCGGCCGAGCAGCACGCCATCATCGACCCACCGGCTTTCGACCTTGTAGGTACGCTCGCCCCGCTCGATCTCGAAGGCAAAATCTTCATGCGGCGCGCTGGCGAGATCGAAGCCACCGCTGGCCGGGAACTCGTCGGCCGCGAGCCGCGCCAGCCGGGCAGCAACCCGGCGATTGCTGAGGCCCTCGCGCGGAATTTCCAGAAGGGTGCGGGCCGGCTCGTTGAGGAACACCTCGATGTTGCGCGAATCCACGAAGATGAGCGGGATAGGCAGGTTGTTGATCAGCGATTGCAGGCCCTGCGAGGTATGATACTCCCGCGCGGTCAGCGGGCCCATGCCCTGCAGCCGGCTGATCGTCTCGGCGGCGTAGCCCATCAGGGCAAGATCGGGCTGCACGTGTGCCGAGGCGCAGATCAGGAACCGGCCGATGCCCGCGATCGGAACTGCGGCGATCGCAAGCGGGCGCGCTCCGCACAGCGCCGTCCATGCGAGCGGCACCCGGACTTGGCCGACTGCCAGAAGCCGCGGCTGTTCCTCGCAAAGGCCATCGGGGGCGGCGATTGTCTCGCCCACGGTCTGGACAGGCGGAAAGGCCTCCTCGATACGGATCCGCCCCGGCTTCTCGCACGAGGCGACAAGCGCGACCATTTGCTTCGGCGCCGGCCCGACGAGCAACTGGAGGATCGCGCGCGCGGTGGCAACCGGGCTGTCATCGGCCGGCAGGTCAGTCTGCAAGGGCGGCTCGCAGCACGGCGGCGACCTCGTCGGGCGCGGCGAGGTGAGGCAGATGCCCTGCAGTATCGATCCATTCGAGGCGGCTGCCCGGGATCTGCTCGTTCAGGTACTGGCCGACCGCGGCCGGCACAGCCATGTCCTCGCGGGCATGGATCATGAGGGTGGGAACGCTGACCATGGGCAGCACGTGGCGCAGATCGGAGGTGAAGATCATCCGCGCGATCCTGGCAGTCACGTCGGGACGCATGGCGAGCAGGCCCGCCGTGAAGTCGATGATCGCTTCGGGCACGTCCACCCCGACGGCGGCCGGAGCGAAGCCTGCGACCCACGCCTGGTAATTGTCGGACATTGCGGTGAAGAGACTGTCGAGCTCCGCCTGCTCGAACCCGCCGACATAGCCCTCCGCATTCAGATAGCGGGGCGACGCGTTGAGAAGGACGAGCTGCTCGAAACGGGCCGGATGCTCGATGGACGCGAGTACGCCGATCATGCCCGACACGGAGTGCCCGACATAAGTGCAGCGCTCGATCCCGAGTTCATCGAGCAGGTTGAGGAGGTCGTCCGCGTAGTCGCCCACCGAGCTGTAGTCGTCGGGGTCGAAGCCGGCGGGAAGCAGCGGCCCCGCACCGGGCAGGTCGAAGACCAGGGCCGAGATGTCATCGGGCAGCCGTTCGATGATCCCGTCCCACGCGCTCTGATCCGTGCCGAGGCCGTGCGAGAAGACAACAAGCCGGGCACCGCTGCCTACCAGCCGGGCCTTGTGCCGGGCAGCCAGCGGACCGCCGAAGTCCAGCGACGACTGGTCGGACTGCCTGTATCGCCCCTGTTCTGTCATGGGTCCTCTCCCTCCGGCAGCGACAAATGCGGCCGCGAACCATAGCGACAACTGTCGCACAGCGGCAATCGCGTAGTTCGGTTGACGCGAAAGCGTCCGCTCGGCCGAGAGTACCAGGTAAGCGCCTCGCCAAGGCAAGAATGCTGGCCGCAGCATAGAAGCTTCGTACGAAAATAACTTTCCACGCATCGCAAGTCGTTGTCACCGAGTAGGCGCACATCCGAAAACATCATCGCGAGCTTGCGTGGGAGTGTGCGATTCTTGCCGGTCAATGTGAACGACCTTAGCCGGGTCGGGAGCCGCCATTCTTCACTACCTTATGGGCCGCGTAACGGCGTTTCTCGCTGGCCCACGAATAATGACCCCGGCGTGAATTAAACCGGCTGCACCGCTCGTTCCCTCCACGACCGTCCCGATCGGGGCGGGCAGCAATGGAAGGAGACATCACGTGAAATTCGCAATCGCTACCCCGATCATCGCTCTGGGCATGATGGCTACCGCCGGACAGGCCGCCGGGAGCGACCTCTACGAGGAACGCCTTGCCCGCGCGGAAGAGCGTATGATCCTCACCGCGCCGATCGCCGGGATCGAGAACAGTCTGTGGTATGACTACCGCATCGACATCACCGAAGCGCAGAAGGAACTGCGCGCGGACCTCGGCCGGGCGAGCGATCTCGAGGACCTGCGCGATGCGTGGGAGGAATATGCCCGCGAACTTCGTCAGGAGCGCAAGGAATACATCGAGGAAATGGCCGAACGCGGCTATCGCAGCGGCACCGTGACGGTGGGCTGATCCGCCACATTCTTTTTATCGAGGCACCGGGGAGGGGTCGGCAGGATTGCCGGCCCCTTCTTGCATCAGGGCTGCTTCCAGCCACGCGACCGGGCGGCGCGTTCCCCCTCTGCATCGAGCGCCTCGCCCGCGGCCATGTCCTGTGCGGCAGCGAGCAGATCGGTCTCGCTCCCGGCCTGGCGGAACTCGGTTCCCGGAGCTGCGGCGAGCGCAAACTGCCGCTCGATCTTCCAGCCCGTGTCATCGCGGCAGGCGATCCCGCCGCTGTCGGCGCCGCGCCAAGCGCGGCACAGATCGCCGTTCTCGCGCGCGAAGCTGAGGAGGATCCGGGTGTCTGTCTGACCCGCCTGCGTCGCGGCCAGCTGCGTATCGAGCGCGGTGGCCAGATCGCCCCCGGCATAGCCTTCGGGCGTGCCTGACTGCCACGGCTGCACGATCGCGAGGATCAGCGAGGCCGCGAGGGCCGGACCGGCAAAAGGCGCCCAGCGCCGAAAGCTCGCCGGGAGCCCGCGCTTCTGCCGGGCGGCTGCGAGGCTGACGACCTCCGCAGCGCCCGCACCGCCGTCTTGCGCCGGCGTGGCGAGCAGCGCCGCGAGGCCGGGCGGCACCGCCTCTTGCGCGATCGGCGCATAATGGGCGGCCAGGGTTGCCTTCAGAGCGCGATGGGCCGCGATCTTGCCCTCAAGCGCGGGGTTGGCGGCGATCGCCGCCTCGACCTCGGCCTGCCCGGCCGGGTCAAGCTCGCCGTCGGCATAGGCGGCCAGCAATTCTTCGGTCACGCGCATTCTGCATCCTCCAGCATCGCCATCAGCGCGTCGCGCCCGCGCACCAGGCGCGAATTGAGCGTTCCCACAGGACAGCCGACGATCTCGGCCGCCTCCTTGTATGACCAGCCCTCCACCATCACCAGAAGCACCGCCTCGCGCTGTTCCTCGGGCAGGCGCGCCATAGCGCGGTCGACCAGCGACAGCTCGACCGCCGCCTCCTGCGCGCCGTCGCCGCCCACCGATAGCCCGGCGTCGGGGTCCACGAAGGTCTCACGGCGGCGCGAAGTGGCCCGTGCCTCGTCGATGAAGATGTTGCGCATGATCCGATACATCCAGCTGTCGAGCCGCGTGCCTTCCTGCCATTGCTCACGGCGGGCGAGGGCCCGTTCGATGGTCATCTGGCACAGATCGTCGCCGTCGGGCCTCGACCCGGCAAGCCCGATCGCGAACCGCCGCAGACGCGGCAGCAGATCGAGCACCTGGTTTTCGAAGCTCTGGGGCAGCGTTCCTTGCCTTTCTGCGGATGAAACGGATGGGCTTGTCCGTTTCATCCATGCTTAATGCGGATTGGAGGAAGAACACAATCATGCGCGGTGGGAGGAGACTTCTGGCTTTCGCGATTTTCGCGGGGACGCTTGCGGGGCCGCTGGCGGCGCAGCTTCAGGTGCCCGGCGTGCCGGTGCGCGTGCCGCCGGTGGGCGAGGTGCTGGGTGAGGTTGGTGGTCATTTGGACCAGACAGTGGGCGAGGCAAGGACGCTGACAGAGCGCCAGGCCAAGCGTTTGCTGCGGCTGCGCGAGCGCACGCTTGAAAGGCTGCTACGCGCCAACGCGCAGGCCATCGAGCGTGACGCGACGGGCAACCTCGCCCGGCGCGGCGAGCTGCTGGCGACGGGCGCTTCCGAAGCGGAACTCCGTCAGATGGAGCAGGCGGGCTTCCGCGTGCTGGCGCGCGAGGAGATCGAAGGGCTGGACATTGCCTTCGCCCGCCTCGGCGTTCCCGCCGGCATGACGCTAGCGGACGCGCAGGCGCGTGCCGCCGCCCTTGCGCCCGGGGCGCAGATCGAGGCCGATACGCTCCACTGGGAGGCGGGGTCACAGACAGGCTCGCGCCCGCTTCCCGTTGCGGCTGCGGCACAAGCGTCTAGCCGCGCGGTGATCGTGAAAGTCGGGATCATCGATGGCGGGGTCGGCGTATCGGTGCCCGTGCAGGGGCAGAAGGGTTTTGCCGCAGAAGCGCCCCGTCCCTCGGACCATGGCACCGCGGTGGCCAGCCTGCTGCACGATCATGGCGCGACGCAGCTCTGGGTCGCTGATGTCTATGGCAAGGACCCGGCGGGCGGCAATGCCTCGGCCATCGCAAAAGCGCTCGGCTGGCTGACCGCGAACGGCTGCCAGGTGATAACGGTCAGCCTCGTCGGCCCGCGCAACGCCCTGGTCGAGCGCGCCGTCGCCGCCGCGCGGGGCAAGGGCGTGGTGGTGATCGCCGCGGTCGGCAATGACGGCCCCGCCGCGCCGCCCGCCTATCCGGCCTCCTATGAAGGTGTTCTCGCGATCACGGGCGTCGACCGCAAGGGGCGCGCCCTCATCGAGGCCGGACGGGCGCAGCATCTCGATTATGCCGCGCCGGGCGCCGGGGTCCATGCACGCGATGCCCGCGGCCGGATCAAGGCTTGGCGCGGCACCAGCTTTGCCGCCCCGCTCGCCGCCGCTCGCGTGGCAGCAGCGCTGGGCGGCGGCGGGGTTTGGCGCACAAAGCTCGACGCCGAGGCCCGCGATCTCGGGCCAAAGGGCGCGGACGAGACCTTTGGGCGCGGCTTGCTGTGCGGGAGCTGCGGCCAGCCGAAATGATTTTTGCGCGGGGCCATGCATTAGGCGCCGGGCCCCATCCGTTTTCCTTTCAAGCGGGCCAGCGTGGCCCGCTGGACACCTGAAAGGAGACGGACATGAAGAAGCTTATCCTCGCTGCAAGCGCCATCGCATTGATCCCCGCTGCCGCACAGGCGCAGCTACTCGGCGGCGGCGGCGGCCTCGGCGGCGGTCTGGGCGGCGGCATCGGCGGAACGCTCGGCGGCACCATCGAACGCACCACCACCACCGTGCGCGGCACGGTCGACAGCACCGTCAGCGGTCGCGGCTCGACCCGTGGCAGCCAGTCGGTCGATGCGCGCAAGGGCACCGTTCAGGCGGAGCGCAGCGCCGAAGGTTCGATCACCGGTTCGACCGCCAGCCTCGCCGATCTGGTCGTGCCCCCGATGGACGGCATGACGCAGGCGAGCGGGAGTGGTTCGGCCAGCGGCCAGGGCAGCGCCAATGCGCAATTGATCGGCACCGATGCCGTGACCGGCACCCTCGCGCCGGCGGCGGGCACCGCCAAGTCGTTCGCCGCGAACACCGCCGGTAGCGCTGTGGGCACGGCACGCGCCGCCGCCCGGAACGCGCCGATGCCCGGCATGCCCGCGATCCCGGCTCTCGGCGGGGTCTCGGGCGAGGGCAGCGGAAGCGGCAGCGCGGGCGGTGAAGGCTCGGTATCGCTGATGCCCTCGGCGCTCGCAGTCGCGGGTTCGGCAGCGGCGGCAGGGCAGGGCATGACCGGCGTCGCGCCCGGTATGCCGGTCATGACGCCGGACGGCGCCTCGCTCGGCAAGGTGCGCGAGGTGATCGCCAACGGGCGCGGCGAAGTCCAGCAGGTGGTCGTGAAGCAGGGCAAGGTCACCCGCATGCTGCCCGCTGGGATGTTCAGCGCATCGGGCAACGCACTGGTCGCCGGCGAAGCGCGAGGCGAAACGAGCGCGCAGGCCCCGGCGGGCGAGGCAGCGCCGGTGCCTGAGACCGGAACCGATCCGCACTGATCGAACCTACCACACACCCGCCGGCCGTCCCGAACGGTCGGCGGGTCGTCGTAAACGGGACGACTGCATCAATCAGTCATCCCCCGTTGCTTGTACAAGCTAGGGAGGCTCGCCGAAAACGAACCTCAGCCTTCCATACAACCGCGAAACACTGCAGGATCGATATCCAATCCGGCTCGGCTGCTTCCAGCGAAAAGCGACATTTGTTCATGCGATCTTGAAGCGCAAGTTCTGGGTCGGCACCTGCCCCTGCCCTGGTTATGCCGCAAATGGAGGCTCTGCAAAGTTCAGTCTTCGAAACCCGGCAAGCGGCAATCGACCCCCTAGCCGTCAGAAGCACGTGCCGGATCAGACGCGCTGCAGAGGCAAAAAATGCGGCTCCGGCAGCTCAATTGCGATGCAATCACCAGCACGCACACGCCCGCCCTTCAACACCACGGATAACAGGGGTCAGACATCGGACTTCCTTTCAGTCAGTATGGTGAGGGCTGGGGGACGGTGCCGGCGGCTGGGTTGGGGGCGGGGGTGATCATCAATCGTATTCCCCTTGTGACAGGTCCGATTCCATTCGCACCGCACGCTGATGGATGCTGTCATCGTCATCCTCATCGAAACCATCGTAAATGAAGTCGCAAATCGACTTCTTCGCGTAGTGGAGGTCGGAAGTGCCGGCTGCTTCCTTGAAAGCCCTCTCGAAGATCGCCAGTTGCGCTCCCGGTGGTGAGGTTTCGAAGTTCCCGGGCAGGTAATAGCCAAAGCGGCCAAAAAGCTTTGCTGGCGAATGCTCGGCGTGCTCATCGATGATGATTTTGCATTCGGTGGCAAGTTTCATCGCAGCGGGCGCAGGTATTGGCTGACCCTGCCGTGCGAGGCTGATGTATGCAGCCAACACGCCGGACCGCTTTGCTAACGCCGCTTGGCTGCCGAGGATGCTGGCAGCGAAGATGACGGGCTCTCTCAGATCTTCCCGGTGAATCGAGCCGGCCGATGAAATCTGCAATCCGCTGGCAGGAATGTCATGGCACGCACTTTCCAAAAAGTGCGCCCCTTCAGGGGAATCTCTTCCACCTTCTTCAGAAGGGTATGTTGCACCCTTTAAGGGAATATATTGGGGGTCAGTTTCTGGCGGATTTCTGCGGGTTTCAGAATTCGGGTCGCCAACTTTCTCGGCATCGTCATTGGCGAGTTCGCCAACTTCCTCGGCTGAAATGTTGGCCACTTCGCCACCATTTCTTTGGCGAGCGTGCCAAGCTTTCAGACACCCCTCGCCAATAAAAGATTGGTCAAACGGCCAACATTTAGGGTCGGCGAGGTGGTCGGGAATAACTCGGATAACCTCAAGGCGCTTGCCACCTTGGCTGGGTTCAAGCTGGAAATACCCTGTTTCCTCGCAATGCTTCCGCAGCTTGATCAGCGTGGTGTAGTCGCAGCCGATTTCATGGGCGAGCGTCTTGTTCGCTGCGATGCAGCCTTTGCCCGTCCCCGTCATTAGCGACATGCGATCGTGCCAAGCGACAGCCATGATCAGGCGCAACGCTGATGCGCTGAGACGGGTGTCGACGGCCGCACGCATGGGCATCGGCGAAGTGTAGGACGGGCGCCTCTCTGCCATGTCACTGCTCAGCCCCTTCGGCCGCCGCGATTAGGTCGACCAGCATCAGCCCGCGCTGCTCGGCGAGTTCGGTGGCGAAGGCCCGGGCCTCGGCAATGTCGGGAAAGAACCTGCCTCGCTCGCGATCGGGTGCAGCGGTGCGCGTGGTCACCAGCACGTTCGGTTCGGGCATGGCGGGCTCGATCAGCACAAGGCCATTGATGCGGCTGGCGACGCTCATTCTGCCGGCTCCTCGCCGCGGGGGTCATCGTCCTCGTAGTCCGCATCGCCGTCGAGCTCATCAAGCAGCGCGAGGATGGCGTTGCCGGCATCGAGCAGTTTCTCGGCGAGGTCCCCGATCAGGGCGCGGGTTTCGGGGGGCATGGCGGCGGCGCTCATCACTCGCCCCGCACCAGCCGTTCGACCGATTCCGCGGTCACTATGCGAGTCTTGCCGACAAGGCGGGACTCGAGCGTGCCGTCGCCGATCAGTTCCCACACGCGGGTGAGACCGATACCAGTGACGGCGGGGATTTCCTTGGGGCGGTAGGAAAGCCGCTTCAGGGGCGGCCGGGTACTTTTGGCATTCTCGGGTTGCATTGAACTGCCTCGCTTTGTTGTGGCGAGATGCGGTTTAATGCGGAGGCGTTTGCGCCAGATAGGGGTGAGAAATGGGCAAGAAAATGCTCAGTCGAGTGTGCGGTGACCCAAGAGAGTATCATTGAGGCGCTCGATCTTCCTCGCCTCTCCCGCAGAGCCCGGCATCTCATGGCCGAACATTTTCGCTGCGGCGTATGCTGTCGCGCCTGTTGCTTCCATGTAGGCCCTCGCTTTCTCGACTATCGGCCGATCTTGCCCCATCAAGCTACTGCTCCCCTTAGGGCGGCCAGAAGACTTAGGCCTCCCTGCCGCGAGTTTCCCCTCGGGAATGCGCACTTGGACATGATCAATGGTGCCCTTTATGTCCCCACTGGCGCGATTACGGATGAAGAGGTCGAAGCCATCATTGGGCTTTCTTTCGGCCCACGAATCGCCGAGAAGTGTGAGGCCGACCAACGGCTCTTCGTTTCTCTCGGCCTCACTTAGCTTTTCCCAGAAGTAAGGGTGTATCGTGGCCCCATCCCCAAGGGGTATCTCCTGCTCGCCATGCTGGAAGGAATAGGTGGCCGGAGAGGTGGTGCGCGCGATCCAATCCTCGTTTTCTAGGGCTTCTAGCATGAGTGCCCAGGCGGCCCTGTGAGCGGCCGTCCAGCTATGCGAAATAGGATAAATCTCTTTCTCAGCAATGCGCCAGAGTAGGGCGCCGAAAGGGGCCCATTCATCCCGCTTGGCCATGTCCGCTTCCCTTCGCGGCTCCCAAGGAAGTGACGGGGCAGCGGGTGGGAATCCCGCGTTCGGCCGGCCAGCCTAGCCCCGTCACACTGATCGCCCGCAGGGGACGAAAACGCAAGACTCGGTCCCTCTCTCACACACCGCCGCGCCGGAATTAGGAGTCGGTTCGAGTCGGTTCGCAGCGCCGAAAGAGGGCGGCTGGGGATGGCTATGGCAGCGCCACCTCGCCGTCACCAATGATGCATCTGAGGTCGTTCATTCTGCCGGCTCCTCGCATGTGTCTTCGAGCTCGCATCCCAATAGGTCCGCCCCGTTCCGAGCCAGTTTGCGGGCTGTGGCGAGGTCCGGTGTTGTCGTGGTGCTTCTGATGTCGGGCTTGACCAGCACGGGCATCACCATGACCTTGGCGACCGGCTCGAAGCTGGCGCAGACAAAGAATTCCATGTTGTGGGTCATAGCAGCCATCAATGAGCCCTCCCATTCCGGACCAGCCGCGCAGCATCGCCACACAGCTGATCGAATATCACTGCCGCGTCAGTGAGGCGCCAGCTTTGCTCATCGCGGATGACGCGCAGCTTCAGGGCGAGATGGTCGGGAACGCTGATCGGGTGGAGCAGGAACGCCATCAGTGCGCCATGCTCTGCGTCACAGAATGTGCCATCCTCCTCCTCGGTTAGCCCCCTGGGCTGCGCGGGGTCATTTGCTGCGAGGTCCCATTGTGCGCGGGTATAGCTCCATGCCCTGTAGAGCCGCTCGCACTCATCGGGGGTTGTCTTGGGGGGCTTCGGCTTTATCGGGGTCACTGTCTTGTCGCGATCTCCTATTGATCGGTGGTGATAGGGCCAGCCGGAAGCTGCTACCTTCCCGGTTGGCCCGCTTCATCGGGCCTTGCCCGGTGAATTCGTGGTGAGCTTGCCAGCGAACGGCAGCACCTGGCCCCCGTCCCTGAGCGTGTCGAGGTGGTCGCTCCACCATTGCGCCATGGCGACCCGCTCTTGCCAGTGCTGGCCGCGATTGTAGGCGGCTCGCACCGTGTCTTTGTCACTGTGAGCTAGGGCGCGCTCGATCGCGTCGGGGGACCATTTCCCGGACTCGTTTAGCAGTGTGGAAGCCGTCGACCGGAACCCGTGAGCCGTCACAACCTCTTTCGAGTAACCCAGCCGGCGCAGGGCCGCGTTCAACGTGTTCTCGCTGATCGGCCGGGCCGGGGTGCGCAGGCTGGGGAAGACGTAGCGGTCCTCAGGGTCGCCGATCGCACGGGCCTCGCTCAGGATAGCCACGGCCTGCTTTGACAGCGGCACGGCATGGGGGCGGCGCATCTTCATTTTGTCAGCAGGGATGGTCCACACAGCCGCCTCGAGGTCGATTTCTGCCCATTCTGCGCGCCTCAGCTCGCCCGGGCGCTGAAACACGTGAGGTGCCAGCCGCAGGGCATGGAGCGTCGATGCGTTGCCCCTGTAGCCGTCGATCGCCCGCAACAGTGCTCCGAACTCGACGGGGTCGAGTATGGCGGCGCGGTGATTGACCTTTGGAGCGAGCAGAGCGCCTCGCAGGTCGCGGCTGGGATCCGATGTCAGGCGAGCGGTGGCGACGGCATGGCGCAACACTGAGCCTGTGAATTGCAAGGCCCGGCGCGCGCTCTCGAGCTTTCCGCGCGCTTCGATCTTGCGCACCGCGGCGAGGATGTCGCTGGGGATGATGTCTGCAACGGGAATGCGGCCGAGGGTCGGCTTCAGTTCGGCGAGCAGCCATTCCGCTTTTGCCTTGGTCGCGTCAGACCACGGCTGGTCCCCATCCCGGCAGCGCTTGCTGATGTATTCAGCCGCGACCGCTTCGAAAGTGTTCTCCGCGTTGATCAGCGAACGGGCTTTGCGGCGCTGCTTCTCAAGGCTGGGATCCTTGCCCCCTGCGATCATTTGGCGGGCATGGTCGCGCCCCTTCCTCGCATCGGACAAGCTCACCTCGGGATAGGTCCCTAGCCCCAGCTTTTTCTCGCGGCCAGCGATGCGATACTTCAGGCGCCAGAGCTTGCCCCCGGTCGGCTGCACTAGGAGGAACAGTCCCAAGGAATCGCCGAGTTTGTAGGGTTTCTCCTTCGGCTTGGCAGAGCGGCACTGAAGGTCGGTGAGCGGCATAATGGGGGCCTTTTTCGACTCCACCTCAGCAGTGGCCCCCGTATCTGGCCCCCATATGCATCGGCTGTCAATGGTGCGATGCGGATTAATCCGAACGACCACCCCATGATTTCCCTCGGGTTTCTAAGGGTATGACGGAGGGGATCGGGTCGGATCGGAGGGGGAGGCGGTGCCGGCTGTCGGAATCGAACCAACGACCTGATGATTACAAATCAACTGCTCTACCAACTGAGCTAAGCCGGCACATGGCTTCAGGAGCCGGGCCTTAATCTCACAACGCGCCGAAAGTCCACCCTTCGGTGCGTGCCACGGCGGGGGTCAGGCTTTCGGGGTGCCAAAGGTCGCGCAGGGCGTGGACCTGCCGCAGCCAGGCGGCGGTCAGCAGCGCGTCGGACGAATGGTCGTCGATCGGCCCTGTTCCGGCGACCGGCGGGCTGCCGAGCGCATCGAGCGCGTCATTGAGCGCCTCCCGCGTGCGGATCTTGGTCGCGGTGCCTGTCACGCCGCCGCGCCTTGCGGCCAACGCGGTGTAGATCTCGGTGATGACCGACCCTTGGTCCGGCAACGGATCGACCGGCCAGACCGGCACCCTGCCGCCCAGCCGGTGGAGCATCCGCATGCCCGTCAGGCTCGACTTGCCGACCTGCGCTGCGCCCACGAGGTTGAAGTTGCTTACCGGCCGAACCCCCTGCTTGCGCTGCGCGTGTTCGGCGAGGCGGAAACGGCCCTCGCGGCCGGGCGCGCCGGGAAGGAGAAAGCGGTCGCCCGTCGCGCCTGCGCCATGGCGGAAATAGCGCGCGGCTTCGGGGTGGGTGACGAAGCCGCCCGCCTCGAGGTGAGGGTCGGCGGCGCACAGCGCGTCGATCAGCGCCCACAGCCCGTGCGCGTCGGCGGGCGAGGCGTCCCAGCCGGGGAAGAAGGCGCCCGCATCGGCATGGGGCAGGCTGATGCCGAGATCGAGCCCGACCAGCGTCGGCGCTTCAAGGCTCGCCAGAAGCGCCAGCACCTCCTCGCGCGCCCATCCGCGCGGATCGGGGGGCGCGACCAGCACAGGCGCGCCCCCTTCGGCGAGCGCCACGGCAAGCGCGATGCCCCTCTGGCGCGGCCCCCTGGCACCCGACCAGTCGACGGCGAGGAAATGCGAGAAGCGCGCCGTCATCGCCTGCGCTTGCCCGGCGGCGGCAGCGCGGCGACCTGTTCGTGCGCGAGGCGGATCATCGCCCGCACCCGCTCGGGATCGGGGCTGTCATAGCGCACCAGCACCGCCGGATGTCCCTCGTAATGCGGTGTTTGCCAATAGGTCCCGGGATCGGTCGCCATCAGCATTTCGGCGGTGGCGATGTCGATGTGCAGCACGAAGGAGGTGCCCGGCTCGCGCCCCGTGCCGAGGATCGCGCGGCCGTTCGCCGCCAGCTTCACGGCGGGCTTGCCGTAGCTCTTGGCCGCTTCGGTGCCGGGCAGGGTGAGCGCGAAATCGCGGGCCGCCTCCCAGCTGTCCAAGGCCTCGCTCATCCCCGCTCGCTCCGCAGCTTGTCCCAGTAATCGAGGCGCTTCTTCACCTCGCGCTCGAAGCCGCGTTCGACCGGGGCGTAGAACTGCGCGGGCTCCATGCCCTCGGGCCAGTAGTTGTCACCCGAGAAGCCTTCGGCCGCTTCGTGGTCGTAGGTGTAGCCCGCCCCGTAGCCGAGGTCCTTCATCAGCTCGGTCGGCGCGTTCAGGATATTGGCGGGCGGGGCGAGGCTGCCGGTGTCCTTGGCCGCCTTCCAGGCCGCCTTCTGTGCCATGTAGGCGGCGTTCGATTTGGGGGCGGTGGCAAGGTAGAGGCAGGCCTGCACCAGCGCCAGTTCCCCCTCGGGCGAGCCGAGGAAGCGGTAGGCCTCCATTGCCGCCATGCACTGCGGGAGCGCCTGCGGATCGGCCATGCCGATATCCTCGACCGCCATGCGCACCAGCCGCCTCGCCAGGAACAGCGGCTCCTCCCCCGCCACCAGCATCCGCGCCAGCCAGTAGAGCGCGGCCTGCGGATCGCTCCCGCGCACCGATTTGTGGAGCGCGCTGATGAGATTGTAATGCCCGTCGCGGTCCTTGTCGTAGACCGCGACCCGGCGCTGGAGGAAATTCCCGAGGCCCGCAGGGTCGAGGGCCTCCTTCAACTCTGCCGAATAGAGCGTCTCGGCTTGCCCCAGCAGAAATCGCCCGTCGCCATCGGCTTGGGCGATGAGCGCCTCGCGCGCTTCGGGGGTGAGGGGCAGGGGGCCTTCCAGCGCCTCGGCCTTTTCGAGCAGCGCGGCGAGGGCGCGCTCGTCCAGGCGGTTCAACACCAGCACCTGCGCGCGGCTGAGCAGCGCGGCGTTGAGCGCGAAGCTCGGGTTCTCGGTGGTCGCCCCCACCAGCGTCACCACCCCGCGCTCGACGTAAGGGAGAAAGCCGTCCTGCTGCGCGCGGTTGAAGCGGTGGATCTCGTCCACGAAGAGCAGCGTCTTGCGGCCCGCCTTCGCCATTTTCTCGGCCTCGGCAAAGGCCTGCTTCAGGTCGGCCACGCCCGAGAACACCGCGCTGATCGCCGCGTAGCGCATCCCCACGGCGTCGGCGAGCAGGCGGGCGATGCTGGTCTTGCCGGTGCCCGGTGGCCCCCACAGGATCATGCTCGACAGCCGTCCGGCGGCCACCATCCGCCCGATCGCGCCGGACGGGCCGGTCAGGTGCTCCTGCCCCACCACCTCGGCGAGGGTGCGCGGGCGCAGCCGGTCGGCGAGCGGCGCGTCGGGGGCGGGCGCATCGCCGCGCGGCGCATCTTCGGGAGCGTCTTGTCCGAACAGGTCAGCCATTGGTCGGACGTGATAGGGCATCGGGCGGAAAAGGGAACCGTCGCAGGCGCGGGCGCTTGAAACGATAGGTCTAAGATATATCTTGGATGTATCTTCAACCCTCAAGGGAGGATGGCATGACCTGGAACCGGTATGGCCGCGGCGGCGGCTGGGAAAAGTTCGCCGAGACGATGGCGATGATGGCGATGAACGGCAACATGAACTTCGGCGGCCCCGGCTGGAAGATGCGCGCGCGCTTCGACGAGGAGTTTCCGCGCGGTCGCGAGCGCGAAGGCGACGGCGAGGGCGAGGAGCGCGGCCGCCGCGGGCGCCGCGGGCGGATGTTCGCACAGGGCGAACTGCGCCTCGCGCTGCTGGCCCTCATCGCCGAAACCCCGCGCCACGGCTACGAGCTCATCAAGGAAATCGAGGAAATGACCGGCGGCGCCTATGCGCCCAGCCCCGGCGCGGTCTATCCCACGCTCCAGCTGCTCGAGGACGAAGGCGCGATCGAGGAGGCCGAGGCCGAGGGCGCCAAGAAGCCCTTTGCAGCCACCCAGCAGGGCCGCGACGAGCTCGAGAGCCGGCAGGACGAGGTCGAAACCCTAATGCGCCGCCTCGGCCGCCACGGCGAACGCACCACCACCGTGCGCTCGCACGACCTGTTCCGGGCGATGGGCAACCTCGGCTCGGTGCTGAAGAACCGCGCCCGCGCGGGCAAGCTCGACGAGCACACCATCAACGAGATCGTCGACATGATCGACGAGATGGCCAAGCGCATCGAGCGCCTCTGACACGCAGCCGATTGCAGCTAACGCAGGTTAGGCATATCCTCTCCCCCGTTCGGGTCGCGCCGGATGGGGGAGAGAGCTTATGGCAACCGTGATCGGGGGGCGGCCGGCGACGCCGTGGCATCTGTGGCTGGTCGGCGGGCTGACGCTGCTGTTCAACGCGATGGGCATCATCAGCTACCTGACGACCAAGCTCGGGATGCTGGCCGAGATGGGGCTGACGCCCGAGCAGATCGCCTTCATGGAGAGCTATCCGGCATGGATCAGTGCCTTCTGGGCGCTGGGCGTGTGGGGGGCTTTCGCCGGATCGCTGCTGTTGCTGCTGCGTTCGAAATGGGCGGTGGCGGCGATGGTGGTGGGAACGGTCGGCCTCGTCGGCACGACCATCGGCAACTACCTCGTGCTCGAGGTGCCGGCCACGATGCAGGCGCACACGCTCGACGTGGCGATCTGGGTCGTGACGCTGTTCCTGCTGTTCTACACCCGCCGCATGGCGCTCGCCGGGGTGCTCAGGTAGGGCGGAGCCCGCGCGCGTTCAGGCCGCCTCGCGGGGCGGCTTAGCGGCCCGCCGCCGTTCCTCGACGAGTTCGAGATAGGTGTCGGCGACCACCGCGTTGATCGCCTCCCAGCTGTATTCGCAGGCGCGCGTCTCGCCCGCCGCACCGTGGCCCGAGCGCAGCGCCGGGTCGCTGCAATAGGGCGCGAGCACGGCCGCGAAGGCGGCGGCATCGGCCTCCTTGCTGCCCGAGGGCGCGACCAGCCGGCCGGTGATCCCGTCGGCGACGAGGCTGGCGCTGCCGGTTGCCCCGGCTGCGACCACCGGCAGGCCGCTCGCCATGGCTTCCAGCGTGACGTTGCCGAAGGTCTCGGTGACCGAAGGGTTGAAGAACACGTCCCCGCTGGCGAGCGCCTGGCCGAGGGCATCGCCGGTCTTGAACCCGGCGAAGATCGCGCCTGCCGGGAGGTTCGCCTCGAACCAGCCGCGCGCCGGACCGTCGCCGATCACCAGCACCTTGTGCGGCGCGCCGGCGGCTTTGAGGCGGGCGATGGTCTCGGCGAACACGTCGAGCCCCTTTTCCATCACCAGCCGCCCGAGGAAGACGATCGCGACATCCTCGTCGGAAAGGCCGATGCTGCGCCTCCATTCGCGGTCGCGGCGGGCGGAGGAGAAGATCGTGCGGTCGACGCCCCGGCTCCACAGCCCGATGCGGCTGTGCATCCCCATCGCCAGAAGCTCGTCGATCATCGACTGCGAGGGCGCGACCAGTGCGTCGCAGCGGTTGTAGAAGCGCTGGAGGCCCTTGACGATCAGCGGCTCGAGGAAGGCCATGTTGTAGTAGCGCGGATAGGTCTCGAAGCGGGTGTGGACGCTCGCGAGCACCGGCAGGCCGCGCGCGCGCGCCCAGCGCAGCGCGGCATGGGCGGCCGGATCGGGCGAGGAGAGGTGGACGATGTCGGGCGCGAAGGCTTCCAGATCGCGCTTCACCGCAGCGCCGAGGTGCGTCGGCATCCGGTATTCGCCGCGCCCCTTCACCGGCATCGGCACGTTGGGCAGGCCGACCAGATCGCCGGTCGGGGCGAAATCGGGCTGGGCGACCTTGGGCGAATAGACGCGCACCTTCGCCCCGCGCCCAAGCAGCGAACCGACGAGGCGATTGAGGGCCTGGTTCGCCCCGTCGCGGGTGTAATTGTAGTTACCGCTGAACAGGGCAACACGCAGATCGGAAATGTCCATGGAGAGCCGCGTTTAGGCGGGTTGTGCGCGTTTTGCGAGAGGGACGTTTGCCGGGGGTAGGGCCCTTTCGTCATTGACTTGTCACCGGGTCTCTCTAAAGCCGCCCACGGGCCACGCGGTCCCAACGCCGCGCGTGCTCTCTGCAAGGAGAGAATACATGACTGACTATGTTCGCGGGCTCGCGCATGAGCCTGTGCTGAAGCCTGAGCGCCCCTTCTTTTCCTCGGGCCCCACGGCGAAATTCCCCGGCTGGTCGCTGGACAAGCTCAAGACCGAATCGCTTGGCCGCTCGCACCGTTCGAGCCTCGGCAAGGCGCGTCTGAAGTATGCGCTCGACCTGTCGCGCGAACTGCTCGGCATCCCCGACGATTACCTGATCGGCATCATGCCCGCCTCCGACACCGGGGCGATCGAGGCCGCCATGTGGTCGATGCTCGATCCTGCGCGCCCGGTGACGGTCGCGGCGTGGGAGAGCTTCGGCAATGTCTGGATCCAGGACGCGGTGAAGCAGCTGAAGCTGCCGAACCTTCAGGTGCTGACCGCCGATTACGGCCAGATTCCCGACCTCACCACCATCCCGCAGCGCAACGACGTGGTGTTCACCTGGAACGGCACGACGAGCGGCGCGAAGATCCCGAACACCGACTGGCTCGAGCCGGGCCGCGAGGGCGTGACGATCAACGATGCCACCAGCGCGATCTTCGCGATGGAGATGGACTGGGCCAAGCTCGATGCCACGACCTATTCTTGGCAGAAGGTTCTGGGTTCGGAAGCGCAGCACGGGATGCTGATCCTCAGCCCCAAGGCGGTCGAGCGGATCGAGAGCTACGATCCGGCATGGCCGCTGCCCAAGCTGTTCCGCATGAAAAAGGGCGCCAAGCTCAACCGCGGCATCTTCGAGGGCGAGACGATCAACACCCCCTCGATGCTGGCGACCGAGGATTACATAGCCTCGCTCGAATGGGCCAAGTCGATCGGCGGCCGCAAGGCGCTGATCGCGCGGGCGGATGCCAACGCGCAGCTGGTCAAGGACTGGATCGAGGCGACCCCGTGGCTGCGCAACATGGCCAGCGACCCCGCACTCCAGACCAACACCGGCGTGTGCATGGTCTTCCAGGGCGACTGGTATGAGAGCCTGTCGGACGAGGACAAGGCCGCCGTGCCCAAGAAGATCGTCAAGCTGCTCGAGGAACGCAACGTCGGCTTCGACTTCAACGGCTACCGCGACGCGCCGCCGAGCTTGCGCATCTGGTGCGGTTCGACCGTCGAGCAGGAGGACATCAAGCGCCTCCTGCCGTGGATCGAGTGGGCCTACGAGAAGGTCAAGAACGGCTGAGGCCGTCCAAGCTTATCCCTATCCTCCCGTTCGTGCTGAGCTAGTCGAAGCACCGCTTTTCTTCTGATGCCGTGCCGCCCGCAAAGTGAAGGGCGGCCCTTCGACAGGCTCAGGGCGAACGGGTTTTCCCAGATTTGCGGAGAAATCCCATGACCAAGCCCAAAGTTCTCATTTCCGACAAGATGGACCCCAACGCCGCCCGCATCTTCGAAGAGCGCGGCTGCGATGTCGATGTGATCACCGGCGAAACGCCCGAACAGCTGATCGCTCGCATCGGCGAATATGACGGCCTTGCCATCCGCTCCTCGACCAAGGTGACCAAGGCGATCCTCGATGCCGCGACCAACCTCAAGGTCATCGGCCGCGCCGGCATCGGGGTCGACAATGTCGATATCCCCTACGCCAGCGGCAAGGGTGTGGTGGTGATGAACACCCCTTTCGGCAATTCGATCACCACCGCCGAACACGCCATCGCGCTGATGTTCGCGCTCGCCCGGCAGATTCCGCAGGCCGATGCCCAGACCCAGGCCGGCAAGTGGCCCAAGAGCGGGTTCATGGGGGTGGAGCTCACCAACAAGACCCTCGGCCTGATCGGGGCCGGGAACATCGGCTCGATCGTCGCCAGCCGCGCGCTCGGCCTGCGCATGAAGGTGATCGCCTATGATCCCTTCCTGACCGAGGACCGTGCGATCGAACTCGGCATCGAGAAGGTCGATCTCGACACGCTGCTGAGCCGCGCCGACTTCGTCACGCTCCACACCCCGCTCACCGAGGAAACCCGCAACATCCTCAGCCGCGAACGGCTCGAGAATGCCAAGAAGGGCATCCGCATCATCAACTGCGCGCGCGGCGGGCTGATCGACGAGGCGGCGCTCAAGGACTGCCTCGAAAGCGGGCAGGTCGCAGGCGCGGCGCTCGACGTGTTCGAGACCGAGCCGCCGGCGGCCGATCACCCGCTGTTCGGTGCGCCCAACTTCATCTGCACCCCGCACCTCGGGGCCTCGACCACCGAGGCGCAGGTCAACGTCGCGCTGCAGGTGGCCGAGCAGATGGCCGATTATCTGGTGAACGGCGGCGTCACCAATGCGCTCAACGTCCCCAGCCTGTCGGCGGAGGAAGCCCCCAAGCTCAAGCCCTACATGGCGCTCGCCGAAAAGCTCGGCAGCCTCGTCGGCCAGCTTGCCCACGGCAACCTCACCCGCATCGGGATCGAGCGCGAGGGTGCGGCGGCCGAACTCAACGGCAAGCCCATCACCGCCGCCGTGCTGGCGGGCTTCATGCGCCGCTATTCGGACACGGTGAACATGGTCAACGCGCCCTTCCTCGCCAAGGAGCGGGGCCTTGAGGTCGCCGAGGTCCGCCACCAGCGCGAGGGCGCGTTCAACACCCTCGTTCGCGTCACCGTGGAAACCGCGCAGGGGCCGCGCTCGGTCGCCGGCACGCTGTTCGGGACGGAAAGCCCGCGCCTCGTCGAGATCTTCGGCATCGGGATCGAGGCGGAACTCGCCGGCCACATGCTCTACATCGTCAACGACGACAAGCCGGGCTTCATCGGCCGCATCGGGACGCTGCTGGGCAGCCACGGCATCAACATCGGCACCTTCAACCTCGGCCGCCGCGAGGCGGGCGGGGAAGCGGTGCTGCTGCTGAGCCTCGACGAGGCCCTGCCCGCCGAGGTGGTGGCCGAGGCCGAGACGCTCGAGGGCGTGAAGCTGGTCAAGGCGCTGTCGTTCTGAGGTGAAGCGCCCACCCCTGACCCCTCCCGCAAGCGGGAGGGGGACTGGTGCGCGCCGATACTCCCCTCCCGCTTGCGGGGAGGGGCAGGGGGTGGGCCTGCGCGGTGCTAGCCCCCTTCACCAGCGCGGCAATGCCCGCTAAGCGCACCAGCGATGACCAAGCCCAACGATCTCCTGCCCGAAGGCCTCGAAGACCGCCTGCCGCTTGAAGCCGCGCGCATCACCGCCGCGATGCGCGCCTGTCTCGATGTGCTCGCCGCCCACGGCTACGACCGCGTCCGCCCGCCGCTGCTGGAGTTCGAGGCCGCGCTGGTCGGCCGCATGGCGGGCGTCAGCGTCGGCGAGCGCAGCACGATGTTCCGCTTCGTCGATCCCGCTTCGCTGCGCACCCTCGCGCTGCGCTCCGACATGACCCCGCAGATCGGGCGCATCGCCGCCACCAGCCTCGCCGCCGCGCCGCGTCCGCTGCGCCTTGCCTATTGTGGCGATACGGTGGTGATCAAGGCGAGCCAGCTCGACCCTGCGCGCGAGCGGCTGCAACTCGGCGCCGAGCTGATCGGCTCCGATACCGTGGCCGCCGCGGGCGAGGCGGTGATGCTGGCCATCGAGGCGCTCAAGGCAGCCGGGCTGACCGGCATCTCGGTCGATTTCACCCTGCCCGATCTCGTCGACACGCTGGCGGCAAAGGCCTTCCCGCTCGCCCCCGAGCAGATCGAGGGCGTGCGGCGCGAGCTCGACACCAAGGACGCGGGCGGATTGCGCGCGGCGGGCGGCAGCGCCTACCTGCCGCTGCTCTACGCGACCGGACCGCTGGAAGGTGCCCTCGCTGCGCTGCGGGATGTGGATGCGGGCGGGGCACTGAAGTCGCGCCTCGACGCGCTGGAGGCGATTGCCGGGCACATCGGGGATGCGGCGCGCATCACGCTCGATCCGACCGAGCGCCACGGCTTCGAATACCAGTCATGGTTCGGCTTCACCCTCTATGCCGAAGGGCAGCGCCGCGCGGTGGGGCGGGGCGGCACCTACCGCATCGCAGGGAGCGAGGAGCCGGCGACCGGCTTCACCCTCTATCTCGACCGCCTCGCCGAGGCCGCGCCCCAGCCCGAGGCTCCGCGCACCTGCTACCTCCCCCTTCGACACGACCGCGCCGCGGCGGCGCGCCTCAGGTTCGAGGGCTGGCGCACCATCGCCCAGCTCGCCGAGGGCGAGGACCCCAGGGCACTGGGCTGCGACTATGTGCTCGAGGGCGGGGAGCCGGTGGCGATCTAGGGCAGGTTCCGGCCATCGCGCCCCATCCTCGCCGCTCCGGAGTGGCAAGGCGGCACCCGCTTTCCTACCGAGGGAAGCGCGATTAGGCTCGGGCGGCTCTTTCGCATTGTCGTTGCCGCGCCGGATGCCGCATCGGCCCCGAAAGGGCCCATGAAAACGCAAAACACAGTGTCAACTTCGGTTTTGCCAAGCAACCCGATGAATTGCATCACGAATTCCCGTAGGAATTCGAAGTTTACAGTGTCAACTTTGTAAACTTCGCCTGGCCGCCCAGCACCTTCTTCAGCCAGGCGTCCATCACCGGGGTCGCGGGGTAATCGGGCTGGCCGAGGTTGCGGTTGATCTCCATGTGGCCGCGCAGGCCCTCGCCGGGGAAGCCGGAGACCTCGGCCTCGGCGCCCGCCTTGCGCAGCGCCTCGGCCAGCGCCTTCGACTGCGCCGCCGCATCGGGGCGCTGGACGTGGAGGAGGAGGAAGGCCGGGGCATTGGGCGCTGCGGCGTGGGCGATCGGGGAGAGCGCCTTGTGCCGCGCGGGATCGCTGCCGAAGGCCTGTTCATAGGTGCCGCGCATCTGCGGTCCGGCGAGTGCCAACTGCTGCGCCACATCATAGGCCGCGCCGTCGTTGGGCATCACCCCGTCGATGTCGGCAAGGGAGAGGCCCGCAGCCCGAAGGTATGTCTCGTCCGTCCCCACCAGCGCCACCAGATGCGCGCCTGCCGAGTGGCCGGTCAGCACCACGCGGGTCCGGTCGATGCCGAGCGCGTCGGCGCGCGCGAGCAGGTGGGCGAGCGCCGCAGCCACGTCCGCCGCCTGGTCCTCGACACGCGCGGCGGGGACGAGCCGGTAGTCGATCGAGGCGAAGGCATAGCCCTGCGCCAGCAGGTGCCCGGGCAGGACGCGGCCCACGGCATTGCTCTTCGACCCGCGCGACCATCCGCCGCCGTGGACGAACAGCACCAGCGGGGCGGGCCTGCCCTCGGGCACCCACAGGTCGAGTGCCTGGAGCGGATCGCTGCCGTAGGCGAGGGTCTGCTGCGGGGCGAGGGCGGGGCTGGACGCCATCGCGGCTCCCCCGCGCCGCGCCCCCTCGCGGCCCCCGCGCGCCTCGATGCGCTGGCGCAGCTCGGCCTGGCAGCCCTCGGAAAGCTCGGCATATTTCTCGCGCAGGCAGGCGGCGATCTGCCCCCGGTTGATGCCGCACAGCCGCACCACCTCCTGCCGGCAGCTCGCGGGCAGGCGCTCCTCCCCGCGGCGCTGCTGGGCGAGGATCGGGCTGGCGAGCACCGCCAGAGCGGCAGCGGCGATCAGGGCTTGGGCGGCGGGGCGCATCGGCGAAGGCTTCCTTTCGAGCGGACGGCAGTTGTTCCGTTCAACGCAGGTCGGCCGCAAAACCCTTCGCGGCGTGCTTGCCTCGCCCGTCCCGAACGCCTAGGCCCCCGCCCGGTTCACCGCCACCGGATAAGGACACACATGGCAAACGTCACCGTGATCGGCGCCCAATGGGGCGATGAGGGCAAGGGCAAGATCGTCGACTGGCTCGCCAGCCGCGCCGATGCCGTGGTCCGCTTCCAGGGCGGGCACAATGCCGGTCACACGCTGGTGATCGACGGCAAGACCTACAAGCTCTCGCTGCTGCCCTCGGGGATCGTCTCCGGCACCCTCTCGGTGATCGGCAACGGCGTGGTGCTCGACCCTTGGGCGCTGCGCGACGAGGTCGCCAAGGTCGAGGGGCAGGGGGTCACCATCACTGACGACAACCTCGCCATCGCCGACAACTGCCCGCTGATCCTCCCCCTCCACCGCGATCTCGACGCCCTGCGGGAGACCGCGGCGGGCAAGGGCAAGATCGGGACGACGGGGCGCGGGATCGGCCCGGCCTACGAGGACAAGGTCGGCCGCCGCGCGATCCGGGTGTGCGACCTCGCGCATCTCGACAGCCTCGAGGCCCAGCTCGACCGCCTCTGCGCCCACCACGATGCGCTGCGCGCCGGCTTCGGCCAGCCGCCGGTCGACCGTGCCGCGCTGCTCGAGGACCTGCGCGAGATCGCGCCCTTCGTGCTGAAGTTCGCCCAGCCGGTCTGGAAGCGGTTAAAGAAGGTCCGCCGCGCCGGCGCCAAGATCCTGTTCGAGGGCGCGCAGGGCGTGCTGCTCGATGTCGACCACGGCACCTATCCCTTCGTCACCTCCTCGAACACGGTCAGTGGCACCGCGGCCAGCGGCTCCGGCCTCGGCCCCAACTCGACCGGCTTCGTGCTCGGCATCGTCAAGGCCTACACCACGCGCGTCGGTTCCGGTCCGTTCCCGACCGAACTCGAGGACGAGATCGGCCAGCGGCTTGGCGAGCGGGGCCACGAGTTCGGCACCGTTACTGGCCGCAAGCGCCGCGTCGGCTGGTTCGATGCCGTGCTGGTGCGCCAGTCCTGCGCCATCTCCGGCGTCACCGGCATCGCGCTCACCAAGATCGACGTGCTCGACGGGCTGGAGAAGGTGAAGATCTGCACCGGCTATCGCCTGCGCGGGCAGGTCTACGACTACCTCCCCAGCCATGCCGCCGATCAGGCCGCCTGCGAGCCGATCTACGAGGAAATGCCCGGCTGGCACGAGAGCACGGCAGGTGCCCGCTCCTATGCCGACCTCCCGGCGAACGCGATCAAGTACATCCAGCGCATCCAGGAGCTGATCGAATGCCCCGTCGCGCTGGTCTCGACCTCGCCGGAACGCGACGACACGATCCTGATGCGCGATCCTTTCGTGGATTGATCGCGAGGGGCGGGGCGGGTTAGTCTTGCCCGCATGACCCGCCTCGCGCCCCTCCCGCTGCTCGCGCTCGCCGCCTGTGCCGCGCCGCCGGTGGAGCAGGCGCAGGCCCCCTCCTCGCAGCCCCCGCTGGCGCGCGAGGCGGCGCGGATCGTGCCCGAACTGCGCTTCGCCAGCGTCGACTATCTCATCGTCGACAAGTCCGAACGGCTGATGGTCGCCTATGCCGGCGGGCAGCCCGTCAAGGCATGGCGCGGCCTGCAATTCGGCGACCGGCCGCAAGGCCACAAGCAGTTCGAGGGCGACGAGCGCACGCCCGAGGGCCGCTACGTGATCGAAGGCCGCAACCCGGGGAGCGCCTATCACCTCAGCCTCAAGGTGTCCTACCCCAATGCTGCCGACCGCGCCTTCGCTGCGCAATACGGCCGCTCGCCGGGAGGCGACATCTTCCTCCACGGCCAGCCCAATTCCCTGCCCTTCGGCCGCGTTCCCGGCGACTGGACCGACGGGTGCATCGCCTTTTCCAACGAGGAGATCGAGGAATTGTGGCGCATCGTGCCCGACGGCACGGTGATCGAGATCAGGCCGTGAGCGGGGCGGAGGGCCTGCGACTATTGGGCCAACTTACTTGACCTGATCCCTTTTTGTTCTATTCTCGTTCCAACCTAGTTGGAGTCGAGTCGATGCTGACCTCCCCCGTCCGTGGTGCTTCCCCTGCCGATGACTTCACCTATGGCTGCGCTGATGACGGTGCGGGCCTGCCCGCCCGTGTCGCGATTTTCGGCGAGGACGAAGGGGTGCGGCGCCAGATCGGCGCCGACCTCGGCGGGGCGGGGTTCCGCAGCATCGACGGAGGGCCCTTGCGCTCCCTGCTCGAAGGGCCGATCGCCCTGCTCGGCGATGTGGTGGTGGTCGATTGCACGGTCATGGGCAGCCGTGGGATCGACGCGATGATGCTGGCGGGCCTTGCACGGCTCGACATGCGGGTCGCGCGGTCGGGTGCCAAGCTGATCGTCGCGACCAACCTTGCGGGGCTCGACGATGTCTTTGCCGTGCTCGACCAGTCCAACCCTCAGATCCTCGTATCTCCCACCCGCGCCGAACGGGTGATCGCGGTCGGGCGGGTGATGGGCGAGGCCGGGGCGGCGCGCCTTCGCGAGATGGGCGAGGAGGACCGCGTGGCCCTGCTGCGGCTTTCGCAGCAGGTCGAGGCGATCGCCCATTCGCTCGACCGGATGGGCCATGCCGTCTCCGCCGGCGCGGCAGTGGGCGAACTCAAGCGCGACTATCGCGGGCCCGGGATGGTGTCAGCGCCTGTCTTCGGTGCCCAGCACGCTGACCCGGCGCCCGCCGCTGTCCCGCCGCTGCCCGATCCGCAGATGGTGCGCCAGATCATCGCCGGTCGCCAGGCACGCGCACGCTTCTTCGCGCCCGAGCTGTTCGGCGATCCGGCGTGGGACATGCTGCTCGATCTCACCGCCGCGCATGGCGAAGGCACCCGCGTCTCGGTGACCTCGCTGTGCATTGCTGCCGGTGTCCCCGCCACGACGGCGCTGCGCTGGCTGACTCAGATGGTCGAAAGCGGGATCTTCGTGCGGGTCCCTGATCCGGATGACCGTCGCCGCGCCTTCATTGCCCTCAGCGACAAGGCGATCGCCGCCATGTCGGGCTATTTTGCGAGCCTGCGCACGCCGCTGCTGCAGGCGGCCTGAAGCTTGTGCGGGCCGCGCCTCTAGCCGGGCCGCCAGCGCAGGACCAGGACGAGGCCCGAAGCGGCTTCGGCATCCACACCTTCGCCCTCTGCCAGCGCCCGCCGCACGGCATCGGCGCGGGCGCGGGAGAGGATGGCCGCCGGCACCGCACCGTCGAGGCACAGCACGTCCGACTCGCCCAGCAGGCGCGCCTGCCGCAGGGTGAGGTCCTCCGGGTCGGGGCTGGTCAGGGTGATCTCGAAAACCGCGCCCGCGCCCCGATGCGCCGCCCCGCTTTCGGCCCATGCCGCGACACGCGTGGAGGCTTGCGGATCGAGCGGATCGAGCGGCCCGCCTTCACGCAGTGCGGCATCCACCGCGCGGCGCCGCTCGGCCCCGTCGGGAAAGCGCCGCCGCAGCACCGGCCGCGCCGCCTCGAGCGCCCGCGCGAGCGCGCCGAGGGTCTCGGGCAAGACCCGCTCCAGCCTGAGCCGCACGTGCTTCGCAAGACCCGCCGAAGCACCCCCGGTCCCGATCGCCACCAGCAAGGGATCGCGGTCGAGGATCGAGGGCGTGGTGAAATCGCACAGTTCCGGTCGGTCCACGACATTGACCAGCATCCCGGCGCAGCGCGCATTGATCGCCGCCACCTCGCAGGCCCTGGCGTCGTCGAAGGCGATGAAGGCCAGCCGGACGCCCTCGTCCACCGCCTGGGCGAAATCCTCGACGATCACGCCGCCCGCGCGTTCGACCAGCCGCCGCTTGGGTTCCGCGGCGGGGCCGTCACCCAGCACCAGCACCTGTTGCCCCGCGATCCGGTGGAACAGCGGCAGGCTGGCGATACGGCTCATGGCCGGATCAGGCGAGCCATTCCGGCACGCGCTCGGCATCCATGATCGCGCCCGCCTCGATCCGGTCGGCGACCACGGCGAAGCGGTCGCCGTCGACCAGCACCTCGGCGACGAAACCGCGCGAATTGTAGGACGAGGCCATGGTCGCGCCATATGCCCCGGCGGTGCGGAACACGGCGAGGTCGCCCGCCTCCAGCAAGTCGCATTCGCGGCCCATGGCAAAGGTGTCGCCCGTCTCGCAGATCGGGCCGACGATGTTGGCGGTCATGCGTGCGCCCCGCGGCTCGACCGCCTCGAAATGATGATAGGCGCCATAGAGGGCAGGGCGGGCGAGATCGTTCATCGCCGCGTCGACGATCACGAAGGGATCCCTGATCCCGCGCTTGACCCGCACCACCCGGGTCAGCAGCACGCCGGCATTGCCCGCGATCACCCGGCCCGGCTCGAAGATCAGGGTGACGCCCCAGTCCTTCGTCACCCGCGCGACCATCGCGCCGTATTCCGCCGGCGCCGGCAGCACCTCGCCCACGCGGTAGGGTACGCCGAGCCCGCCGCCGAGGTCGACATGGGTGATCGTGTGGCCCGCTCCGCGCAGGGCCTGCACCAGCGTGCCGAGCTTGCCGAAGGCGGCTTCCAGCGGAGCCAGATCGGCGAGCTGGCTGCCGATATGCACCGCCACGCCGCGCAGGTTCACGCCCGCAAGGCCAGCGAGCTTGCCGAAGATCTGCCCCGCCTCACTGATCGGCACGCCGAACTTGTTGTCGGCCTTGCCGGTCGAGATCTTGTCGTGGGTGCCGGCATCGACATCGGGGTTGATGCGCAAGGTGCACTGCGCGGTCAGCCCGCGCGCGGCGGCGATCTCCGCCAGCTCGACGCCCTCTTCCTCGCTCTCGATATTGAACTGGCCGATCCCCGCCTCAAGCGCGGCTATCATCTCGGCGGCGGTCTTGCCCACGCCCGAGAAAACGATCTTCTCCGGCGCGATTCCCGCTGCCAGAGCGCGGCGCATCTCGCCTACCGAGACGACGTCGGCACCCATGCCGGCCGCGCCCAGCACCTTCAAGACGGCGAGGTTGGGGTTGGACTTGACGGCAAAGGCGATCAGCTTGTCCGGCACGCTGTCCAGCGCCTCGCGGAACACCCGCGCGTGGCGTTCCAGCGTTGCGCGCGAATAGACATAGACGGGGGTGCCGACGGCCTCGGCGATCTGGGGCAGGGGCACGTCCTCGGCGTGCATCACGCCGTCGCGGTAGGTGAAGTGGTCCATCGGGTTTCGTTTCTATTCGGGGGGCAGGTCGAAGGGATCGTCCTGGCGTTCTTCGGAGCGGCGGCGCAGTTCGACGCTGCGTTCGGGCGCGGCGAGCGCCTCGCGCCGCAGCAATTCCTCGGCCGAGGGTTTCTCGCTCGCGCCATAGGGAGCGGTCGGCAGGCTTGCGCCCTCGGGCGGGGTGAGGGGGGCGGCGGTGCCGCAGGCAGCGACGAGCCCGGCGAGGCTCAGAACGGCAAGGCGGCGCATCATTCCTCCATACCCAGCACCGCACGCGCGGCAGCGACCTGCAAACGGACCTGATCGGGTGCGGTTCCGCCATAGGACGCGCGCGCCGCCACCGAGGCATCGACCGACAGTGCGGCATAGACGCTGTTGTCGATCCGCGCATCGATCGCCTGCAGGTCGGCGAGCGCCAGCTGGTCGAGCGCGATGCCGCGCTGCTCCGCCAGTTTCACCGCGCTGCCGGTGATGTGGTGCGCCTCGCGGAACGGGATGCCGCGCGCGCGCACCAGCCAGTCCGCAAGGTCGGTCGCGGTGGCGTAGCCCAGTTCGGCCGCGGCGCGCATCCGGGCGGTATTGAAGGTCGCGCCGGCGATCATGCCCGTCATCGCCGCGATGCTGAGCGCCATCAGCCCCGCCGCCTCGAACACCGGCGGCTTGTCGTCCTGCATGTCCTTGGAATAGGCGAGCGGCAGGCCCTTCATGGTGATCATCAGGCTAGTCAGCGCGCCGATCACCCGCCCCGAATGGCCGCGCACCAGTTCGGCCGCGTCGGGGTTCTTCTTCTGCGGCATGATCGAGGAGCCGGTCGAGAGGCTGTCGGGCAGGCGGATGAAGCCGAAGGGCTGGCTCGCCCAGAGGATCAGCTCCTCCGCGAGGCGTGAGAGGTGGAGCGCGGTGGCCGAGCAGCTCCACAGGAAATCGAGCGCGAAATCGCGGTCGGACACGGCGTCCAATGAATTGGCGGTCGGCCGGTCGAATCCCAAGGCGCGCGCCGTGGCCTCGCGGTCGATGGCAAAGCCGGTGCCGGCAAGCGCCGCCGACCCGAGCGGGCACTCGTTCATCCGCGCCCTTGCGTCGGCGATCCGCGCGCGGTCGCGCCGGAACATCTCGTAATAAGCCAACAAATGATGGCCGAGCGTCACGGGCTGAGCGGTCTGGAGGTGGGTGAAGCCGGGCATGATGCTGTCCGCATGCTCACCCGCCCGTGTCACCAGCGCGCGCTGCAAGGCGGCAAGCCCCTCGTCCATCTGGACGAAGGCATCGCGCACCCAGAGGCGGAAGTCGGTCGCCACCTGGTCGTTGCGGCTGCGCGCGGTGTGGAGGCGTCCCGCGACCGGTCCGATCAGCTCGGCAAGCCGGGCCTCGGTGGTCATGTGGATGTCCTCGCGGTCCCAATCCTCCGGCACGCCGTCGCGTTCGTATTCGGCGGCGACGGCATCGAGGCCGTTGGCGATCACCAGCGCATCCTCGGCCGGAATGATCCCTTGCGTGCCGAGCATCGCGACATGGGCCTTGCTCGCGGCGATGTCCTGCCGCCACAGCGCCTTGTCGAAGGGGATCGAGGCGTTGATTTCGCGCATGATGGCGCTAGGGCCGTCGGCGAAGCGGCCGCCCCACATGGCGTTGGTCGCACTGCTTCCGGAGCCCGTCATGTCCCGCTCGCCTGTCATTCTCGCCGTATCGCTCCTGCTGCTGGCGGGCTGCGATAGGCCCGCAGAGGCCCCGGCGCAACCGGTTGAGACGGCGGCGGGCGCGGCGGGCACGGTGGAGCGCAGGTTCGCCGGCACCCCCATGCCGGCGATCACGCTCGCCGATCCGGCCGGCAACACGCTCGATCTGGGCGCGCAGGACGGACCGGTGCTGGTCAACCTGTGGGCGACATGGTGTGCGCCCTGCGTCAAGGAAATGCCGCAACTCGATGCCCTTGCCGCCGAACTCGAGAGCGAGGTGCGGGTTCTGACCATAAGCCAGGACATCCGCGGGGCCGAGGTGGTGACGCCGTTCTTCGCCAAGGGCGGCTACACGCGATTGGAGCCGTGGCTCGACCCCGAGACGGAGTTATCGGCCCAGTTCACCCCTGAAGGCGTGCTGCCGCTGACGATCCTGTTCGACGCCAGCGGCAAGGAGGTCCTGCGGGTGACCGGCGGCTACGAATGGGGCACGCCCGAGGCGGCGGCGCTGATCCGCGGCAGCCTCGCCGCGAAGTGACCTAGCTGAGCCGCTGCGCGATCGCCTCGCCCATGCGCAGGGGATCGCCCGCTTTCAGGTCCTTGCGCCACGCCACCCGGCCCGGCTCGAACAGCAGCACAACCGTGGAACCGAGGTAGAAGCGCCCCATCTCGTCACCGGCGGCGAAACTGCGGCCTTGCCCGGCGAAATCCTCGTGCACCGGCGCGTGCGCATGGGTGCGGAAGCGGTTGGGCCAGACCGTGTCGATCCCGGCGACGATCATCGCCCCCACCATGATGCTGGCGAAGTGCCCGTCCGGGCCGTCGAAACGGCAGGCGAGGCGTTCGTTGCGGGCGAAGAGGCGGTCGACCCCGGCGGCTGTGGCGACATTGACCGAATAGAGATCGCCCGGGATGTAGCTCGTCGCCGCGAGCGTGCCGGCTGCAGGCATGTGGACGCGGTGGTAGTCCTTGGGGCTGAGATAGATCGTGATGAAGCTCCCGCCCTCGAACCGCGCGGCTTCATCGGGCCCGCAGCCGAGGATCTCCGCCACGCTGTAGTCGCGTCCCTTGGCCTGGATGATCCGTCCACCGCTGACGGGGCCGAGCTGGCTCACCGCGCCGTCCGCAGGCGAGAGGATGAACTGCCCCGCATCGGCCAGGGGCCGCACGCCGGGCTTCAGCTCGCGGGTGAAGAAGTCGTTGAAGCTCGCGAACTCCCCGATCCCGCGCGCGGCCTCGGACAGATCGACCCCGTAGGCGCGGGCGAAGCGGCGGATCAGCGCATCGCGCAGCCACGGGGTCTCGCTCGCGGCAAGGCTGCCGGCGAGGCGCGAAAGGGCATGCTGGGGGAGGATGTGCTGGAGGGCGATGAACAGGGACGACATGGCGCCGCGCTAGGGGCCTTGGCGTCCGTGCGCAAGCGCAGGGGTTAGAGTGTCGCGGTCTGCCCGCCGTCGACCTTGATCGCGCTTCCCGTGATGAAGCCCGCGCGCGGTGAGGCGAGGAAGGCGGCGATGTCGCCGAACTCCTCCGGCCGCCCGAGCCGCCCGGCGGGGATCGCCGCGACCGAGCGGGCGGTGACTTGCTCGGCAGCGAGGCCTTGTCCGGCGGCCATCGCGGCATGAAGGCTGGAGAGGCGGTCGGTGGCGATCTGGCCGGGCAGCAGCAGGTTCACCGTCACCCCGTCGGCGGCGACCTCGGCGGCGAGGGTCTTGCACCAGGAGGCCAGCATCGCGCGCACCGCGTTGGAGAGCACGAGGCCGGGGATCGGGGTGAGAAGGCTGGTCGAGGCGACCGCGAGGATCCGGCCGAAGCCGCGCTCGCGCATGGCGGGAAGAAACGCCTGAGCGAGCGCGATCTGGGCGTTGAACATCCGCGGAAAGACCGCGGCAAAGTCCGCAGGGGTGGCGCTGGCGGCACCGGCCATCGGCGGCCCGCCGGCGTTGAGCACGAGGATGTCGGGCGAGCGGCCCGCGTCCCGCACGGCCGCGATGATGGCTTCAGGCGCATCCGGATCGTCGAGATCGGCGGTGATGTGGAGCACGCCCGTGTCCGCGCCCTCCGAGCGTGCGACGGTTATGACCTCGACCCCTTCCGCCGCAAGCGCCGCTGCGATCGCGCGGCCCAGCCCCTTGCTGGCACCCAGAACGAGCGCCGTCCTGCCTTCGAGCCCTAGGTCCATCGCCCGCAGCCTCCCCGTTGATGCCGTGCGCCTGGTGGGCGGTGACGGGCTCGAACCGCCGACCCTCTCGGTGTAAACGAGATGCTCTACCAACTGAGCTAACCGCCCCAAGGCGCGCGCGTCCGGGCGGTTTACCCGTGTCCGCGCGGCGGTCAAGCTGGTAGAACCTTCAGGCCATGACCATTCAGACCCAGCTCAACGACGGCACCCCGGTCTGCATCCGCCGCGTCCGGCCCGAGGACGAGGCGCGGCTGAAGGAGGGGATCGCGCGCCTCTCGCCACAGTCGCGCTATCTGAGGTTCTTCTCTGGAATGCGCGAGGCACCGCCGCAGGTGCTGCGCGCGCTGGCGAGCGCGGACGGGCACGACCACATCGCCTGGGGCGCGCTGCGCTCAGACCTTGCCGATACGCCCGCGCTCGGCGTCGTCCACGCCTTCCGCGATGCCGACGATCCGGAAGCGGCCGAGTATTCGGTCGCGGTGATCGACGAATATCACGGCCGCGGCCTCGCGCGGCTGCTGACGGCGGTGCTGCTGCTCGATTGCGCGCGCGAGGGGCTGGAGCGGTTCACTGTTCACATCCTGCCCGAGAATCGTCCGGCGCTGGCTTTGGCGCGGTCGCTGGGTGCGGAAGGAGTGGGCCACGAAGGCGGGGTCTCGGTGCTCGAGATCGACATCGCCGAGGCCCTTGCGGCCCTGCGCGCCGAGCCCGACGTGCCGGGGCTTGCGGCGGTGTTCGAACAGTTCGGCGAGCAGGTCTAGGCGAGGACGATCGGGGCGGCTAGGGCATCGGCATGACCAGGTCACCACGCATCCTCGTTCTCGGCACGGGCGGCACGATTGCGGGCGCGGGCGCGGGCGGGACGGGAGCGGCCTATCGCCCCGGGGGCCTCTCGCTGGAGGTGCTGGTGGGTCATCTCGCGGCGCTCGGGCTGGCGGCTGAACTGGTCCCGCACGAGATCGCCCGCATCGGTTCGCAGGACATCGGTTTCGCCGAGTGGCAGGCGCTCCACGTGGCCTGCGCGGGAGCTATGGAGGATCCCGCTATCGATGCGGTAATCGTCACCCACGGCACCGACACGGCAGAGGAGACCGGCCTGCTGCTCGATCTCACCCTGCCGACGACCAAGCCCGTCATCCTCGTCGGCGCGATGCGACCGGCGGACGCGGTGGGGGCGGACGGGATGCGGAACTTCGCCAACGCGGTGAAGGTCGCGGGCGATCCGGCGGCGGCGGGGCGCGGCGTGATGCTGGTGATGGGCGACGCAGTGCTCGCCGCGCGCGATGCCCGCAAGGCCGCGACCAGCAGCATCGACGCCTTCCGCAGCTTCCCGAGAGGTCCGCTCGCACGGGTCACGCCGGCGAGTCTCGACTGGTTCGGCCCCCCGCACCGGATGGGCGAGGGCGCGCGCTATTCCTTCCCGGCCGAGCTGCCGCGCGTCGCGATCCTGACGGCGGGGGCGGGGATGGACGAAAAGCCGGTCGAGGCGCTGCTCGGCATCGGCGCGCGCGGGATCGTGCTCGCTGGGATGGGGCAAGGCAATGCACCCGCCGTGGTGCTGGAGGCGCTCGCCCGCGCGGCGGCGAGCGGCGTGCCGGTGGTGCGCGCGAGCCGCATCGACGAGGGGCTGGTCGACCGCAATGTCGAGGTCGAGGACGACCGTCTCGGGCTGGTCGCCGCGCGCGCGCTCGGCCCGGCCAAGGCGCGGGTGCTGCTGATGGTGCTGGTGGCGAACGGCATCACCGGCGCGGAGGCGGTGCAGGCGGCGTTCGACGGGGGGTGAGCGCTTCTGTCGCTGCCCTTCGCTCATGGGCGGTTCATGTCCCGCCCATAATCTGCTATGTCGCTGGAAAACAAGGAGCGATCCTATGTCCCTCACGATGTCCCTGATGCTGCCGCTCGCGGCCATGACGATGGCGGACGACCGGCTGGTGAGCGCTGCCGACGGCGGTTCCGCGCGCTTCGCCGATGTGCTCGTGACCGCCTACGTCTGCGAGCATCTCGGCTTCGGCGTGAACTACGAAGGCCTTGCCGGCTGGGGCGAGACAATCGGAGAGCGGATGGCGGCGGACGCGGCGATCCCGTCCGAACAGGCGCTCGCCCGCATCCGCGGCGATGTCGTCTCCGCGCGCGAGCGGTTCAACGCGATCCACGGCCCTGCCGTCTGGGCCTCGGCCATGACCCTGACGGGCGTCGATGCGGGCAGCGATGCGCAATACCGCTTTCAGAAGAGCTTCACCGGGCGCTGCAACGATCTGGTGGCGGCAGCCGACACCGGCGCCTTCTTCACCGCGCCCGAGGACCGGCTCTCGGGGGCCGACCTTGCCCGCAAGACCCGCGCGATGTTTCTCAGCGCGCGCGGCGGGGCCTGAGCCCGCCGCGCGGCGCCCTGCCTGATCACCCCCAGGGCGTGACGAGGTACTTCTCGCCGGTCTTCATCTGGCGGTAGTCGCAGATCGCCTCCTTCTCGAGCATCCCTTCCAGCGTCACCTTCGCCTTGTAATGCGAGGCGAAGGTGGTGGTCAGATTGTCGATCACCCGCTTGCGCATCCGCACCACGGTTTCCATGCCGGCGCGCTGGAGGAAGGGCGTCAGCAGCCAGCCGGCGATGCTCCACTGCAGGCCATAGGAGGGCGTCAGGATGGTCGGCGACAGGTCGAGCCGCCCGTAGATGTACATCTTCTTCTGCTGGTTCGACCCGTAGCGCGAGAACTCGCTCATCTGGCTGACCGCGACCTGCTCCATCGCCTTCAGCACGCCGTCCGACGCCTGCCCGCCGCCGATCGGATCGAAGCCGAGGAAGGCGCCGGTCTCGGCGATCGCGGCGCGCAGGTCGGCCATGTAGGTGGGGGCCGAGGAGTTGACGACATATTGCGCGCCCTGCGACTTGAGCAGCGCGACGTGCTCGTCCTTGCGGACGATGTTCACCAGCTTCATCCCGTCCTCGATGCAGATGCGGTTGAGCATCTGGCCAAGGTTCGATGCGGCGGCGAGGTGGACGATGGCCGAATGGCCTTCCATCCTCGCGGTCTCGACGAAGCCGAGCGCGGTCATCGGGTTGACGAAGCTGGAGGCGCCTGTCTCGGAGGAATGGTCGCCCAGCGGCAGGCACATCATGGCGTCGGCGATGGCGTATTGCGAGAAGGCGTTGCCCGGCACGCAGGCGACGCGCTGGCCCATGAGCGCCTTGGCCATGTCGCTGTCGCCGGTGGCGATCACCGTACCCGCGCCCTCGTTACCGGCGGGCAGGCGTTGGCCGTGGCGCGCCTTGTTGCCGGTGAGGAAGGGCTCGGGCATGGTCGCCACGACCTTGCCGGGGGTGTATTCGGCGGTCTCGAAATCGGCGGCGGAGGTGAGGATCGCGAGGTCGCTCGGGTTGATGGGTGCGGCTTCCATCTTCACCAGCACCTGATTGCCGGTGGGCGCGGGGAACTGGCTTTCGGCCACCTCGAGCGTCAGCTTGCCGTCGGCGGTGAGGGTGGTGAAGAGCTGCTTTCCGGTGGTCATCCTGCGTTTCCCTTTGTTCGTCGTTGCGAGTTGCGCTTTCGCTACGCCCGCAATCACGCGATGGCTAGGGTGACCTTACGTCAGGTCGTCAGGGATAGGTGGCTTCGACGAAATAGAGCCCGTGCGGCGGGGCGTTGAGGCCCAGCGCATTGCGATCCCGCGCCGCCAGCGCCTCGGCGATGCGGCTCTCCGGCCACGTCCCCGCGCCGACCAGCTTGAGGCAACCCACCATCGAGCGCACCTGATGGTGCAGGAAGGAGCGCGCGGCGGCGTGGATGTGGATTTCCTCGCCAACTTTCTCGACCCGCAGCTCGTCCAGCGACTTCACCGGATCGGCGGCCTGGCAATGGACCGAGCGGAAGGTGGTGAAATCGTGCCGCCCCACCAAGGCCTGCGCGGCGCGATGCATGGCCTCGGCGTCGAGCGGCTGGGGCACGTGCCACGCCCTGTCGCGCAGCAGCGTCAGCGGCGCGCGGCGGTTGGCGATGCGGTAGAGATAGCGCCGCCCGGTGCAGGAAAAGCGCGCGTGCCAGTCGTCGGGCACCACCGCGCAGTCGGTGACCGCAACCGGATCGGGCCTGAGGTGCGCGTTGAGGGCCTCCATCAGGCGGAAGGGATCGAAGGGCTTTTCGATGTCCACATGGCTGCGCATTGCCAACGCGTGCACGCCCGCATCGGTGCGTCCGGCGGAATGCATGACGACCGTCTCGCCGGTGATCCGGTGCAGCGCGTCCTCCACCGATTGCTGCACGCTCGGGCCGTGCGACTGGCGTTGCAGCCCGAAGAAGGGAGTCCCGTCGAATTCGAGGGTGAGGGCGAAGCGGGTCATGCCGTCCTGCCCTAGCCGTTCGTGTCGAACGAAGTCGAGACACCTGCGCAGGGCCTCTCGACTGCGCTCGAGGCGAAGGGCCTAGGCAAGCACCGTCCCCGCCGACACCGGCCGCCCGCGCAGGAATTCCACCCGTTCCAGCACCGGCTTTCCGGCGCGCTGGAGCTTCAGGGGCCGGATCGCGCCCGAACCGCAGGCGATGGCGAAATCCTCGTCCAGAACCGTGCCGGGAACGCCGCTGGCTTCCACCACCTCGGCGAGCAGCAGCTTGACCCGTTCTCCGCCCAGTTCGAACCATGCGCCCGGGAAGGGGGCGAGACCGCGAACGAGGCGCTCGATCACCTCGGCGCTTTGCGACCAGTCGATCTTCGCCTCGGCCTTGTCGATCTTGGGGGCGTAGACCGCCGCCGCATCATCCTGCGCCTCGGGCGGGAAGGCCGCGAGGTCGGCCAGCACCTCGACCATCGCCGCAGCCCCCAAAGCGCCCAGCTCCTCGAACAGTTCGCCCGTGGTCTTGTGCCCCACCGGCACCGTCACCTTGTGGAGCATCGGCCCGGTATCGAGCCCCGCCTCCATCTGCATGATCGTGACGCCCGTTTCCCCGTCCCCCGCCATCACCGCCCGGTGGATCGGCGCCGCCCCGCGCCAGCGCGGCAGGAGCGAGGCGTGGATGTTGAGGCAGCCATGCCGCGGCGCATCGAGCACCGGCTGGGGCAGGATCAGGCCATAGGCGGCGACCACCGCAACATCGGCCCCGAGCGCGGCAAACTCCGCCTGTGCTTCCGCCCCCCGCAGCGAAACGGGCGAGCGGACCGGCACCCCCAGCCGCTCTGCCTCGACCTGAACGGGGGAGGGCATCAGCTTCTTGCCCCGTCCCGCCGGGCGCGGCGGCTGGGTGTAGACGCAGGCGATCTCGTGCCCCGCCGCGTGAATCGCGCGCAGGGCGGGCACCGCGAAATCGGGCGTTCCCATGAAAATGATGCGCACTAGATTACGTCCGTTCGCCCTGAGCTTGTCGAAGGGCTGTCCTTACTTTCGACCACGGAAAAGAAAAGAGCAGCCCTTCGACAAGCTCAGGGCGAACGGCTAGAGGACAAGGCATGGCCTCACAGGAAATCGAAGCCCTCAGTTCCGCGCTCGCCCGCCTGCCCGGCCTCGGCCCGCGCTCGGCGCGGCGGGCGGTGCTGTGGCTGGTCAAGCACCGCGAAAGCGCGCTGCCTGCGCTGCTCGAGGCGCTGGCGGGGGTCGCCGAGACGCTGGTCGAATGCCACATTTGCGGCAATGTCGACACGCGCGACCCCTGCGGCATCTGCGCCGACCGGCGCCGCGACGCGCGCGCGCTGTGCGTGGTCGAGGAAGTCTCGGATGTCTGGGCGCTCGACCGCGCGCGCCTGTTCCCCGGGCGCTACCATGTGCTCGGAGGGCGGCTCTCCGCGCTGGATGGCGTGGGGCCCGAGGACCTCAACATCGCCAGCCTTCTCGCGCGGGTCGAGGAGGGCGGCGTGGACGAGGTGGTGCTCGCCATGAACGCCACGCTCGAGGGCCAGACCACCGCACATTACCTCGCCGAACGGCTGGAGGCATACCCGTTGCGCGTCACCCAGCTCGCCCACGGCCTGCCGGTCGGCGGCGAGCTCGACTATCTCGACGAGGGCACGCTGGCGCAGGCCTTGCGGGCGAGAAGGCCGGTCGGCTGAGCCGATCACCCTGATCGGAGCATCGCGCTTGCCGGAAGGCGGCGCGGGCCCTATCTTGCGCGCATTATGGCTATCCGCGAAATCCTCGAAGTGCCGGACCCCCGGCTCAAAGTCGTCTCGACCCCGGTCGAACCGCATGAATTCGGCCCCGAGCTGAACCAGCTCGTCGAAGACATGTTCGAGACGATGTACGACGCCCCCGGCATCGGTCTGGCCGCGATCCAGGTCGGCGTGCCCAAGCGGGTGCTGGTGATCGATCTCCAGCCGGACGACCCCGACGCGCCGCCGGTGGAATGCACCAGCCACGGCGGGCACAAGCACACGCATCCGGCCACCAAGAAGGAACCGCGGGTGTTCATCAACCCGGTGATCCTCGATCCGGCGGCGGAGCTTTCGACCTATCAGGAAGGCTGCCTCTCGGTCCCCGAGATCTACGCCGACGTCGATCGCCCGGCGACGTGCACCGTCCGTTATCAGGACCTCGAGGGGAACACCCACGAGGAACACCTCGAAGGCCTCATGGCAACCTGCCTGCAGCATGAGATGGACCACCTCGAAGGCATCCTCTTCATCGACCACCTCAGCCGCCTCAAGCGCGCGATGGTGCTGAAGAAGCTCGAGAAGATCAGGCGCGCGGCGTAATTGATTGCGAAGGCGCCGCCGCGCCTTCGTCCTCGCTAGACGCGCAGCAGAGCTGCGGCCGCTGCGGCTCGCGCGCGTGCGCTCGCGGCCCTTCGGGCCGATGCTATCGCCCGGCTGCTTTCTCTCTCCTCCCCGGGCTTGACCCGGGGCCCCGCTTGCTTGCCGTTGGAACCTCGCCGCCTCCACCAGGGTAACCCCGCGCATGATCGACGATGCGACCATGCTCGCCGTCGCCCGCGGTGTGGCGCAGGTGTTCGAACTCGCCGGGCTGGCGGTCATCGTTCTCGGCGCGCTGATCGCCGCCGCGGGACTGGCAAGGCCCGGTGCGACGTCCGGTGAGGACCGCGTCGCCATCTTCCGCCGGATGCTAGGCCGCGCGATCCTGACGGGGCTCGAGCTGCTCGTCGCCGCCGACATCATCCGCACCGTCGCCATCGACCCGACCCTCGAAAGCGTGGCGGTGCTCGGCCTCATCGTGCTCATCCGCACCTTCCTCAGCTTCAGCCTCGAGGTCGAGATCGACGGGCGCTGGCCGTGGCAGAAGAAGGCGAAGGCCGAGGGATCGGGGCAAGCTGCGGGAAAGGACGGGGGATAGGCGCGCGCGGGGGCTGGCGTTCTCTTTTCGTTCCGTGTAGGAACGGGATATGGATACCTCGATTCTCCCCCTCCTCGCGCTTGTTGCCGGTCTCGTCCTTGGCGGAGCCGGCGGCTGGTTCCTCGCCTCCCGCCCGCTCGCCGATCTGCGCGCGCGGCTGGCCGATGCGGAGCGTGCGGCGGCCGAGGACGAGGCCGAGTTCAAGCGCGCGGTCGCCGAACTGGGCGAGGCGCGGATCGAGGTGGCGGGCCTCAAGGAGCGCGCGGCCCAGGCTGACGGGCTGCTGCTGCGGCTCGACGCGGTGCAGGCCGAGCGCGCCGATCTGGCGCAGCGCCTCGCCGCGCTCGAAAGCGCCTCGGCCGAGCGTGAGAAGGCCTTTGCCGAACAGAAGGCCGCGCTGCTTGCCGCGCAGGAGAGCCTGAAGAAGGAGTTCGAGAACGCCGGTAGCCGGGTGCTCGAACAGGCGCAGAAGGCGTTTCTCGAACGGGCCGAGGCGCGCTTCCGCCAGTCCGAGGAAGCGGGCGAACAGAAGATCAAGGCGCTGCTCTCTCCGGTGGGCGAGAAGCTTGCCAGCTACGAAAAGCAGGTCGCCGAACTCGAGACGAAGCGCAGCGATGCCTTCGCCGGGCTGAACCGGCTGATCGAGGAAATGCGCAAGGGGCAGGACGAGGTGCGGCGCGAGGCGCAGCGGCTCGGCAATTCGCTCACCAACGCGCCCAAGGCGCGGGGCCGCTGGGGCGAGAAGGCGCTGCAGAACCTGCTCGAGCAGTGCGGCCTCGCCCAGCACACCGATTTCATCATGGAGCACTCGGTCGCCACCGAGGACGGTCGCCTGCGCCCCGACGCGATCGTGCGCATCCCCGGCGGCAAGGTGCTGGTGATCGACTCCAAGGTCTCGCTCAACGCCTATCAGGCGGCCTTCGAGGCGACCGACGACGAGGCCCGCGCCCGTGCGCTGGCCGATCATGTCCGCTCGATGCGCAACCATGTCCAGACGCTGGGAGCCAAGAGCTACCAGTCGCAGTTCGAGGACGCGCCCGACTACGTGGTGATGTTCGTGCCCGGCGAGCATTTCGTCGCCGCCGCGCTCGAGGCTGATCCGGACCTGTGGAACTTCGCCTTCGACAAGCGCGTGCTTCTGGCGACCCCCACCAACCTCGTTGCGATCGCGCGCACGGTGGCACAGGTGTGGCGGCAGGACGGTCTCGCGAAAGAGGCGCAGGAGATCGGCCGGATGGGCGCCGAGCTCTACGATCGCCTCGCCACAGCCGCCGAGCATCTCAAGCGCGTCGGTGGCGGGCTGGAAAGCGCGGTCAACAATTACAACAAATTCGTCGGAAGCTTCGAACGCAACGTGCTGTCCTCCGGTCGGCGGCTCGCGGAAAAGGGCGTCGAGATCGGCAAGCGCGAGATCGACGAGGTGCCCTTGGTGGCGAGCGCCCCGCGCTACAATGCCGAAGATGTTGCAGCGCTGGAAGCGCCTCACAAACAGAACGAAAGCGAGAATCGCGACGCGGCGGAGTGAGACGGACGGGCGGCTGGTGTTCGGGCTGGCAGCTCGCGCAGATCAACCCCGGCAAGCATCACCCCTCGATCGTCTGGGGCCTTTCGCGCCTGTGGATGCTCGACCGCTATTGGTCGACCCCACAGAGCTTCACCTTCAAGGCGCGCGTCCCGCGTCCGGGCGAGGGAACGCCGACGGTCGACATGACGCTCGATCCTTGGTCCACCGGCAACGCGTGATCGCCTAAGCCCGGATGGAACCGTGGGGTGCATTAGGTGTAAGTCCCGGTGCCGCGACTGCACCCGGCGCGGCTTGCGCGGTTCGCGGCAGCGAGATGATCGAAAGGCCGGACATGAAGACAGGTTTCGCGACGTCGGGATTGCTGGCGCTGGTGCTCCTCGCCGGCTGCGGCGAGGGCCCTGCGGGAGACGTGGAGGATCAGCCCGCCGCCCGGGAGCGCGGCACGCAGGGGGGCGGGCCCGCACCCTCCGGCGCGACCAGGCCGGTGCTCAATTCCGTCAGCTACCCGCCGCGCGACGATTGTGCCGCCTTGCCGGGCTGGACGGAATTCCGCGGGAAGCTGGAAGCGGCCGTCGCGCGCCGCGATGCCGACGCGCTCGCTGCGCTCGTCGATCCCGATATCCGGCTCGATTTCGGCGGCGGCGCGGGCGTGAAGGAATTGCGGCGACGGCTCGACGATCCGGGCTACCGGCTGTGGGACGAGATCGCCGCCCTGCTGCCGCTGGGCTGCGGGCAACAGGACGGCGGCGCTGCGGCGATGCCGTGGATCTTCGCCAACACGCCCGCGGACGCCGATGCCTATCGGGGCATGCTGACGCTCGGGCCGGCCGTGCCCGCCTATCCGAAGCCCGATGCCGGATCGCCCGCCTCGGGGCAGCTGAACTGGGCGATCGTCGACTTTGCCGAAGGTTCCGAAGGTCCGGGCAAGTCCTTCACGCAGATCGTCCTGCCCGGCGGGGGCGGAACCGCCTTCGTCGAGACCGCGAAGCTGCGCAGCCTGATCGACTATCGCCTCCTCGCGACCGACACCAAACAGGGCTGGCGGATCACCGCGCTGATCGCGGGCGACTAGTTGCCGAGCGCCGCCAGCACCTCGTAGGCCAGCACCGCCCCTGCCACGGCCGCGTTCAATGAATCCGCCCGGCCCTTCATCGGCATGGTCACACGCAGGTCGCAGGCCATCTCGTAGTCCTCGGGCAGGCCCTGCGATTCGTTGCCGACAAGGATGAAGCACGGCGCCTGGTAGGCCGCGCCGCGATAGGGCACCGCATCGCGCAAACTCGCCGCGACCAGCTGTCCCTCTCCGCCCCGCAGCCACGGCACGAACTCCTCCCACCGCGCCTGCGCCAGCCCGACCGTGAACACCGCGCCCATGCTCGCCCGCACCGCCTCGGCGCTGAAAGGGTCGGCGCAGTCGTCGATCAGGATCAGCCCGCCCGCGCCGACCGCGTCGCAGGTGCGCAGCATCGTGCCGAGATTGCCCGGATCGCGCAGCGCCTGCGCCGCCAGCCAGATCGGCGCGGCGCTCCGGTCCAGCCGCCCCAGCGCGGTGTCCCACTCGTCGAACACGCCCGCAACCGTCTGCGCGTTCTCCTTGCCGGTGATCTTGGAGAAGATGTCGGGCGTCGTCGCAATCACCTCGCCGCCTGCCGCCATGACTTCGGCCTCGAGCCGCCCGAGCAGGGGATGCTCGCGCCCCTCGGCCATCACCAGCGTGCGCGGCACGCGCCCGGAGGCGCGCGCGTCCTCGAGCAGGCGCAGGCCCTCGACCAGGAACTGGCCCGCGCGCTTGCGGTGCTTCTTGTCGCGCAGGGACCGCAGGTACTTGACCGTCGGATTGGAAAAGCCGGTGATGTGCTTGCGCATGGTGAGCCTATGCCGTTCGTGTCGAGCGTAGTCGAGACACCTCGCACCGGCCTCCCGACTGCGCTCGAGGCGAATGGCCTCGTGGTATCAATCCTCGCCGAAGCCGTCGGCGATCAGCGCGACCAGATCGGCGAGCACCGCATCCGCGCCGTCACCCTCGACCGCGACCTCGACCGTGTCGCCCTTGGCCGCGCCGAGCATCATCAGCCCGAGGATCGATCCCCCGGCGGCGCTGTGCGGGGTCTTGCTGACGGTGACCTTGAGCCCCTCGGGCAGGGCCGCGACCGCGCCGACGAACTTCGCGCTCGCCCGGGCGTGCAGGCCCCGGCGGTTGACGATGGTGACGCTCTGCCTTGCCTCCCCCACGGCGGCGACTCTCAAGCCTTGGCCCTTGCGGGCGGCGCCGTGTCGGCCCCAAGCAGCTCGCTGGCGATGGTGATGTAGTTGCGCCCCGCGGTCTGCGCGGCGTGGACCGCGGCGGTCACGTCCATCGCCTTGCGCGCGCCGGCCAGCCGGATGAGCATCGGCAGGTTGATCCCCGCTATCACCTCGACGTGCCCGCCATCGAGCAGCGAGATCGCGAGGTTCGAGGGCGTGCCGCCGAACAGGTCGGTTAGGATGATCACGCCCTTGCCGGTGTCGACCGCGGCGATCGCCGCGGCGATCTCGGCGCGGCGCTGCTCCATGTCGTCATTCGGGCCGATGCAGACCGTGACGATCCCTTCCTGCGGGCCGACCACGTGCTCCATCGCCTCGACGAATTGGTCCGCGAGGCGGCCATGGGTTACCAGGATCAAGCCGATCATGTGTGAATAGGGGTCCGTTAACTGCCCGCCCGTGGGGCTGCCTTACGCGTTTATACCATGGCCGACAATGCGCCTTGCATTGCATTGCGCGGCCGAAATCCGGCACCGGGTGTCAGCGGCGATCGCCCTCGATGGCGTCGGCCGCGCGCGAGCCCAGGTTGCGGTGCCGGACAGTGGGCGAAAATCCCGCCGCGCGCAAGGCCTCTGCCATCCGTTCGGCGGTGAACACCGAGCGATGTCTCCCTCCGGTACAGCCGAAGGCGACGTGGACATAGGGCTTTCCCTGCGCTGCATAGCGGGGGAGCAGCACCAGCAGCAGGTCGCGGATCCGGGCAAAGACGTCGGCAAAGGCGGGGTCACGCTCGATATGCTCGCCCACCGCCGCGTCCTGCCCAGTCTGCTCCTTGAGGCCCGGCACCCAGTGCGGGTTGTCGAGGAAGCGCATGTCGAACACGAGGTCCGCAAGCGGCGGCATCCCGCGCGCGAAGCCGAAGCTCGAGATGGTGAGGGTCAAAGCGGTTTCGGCCTCGGCGGGGGCGAAGAGCTCGCGCACGCGGGCCTGGAGGTCATTGCTGGTGAGCGCGGTGGTGTCGATCAGCACCTCCGCCCAGCGGCGCAACGGCTCGAGCAGCTCGCGCTCCGCGGCGATGCCGTCCAGCACCGGACGGCCGGCTGCCATCGGATGGCGGCGACGCGTTTCGTTGAAGCGGCGTTCGAGCTCGCTCCCGCCGCAATCGAGGAACAGCGAGGTGAGCGCGAGATCGGGCCGCGCGCCGAGATCCTTCACCAGCGCGATGATGTCGTTCGGCACGAACCCGCGGGTGCGCGAATCGAAGCCGATCGCAAGGGGCGCGCGGGTCTCGTCGGGCATGGTGACAAGGCGCTTGAGCATCCGCACGGGGAAGTTGTCGATGGTCTCCCAGCCGAGATCCTCGAGCACGTCGAGCGCGGTCGACTTGCCCGCGCCCGCAAGCCCGGTGACGAGCAGCAGCTGGCGCTTCTCGGGCGGGGCGGGGCTGGGCTCGGGCTGGCTCATCGGCCCTAGTCTGACCGCACCGGGGCGCAAAGGGAAGATGGTTCGAATACGAGCCCATGCACCCGCAGCGCCCATTCGGCGCGCAGGGCCGGCGCGACGGGGCCGGGATCGAAGGCGAGCACGGGGATGGCGACCCCGGCGATGGTGCGGGCAGGCAGCGGGGCGAGCGGCAGGCGCTCGGGCGGCGGCCCTCCTAGTGTGAGGATCAGCGCGGCCGGGGCAGGGGACGCGCAGGGCAGGGGCACAAGCCCCACGCCGCGCACCTCGATCAGGCCGGCGATGTTGGGCGGGGGGGCGGCGATCAGGCGCCCGTCCGCCGGGGCCAGCGTCACCGCGTCATCCCCGATCAGTCCCGCGCCGCGATCGATCAGGGCCAGCGCGAGGCTCGACTTGCCGCTGCCGGGCGGGCCCTCGATCAGCAGCGCGCGGCCGCCGATCGCGACTGCGCTCGCCTGATGGACCTCCGCAGTCATGGCGCCGCGGGCAGGGTCAGGCGCAGGCACGCGCCGCCCGCGCCGTCGGGGCGGGCATCGGCAATCAGCGTCCCGTCGTGCGCCTCGGCGATGGCGCGCCCGATGGCGAGGCCGAGGCCCGAATGGTTGCCGAAGCTCTCGCCCTCGGGCCGGTCGGAATGGAAGCGGCGGAACACCGCCTCGCGCGCGTCGGCGGCGATGCCGGGGCCCTCGTCGCACACCTCGGTGACGACATGGCGCCCGGCAAGCCGGATCGTGACGCGAACGGTGCCCGCTTCCGGCGAGAAGGACACGGCGTTGTCGAGCAGGTTCTCGGCCACCCGTTCGAGCTGGCTCGGCACCCCCATCACCCGCGCCGGTCCGTCATGCGCTGCGTCGAGTTCGAGCCGGCGACCGCCGTTCATCCCGCGGTCCTCGCGGCTGCGGATGAGATTCTCGAACAGCGCGGCGAGGTCGACCCGCTCCAGCGTCGCGCGGCTGATCTCGGCATCGACCCGGCTGGCGGCGGCGATCTCGGTGACGAGCCGGTCGATCCGGCGCACGTCGTGGGCGGCGATGCCGACAAGCTGCTGGCGCAGTTCGGGATCGTCCACGCGCGGCAGGGTGTCGATCGCGTTGCGCAAGCTGGCGAGCGGGTTCTTGATCTCGTGCGCGACATCGGCCGCGAAGCTGTCGACCGCGTCGATGCGCTGGCGCAGGGCGCCGGTCATGTCCGAGACCGCGCGGGCGAGCAGCCCGATCTCGTCGCTCCTCTGGGGCAGGCGCGGCACCTCGACCTCGCGGTCGCGCCCCTGCCGCACCCGCACCGCTGCGCGCGCCAGCAGGCGAAGGGGCGTGACGATGGTGCGGGCGAGGAACAGCGAGAGCAGCGCCGAGGCCGCCATCACCAGCAGCATCGCGACGAACAGCGTGGTGCGCGCCGCGCGCACGCTTTCGGTGATGTCGACCGCGTTGCGCACCGTCAGGAGGGTCGCGCCCTGGAGGCCCACCGGCACCGCCGCGGTGATCACCGGCGTGCCGTCGCGCCAGTCGTAGAGCCGGACCTGCGACAGGCCGAGTTCGCGCGCGCGGGCAAGCTCGGGCCAGGCATCGGCCTCCTGCGCCTCCGGCTCGACATAATCCTGCACCGGTTCGGCGGCGACGATGGTGTCGACCGTGCGGTCGAGCCAGCGGGCGAAGTTCTGTTCCCAGTCGTCGTCGGCAATGTCGTTGAAGCGGAAGGCAGGTTCGGCAAGCGCGAAGCTGTCGGCCGTGAGCCGCCCCTGAGCATCGAAGGTGCGCAGCCGCATGCGCTGCTCCTTGCCGATCTGCACCAGCAGCGCCTCCTGCCGCTGGCGGGTCGCGCCGGCGAGCGCCTCGGCAGTGATCTGCGCCTCGATACGGGCGAGCTTGAACCGCTCGTTGATCAGCTGCGTGCGGTAGCTGTCGAGATAGAACAGCCCGCCGCCGAGGATCAGCAGCGGCAGGATGTTGACCGCGAGGATCCGGCCCGTGAGCGCGAAGCGTCCGGTCGCGGTCAGCTGCTCGGTCCCGTTCGCGCGCCGCTGCGGTTCAGCCATCGGTGAAGCTGTATCCGGCACCGTAGAGCGTGTCGATCGCGTCGAAGCCGGGATCGACCAGCTTGAACTTGCGCCGCATCCGCTTGATGTGGCTGTCCACCGTGCGGTCGTCGACGAAGACATCGTCCGGGTAGGCGGCGTCCATCAGCTGGTTGCGGCTCTTGATCACGCCCGGGCGGATGGCGAGCGCCTCGAGGATCAGGAATTCGGTGACGGTAAGGCTCACCGCCTCGCCCTGCCATGTCACCTGATGGCGCGCCGGGTCCATGAACAGACGCCCGCGGGTGAGGCTGGCGGGGGCCGGCTCCGGGCTGGCGGCAGGGCCGGTGCCCGCCGCGACCGGCTCGGCGCGGCGCAGGATCGCGCGGATGCGGGCAATCAGCAGGCGCAAGCTGAAGGGCTTGGCGATGTAATCGTCCGCGCCAAGTTCCAGCCCCGCCTCCTCGTCGCTCTCGTCGTCCTTGCTGGTGAGGAAGATGACGGGGAGCGCCGAGTTCTCGCGCAGCCGCCGCAGCAGTTCCATCCCGTCCATCTTGGGCATCTTGATGTCGAACACGGCAAGATCGGGCGGATTGTCGAGCAGCGCCTTCAGCGCGGTTTCGCCGTCGGAATAAAGGCGGGTGGCGAATCCTTCGGCCTGCAATGCGATCGAGACGGTGGTGAGGATGTTGCGATCATCGTCGACCAGCGCGATCTGGAGCTTGCGCGCCTCGCCCGCCCCGCTCTCGGGCAGGGTCGGCGCGGGCTCGGTGGTGCTGTCGGACATGGGCTCGATCCTCCTGGCCGCCGCCATCGCTGGGGACTTTGGGTAGCGCCATCGCGCAGCCTTCGCAATCGGCGCGGCATTCGGCGAAGCGGGCGGAAAAGGCGACGGTCCGGAGGACTGCCGGATTTGCCATGCGGGCAGCGGTTTGACGCAGCGCGGCTTGGCAATTATGGGGCCGGACAAGGGATCGGACGGCTTGTCGACTACGCCTCCGCCTGCGGTTGCATACGTATGCGCACCTGCTACGGGGATGTGACGAAGGGCGGGGGAGATTCGGCGGCAGCAGCCGGACGATCCTCGTCCATCATGCCCAAGCCGCCTCGCCCAGGAGACGTAAGTTGACCTCGTTCGCAACCCCGCTGGCCGCCCAGAACCTTCACACCGGCGCCAAGATCCATGCCAATCTCGGCACCTCGGCACTGGTCGAGCACGCACTGAAGAAGGGCGAAGGCAAGCTGACCAAGCACGGCGCGCTGCTGGTCGACACGGGCCGCTTCACCGGCCGCAGCGTCAAGGACAAGTACATCGTCCGCGATGCCGAGACCGAGAACACGATCAACTGGGGCACGATCAACCAGCCGATGAGCGAGGCGCACTTCGCCAATCTCAAGGAAGATTTCCTCAAGGAGCTTGAAGGGCAGCAGGAGCTCTACGTCGCCGACCTGTTCGGCGGCTCGCAGCCCGAATACCGGGTCAACGTGCGCGTCATCAACCAGCTCGCCTGGCACAACCTGTTCATCCGCACCCTGCTGGTGCGTCCGACCGCCGATGAACTGGCGGAATTCGTGCCCGAATACACCATCATCAACCTGCCGAGCTTCAAGGCCAACCCGGAACGCCACGGCTGCCGCAGCGATACGGTGATCGCGGTGAACTTCACCGAGAAGCTGATCCTGATCGGCAATACCGAATATTCGGGCGAGATGAAGAAGGGCGTGTTCGGCCTGCTCAACTATCTCCTGCCTGCACAGGGCGTGATGCCGATGCACTGCTCGGCCAATATCGGCGCGGACGGCAAGAGCGCGATCTTCTTCGGCCTGTCGGGCACCGGCAAGACCACCCTGTCGGCCGACGCGAGCCGCACCCTGATCGGCGACGACGAGCACGGCTGGTCGGACACCGCGGTCTTCAACTTCGAGGGCGGCTGCTACGCCAAGATGATCAACCTCTCGGCCGAGGGCGAGCCTGAGATCTACGCGACCACGAAGATGTTCGGCACGATCCTCGAGAACGTGACGATGGACGAGGAAACCCGCGAGCTCGACTTCACCGACGGCAGCAAGACCGAGAACACCCGCGGCGCCTACCCGATCGAGTTCATCCCGAACACCTCGGAGAAGAACCTCGGCCCGGCGCCCTCGAACGTGATCATGCTGACCGCCGATGCCTTCGGCGTGCTGCCCCCGATCGCGCGGCTGACCGCCGATCAGGCGATGTACTACTTCCTCTCGGGCTACACCGCCAAGGTCGCGGGCACCGAAATCGGCGTGACCGAGCCGGAAGCCACCTTCTCGACCTGCTTCGGCGCCGCCTTCATGCCGCGCCACCCGAGCGTTTACGGCAACCTCCTCAAGGAGCGCATCGCCAAGGGCAATGTGCAGTGCTGGCTGGTCAATACCGGCTGGACCGGCGGCAAGTACGGCACCGGCTCCCGCATGCCGATCAAGGCGACCCGCGCGCTGCTCAACGCGGTGCTCGACGGCAAGATGGACGATGTCGAATTCCGCAAGGACGAGAATTTCGGCTTCGAAGTGCCGGTCTTCGTCCCCGCGCTCGCCGAGGCGGGGCTCGACCAGACCATCCTCGATCCGCGCAAGACCTGGGCCGACGGCGCCGAATACGATGCCACCGCGCGCAAGCTGGTGCAGCTCTTCATCGACAACTTCGCCCAGTTCGAAGCCCACGTCGATGACGGTGTGCGTCAGGCCGCGCCGGGCCTCATCGCCGCCTGAGGCAAGCCACGAGTTGGAGAGGAAAGCCCCGCCCGGCCCGAGCCGGAGCGGGGCTTTTTCCTTGAATCGCCATGTTCCCGCGTCACACTCCGGGGCGAATCATCCCGGGGGAGACACGACATGAGCATTCTCGACGGCATCCTGAAGAACATCGGCGGCGCGCCGGACGATGTGGTGAACCTCGCGGCCAAGATCGGCATCGACCCGGCGATGGCCGAACAGGCGATTGCCGCGCTCGGCAAGACCCACGTGCTGGAGGGCGACACGGTGCAGCTGGCCGCCGAGAAGACCGGCCTCAGCCCCGACGTGCTCAATCAGGTGGTCGCCGCGATCGGGGGCGAGGGCTCGCTCGCCCACTTCGCCTCGATGATCGACATGGACAAGGACGGCAATCCGCTCGACGACATCATGGGCATGGCCGGCAAGCTGTTCGGCAAGAGCTGACGCGCAAGGGCCGCTCCGGAGCGCGCGTCAGGCGGCAGGCTCGGGCCCGGCGTCTGGATCCTCCGCCCCGTCGGCTTCCTCCGCCTCGCCCGCCTCGCCCGCCAGCAGGCTCTCGGCGTCGATCTTGGCGCCCGCCGGCGCTTTGGCGAGGATCTCGGACAGCGCCTTGGCCCGGCCCGCCAAAGGTCCGCCGTGCGGGTTGGCGGCGAGCGGGGCCAGGTAATCGCGCGCCAGATCGATCTTGCCCTCGCGCACCAGCATCACCGCCGTGTTGATCTGCAAGGCCTGATCGAAGGGGGCGAGCTGCGAGGCCCGCTCCAGCGCCGCGCGGGCGCCCTCGGGCGGCACCGCCCCACGCTCGGCATAGCTGCGGTAGTAGTGGATCAGCGGCAGGGGGTGGTCGTTCTCGACCGCGTTGAGCGCCTGGAACGGCTGCATCGCCTCGCCATAGGCCGCCCGCTTGTCCTCGGCGTCGCGGGCGCGGCGGAACAGGGCGAAGCCCTTCTGGACATAGGCATTGGTGCGCGATGGATCGGCGGCGATCGCCTTGTCGGCGGCGGCGATGGCCTCGGCATCGTTGCCCGCGTCGTATTCCGCCTCGGCGAGCGCGGCGAGCACGCCCGGGTCGTCAGGATACTTCGCCGCCACGGCGCGCGCCTCGACGAGTATCTCGGCCGCCTCCTTGTCGTTGACGCCGCGCTGCGAGCGGATCACCAGCGGCATCATCGCCGCCTCACCCGCCGGCAGCTTGCGCAGCGCGATCGTGCTGCCGGTGCTCAGCTTCCCGGGCGGCAGGACGAAGGTCATCATCGTCTTGGCGCGCAGATAGGCGCCCAGCTGCCGCTCCAGTGCATCGAGATCGCCGAAGGCGGCCTCGCCCGCGGCGAGCGGAGCCATGCCGTTGAACAGGTTGACCTGATACTGTTCGAGCTGGCCCTTGCGGTCCGGGTTGAAGGTCAGGAAGTGGTAGAGCAGCCAGCTCTTGCCGTAGAAGGCGTCATAGCCCTTGCCGCGCTGCTTCTCGTAGAGCGCCGGGTCGAGCAGCTCGCGCACGTGGACCGGATCGGCAAGAAGCAGCTCGGGCCCGCGGTGCTGCGCGGCGCGGCCGATCAGCAGGCTGCCGTCGTTATTGAAGCTCGCCGCCGCGAAGAACTCCGCCGACCCCTCGCTCAGCCAGCGTGGCAGGGGAAAGCGCGAGGAGGAGATGAAGAAGTGGTGCGCATATTCGTGCAGCAGCACGATGGTGGAGAAATGCGGGTAGCCCTTCTGGTTGCGGATCTCCTGCACGAAGGCGCGGCTTGCCCCGGCGCGCGGGATGTAGAAGCCGCCGACATAGCGGTTCCCGCCGGTCAGCGCCCGCATGTCGCGCTGGCCGCCGACGACGAAGATCGTCACCCGGTTGGAAGGGCTGGGCTTCTCCACCGTGCGCCCGGTCAGCGCGGCGATGGCGCTGTGATATCGTTCGAGGTTCTCGGCGAAGATCCGGATGTCGCCTTCGCGGTCGTCGGCATAGATGACGAAGTGGTCGCTGGACGCCTCGTACCATTCGGCGGAGGCGGGCGCTGCGGCCGCGAACGCCATGAGGGCAGCGAGCAGCAGGCGGAAAAATCCGGAAATCATGGCGTGCGTCCCCTCCCGTCCGGTCTGCGACACCCGGACGATCGGCTCGAACATATCGGCTTTACTGCGCGACACCAGAGGCTTGCGGTGAAATGCCTGCGTCCGCGTGGGGCCGCGTGTCCTCGAGATACTGCCAGATGCGGCTGACCACCACCGAACCTTCGCCGACCGCGCTCGCGACCCGCTTGACCGAGCCAGCGCGCACATCGCCCACCGCGAAGATGCCGGGCGCGGTGGTGGCATAGTCGTCGGCCTGCCCGGCGGCCGCGCCGGTGAGGACGAAGCCCTTGGCGTCGGTCTCGGCAAGACCCGAAAGCCAGCCGGTGTTGGGCGCCGCGCCGATCATGATGAACAGCGCGCGCGTGTCGATGCGCTGCTCGCTCTCGCCGGTCTTCAGGGTGATGCCCTCGAGCCAATTCTCTCCGTGGAGCGCGGTGACTTCGGAGTGGTAGTGGATCGTTACGCGCGGATCGGCCTCGAGCCGCTGCATCAGGTAGCTCGACATCGAGGCGGCGAGGCTGCCCGATCGCACCACGAGATGCACGTGGCTCGCCGCGCGGCTGAGATACATCGCCGCCTGCCCTGCCGAATTTCCGCCGCCGATCACCACCGCCTCGGTGTGCGAGCAGAAACGCGCTTCCATCTCGGTCGCCGAGTAGAAGATGCCTGCGCCCTCGAGCGCCTCGAGGTTGTCGATCGGCAGGCGGCGGTACTGCACCCCGGTCGCGATCAGCACCGCGCGGGCGCAGAGCTCGTCGCCGTCGTCGAGCGTCAGGCAATAGGCCCCGTCCTCGCGGCGCGACATGGCCTCGACGCGGCGCGGCATGACGAAACGGGTGCCGAACTTCATCGCCTGCACCTGCCCGCGCCAGGTGAGGTCGGTGCCGCTGATGCCGGTCGGGAAACCCATGTAGTTCTCGATCCGGCTCGACGTGCCCGCCTGCCCGCCCACGGCCGTATCCTCGATCACCAGCGCCTCGATCCCCTCGGAGCCGGCATAGACCGCCGCCGCCACGCCCGCGGGGCCGCCGCCGACGATCACGAGGTCGTAGGTGCGGCGCGAACAGATATCGAGATCGAGCCCGAGATATTGCGCCACCTTGCGCGGGGTCGGGTCCTCCAGCCGGGTGCCCGCGCCGAGCAGCACAGCAGGCTCCCTGCCGACCAGCGTGCACAGTTCCACCGTCTGGGCGTCCGAGGCGTCGAGATCGAAGCTCTTGAAGGGGATGCGGTTCCTCGACAGGAACCGCTCGACCGCCTGCACCCTGGCGTCGCGATCGGCGCCGATCACCTTGACCGCGGCATTGCCGAGCTCGAACTGCTTGCGCCGCCGCGCGGCGAAGACGGTGATGAGGTGGTCGGACAGCTCGGGGATGCGGCTCATCAGCTCGAGCACGCCCTCCCGCGGGGCCTCGATCACGCGGGTGTCCACCGCCGCGCGCATCTTCAGGTAATTGGTGCCGCGGTTCAGGAAGGCGATCTCGCCCATGAACTGCGTGGGGCCGAGCGCGGATGCGAGCAGGCGTTCGCCGGTGTAGGGATTGACCACCTCGATCTCGCCTTCGAGCACGTAGACGAAGCGGTCCATCGGCTCCCCGATGTCCATGACGATGGCGCCGGCGGGGTAGAACTTCTCGCCCCCGATCGCGCAGATGGCATCGACATGGGCGGGTGCCAGCGGCACCCGGCGCATGGTTTCAAGGTCCTGTCCGAGAGATTCCATGTCCGCCTCCTGCCGCCCGAAGGTTGCAAGATGGGGTCAGGGGCGCGGGATGGGAAGGGGGAGCCTTGCCCCCCTTCGCTAGGCCTTCGCCTGCGCGATGTAGCGGCCCACGGTGTTCGCCATCACGGAGAGCGGCGCATTGCCGCCCAGCACCACGGCGGTGTTGAAGGCCTTGAAGTCGTATTTCGCGCCCAGCTCCGCCTGCGCCCGGGCGCGCTGGCGGACGATCTCGGAATGGCCGATCTTGTAGCCGCAGGCCTGCCCCGGCCAGCTGCAATAGCGGTCGACCTCGGAGGCGACCTCCTCGACCTGCGATCCGTTCTCCTCGACGAAGAACTGGCGGCCCTGCTCGCGCGTCCAGCGTTTGGAGTGCAGCCCGGTGTCGACCACCAGCCGGCAGGCGCGGAAGGCGAGCGATTGCAGGTATCCCAGCCGCCCGACCTTGAATTCGTCATAGGCGCCCAGCTCGTCGGCGATCTGCTCGGCATAGAGCGCCCAGCCTTCGGAGAAGGCGTTGAAGGCGAGGATCGAGCGGATCAGCGGCAGGCGGTTGGAGAACTCGCCCTCCCACACGTGGCCGGGGATCGATTCGTGGAAGGTGAGGTCGGCAAGGTCGTACTTGCGGTGGAGGTCGGTGGTCCTGAGGTTGATCCAGAACCGGCCCGGGATCGAGCCGTCCTTGCTGCCCGCGCCGCCATAGGCCCCGGGAGCGCCGGGCTCCTCGGTGAGCGGCAGGCGGCGCACTTCGAGCGGCGGGTCGACCAGCCGGTTGAAGGCGCGCGGCATCTGCGACTTGATCCACGCGACGCGCTCGTTGATGAAGGCGAAGATCTCCGCGCGGCCCGGATCGCCCTCGGCGAACTTGTAGCGCGGGTCCTCCGCCAGAGCGCGCATCCGTTCGCCGACGCTGCCCTTGGTGTAGCCGATCTCGCGCAGGATCGGGTCCATGCGCCCGTGGAGCGTGCGCAGCTCGTCGAGACCCTGCCGGTGGATCTCGTCGGGGGTCATGCGGGTGGTGGTCGAGGCGCGGATCGCCCAGTCGTAATAGGCCTCGCCGCCCGGCTGCGCCCACATCCCGGCCGCATCCTTGGCGGCGGCGCGCTGGACCTTCAGTTCGGCCAGCTGGCGCTCGAGCGCGGGGACGATGCCGCTGGCGGCGATGCGTTCGGCCTGCGCGGCGGCCTTGTCCGCGCCGGCGATGCCCGAGCCTTCGAGCGGCCCGGCATAGCTCTCCTTCGCCGCGCCGATGCTCGCTTCCATCTGGGCGATGGCCTTGTCGAGCAGGAAGGCGGGCGGCACCAGACCTTCGCCGCGCGCCTCACGGATGCGCTGGAGTTCGCCGTCGAGGATCGCGGGGACCTCGGCGAGGCGGTCCATGTAGGGGCCGATGTCCTCGTTTGTCTTGAGCGGCTGGCCCGAGCCGAAGAAGCGCGGCAGGTCGATATAGCCGCCCACGTTCTGGATCACGACATAGGGCGCATTGCGCCAGCTGCCGACCGCGACATCGCCATAGGGCTGGGCCATGCCCTCGAGCGCGCTGGTGAAGGCGGTCTCGACCACCTCGAAGCCGATCTGCTGGTCGCTGGTGAGGCCCTCGCGCGGATAGGCGCGCACCTCGGCGACCAGCTCCTTGAGCGTTGCCGCATAGGCCTCGCGCCCCGCCTCGCCGGGCTGGCCGAAGGTCGATCGCCAGGCGGCGTATTCGCCGGTGTCGACCCCGAGCCCGGTCGCGCGGCCCGGCTCGTGCGCGAGCATCCGGTAGGCGACCTTGTCGAGCGCCGCGTCGGGGTCGAGCCCGGCGAGCGATGCGGGCGCGGCGGCGGTCGCGGGCGCAGCGGTGCGCGCGGCGCAGGCGGGCAGCAGGGCGATGGCGGAGGTGCCGGCCAGCCCTGCAAGGGTCTGGCGGCGGGTGACGGCGATGGTGCTCTCTCTCATGGCGCGAAGGTGTGGCGAGGCCTCGCGCGCAAGTCAATTGCGCCGGCCCTCGCTCCCACGCTAAGGCGCGCGCCATGACCGATATCGTGCTCTCGATCGTGATGCTCGCCGCCTTCGCGCTGGTGGCGGGGGCCTTCGTCCTGTGGCGGCGCACCGGCGAGGTCAGGAACCCCGCGCTGATGGTGCTGCTGGCGGTGATCGCGGTCGCGAACGTGCTCATCTGGACGCTCCCCACCGCCACGGGCGAGGCGCCGATCGAGCAGATCAGGGCGGCCGGGGGAGAATGATCCTCCTCCCCCGGGGCGCCCCTTCACCCGGTCAGGGAATCTGCCAGGTGACGCTGCCGGAATAGCTGCCCGCCACCGGCTTGCCGCTGCTGTCGCGCGCCGCATCGAAGCGGGCGCGCTTCGTAACCAGCTCGCAGGTCGCCGCATCGAGCGGGGCGTGCCCGGTCGAGCGGGTGACGGTGCAGCCCGTAACCTTCCCGCTCGCATCGATCGCGAGGGTGAAGGCGGCGGTGCCCGCCATGTCCTCCCTGATCCAGCGCGTGCGGTAGTCGTCGTTGGTCACCCAGCGCCCCGGATTGTTGCGCGGTGCCGCGCCCACCGGCTTGAAGGGCGTGGTGCCCGGGGTCGGCTGCGGGATGATCGCATCGCCCGAGCCCGCGCCGTTGCCGACCACCACCTCGCCCGGCCAGGGCAGCGGGATCAGCACCGGATCGCCGATCGTCACGTCCCGCGGTCCGATGGTCGTCGGGCCTGAGGGGGTCGCGGGGGTCTTCGGCGTGCTGTCCGTCCTGGCGGGATCTGGCCGGGGCGGGGGCGGCGGGGGCAGGGGGATGTCGGCGATCTGCCGACCTTCCAGGCGCGGCTTGTCGGGCGCGGTCGCCACCGTCACCGCAAGGCCCACCACCAGCAGCGCGCCGAAGGCACCGGGAATGCCGAGCGCGCCGGCAAGAGCGGCGGGGTTGGGGCGGCGGTTGGCAGAAGCGTAGGTCATAGGGGGTGCTCCTCTCTCCATCACGTGGGAGCGGTGGCCGGAGCACCTTTCGCAAGCACGGCACGCCGGCCCCGCTCGCCTCGGAGAATACTATGACTTTTGCTAGGGGCGAAGCGGTTTCGCGTTGCTTTTCAATACCGTATTTTTTGCAATCAAATCAGTAGAGAAAGCTGGGAGAGAACGCAGCACCACGCCCGCTCGTCAAAACCGTCACCTGATCGGGCAATCCGGCGAGAGGCGGAAGTCGAGATAGTTGTCGACCGCGCGCATCAGCTCCTCAAGTTCGTTCTCGAAGAAGTGGTTGGCGCGCGGGATTTCCTCGTGGTGGATGGTGATGTGCTTCTGGGTGCGCAGCTTGTCGACCAGCTTCTGCACCGCATTGGGCTGCACCACCGTGTCCGCCGCGCCTTGCAGGAAGATGCCGCTCGCGGGGCAGGGGGCGAGGAAGGAGAAATCGTACATGTTGGCCGGCGGCGCGACCGAGATGAAGCCGCGCACTTCCGGGCGGCGCATCAGCAGCTGCATCCCGATCAGCGCGCCGAAGCTGTAGCCCGCGATCCAGGTGCTCTGCGCCTCGGGGTGGATCGACTGCACCCAGTCGAGCGCGCTCGCGGCGTCCGAAAGCTCGCCGATCCCGCTGTCGAAGGACCCCTGCGAGCGCCCCACGCCGCGGAAGTTGAAGCGCAGGGTGGCAAAGCCGCGGTCGGCGAAGGTCTTGTAGAGCCGCTGCACGATCCGGTCGTTCATCGTCCCCCCGCCCTCGGGGTGCGGGTGGAGGATCATCGCCACCGGCGCGCGCGGGCGCGGGGGCGGGGAGAAACGGCCTTCGAGACGGCCCTCGGGGCCGGGAAAGATGACGGACGGCATTGATCGACCTTAGGCGTGAGGGATCGCGAGCCGCCGGGTGGCGCTCGCTATTGTGCGCCTATATAGGCTGGGCCTCGCAAATCGCAATTTTTTCACGAGGACAGGCATCATTCCCGAACGGGTCTATCTCGACCACGCCGCCACCTCGCCCCTGCGCCCGGAGGCGAAGGCGGCGATGGAGGAAGGTTTTGCGATCTGGGCAAACCCCTCCAGCCCCCACGCCGAGGGGCGCAAGGCGCGCGCCGCGCTGGAGGATGCGCGCGAGCGGATCAAGCGGGCGCTTGGGTGGGAAGGCGAGCTGATCTTCACCTCGGGGGCGAGCGAGGCACTGTGGATTGCGCTCAACCGGGCGAAAGTGGAGCGCCGGATCGTCAGCGCGGTGGAGCATGATGCGGTGTTCCGCGCGGCACCGGATGCCGAGGTGGTGCCGCCGTTCGACGGCGGGTTCGATCCCGATGAGTTGCCCGACTGCTCCGGGGCGCTGGTCGCCTTGCAGCACGTCAACTCGGAAACAGGGACAATCATGCAGCCGTACAAGGGCGGCAAATTGCTCTCGACGATCCGTGCGGCGGGCAGCACCCTGCTAGTCGATGCATCGCAAAGTGCAGGCAAGTTGCCTTTGCCCGATGCGGACATGATCGTGGTCAGCGCACACAAGTTCGGCGGCCCGATCGGCATTGGGGCGCTGCTGGTGCGGGACTTCAACCTCCTCGAACCGAGCGGTGGGCACGAGCGCGGCTACAGGCAGGGGACCGAGAACGTGCCCGCCGCTATCGGAATGGCGGCGGCGCTGGAGACGGGCGGAATGGAGGGATGGGCGACGAAGCGCGCCGACCATTTGGCGTTTGCCAACGCGTTAGGACAGTCCGGCGAGCTTATCGCTCCCGGAGCGCAGACCGACCATATCTTCGCCATAGCGCACCCCACCATGAGTGCGCAGGCCCTCCTCATCCGGCTCGACGCGATGGGGTTTGCCGTCTCGGCGGGGAGCGCGTGTTCCTCGGGCACTCTGAAGAAAAGCCGGGTGCTCGATGCCTTCGGGGTGCCCGACGATGTCGCAGCGCGCACCATCCGGGTGAGCCTCGGGTGGTCGACCACGCCCGAGGAACTGGAACGGTTTGCTGAGGCGTGGGGCTCGCTGACCTGAACCGTTCGCCCTGAGCTTCTCGAAGGGCCGTCTTTCCTTCCGGACCAAAGCGCACAAAGAAGAACGGTGCTTCGACAAGCTCGGCACGAACGGGTAGGGGCAGGGGCATGATCTACCTCGACTACCAGGCCACCACGCCCCTCGCGCCCGAAGCGCGCGAGGCGATGCTGCGCTGGCTCGGCGGACCTGCCGACGACACCTTCGGCAACCCGCACAGCGCGCACCGCATGGGCCGCATGGCCGCCGCGGCGGTCGAGACCGCGCGCGAGCGGGTCGCGGCGCTGCTGCCTGCGGGCGGCCAGCTGGTCTTCACCTCCGGCGCGACCGAGGCGATCAACATGGTGCTGCAAGGCACCCCGGGCGACGTCGTCACCTTCGCCACCGAGCACGCCGCGGTGCTCGATTGCCGGCGCGCGGTCGAGGCTCAGGGGCGGCGCTTCACGGTGCTCCCCGTGACGCCCGATGGCCGCGCCGATGTCGAGGCATTGGCCGGTCATGTCACGTCATCGACAGGTCTTGTCGCGGTCATGGCGATCAACAATGAGATCGGGGTGCGCAATCCGCTCGCCGCCGTGGTCGAGATCGCGCAGTCGGTCGGGGCGAGGGTGCTGGTCGATGCGGTGCAGGCCTATGGCCGGGTGCCGGTCGAGGTCGCTGCCGATTACATCGCGATCTCCGCCCACAAGTGTCACGGTCCCAAGGGCATCGGCGCCTTGTGGGTGGGTCCTGGCGCTCCCGTCGCCCCCCTGTTGCACGGTGGTGGGCAGGAAGGGGGGCTGCGCTCGGGCACGCTCTCGCCCGCGCTGTGCGCCGGTTTCGGCGCGGCGGCGCAGGTCGCGCAGGAGAGCCTGTCGGAGCAGATGTTTCACGTGGAACAGCTCTGGACCATGGCGCGCGAAGCCTTCGCCGGGTGGGAGCTGAACGGCAGCGCGGTCGATCGCTGGCACGGCAATCTCAACATCAGGAAGGACGGTCTCGACGTCGCCCGGCTGATGAGCGACTGCCGCCAGGTGATGTTCTCCGCCGGCAGCGCCTGCGCCAGCGGATCGGGGCGGCCCAGCCATGTGCTGCGCGCGATCGGGCTGAGCGAGGCCGAGGCAAAGTCCTCTATCCGCCTCGGTTTCGGACGCTATACGACCCGGCAGGACATCGAGACCGCCGCCGCCGCGATTCTCGCGGGCGCGAAGGAGCAAGGCCTGTGAGCATCACCCTGACCTTCATCGATCCGCGCGGGAAAGCCGTCGAGACAGCGGCGGAAAGCGGCGACAACCTGCTGCGCGCGGGCCAGGCGGCGGGGCTGCCGCTGGAGGGCACCTGCGAGGGGCAGATGGCCTGCTCCACCTGCCACGTGATCGTCGCGGCCGAGTGGTTCGACCGCCTCCCTCCGGCCTCGGAGGAGGAAGAGGACATGCTCGATTTCGCCGCCGGCGCACGGCGCACCTCCCGCCTGTCGTGCCAGATCGAACTGACGCCCGACCTCGACGGGCTGACCGTCTCCGTCCCTGCCGAAAGCAACGATCTGAGGCGAATGTAGCCCCCGCTATTCCGGGCGTAGCTCGAGCAGCCAGATCGCCGCCACCAGTCCTGCGCTCGCCACCATCAGCGCGCCTGCCACCAGCTTGAGCGTCAGCCCCCGCATCGGGCGCGCCTTGTGGCATTCGAGCCGGTCGGCCACCTCCGCTGCCTTGCGCTGCGCGGCGTAGAAGATCGCGATGGCGACGAGGATGAAGACGCTTGCCAGCGCCCGCGGTATCCAGGGCGGCTCGAGCCGTCCGAACAGCGCGTTGAAGCCGAGCCCGATGCCCACCGCGGCGAGGCCCGTGCGCATCCATCCGGCGAAGGTGCGCTCGTTCGCCATGATGGTCCGGTCCTCGGCCCAGTCCGTGCGCCGCTCCGCCCAGTCGGTGCGCTGCTCGGCGAGGCCGTTGCGCCCGTTCTCCTCAGCGTCCGCCTCTCCCATCGCCGCCAGCGCAGGCTCAGTCGGCAGGCGCCATGTCGAGCGCCGCCATCAGCGCCTCGGTAAAGGCGGGGATATCGTCCGGCTTGCGGCTGGTGATGAGATTGTCGTCGACCACCACCTCCTCGTCGACCACCGCCGCGCCGGCATTGACGAGATCGGTGCGGATCGAGGGCCACCCGGTGACCGTGCGCCCCTCGATCAGATCGGCCTCGGCCAGCAGCCAGGGCGCATGGCAGATCGCCGCGATCGGCTTTTCGGCGGCATAGAAGGCGCGCACCAGGTCGATCACCTTGCGATGGGTACGCAGGACATCGGGATTGATCTGGCCGCCCGGGAGCAGCAGGGCGTCGTAATCGTCGACCGAGACCTCGCCGATGGTCAGGTCAACCGGTACGGTCTGGCCCCAGTCCTTCTTGTCCCAGCCGCGGATCTCGCCGGGTTCGATGCTGGCGATCGTAACTTCGGCGCCCGCTTCGACCAGCAGGTCGCGCGGTTTTTCGAGTTCGGACTGTTCGAAGCCGTCGGTGGCGATGATGAGGACGCGCTGCATGGAAATTCTCCTTTTGAAGACCGATGCTAGTCGCGCCTCGCTCGTGCAGTTCCTTCGGGCGGGTCAGGGCGGCTACGGCGCGCGGCGGGCCGCTTTCCCTGTGGAAACCCCTCTCCCTCGCAGCGGTGCGGGTTGCTAGACGAGGGCCATGTCCGATCCCACCATCACCGACACGCCCGACGATGGTTTCGACGCGATTGTCGATGCGCCCTTCGATGCCGCGCTGTCGGAGCGTTACCTCGTCTATGCCCTCTCGACGATCACCGCGCGCTCGCTGCCGGATCTGCGGGACGGGCTGAAGCCGGTTCACCGCCGCCTGCTGTGGGCGATGCGGCAGCTGAAGCTCGATCCTTCCAGCGCCTTCAAGAAGTCCGCCCGCGTCGTCGGTGACGTGATCGGGAAGTATCACCCGCATGGCGATGCCTCGGTCTACGACGCGATGGTGCGCCTCGCGCAGGACTTTGCCCTCAGGTATCCGCTGGTCGAGGGGCAGGGGAACTTCGGCAATGTCGACGGGGACAACGCCGCCGCCTACCGCTACACCGAAGCGCGCCTGACCAAGACCGCATTGGAACTGATGGCAGGGCTCGACGAGGGCACGGTCGATTTCCTTCCCACCTACAACGGCGAGGAGATCGAGCCCGAGATCTTCCCCGGCCTGTTCCCCAATCTGCTGGCGAACGGCGCGAGCGGGATTGCGGTGGGGATGGCGACCAGCATCCCGAGCCACAACGTCGCCGAGATCATCGATGCGACGCTGGAGCTGATCGACAACCCCTCTGTCACGCATGAACGGCTGATGGAGCTGTTCCACGGCCCCGATTTCGCCACCGGCGGCCACGTGATCGACAGCCCCGCGGTCATCAGCGAGGCCTATCGCACCGGCCGCGGCGCCTTCCGCCTGCGCGGTCGGTTCCTTGCGCCCGAGGCGAAGGATCCTGCCGACATCGAGGCCGGGATCGAGCGGCTCGGCGGCGGCCAGTGGCAGCTGGTGATCTCCGAAATCCCCTACCAGGTGCCGAAGTCCAAGCTGATCGAGCAGATCGCGCAGGCCATCGCCGACCGTAAGCTCCCGATCCTCGAGGACGTGCGCGACGAGAGCGACGAGGCGATCCGCATCGTCATCGTCCCCAAGAGCCGCAATGTCGATCCCGAGCTGCTCAAGGAGAGCCTGTTCAAGCTCACCGACCTCGAGACGCGCTTCAGCCTCAACATGAACGTGCTCGACGCGCCGCCCGGGCTGGGGCGGACCCCGATGGTCATGGGGCTGAAGGAACTGCTCGAAAGCTGGACCTTCGCGCAGATCGACATCCTCCAGCGCCGCGCGAAGCACCGGCTCGCCAAGATCGCCGACCGGCTGGAACTGGTGCGCGGCTACATCATCGCCTTCCTCAATCTCGACCGGGTGATCGAGATCATCCGCACCGAGGACGAGCCCAAGCCGGTGATGATGGCCGAATTCGACCTCACCGACCGCCAGGCCGAAGCGATCCTCAACATGCGGCTGCGCAGCTTGCGCAAGCTCGAGGAAATGCAGCTCAGGAAGGAGCAGGACGAACTGCTGGCTGAGCAGGACGAGCTCGAGAAGCTGCTCGAAAGCCCGGCGCGGCAGCGCACCCGGCTGAAGCGCGACCTTCGCAACCTGCGCAAGGACTATGCCGAGGACACGGCCCTAGGAAAGCGCCGCACGCTGATCGCGGAAGCCGCTCCCACAGTCGAGTTCAGCATGGAGGCGATGATCGAGAAGGCGCCCGTCACCGTGATCCTAAGCCAGAAGGGTTGGATCCGCGCCGCCTCCGGGCACGTGCCGCTCGATCAGGAATTCAAGTACAAGGAGGGCGACGGTCTCGCCTTCATCTGCCACGCGCAGACCACCGACAAGCTGCTGCTGGCCGCCTCCGACGGGCGCTTCTTCACCCTGGGCTGCGACAAGCTCCCGGGCGCGCGCGGCTTCGGCGAGCCGGTGCGCACCATGATCGACCTCGAGAGCGAGGCCAGCGTCAGCGCGATGATGGTGCACCGCCCGGGCGGACGCCTGCTGCTCGCCTCGAACCACGGCAAGGGTTTCGTCGCCGAGACGAACGAGCTGCTGGCCGAGACCCGCAAGGGCCGGCAGGTGGTCAATCTCAAGGATGGGGCGCGGCTGGCGGTGATCCGCCCGATCGGCGAGGGTCACGATCACGTCGCGGTCGTTGGCGAGAACCGCAAGCTGGTGGTGTTCAATCTCGAGGAACTGCCAGTAATGTCGCGCGGGCAGGGGGTGCAGCTGCAACGCTACCGCGACGGCGGGCTGTCGGACGCGACGACCTTCGTGCTCGCCGACGGGCTCAGCTGGCAGATGGGCGGATCGGGCGAGCGCACCCGCACCGAGACGGAGATCAGGATGTGGAAGGTCGCCCGCGGCGCGGCCGGTCGGATGCCGCCGCAGGGCTTCCCCAAGTCCGGCAAGTTTGGCTGAAGGAACTGCGGGAGCGCCATGCTCCCGCAGCACTTCTGCGACCCTGACGAAGGTTCAGGAGGCGCCGCCGGTGGTCTTCGCCGCGCCGCCGCCAGTGGCCGCGCTGGCGATCTGATCGCGGCTGTAGAGCACTGCGAGCTGGCCCTGCGGGTTCACCGCGAAATGTTCCTTGCGCATCTGGAGCATGCCCTGCGGGCTCTCGAGCAGGATGCGGTCGGCGGCAAGGTCGACCTCGGTCAGCTTGCCGACATCGCGGCCGCCGGCGGAGACGACGCTGGCGCCCACGACGAGCGCCGCATCACGCTTGGCGTTGGCCTCGGCGACGCGCTGATCCATCATCGTGTCGACTTGGTCGCGGGTGGCGTTGACGCTCTTGCCGGCATCGGCGTCGTAGAGCATGCTCACCGGCACTGCCGCCTTGTGCTTGCCGGTATCGATCACCACCACCTGATCGTCGATTTCGGAAACGGTGCCCACCGGGTTGCCGTCGTTGCCGTAGATCGTCGCGCCGACCTCCTGCGCCATGGCCGCCGCGGGGGTGACGGCAAGAGCGCCGGCAAGCAGCGCCAGCTTGAGGGTTTTCATCTTTCAACTCCGTACTCTTGTGGCCGGTAGCCGTGCCGAAGGAACGGCACGACCGGCAGGGGATCGCGGGCGCGAGCGGTTCGGGAAGGACACCGCGGCGAGGGGCCGAAAAGGCCGGGGAGAGTGACCGGTGCGCCTTCTTGGGGCTGCGTCCCGGTCTGGCCCGCAGACCTGATGCTAACCTGCGTAAGACACGCGCGGCAACCGGAGCGGGGCGCATTTGTCGCGGTTTTGGCCCCGTTCGCCCCGGGGCCGGGGTTCAGGCGCGGGCCTTGTCCAGTTCCTCGGCGAGCAGCGCCTCGATCCGCGCCGAATCGGGGAAACCCTCGGCGACCCAGCGCGCCTCGACGGCCTGAAGGATACGCGCGACGGACGGGCCCGCGCTCACACCCCGCGCAACGATCGCGCCGCCCTTGAGCGGGAAGACGGGAACGCTCCATCCCGCCACTGGGCGCGCATCCGCGCCCGCCAGAAGCAGGCGGTCGGTCGCGACGGGCGGGGTCAGGCGATAGGCGAGCGCCAGCGGCGCGGCACCATCGCCAGGCGCGCGCTCGGCGGCGGCGACAAGGCGGGTGCGCTGCGCCTTGGAAAGCCGCAGGCGGGCGGCGACGGTCTCGGCGACGTCGGGCGAGGGCGGCAGCAGGGCGGCGAGGCGCCGCACCGGATCGGGCGCGAAGCCCTGTTCCCGCTCGGCGGCGATCAGGCGGGCGAGGGCGGCGAGCTGCGGGGCGCAGGCCTCGGGCAGGATTACGCCGAGCACCCCGCGCGCTCGCATCCGTTCGAGCGTCGGATGGGGATCGGGCAGGGCGAGCAGCGCCAGCAGCTCGGTAGCGATGCGCTCGCGGCTGAGGCCCTTCAGCGTGTGCGCCAGCGCGGCGCAGGCATCCTCGGCCTCCTGATCGAGATCGGCGCCAAAGCGGGTCTGGAAGCGGTAGTAGCGCAGGATTCTGAGGTGATCCTCGGCGATCCGCGCCGCCGCCTCGCCGATGAAGCGCACCCGCCCGGCGGCAAGATCCTCGCGCCCGCCGAACCAGTCGTCGATCTCGAGCGTCTCGGGATGGGCATAGAGCGCGTTGATCGTGAAATCGCGCCTTGCGGCGTCCTCGGGCCAGTCGGAGGCGAAGGCGATGGTCGCGCGCCGCCCGTCGGTGGCGACATCGCGGCGAAGGGTGGTGACCTCGACCGGTCCGTCCTTCAGGATCGCGGTGACGGTGCCGTGCTCGATCCCGGTCGGCACGGTGCGTATGCCGGCGCGCCCGCAGGCGGCGATGACCTCGGCGGGCATCAGCTTGGTGGCGCAGTCGACGTCGGCGACCGGCACGCCCAGCAGGCCGTCGCGCACCGCCCCGCCGACCCAGCGAATGTTCTCCGCCCCGAGCGCCGCCGTCAGCGCGGCGAGGCCTTCGCGGCGGGTCCAGTCGGCCGCGGCAAGATCATGCAGCATCGCGCAGCGCCTCCAGCGTGATCCGCCGCGACAGGTTGGCGATGATCGCTGCCGTCACGCCCCAGATGCGGAAGCCCTGCCATTCGAGCTCGAGATAGCGCCGCGTCGCCCCCCGCCAGTACGTCTCGTTGGTGGTCCAGCTGGCGGGATCGAGCAGCAGGGCGAGCGGCGCCTCGAACCATGCCTCGACCTCGGTCGGGTTGGGCACCAGCGGCAGGCCGTGCGGCACCACGCCCACCACCGGCGTCACCACGAAGCCGGTGCCGGTGTGATAGACGTCGCTGGTGCCGATCACCTGCACCGCGCTGCGGGGGAGGGCGAGCTCCTCCTCGGCCTCGCGCAGGGCGGCGGTGACGGCGTCCTCGCCCGGATCGATCTTGCCGCCGGGGAAGGCGACCTGCCCCGGGTGGTCGCGCATCGCGCGGGGGCGTTGGGTGAGGATCACCTGCGGATCGTCCGCGACATCGGTGATCGCGATCAGCACCGCGGCCGGCGTCGCGCGGCCATCGCGGGCGAATTGCGCATCGCTCAGCAGATTGGGGATGTCGCGCGCATGGCCCTCGGCGAAGGCGCGCGAGAGGGGGGCAAGGATGCTCATGGCAGCAGGCGGAAGGCCTCGCCCTGGCTCTCGACCAGCCAGCCGTTTTCCTCCGCCCCCTCGGCCAGCGCGATCTCGGCCAGCTGCGCCCAGGTCGAACGGTTGAGCCGCGCCTCGCACCCGCGCCGCACGTGGAGATAGAGCGCGGGTTCATCGGCCGTGCCCGCCGCGCGCAGGGCATGGTCGGGGCCGGCGATGACGATGTCGTCGGTGTTGAGCCGGAAGGCGAGGGCTCCCTCGGCGCGCACGCAGTCGACCGCGATGAAGGCGGCGTCTTCGACCTCGATGGCGAGCTTCTCGAAGGGGGTGACGAGCCAGTGGTGCCCGGCCGCGTCGCGGGTCAGCAGGCCCGCGAAGGCGCGCACCATCGCCTCGCGGCGGATCGGCCCGCCCTCATGGAACCAGGTCCCGTCGGCAGCGATCACCATGTGGCTCTCGCCCACTTTCTGCGGCGCCCAGCTCTCGACCGGCGGGAGCTTGCGGTCGGCCACCAGCGCGGCGATCTCGGAGAGCGACAGGCCGGCAAGGTGCGGGGGCGGTTCGTAGGGCATGGCGCAGGCAGGGATGACAGATGGGGCGCGCAAGGTGAAGGGGTTATCTCCCCCTAGCCCTCCCACGGCCCCAGCATGCCTTCCGCCGGCATGGCGGCAAGCCCGTGGCCGCGGGCGAGCAGGCGGTGCTGTTCATAGGGACCCGGGCAGCGCCAGCCGCCCGTCATCGCGGCGGAAAAGCCCCAGCGACCGTAATATTCCGCATCGCCGATAAGCACCTGCGGGAGGGCGCGACCACCGGTGGCGGCGAGCCGCGCATCCTCGGCGAGCATGGCGCTCATCAGGCCGATGCCGAAGCCTTCGCCCTGCCGTTCCGGAACGACCGCGACGGGGCCGACCATCACCAGCGGCACCTGCCCCTTTTTCGTCTGCAACCCGATCGGCCAGGACTGGATCGTCGCCACCAGCATCTCGTCCGCATCGAGCGCGGCGAGGCTGAGGCCGGGCAGCCAGTCCATGCCCTCCCGGATGCGGTAGGCGGTGCGCGCATGGCGGTCCGGCCCGAAGGCACGGTCGAGCACTTCCTCGATCATGGCGGGGTCGACCGCCTCGAGCGGGATGATTGTCGCGGTCTCGGCCGCGCGGGGGGCAGCGGCCATCAGCGCGGGGTCAGCTTGAACAGCCTGGCGCCCTTGCCGTCCTCGGCGATCCAGATCGCCCCATCGGGCCCTTGGGCGATGCTGCGCAGGCGCTTCTCGAAGCCCCAGCGGGCGGTCTCGCGCGCGCTCTCGCCCTCGATCGTCACCGCGACCAGCGCCTGGCTGCCGAGCCCCGGCATCAGCACCTTGCCCTTCCATTCGGCGAACAGATCGCCGGTGTAGATCAGCATGTCACCCGGTGCGATCACCGGGGTCCAGCTCGCCGCGGGCTGGGCGAAGCCATCCGAGGGTTCATGGTCGGGGATCGGGTCACCGTTGTAATGCTCGCCGTTGGAGCGCACCGGCCAGCCGTAATTGGCGCCGGGCTTGACGAGGTTCAATTCGTCACCGCCCGCCGGGCCATGCTCGACCTCCCACAGGCGGCCCTGCGCGTCCCAGTCGATCCCGAGGATGTTGCGGTGGCCCCACGACCAGATCTCGGCATTGACGCCGCCCTGATCGGCGATCGGGTTGCCCGCGGCGGGCGTGCCGTCGAGGTTGAGGCGCACGATCTTGCCGAGCGTGTTGCCGGTTTCCTGCGAGGGCTGCATCTTCTGCCGCTCGCCGCTGGCGATGAAGAGATACTTCCCGTCGGGCGAGAAAGTGATGCGGTGCGAATAGTGGCCGCGGCCCGTGACCTTGGGGGTCTGGCGCCAGATGACCGACAGGCCCTCCACGGCGCAGGAATCGACGGCGGTGCAGGCCAGCGTGCCCCTGCCGACCGCCGCGCCGCGGGTGTCGCCCTCGCCCGCCTCGGCCCAGCTGAGATAGATCGTGCGGCCGTTCAGCGGCTTGCCCGCCTCGGCCGGCAGGAAGGCGACATCGCCGAGCCCGCCCTGGCCGCCATAGGCGACCTCGGGCATGCCGGAGACGGTGCCGGTTTTCCCGCTGGCGGCGTCGAGCACCTTGAGCGTCCCCGACTTTTCGGTGACGAACAGCATCTGGGTGCCGGGCGCGAAGGCAATCGCCCAGGGTTCCTCGAAGGTCCCGGCTCCGGTGGCGCGGAACGGGGTGACGGGTCCGGTAGTCGCGACGATCGGGTCCGCCTGGGCGGTTTCCCTGGCTGCGGCTGTTTCCCCGGTTTCGGCATTGGCGCAGCTTGCCAGCGCCAGCGCCGGGAGAGAGAAGGCGGCGAGCAATCGGGCGGAACGGATCATGATAGGGGTCACTCCGGTTTTGGCGATCAGGGACGAGCCGGTCGTGATCGGCGTCGACGAGGCCGGCCGCGGGCCGCTCGCCGGGCCGGTGGTGGCTGCGGCCGTGGTTCTGGGTGCGGCGATACCGGCAGGGCTCGACGATTCCAAGCGCCTTTCGGCGAACCGCCGCGCGCGGTTGGACACGGAGATCCGGCAGGGCTGCGGCTGGGCCGTCGCGGTGGTCGAGCCGGAGGAGATCGACCGGGTCAACATCTTCATGGCGACGATGCTGGCGATGACCCGCGCGGTGGCGGGCCTCACCGCGGCGCTCGGCTGCGAGACGCGCGAGGTGCTGATCGACGGCAACCTCACCCCGCACGGGCGCTGCGGCGACTGGCGCTGGCCGGCGCGCGCTATCGTCGGCGGGGACGGGCTGGAGCCGTGCATCTCCGCCGCCTCGATCATCGCCAAGGAATGGCGCGACCGCCTGATGTGCGAAGCGGCCGCCGCCCATCCCCATTATGGCTGGGAGCGCAACAAGGGTTACGGCACGGCGGAACACCTCGAGGCGCTGCGCCGCCACGGTCCGAGCCCGCTCCACCGCCGCAGCTTCGCGCCGGTCGCGCAGCTCCAGCTGATCTGAACGGGCAATCAATAAAGATTTCAGCTTTTTGTTTTAAGCATGGCGCGAAAGGGTAATGCGTCATGACCATCCATCGTCCCATCTTCGGCCGCAAGCAGACCGGCGCCGGCCAACGCCCCCCTCTGCGCGTCGCGCCCCATGAGGTTGCAAACGACGCGCCCGCCAAGCGCATCCTGCCCGAGGAAGTGTGGGACGGGCCCGCGGGCGACACCCTGCGCGACATGGGGATGCACCCGGATTCGCCCGCCAACCACCGCATGACCCAGGAACGCGCCGACGCGCTCCAGCAGGAGCAGATCGACCTGCAGCGCCAGTTCCTCGAGCGGGTCAATTCCCAGCTTCCCGCGGGCACGACGGTGTGCGCCTATGCCATGCTGCCGTGGGCGCTCTGGAACGGCCCCTATGGCCACATGCTGGCGGTGACCTGCGGACTGTGGCCGCAGCAGCCGTGGAACACCCTGCTGCTCGCCGCCGACCAGCGGTCGAGCTTCGTGCTCGACCTGCCCGAGCATCCGGGCGGCTATCCGCCCGATTTCGTCCCCCAGCTCGAGCGTCTGCTCGGCGAGCTGCGCGGGGAGATGGATGCCGAGATGGCGAAGGCCAAGGCCGCCGCCAGCCTCAGCTGGGATGCGGTCGCGGCATGGGATGCGGCGCGGGTGGCGATGATCCCCAAGATCATGGCGATGGCGCACTATGTCGGCCAGATGTGCGTTGGCGAGGAAGCCTATGCGCGGCACAAGAAGCTGTTCGCCAAAACGCTCGGCTGGCCCTTCGGGGACTGAAGCCCCGGCGCTTGAGTCCTTTGCGCCACACCCCCGCATATCGAGTCCGCCGGGTGGCCGGGGACTCTACATCTTGTGCCGGACTCGTTTCGTTCCGCGCCGCTGGCGTTGCGGGCCGCAAAGGGTGCGAAAAATTAGAGGCTTGACGCGGACTCTTCAAAGACTCATGCCTGTGGATAAGTTCCATGCATGAGAGGCGAGGGCCACGTGGCGGGCGTGATAGACAAGGTGAAGTTGCGGGCGAAAAGCGTTCAAAAGACGCAGGAAATTGCGCGTTCACCCGATCTGCCGCTGGGCCGCATCCTGCCCGGTGACTGCATCGCCGCGATGCGCTCTCTGCCCACGGCGAGCGTCGATCTCGTCTTCGCCGATCCGCCTTACAATCTGCAACTCGGCGGCGACCTCAACCGCCCGGACGGCAGCCATGTCGATGCCGTGACCGACCACTGGGACCGGTTCGACAGCATGGCGGCCTATGACAAGTTCACCCGCGAATGGCTGACCGAGGCGCGCCGCGTGCTGAAGCCCGACGGGGCGCTGTGGGTGATCGGCTCCTATCACAACATCTTCCGCGTCGGCACGATCCTTCAGGACCTCGGCTTCTGGATCCTCAACGACATCGTCTGGCGCAAGACCAACCCCATGCCCAACTTCAAGGGCACCCGCTTCACCAACGCCCATGAAACCCTGATCTGGGCGAGCATGGGCGAGAAGGCGCGCTACCACTTCAATTACCGCGCGATGAAGACGCTCAACGACGAACTCCAGATGCGCAGCGACTGGGTGCTGCCGATCTGCGGCGGCGCGGAGCGGCTCAAGGAAAACGGGAAGAAGGCGCATCCCACCCAGAAGCCCGAGGCGCTGCTCTACCGCGTGCTGCTGGCGACGACCGAGAAGGGCGATGTCGTGCTCGATCCCTTCTTCGGCACCGGCACCACGGGCGCGGTCGCCAAGCGGTTGGGGCGCGAGTGGATCGGGTGCGAGCGCGAGGATGTCTACCGCGAGGTCGCGACCAAGCGCATCGCCCGCGAACTGCCGCTCGATGAAAGTGCGCTTACGACCATGCAGAGCCCCCGCACCGCGCCCAAGGTGGCCTTCGGGGCGGTGGTCGAGGCGGGGCTGATCCCGCCCGGCTCGCAGGTGTTCGACAAGAAGCGCCGCTGGATCGCCACGGTGCGGACCGACGGCTCGCTGGAGTGCCAGGGCAAGACCGGATCGATCCACGGCCTCGGCAAGGAGCTTCAGGGTGCGCCGTCCTGCAACGGCTGGGCCTTCTGGCACTACGAGGCGGGTACAGAGGTTCAGCCGATCGACGCCGCGCGCCAGCTCTACCTGCTCGCCGCCGAGGACTGATCGCGGGCCATGGCCGCCGCGGTCTACATCCACCCGCTCACCCTCGTTTCCGGCCCCCAGGCGGTCGAGGGCGGGGCGGTGCGGCTCGGGGGCAGCATGGCCTATGCCCGCGAGTTCGCGATGGTGGTGCGCGAGGGCGGGCAGGTGGCCGAGCGGACCGTGGGCACCCGCGAGGTGATCGAGGCGGCGATCGCGCGCCTTCCGGGCGGCCTCGCGCAGGATGCCACGGAGCAATGGGCGAACCTCGCCCGGGTCCACCCGCCGCTGGAACTGGGCGCACGCACCGTCCGGCTCGACCAGCCGCAGGTGATGGGGATCCTCAACGTCACCCCCGACAGCTTTTCCGATGGCGGCCGGCACGACGAGGCCGAGGCCGGCCGCGCCCATGCCGCCGCCATGCTCGAGGCCGGTGCGGCGATCATCGACATCGGCGGGGAGAGCACCCGCCCGGGCGCCTCGGCGACCTTCGAGGACGAGGAGATCGGCCGCATCCTCCCCGCGGTCGCCTATTGCGCCGCGATGGGCGCCGCGATCAGCCTCGACACCCGCCGGGCGGGCGTGCTGGCGGCGGGGCTCGGGGCGGGGGCGCACATGGCCAACGACGTCTCGGCCCTGCGCTACGATCCGCGCAGCATCGAGGTGGTCGCGACCGAGGGTTGTCCGGTCGTCCTCATGCACGCGCCCGGAAGCGGCGAGGACCTGCACAAGGGCGGCGACTATGTCGACGTGGTGAGCGAGGTCTTCGACTTCCTCAAGGCCGCCCGCGCCCGCGCCATCGCCGCCGGGGTGGCGGCGGAGCGGATCATCTGCGATCCCGGCATCGGTTTCGGCAAGTCGCTCGCCGAGAACCTCGCGCTGATCAATGCCCTGCCGCTGTTCCATGCGCTTGGCAGCCCGCTGATGCTGGGCGCTAGCCGCAAGCGCATGATCGGCGCGCTGTCGCACGAGGAGGAGGCGGGCGCGCGGCTGGCGGGATCGATCGCGCTCGCCGTGAAAGGCATGGACGCGGGCGTCCACCTGCTGCGCGTCCACGATGTCGCCGAGACGGTGCAGGCGCGCAACGTGTGGCGCGGGCTGCGCGATGCGGCGCTCACCAATTTCAGCGCGCTCCCGCCGCTCTGACGAGGCCAGCCTGAGCCTTTCCTACGCCGGGGCGGTGCGCTAGGCAGGGCGGACGCGGGGACGCCTGCGCTGGCAGGGACGCCCGGAAAAACGCCGCGCACAGTGTCAATTTCGGTTTTGGGGGATAACCCCATGAAAGGAAAGCGGAAAACCTGTAGGAAATCGAAGTTTACACTGTCAACTTTGTAAACTTCGCCCGGCCAGCGGCGAGCGGGCAGGGCAGGCGGGGCGGAACGCACTTCGCTGTCGCAACCCTGTCATCGGAGGTCGCCAGCACGGCCACGCCATGTCTGTTGCTTAAAGGAGTTTCCCGATGCGCCCCTCGCTGTTGCTCGCTGCCACCGCCCTCGGCCTTGCCGCCCCCGCCATCGGCGCGGCGCCGTCGCCGGTCGCCGTGACCCCGGACCAGCTGCTCGAGCCCTATTTCGCCGCCCTGCGCCAGCAGGTCGCCATGCCCGATGCGGGGCCCACGCCCGCGCTGAGCCCGGCCGCGACGCTAACCCGCATCGCCTTCGGCAGCTGCAACCACCAGAGCGCGCCGCAGCATATGTGGGCGCAGATCGCCGCGCAGAACCCGCAGCTGTTCCTGATGATCGGGGACAATGTCTATGGCGACAACGGCTGGGATGCCGACGCCGGGCTGGAGAGCTTGCGCAAATCCTATCTGCTTCAGGCCTCGCACCCCGAATTCCGCGACTTCCGCACGAAGATCCCGATGATGGCGACATGGGACGACCATGATTTCGGCCTCAACGATGCCGGCGCCAGCTTCCCCATGCGACGCTGGGGCGAGGCGCTGTTCGAGAGCTTCTGGCGCTCGTCCGATGCGGTGAAGGCGCGGCCCGGGGTCTACGAGAGCACCATCACAGGCCCCGAGGGCAGGCGCGTGCAGGTGATCCTGCTCGACACCCGCTTCTTCCGTTCGGACCTCAAGCGTGTAGCGTGGAGCAAGGACCGCCCGCCGCTCGGCGGCTACCTGCCCGACGACAGCCCGGACAAGACCGTGCTGGGGGCGGCGCAGTGGAAGTGGCTCGAACAGGAGCTGGCCAAGCCCGCCGATCTCAGGATCGTGGTGTCCTCGACCCAGGTCATCACCACCGCGCACCAGTTCGAGGGCTGGACCAACTTCCCCGCGGAGCGCGCGCGGCTGTTCGATCTCCTGGCGGCGCGCGAGGCGAGCGGGCTGGTGCTGCTCTCGGGCGATCGCCATGCGGCCGGCATCTACAAGACCGAGCACAAGGGCGAGACGCTGTGGGAGCTGACCAGCTCCTCGCTCAACCTCGCCTTCGGGGACGATATCGAACGCAGCACCGCGCGCGAGCCCGATCCGGCGCGCGTGACGAAGTTCTTCCCGATCGAGAATTACGGCCTTGTCGACATCGACTGGAAGGCGAAGGCGCTGACGCTGACGCTCAAGGGCAACACAAGCGCGACGCTGGCGAGCCAGGCTTTCAACTGGTGACCCGTCAGAGCGTGAAGCCGCCGTCCGACACCAGCACGTGGCCGGTGATGTTGGCGGCGGCATCGCCGAGGAGGTAGAGGATCGAGTCCGCCATCTCCTCGGAGGTGGCGAAGCGGCCCAGCGGGGTGGTCTTGGCCATCGCCTTGAGGGTCGCCTCGCGGCCGATGGCGGCGACCGAGGCCTTGAAGTCCTCGCCGCTCTCCCAGATCGCGGTGTCGACGCCGCCGGGCGCTATCGCATTGACGCGAATGCCTTTTCTGGCGTTCTCGGCGGCGGCGATGCGGGCCATGTGGGCGACCGCGGCCTTGGAGACGCCGTAGGGGCCGATGCCGGGGACGGGCTTGAGACCGGTGGTCGAGGCGACCACGACGACGCTGCCGGCCTTGCCCTCCATCGCCCTCAGGGAGGTCGCCAGCGTCATGAAGGCCCCGTCGAGGTTGACCGCCATCACCCGGCGCCATTCGGCCAGCGACAGGCCCGCGATCGGGCCGCCCGCGCCGATGCCGGCGTTGACGACGGCGTGGTCGAGGCCGGCGAGGCGGGGTTCGAGCGCCTGCCACAGCGCCTCGTCGGCGACGCTGCCGGTGATGCGGTGGACCTCGCCGGGCAGGTCGAGCGCGTCGAGCCCCGCCCCGTCGACATCGACGAGGAACAGCCGCGCCGCGCCCCGCGCCGCCAGCGCCTTTGCACAAGCGGCCCCGATCCCCGAGGCCGCGCCGGTGACGAGCGCCGAGCGCCCGGTGAAGTCCTGAAGTGTCGTCATGCCCCCGGGCTATAGCCAGCGGGGTTGCCGATCAAGCCGCGTTGTCGATGCCGAGGTCGGAGAGCTTACGGTAGAGCGTCGAGCGCCCGATCCCGAGCCTGCGCGCCACCTCGGTCATGCGGCCGCGGTAGTGCCCGATGGCGAGGCGGATCACGTCGGCCTCGATCTCCTCGAGCGGGCGCAGGTTGCCGTCGGGGGTGTAGAGCATGATGCCCACGCCCTCGTGGCTGCTGGCGCTGGCGAGGCTGCCCTGCCCGCCGAGCATCTCGGACAGCTGCGGGAAGCTGTCGGCTGTGAGCGAGTTGCCCTCGCAATAGACCGCGGCGCGGAACAGCACCGATTGCAGCTGGCGGACGTTGCCCGGCCAGTCGTAGGCGGCGAGCAGCGCGAGGGCGCTGTCGCTGACCGAGAGGTGGTTGAGCCCCGGCTGCTCGCCGATCCGGGCGAGGAAGTGGCGGGTGAGGGCCGGGATGTCCCCGGTGCGCTCGCGCAGGGGCGGCAGGACGATGCGGGTCGCGCCGAGCTTGGCGGCAAGCGCCGCGTCGAACTGGCCGGCCTCCACCATCCGGTCGATCCCGACATTGCTGGTGACCAGCAGGCGCACCTCGACCCGGAAGCCGTAGCTCGCGCCCACGGGGCGGATGATGCCGGTCTCGAGCGCCTCGGCGAGGCGCTGCTGGAGGACGGGGGTGAGGCGGTCGATCTCGTCGAGGATCAGCGTGCCGCCGTCGCAATGCTGGAAGGCGCCGATCTGGCGGTCGAAGGCGCCGGGGAAGCTGCCGGGCTCGTGGCCGAACAGCACCGAGTCGATCGACCCGGGCGGGATCGAAGCGAGGTTGATGATCCGCAGCGGGTCCTTGGCACGGGGGGAGGCGCCGTGCATCGCGCGCATCAGCATTTCCTTGCCGGTGCCGCTCTCGCCCTCGATCAGGACATGGCCATGCCCGCGCGCGGCCTTGGCCGCCTGGGCGAGCGCGGCCCGGAACGACGGGGCGGTGCCGATCATCGCGTCGAAATCGAGGCTGGCCGACATCTTCTCGGTCAGCGGGGCGAGCTCGTCGCGCGCGCTCTCGCGGGTGGTGACGGTGCGCAGCGCCTCCATCAGCCGGTCGGGCGAGACGGGCTTGACGAGATAGTCGCTGGCGCCCGCGCGCATCGCCTCCACGGCGAGCAGCGGCGAGGCGCTGGTGGTGAGCATCAGGATGGGAAGCGCAGGGCGGCGGGATTTCAGCTCAGCGATCAGCGCGCAGGCATCGTCGCCCGGCACCCACTGGTCGAGCAGGATCGCAGAGAGCTGCATCCCCTCGCGCGTGCCCAGCATCGCGATCGCGGTCTCGGCATCGGGGGCGACGATCGTGCGCCAGCCGTCGCGCGCAGCGATCGCGGTGATGAGCCGCGACTGGGCGGGCTCGTCGTCGATCAGCATGACGATTCGCGCGTCTTCCTGCGCGTGGGGGAGGCAATCCATCTCTGCCATCAGCTGTGCCGCTCGGCTCCCTCGTTCGTCCGGGCACGGCGCCCGAACCGACATCACCGGCTATCCATAGGACAGGGAGGTAAAGACCCGATTAAGGCTGTGCCGTCGCGGGACAGGGGCTTCGCGACGGCGGGCGGAGGAAGGGGCGGACTCTCACTAAAGGTGACTTGAGATAGCCGTCCTGCTCCGATACGGGAACGCCATGGACCACCCGGTCCGATTTTTCGGCAACCATTCGGCAACCAATCGCGCCATCGCGCGTTGAGGGGCCCAAGGGGAATAAGCAGAATGACTGTTCACGACATGGAAAAGGCCCAGGCCACCTACAGCGGCTTCATGGGCACGCTCAAATGGGCCGTTCCGGTGATCGCGCTGATCACCTTCGCCGTCGTCGCGGCGATCGCCAGCTAAGCCGCGCCAACGTGAAAATCGCCATCCTGAAAGAGCGCGCCTCGGGCGAGACGCGCGTCGCCGCCACGCCGGAAACGGTGAAGAAGTTTGCCGCGCTCGGCTGCACGGTCGCGGTGGAAGCGGGGGCGGGCGTGACCGCTTCCGTCGAGGATGCGGCCTATGCGGATGCAGGCGCGACGCTGGGCGACGCGGTGGCAACGGTGAAGGATGCCGATATCGTGCTCGGCATCCAGGCGCCCAATGTGGCGTTGCTTTCGGGAGCAAAGCCGGGCGCATGGGTGGCGGCGCTGTTCGAGCCCTTCACCAAGCGCGATGTGGTCGACGCCTATGCGGCAGGCGGCTTCGAGGCGCTGAGCATGGAGTTCATGCCGCGCATCACCCGTGCGCAGTCGATGGACGTGCTGTCCTCCCAGTCGAACCTTGCCGGCTACAAGGCCGTGCTGGCGGCGGCGGACGCATATGGCCGCGCCTTCCCGATGATGATGACCGCGGCCGGCACGGTGCAGGCGGCGCGCGTCTTCATCATGGGCGTGGGCGTCGCCGGCCTCCAGGCGATCGCGACGGCGCGGCGCCTCGGTGCGCAGGTCTCGGCGACCGACGTGCGCTCGGCCACCAAGGAGCAGATCCAGTCATTGGGCGCCAAGCCGATCTTCGTCGAGAACGTCGCCGGGATCGAGGGTGAGGGCTCTGGCGGCTATGCGACCGAGATGAGCGAGGAATACCAGAAGGCCCAGGCCGAACTGGTGAGCGGGCACATCGCCAAGCAGGACATCGTCATCACCACCGCGCTGATCCCGGGCCGGGCCGCGCCGCGCCTCATCACCGACGCGCAGATCGCGACCATGAAGCCGGGCAGCGTGATCTTCGATCTTGCCGTGGCGCAGGGCGGGAACGTCGAGGGTTCGGTCGCCGATCAGGTCGTGGTCAAGCACGGCGTCACCATCATCGGCTATTCGAACACGCCCGCGCAGCTTCCTGCCGACGCCTCGGCGCTGTTCGCGCGCAACCACTACAACTTTCTCAGCGCCTTCTGGGACAAGGAGGCCGGGCGACCCGTGCTCGACGAGGAGATCGGGAACGCGATCCGCCTGACGCAGGGCGGCAAGGTGGTGAACGAGAGGCTGCTCGGCTGATCCGATGGGGCTGATCAACGCCACCGTCTGGGACACTGCCGACGCAGCCGAGGACCTCGCCTATGCGCTCGGCAAGGGCGAAGTGGTGCGCATGGCGTTCAAGCTGGTGCGGGATTCGATCATCTTCACCGATCGCCGCATCCTGATGATCGACATCCAGGGGCTGACCGGATCGAAGAAGCGGTTCCTGACCATCCCGTACCGCGCAATCACCACCTTCACGCTCGAAAGCGCCGGACATTTCGACCTCGATACCGAGGTGACGCTGACCGTGTCGGGCTCTGCGCCGATTGCCTTCAACGTCAGCCGGGGCGCGGACGTGCCTGGCCTGGTGACGCTGCTCACCGAATATCTCGCTCCGGGCAAATGAGGGGACGAATGGGAAGGCTCTCGTACTACGCAACACGGCTCGCCATCGTACCGCTGGCAGCCGTTCTTGTGGCCGCCACCCCCGCCGAGGAACGTGCTGCCGCGCTTTCCGGCACGTGGAGCGTCGATCTCAGGGTCGACCTCGCCGACGAACCCTATTCGCAGCCGATGGTGCTGACCGTGGCGGCTGATGGCATAGTGACCGGCAGCTTCTACAACAGCGAGATCCTTGCGGGGCGTGCCGGATCGGCGCAGGGCCGGTCCTGCGTCGCGTTCCGCACCACCGACGGGCAGGGTCTCTATCACACATCGGCCTGTCTGGTGGATGGCACAATGGTGGGCCAGACTTGGGCGGAGGGCCGCAACTTCGTTCTGCCATGGACCGCAACAAGGGGCTGACATGGACTTTATCTCGATTCTCTCGATCTTCGTATTGGCCTGCTTCGTGGGCTATTACGTCGTCTGGTCGGTCACGCCGGCGCTCCACACCCCGCTGATGGCGGTGACCAATGCGATTTCCTCGGTGATCATCGTCGGCGCGCTGATCGCGGCGGCCGAGGCCGAGAACCCGGTCGCCAAGTATCTCGCGCTCGCCGGCGTGGTGATGGCGAGCATCAACATCTTCGGCGGCTTTGCCGTGACCGAGCGCATGCTCGCGATGTACAAGAAGAAGGAGAAGTAAGTGATGGACTTCTCCCTCCTTTCCGCCGCCGCCTCCGGCGAAGGCGCCACCCCCGCCTGGGCGATGCTCGCCTATCTCGTGGCGGGCGTGTTCTTCATCCTCGCGCTGCGCGGGCTCTCGAGCCCGGCCTCTAGCCGCGCGGGCAACCGCAACGGCATGATCGGCATGGCCATCGCGGTCGGCACGACCCTCGTCATGCACGGCACCAACCTTGTCGAGATCGGAATTGCGATTGCCATCGGCGCGATCCTGGGCGTGACCATCGCGCGGCGCATCGCCATGACCGCGATGCCGGAGCTGGTCGCGGGCTTCCACAGCCTCGTGGGCCTCGCTGCGGTGGTGGTGGGCCTTGCCGCATGGCTGAACCCTGCCGCCTTCGGCATCACCGATGCCGCCGGGCAGATCATGGCGGTCAGCCGCGTCGAACTCGGCCTCGGCATCGCGATCGGGGCGATCACCTTCTCGGGTTCGGTCATCGCCTTCCTCAAGCTTTCGGGACGTATGAGCGGTTCGCCGATCCTGCTGCCCGCGCGCCACATCATCAACCTCGGCACGCTGCTCGCGATCCTCGGCCTGATCGCCGCCTACACGCTGTCGGGCGCGGGCGGCGCGGGTGAGGGGCAGCTGGTGATCTGGATCACCGTGCTGGCCTTTGCCATCGGCTTCCTGCTGATCATCCCGATCGGCGGCGCGGACATGCCGGTTGTCGTGTCGATGCTGAACTCGTACTCCGGCTGGGCCGCGGCGGCGATGGGCTTCACGCTGGGCAATTCGGCGATGATCATCACCGGCGCGCTGGTCGGTTCCTCGGGCGCGATCCTCAGCTACATCATGTGCCGGGCGATGAACCGCAGCTTCATTTCGGTGATCGCGGGCGGCTTCGGCGCGGATGCAGGCGCCGGCGGTGCAGGCGGGGCACGCGAACAGCGGCCCTACAAGCAGGGCTCTGCCGAAGACGCCGCCTACATGCTCGAACAGGCCGAGAAGGTCATCATCATCCCCGGCTACGGGATGGCGGTCGCGCAGGCCCAGCACGCGCTGCGCGAAATGGGCGACAAGCTCAAGGAAAAGGGCGTGGAGGTGAAGTATGCCATCCACCCCGTCGCGGGGCGTATGCCGGGGCACATGAACGTGCTCCTCGCCGAAGCCAGTGTGCCCTATGACGAGGTCTTCGAGCTGGAGGACATCAACTCCGAGTTCGCCCAGTGCGACGTCGCCTTCATCATCGGCGCCAACGACGTGGTGAACCCTGCGGCCAAGACCGACAAGTCCTCGCCCATCTACGGGATGCCGGTGTTCGACGTCGACAAGGCCAAGCAGGTGTTCTTCATCAAGCGCTCGATGGGCGGGGTCGGCTATGCCGGGGTCGACAACGACGTGTTCTACATGAACCAGACCGTCATGCTGCTGGCCGACGCCAAGAAGATGGTCGAGGAAATCGTCAAGTCGCTCGACTGATGCGCAAGCTCTTTATCGGACTGCTGCTGATCTCAGGTCTCGGGGCCGGTGCGCTGTTCACCGGCCTCGCCGACCCGCTGGTGCGCTGGCAGGTCAAGGGCGCGCTGGTCGAATCCGGCATTGGCGAGGGCCGCGCCGAATGCATGGCCGAACGGATGGTCGAACGCCTCACCCTCGGCCAGCTGTGGAAACTGCGGCAGGGCATGGCGGCGCAGGAGGGCGAACCGGAAGAAGGCTATGGCTTTGGCGAACTCGTCAAGCGCCTTCGCCGCGTCGACGACGGCGAGGCGGTCGCGGTGCTCACCACCTCCGCGGGGCTGTGCGCGCTGGGCATCGGCTAGCCGCTTGCATTTCTTCCCCCCCTTGCGCCAGAGTGCGCGGCGGAGAGGGAGAACATCATGATCCGACTGGCACTTGCCGCTGCGCTGCTCGTAACCGCCGCGCCGCTCGCCGCCGAGACCCACCGCGTCGAACCGGGCGAGGGCGCTGCTGCCCGCCTGCAGGAGGCGCTCATCCTTGCCGCTCCGGGCGACGTGATCGAACTCGCCGAGGGGCGCTTCGTCCTCACCGACGGGCTCAGCCTCGACGTTGACGGGGTGACGGTGCGCGGGGCGGGCATGGACAAGACCGTGCTCGACTTCACGACCCAGGCGGGGGCGGGGGAGGGGCTGCTGGTCACCTCCGACAACGTGACCTTGCGCGATTTCGCGGTCGAGAACCCCAAGGGCGACGGGATCAAGTCCAAGGGCGCGGACATGATCATCTATGACGGCATCCGCGTCGAATGGACCGGCGGGCCCAAGGCGGAGAATGGCGCCTACGGCATCTACCCGGTCGAGAGCACCGGGGTGCTGGTGACGCGGTCGATCGTCTCGGGTGCGTCCGACGCGGGGATCTATGTCGGCCAGAGTCGCGACATCACGGTGCGCGGCAATGTCGTCAGGTTCAATGTCGCCGGGATCGAGATCGAGAACAGTCGCAACGCGCTGGTCGAGCGGAACGTCGCCACCCGCAACACCGGCGGGCTGCTGGTGTTCGACCTTCCCGGCCTGCCGGTGATGGGCGGTGGCAACGTGATCCTGCGCAACAACGCCGTGTCAGACAACGACACCCCCAATTTCGCGCCGCCGGGCAACATCGTCGCTTCCGTCCGGCGCGGAACGGGCGTGCTGGTGATGGCCAATGACGGCGTGCTGATCGAGAAGAACGCCTTCGAGAACAACCCCACCGCCCATGTCGTGGTTATCGCCTATACCCAGCCCTATGACGATGCGCGCTACAATCCCCATGCCCGCAACGTGATCGTCGGCTCCAACGCCTTCGGTCGCGGCGGGGACGATCCGCAGCTCGATGGGGCGGCGATGCTGCTGTCGGCCTTCGGCGGGGCGCTGCCACCGGTGCTGTGGGACGGGATCGCGGAGCAGCCCGGCAACGGGCTCAAGATCGCCGAGGGCGTCACCGGTTGGAGCCTCAACCTCGCGAAACCCGGCCAGAGCCTCGCCGAGGCGCAGCCCGGTCCGTTGATGCTGACGCCGGTCGCAAGCTGGGAGTTCCCGGAAGTCGGCGCTCCGGCGGCGCTGGAGGCGCGGCTGAAGTGAGGCGGGGCGTCGCGCTGCTGGCGGCGGCGGCCGCGCTGCTTTCGGGCACGATCGCCGCACGCGGGGCGGTGCCTGCCGCGCCGCGCGTCAATGACGGCGTTGTGGCTGGCGCGGGGATGCCGCGGTCGCTTTCGGAATTCGGGTTCTTCGCCGATGGCCGGGGGCAGGTGCCGGCGTTTGGGGTCGTCCCCTACGAACTCAAGGTTTCGTTGTGGTCGGACGGGGCGGAAAAGCTGCGCTTCATCTACCTTCCGCAAGGCACACAGCTTGCTGCCGAGGGGGAGGGCCTGCTGCGCTTCCCCGTGGGCGCCGCGATCATCAAGACCTTCGCCTTCGGCAAGGGCGCGGACCGTCGGCTGATCGAGACCCGCATCCTCCTCCACCGCGCCGATGGCTGGGTGGCGCTGCCCTATCGCTGGAACGCCGAGCAGACCGAGGCGACCCTTGCACTGGCGGGCGGGCGGCTCGATCTTGTCACCCCGGCGGGCGAGGCGATCTCCTATGCCATCCCGAACAAGAACCAGTGCAAGACCTGCCACAGCAAGGACGGGCAGGTGATCCCCATCGGCCCCAAGGCAAGGAACCTCTCGGCGCAGTGGCTGGGCGACATGCAGCGCGAGGGCCGGCTGGAGGGCGACACAGCCGCCGGCGACCGTCTGCCCGACTGGCGCACCCATGCGACCGCCCCCGCGCAGCCGCTCGCGCGGGCCTATCTCGACGTCAATTGTGCGCATTGCCACCAGCCCGGCGGGGGCGCCTCCAATTCCGGGCTCGACCTGCGCTGGGAGCAGACCGATCCCCACGCCATCGGCGTCATGAAGCGCCCGGTCGCCGCCGGGCGCGGCGCGGGAGGGCACGATTTCTCGGTGCTGCCGGGGCGCCCCGATGCCTCAATCCTTCTCTACCGCATGGACAGCGCCGAACCGGGGATCGCCATGCCCGAACTGGGCAAGAGCAGTATCGATCACGATGGCGTCGCGGTGGTGCGGCGCTGGATCGCGGAGATGAAATGATCAAGTGGTTCCTGCGCGGATTGCTCGCGCTCCTTGCGGTGCTGGTGATCGCCTTCCTGGTCTTCCGCACGCCGGATACCGACGCGGCGGAAATGCGCGGCAAGTACGGCGCGCCGCCCTCGCAATTCGTGGAGATTGGCGACGGGGTGACCGTCCACCTGCGCGACGAGGGCCCGCGCGATGCGCCCGCGATCGTCCTGCTGCACGGCTCCAACGCCGATCTCCACACCTGGGAGCCTTGGGTGCAGGCACTCAAGGATCGCTACCGCGTAATCCGCTTTGACCAGGTCGGTCACGGCCTCACAGGCCCCGACCCGAAGGAGGATTACTCGCGCGACAACTATGTCGCCGATATCCTCGAGGTCGCGGACCGGCTGGGCCTCGAACGCTTCGTCCTCGGCGGCAATTCGATGGGCGGCAAGCACGCGCTGGCCTTCGCCGTGGCCCATCCCGAGCGGCTCGCCGGCCTCGTGCTGGTCGACGGCAGCGGCGGGCCGATGCTCAAGCTCGACAAGGCCAAGGAGGAGAAGACCTCCGGCAATATCGGCTTCAGGATCGCGCGGATGCCGGGCGTCAACCTTCTGGCCGAACAGATCACCCCGCGCAGCCTGATCGCCCAGAGCCTCGAGCAGTCGGTGTCGAACAAGGCCATCGTCACTCCGGCGATGATCGACCGCTACTGGGAGCTGCTGCGCTATCCCGGCAACCGCCGCGCCACGCTTAAGCGCTTCAGCGAGCCCTATGATCCGCTGACCGAGGCCGAGGTCGCGGCGGTTACCACACCGACCCTCATCCTGTGGGGCGAGGAGGACCGCCTGATCCCGGTCGAGGCGGGCGAGTGGCTCGACCGGACCCTGCCCGACAGCACGCTGGTGGTCTACCGCGGTATCGGCCACCTGCCGCACGAGGAAGCGGCCGCCGAGACGCTTGCGACCCTCGAGGCGTGGCTTGCCGGGCACGCCGTCCCGCCGAAAGCACCCTGACGCCCGCACCCTCTGGACGCGCGGAACGCTTGCCGCCTAAAGCCGTTCGCAAGTGCACATTGGAACAGGAAGGGATGCCCGTTTGCGCAAACTCGGGATCATAGGCGGCATGAGCTGGGTGTCGACCGCGACCTATTACGATCGCATCAACCGCATCGTCCAGAAACGCGCCGCCCCGATGGCGAGCGCACCGCTCCTGATCGAGAGTCTCGACTTCTGCCAGCTCTACGCCCTCACCGAAGAGCGCGACTGGCAACGCGCGGCCAGCGTGCTGATCGACAGCGCGCGGCGGCTCGAAGGGGCGGGGGCCGAGGCGCTGATCATCGGCGCGAACTCGATGCACCGCCTCTACGACGATGTCGCAGCCTCGGTGAACATCCCGATCCTGCACATCGCCGAATATGTCGGCCTCGCCATGAAGCGCGCCGGGAAGAACAGCGCTGCCCTGCTGGGAACGCGCAACGTGATGACCGAGAGCTTCTACCGCAAGCGCCTTGTCGCGCACGGCATCGACCTGCTGCCGCCCAATCTGACCTATGTCGAGATGCTCGACCGGATCATCTATGACGAGCTGATGGTCGGCAAGGTCACCCGCGAGGCGGAGCGGACGCTGAAGACGATCATCACGAACAAGGCCCAGGAAGGCGCCGAGGCGATCGTGCTCGCCTGTACCGAGCTCGACCTCGTGGTCGATGTCGACGCCAACGTCCTGCCGATCTTCGACAGCACCCGGATCCACTGCGAGGCCGCCGCGAACTGGATTCTCGAGCAGGAAGTGGTGAATTAGTCCTCGGTTCGTCCGCCCATGCGGGCACCCTGCCGCATCGCAAGGTTGCATGGGGTGCAACGTCTTAACGCCTCTCCTATGTGGCGCGCGGATTTTGTCACGGAAACGTACTCGACATTATCCGGGTCTTCGGGTCGCACCGACAGGCCCTTGGGGCTGCCTCCCTTCCCCCCCAATCACCGGGGGGCGGCCCCATAATTGCCCGCACATATCTCGCGCTTCCGGCAAGGTTCCCGACCTGTTCCGGTTGAGCCGCGCGCTGCGGTCCCCTAATCGCTCCTACCGTGATGACCCGCGCCCCCTTCGCCGCCGATCCCGATGCGCCGGTGCTGCGCGAATTCGGCGGGCCGCAGAGTGCCGAGCGGCGGGGCCCGCGCAGCGCCTTCCAGCGCGACCGCGACCGGATCATCCACTCGATGAGCTTCCGCCGCCTGAAGTCCAAGACGCAGGTGTTCATCGCTCCCGACGGCGACCACTATCGCACCCGCCTGACACACAGCCTCGAGGTCGCCCAGATCGGCCGGGTGATCGCCCGGGCGCTGGGGCTCGACGAAGACCTCACCGAAGCCCTGTGTCTCGCGCATGATCTCGGCCATCCGCCCTTCGGCCATGCCGGGGAGGCGGCGCTTTCGGACGCGCTGGAGCGCCACGGCGGCTTCTGCCACAACGCCCAGGCGCTGCGAACGGTCATGCGGATCGAGAGCCCCTATCCCGATCACGACGGTCTGAACCTCACCTGGGACCTGCTCGAAGGGCTTGCCAAGCACAACGGACCCGTGAGTGCGCCGGGCTGGGCGCTGGCCGAACTCGACGCCGCCTTTCCGCTGGATCTGGCGACCTGGCCCTCGCTCGAGGCGCAGGTGGCGGCGGTGGCGGACGACATCGCCTACGACAACCACGACATCGACGATGGCCTGCGGGCAGGCTTCCTCCAGCTCGACGATCTGCTGACGCTCGATTTCCTCGCAGACCAGTGGCGGGCGGTCGAAAAGCGCTTCCCCCATGCGCCCCGCGAGCGTTTGCTGCGCGAGATGATACGCGACCAGATCGGGATGATGGTGAACGACGTGATTGCCAACACGTCGGCCGCGGCAAAGGGCATGGGATCGGTCGCCGAGGTGCGCGCTGCCGGGCGGCAGCTGGCGGGCTTTTCCCCCGCCATGGCCGCGCAGGAGCGACGCCTGAAGGCCTTCATGTACGAACGCCTCTACTACCACCCCGAACAGATCGCCGCCGCGGAGCGTGCCCGCGATGTCGTTGCGCGGCTCTATGCCGCCTATGCGCAGGACGCGCGCCTGATGCCCGGGGACTGGCCGGCGCGCCTCCCCGCGCAGGAGCCGCAGCGTTCGCGCATGATCGCCGATTTCATCGCCGGCATGAGCGACCGCTTCGCGATGGAAGCGGTGGCGCGCATCTACGGGACAAGGCCGGAAGGGTTGATCAATGTATGAGCCGCGCGTGACGGGCCCCGTGCGGGTGGCGCTGGTGGGCGCGACCGGTCTGGTTGGCCGCGAGGTGATCGCCACCGCCAGCCGCGGGGACGAGGTGCGCCTGCTCGGCATCGCCCGGCGCGAGGCGCCGCTGCCGCCAGGCGCGCGGATGGAGATGTTCGTTTCCGACCCCGGCAAGTGGGGCGATGTCATGGACGCGGTGCGCCCGCGCGCGCTGATCTGCGCGCTCGGCACCACCTGGAAGAAGGCGGGCAAGGACGAGGCCGCGTTTCGTGCGGTCGACCACGATCTCGTGCTCGCCACCGCCGAGGCGGCCAAGCGCGCAGGTGTGCCCAACATGGTGCTGGTCAGCGCCGCGGGGGCCGACGCGCGCTCCAAGACCTTTTACATGCGGGTCAAGGGCGAGACCGAGGAGGCGTTGTCGCGTATCGGCTTCAAGCGGCTCGACATCCTGCGCCCCGGCCTGCTGCGCGGGCAGCGCGAGGACGATCTGCGCTTCGCCGAGCGCGCCGCGCTGATCGCTGCGCCGCTGATCGATCCGCTGCTCTCCGGTTCGTGGACGCGCTATCGCTCGATCGACGCCGCGCTGGTTGCCGAAGCCGCGCTCGGGCTGGCGCTGCGCCGGGCGGGCGGGCGCTTCACCCACGACAACGAGGCAATGCGCCGCGCGGCGCGGGAATGGCGCCGCGTCGGCGAGACGGGAGAGGCGGCATGAGCTGGGATGCGGTGTTCGGTGCGGTCAACCTGCTGGCGCTGCTCGGCTGGGTGGCACTGATCGCATTGCCGCGCTGGCCAGCGCTGCTGGCGGCAGTGCTCTATCTCGGCGTCGGGCTGCTGTGCCTCGTCTATGCCGCGGGCCTGATCGGCGTCGTCAGCGGGCTGATCCCCAATCCCGGGGGCGGGGGTGCGGATTTCTCGACCATCGACGGCATCCGCGCGATCTTTGCCACCGATGCCGGCGTGACGATCGGCTGGACGCATTACCTCGCCTTCGATCTCTTTGTCGGCCTTTGGATTGCCCGTGACGGCGATGCGAAAAACATCTCGCGGTTCGTTCAGGCTCCGGTGCTGTTCGCGACGCTCATGGCCGGACCGCTGGGGCTGGGCCTGTGGCTGCTGATCCGCGAGCCGATCGCCCGGAGGCAGGGCCGCTTCCGCTGACAAGGAAGGGCTGGACGACGCCAGACGGTCGGCTAATCTCCCGGGCAAAAAGCCTTAGGGGAGAGAGACCGGCATGGCCCAGATTGCGCAGCACCGCCTGCTGACCATCGATGACATCCTGACCCATTGGGCGGCTGAGCAGCCCGATGCACCTGCAATCGAAGGCACGGGCCATTCGTTCAGCTATGGCGAGCTCGACCGGCTGTCGCGCCAGATCATCGCGCTGCTTGCAGCACGAGGGATCGGGGCGGGCGACAGGGTGGCCTTTCTCGGCAAGAATGCGGCGGCCTACGGCCTGCTCTATTGTGCCTGCGCCCGGGCGGGGATCGTGATCGCCCCGGTCGGCTGGCGTCTTGCTCCACGCGAGATCGCCTACATCCTGGCCGATACCGGAGCAAAGCTGCTGGTGGCGGCGCCCGATTTCGAGGAGCTTGCGGGCAAGGCGATGGCGGAGCTGGCGAGCCCGCCCGAACTGCTCGGCGATGCAGCGATGCTGGAGGCGGCGCGCGCCTGCGACCCGGCGCCGTTCACGCCCTGCGGCGCGGATGATCCGATCCTGCAGCTCTACACCAGCGGGACCACCGGCCATCCCAAGGGCGTGCTCTTGTCCAACGCCAACCTTACCCGGCTGCGCAACGAAGGGATTGCGGCGGGGCTGACCTACTACACCGATTACCGACCCGGCGATTGCATGATGGTGGCCATGCCGATCGCTCATATTGGCGGCACAGGCACCTTCAATCTCGCGATCATTGCCGGCATCCGCTGCCGCTTCGAGGCCGAGTTCACGCCCGCCGGCGTGCTCGAGGCGATCGAGGCGGGGACGACCCATATGTTCCTCGTTCCCGCCGCGCTGCAGATGGTGATCCAGCACCCGCAGGCGGCAAGCACCGACTTCTCGAACCTGCGCTATCTGATCTACGGCGCCGCGCCGATGCCGCTGGAACTGCTCAAGCAGGCGGTGCAGACAATGCCGAATACCCAGTTTCTCCAGGCCTATGGCATGACCGAGACGACCGGCACGGTCTCGATCCTGCCGCCCGAGGACCACACTCTCGAGGGCAACCAGCGGATGCGCTCGGCCGGCAGGGCGCTGCCCGGGGTCGCGATCGAAGTGCGCGGGCCCGACAATGTCGAGGTGCCGCGCGGCGAAATCGGCGAGGTCTGCATCCTCTCACCCTCGAACACGGCAGGCTACTGGAAGCTGCCCGAGGCGACCGCAAAGACGATCGATCCCGACGGCTGGCTCCACACCGGAGACGCGGGCGTGATGGACGAGGACGGCTACGTCTACATTCAGGACCGTATCAAGGACATGATCATCTCCGGCGGCGAGAACGTCTATCCGGCCGAGGTCGAGAGCGCGATCTACGGCCACCCCGCCATCGCCGAGGTCGCGGTGATCGGCGTGCCGAGCGCGAAGTGGGGCGAGGAGGTCAAGGCCTGCGTCGTGCCCAAGCCCGGCTGCGAGGTCGACGAGGCCGACGTGATCGCCTGGGCGCGCGAGCGGATCGCCGCCTTCAAGGCGCCCAAGAGCGTCGATATAATCCCGATGATGCCGAGGAACGCCAGCGGCAAGATCCTGCGCCGCGAACTGCGCGCACCCTATTGGGAAGGGCAGGAACGGCAGGTCTCGTGAGGTGAAGCGTCACGCACCCGCCACCCTGCGCAACCGCGAGCCCATCGCCGATGTGCTCGCGCGCGAACTGCCCGCGACCGGCACGGTGCTCGAGATCGCGGCGGGGACGGGCGAGCACGCGGTGTTCTTCGCCGGGCGTTTCCCGGCGCTGGAATGGCAGCCGACCGATCCTTCCACCGAGGCGCTCGCCTCGATCGCGGCCTACCGGGAGGATTACGAGGGCGCGAACCTCGCCGCTCCGCAGCTGCTCGATGCGGCGGCACCGGAGAGCTGGCCCGCGCGTCAGGCTGCCGCGGTTTTGTGCATCAATATGGTCCACATCAGCCCCTGGGCTGCAACCGAGGGGCTTTTCCGGGGTGCTGCCCGATTGGTGGGCAGCACTGGCGGTCCGCTGATCATTTATGGCCCCTTCATTGAGCAGGGCGTGGAGACGGCGGCATCGAACCTCGACTTCGATGCCAGTCTCAAGGCGCGCGATCGGGCTTGGGGCCTGCGCGAGGCCGAGGCGCTCGATGCGCTCGCCGCGCGGCACGACATGGCCCGCAGCGCGCGCCATGCGCTGCCAGCGAACAACATCGTGCTGGTCTATCGCGCCGTCTAGTCGATCGCGCGCTTGCCCGCCCGGCCGACGGACTTGATATCGTCGCCGAGCCCGTCGACCGTGTTGCAGGCGGTGGTGCCAAGCGCGAGCATGGCAAGGGCGGCGGTGGCGAGCAGGTTGCGAATCATCGGCAGGTCCCTTTTTCGTCGATCTTGGTGGATCAACGCATGAACCGGCTTAAGTTTTCCTGACAAGGCCTGCGTGGCCACCGCCGCCCCGGTTCTAGGGTCAGATTTCCTCCTTCACCTCGCGCGAGGCCGATTGCAGGTCCTCGCCCGCGCCTTCGACGGTGTTGCAGGCGGCGGTGCCAAGCGCGGCAGCGCCAAGCGCAAGGGCGGTGATGAGAATGCGACTGTTCATGGCAGGGTGCTCCTTCGTGATGGTCCCTGGGAAGGCAACCGGAGCCGCGCTGCCCAAGGTCCATCCTATTCGCCGGAATGCACCCGGGATCGGGCAAGCTGCCGCTCGCGCCACGCGATCAGGAGGCCGGCGCCGATGATCAGCGGCGCACCGAGCCACAGGCTTGCGGGCGCGGCGCGGTCGAAAACATAGAAACCGTAGAAGCTCGCCCAGAGCAGCGCCGTGTAGTCCATCAGCAGGATCACCGCTGCCGATCCGAAACGCAGCGAGGTCGTCAGCAGCATCTGCGCGGCCGCCCCGACCAGCCCCATCCCGAGGATCAGCGCCCAGGTGACAGGATCATGCGCGGCCCACACGAAGGGCAGGGCCAAGGCGGCAACCGGGGTCGAGAGGGCAGCGAACCAGAAGACGATGCTCCACGGGTTCTCGGTGGTGTTGAGGTCCTGGATCTGGAAGCTGATGACCGCGACCATGAAGGGCGCGACCAGGCCGACGGCCACGCCTGCCGCCGTCACGCCTTCATGCAGGCCGCCGAAGGGCTGCATCACCACGATCACGCCCGCAAATCCCATGGCCACAGCGCCCCAGCGATAGGGGCCGATGCGCTCTCCGAGCAGCACGATCGCGAGCAGCACGGCGAAGACGGGCGCAGTGAAGCCGAGCGTGGTCGCCTCGGCCAAAGGCAGGAGCAGCACGGCGCCGTAGGTGAAGACCATGCCGACCCCCCCGGCGGCGGCGCGCCGGGCATGGGCGGGCAGGCGCTGCGTCCTCAGTAGCGCCAGACGGCCGGTCAGGGCGAGGCCGCCTGCCAGCAGGATCGTGGTCAGAAGCTGGCGCCAGAAGATCAGCTCCACGAGGTGCGCGCCGCGGCTCCCGGCAAGCTTCACCAGCATCCCCATCGTCGCGAGCGCGAAGGCGGCCAGCAGCCGCACGCCGAGTGCGAGGAGGGGGCGGGGGCGGGCGATCGAGCCATCCATCGCTGGCGGGCTTGGCCGAGCAGCAGGGATTGCGCAAGCGCCGCGCGCGCCTACATGGGCGCGCGATGGACCTGCCGGCGAACCTTATCGCGCAATTCGAACTGCTGAGCGATGCGGCGCAGCTGGCGCTGGCGGGCGGGGCCTTGTGGCTGTTTGCCGGATTTGCAGGGGTCATGGAGCGACGCCGGACGCGCGGGCGCAATCTGGCACGGCTCGAACAAGTCGGTTGGGTGCCGTGGACGGGCCTGTTCATGCTCGCCGCGATCCTCGGCGGCGGGTGCCTCGCGATGAGCCTGCCGGTGGTGCTCGGCGCGTCCTAGCCGATTACAGGCAGGCCTCCAGATAAGCCTGATCGAAGCCGAACTGCCGCGCCTTTTCCAGCGTGTAGGGACGCAGGCCCGACGAGCGGAATTCGCCGAGGATCTTCCCGTCCTCGCTCTCGTCGAGATATTCGAACTTGAACAGCTCCTGCGTCACGATCACGTCGCCTTCCATCCCGATCACCTCGGTGATGTTGGTGGTGCGGCGCGAACCGTCGCGCAGACGCTTCACCTGCACGATCAGGTCGACCGATTCGGCGATCTGGCGACTGATGGCTTCCTTGGGGATCTTGATGTCGCCCATCAGGATCATGTTTTCCATACGGCCAAGGCATTCGCGCGGGGAGTTGGCGTGGAGCGTACACATCGAGCCATCGTGACCGGTGTTCATCGCCGCAAGGAGGTCGAAACACTCCGCGCCGCGGATTTCGCCGAGGATAATGCGGTCCGGACGCATACGCAGGGCGTTCTTCACGAGGTCGCCGATGGTGATCGCGCCTTGCCCTTCGAGGTTCGGGGGGCGGGTTTCGAGCGGCAGCCAGTGCGGCTGCTGCAGGCGCAGTTCCGCCGCGTCCTCGATGGTCAGCACGCGCTCGCCCGGGTCGATCATCTTCGACAGGGCGTTGAGCATGGTCGTCTTACCCGAACCGGTACCGCCCGAGATGACGATGTTCATCCGGCACGCGCCCGCGATCTTGAGCGCGGTGCACATCTTGTCCGACATCGAGCCGAAGTCGCGCAGCATGTCGAGCGTGATCGGCTTTTCGGAGAACTTACGAATGGAGATCGCGGTGCCGCGCAGCGAGAGCGGAGGGACGATCACGTTCACACGCGAGCCGTCCTTGAGGCGGGCGTCGGCGAGCGGGGTGGTCTGGTCGACGCGGCGGCCGACCTGGTTCACGATGCGCTGCGCGATCTGGAACAGGTGCTGCTCGTCGCGGAAGCGGATCGGGGCGAGTTGGAGCTTGCCCTTCTTTTCGATGTAGGTCTGGTCCGGGCCGTTGACCATGATGTCGGACACGTCCGGATCGTTCAGCAGCTCCTCCAGCGGACCGAAGCCCAGCAGCTCGTCGATCAGCACCTTCTCCAGCGCGAACTGTTCGCGCCGGTTGAGGGTGACCTTGAGCTCGGCCAGCACTTCCATGATGATCGGGCGGAATTCCTCGGAGAGCTCCTCCTTGGACAGCGTCGCCGCCGCTTCCGGGTCGACGCGCTCGAGCAGGCGGGGGAGCACCTGTTCCTTGATCTTGTGAACGCTCGCCTCGAAGCCGCCGACCTCCGAGTTCGCCTCGTTGACAGCGGCCATGCGCTCGTTGAGCCGGTCGATCGCCTCCGAGGTCGAGGCGGGGCGGGCCGGGGCGGGCTGGGGTGTCGGAGCGGGGCGGGGCGGCACGGCTTCACCGGGGATCGGCGGGAACTGCTCACCGCCGCGCGGAACCGCACCTGCGCCCTTCATGGGTCGTGCGACACCGAAGGCGGGCCGCGCGCCCGGCTTCATTCCGCCTGCATTGCCCTTTTTGCCGAATGCGCTCATTCCCAGCCCCCGAGGGTCTCAATCAATCTGGCACCTCGCCCATGACAAGCGAAGGGTGCGTCACGAAGAATGGTGAATAGGCGGTAATGGTTGTTTTTTTCCTAAGCTGCCGAAAGGGCAGCACTCGCAGGGCTTGCCCTCGCGCCCGGTGCGGGTAGAGCGGCGGTAACGGTCACAGGGGACGAGTCAGGCGTATGTGCGGGATTATCGGGATCGTCGGCCAGAGCAGCGTTGCCGACCGGCTGGTCGACGGCCTCAAGCGGATGGAATATCGCGGCTACGACAGCGCCGGGATCTGCACCCTGCACGATGGCGCGCTGGTGCGCCGCCGCGCCGAGGGGCGCCTCGCCAACCTCGTGACCGTGCTCGGCGCCGACCCGGCGCCGGGCAATGTCGGCATCGCCCACACCCGCTGGGCCACCCATGGTGCGCCGACCGCTGCCAATGCCCACCCCCATGCCACGGCCGAACTCGCCATCGTCCACAATGGGATCATCGAGAACTACAAGGAACTGCGCGCCGAACTCGCCGCCAGGGGCCGTGTCTTCGAGAGCGAGACCGACACCGAAATCGTCGCCCACCTCATCTCGGTCGAAGTCGAGGCAGGGGCCGATCCGGTTACTGCAGTGCGCGCCGTGCTGCCGCGCCTGCGCGGTGCCTTTGCGCTCGCAATCGCCTTCCGCCGCCACCCCGATCTGTTGATCGGCGCGCGCCTCGGTTCGCCGCTGGTTGTGGGCTATGGCGAGGATGCCGAGGCGGGCGAGATGTATCTCGGCTCCGACGCCCTCGCGCTCGCCCCGCTGACGCAGCGCATCGCCTATCTCGAAGAGGGCGACTGGGTGGTGATCCGCCGCGGCAGCGCGGAAATCTTCGACGTCGAGGGCAAGCCCGTCACCCGCGAGATCCAGACCTCGGGCGCGTCCGCCGCGGCGGTCGAAAAGGGCAATTACCGCCATTTTATGCAGAAGGAGATCTACGAGCAGCCCACCGTGGTGGCACAGACGCTCGCCTCCTATCTCAGGCGCTCGGACAATTCGGTCGCGCTGCCGCAGATCGATTTCGACCTTTCTGCGGTGCGCCGCCTCACGATCGTCGCCTGCGGCACCTCCTTTTACGCCGGGATGGTGGCGAAATACTGGTTCGAGCAGTTCGCCCGCGTGCCGGTCGACATCGATGTCGCCTCGGAATTCCGATACCGCGAGCCGGTGCTGGAGGAGGGCGGCCTTGCGCTGTTCATCTCGCAGAGCGGCGAGACCGCCGACACGCTCGCGGCGCTCAGGCACTGCAAGGCGAACGGGCAGACCATCGGCGTGGTGGTCAACGTGCCGACCAGCACCATGGCGCGCGAGGCCGATCTGCTGCTGCCCACGCACGCCGGGCCGGAAATCGGTGTCGCCTCGACCAAGGCCTTCACCTGCCAGCTGGCTGTTCTCGCCGCGCTGGCCGCGCACATGGCGGTGAAGAAGGGGCGCCTGACCCGCGAGCAGGAGGCCGAGATCGTTCGCCACCTGCTCGAGGCCCCGGCCGCGCTAAACGCGGCGCTCGAGCACGATGACGATATCGCGGCCATGGCGCACCTCGTCGCCCCTGCTCGCGACGTGCTCTATCTCGGGCGCGGGCAGGACTATCCGCTGGCGCTGGAAGGGGCGCTTAAGCTCAAGGAAATCAGCTATATCCACGCCGAGGGCTATGCCGCGGGGGAGATGAAGCATGGTCCCATCGCGCTGATCGACGACGCCGTGCCGGTGGTGGTGATCGCGCCCTCGGGCCCTCTGTTCGAGAAGACCGTCTCGAACATGGAGGAGGTGCGCGCGCGCGGCGGGCAGGTGGTTCTGATCTCGGACGCCCAGGGCATCGCCCACGCCGGCGAGGGCTGCATCGCCACGATCGAGATGCCCGTGGTCCACCCGCTGATCGTGCCTCTGGTCTATGCCGTGCCGGTGCAGTTGCTGGCCTATCACGTTGCGGTGGTGAAGGGCACGGATGTCGATCAGCCGCGCAATCTCGCCAAGTCGGTGACGGTCGAATAAGCCGGCCGAGCCTTAACCATGGCGGCGCGCGAAATTCTCGGGCGCTTTACCGGGGCCTAACCATTCGGCGTTAAGGCCGCGGGCGTGGGCAACAACCGCACCTCTTCCGCCTCGGCACCTTCTGCCGAATTGTCGATCGCCGATGTGCTCGGATTGACGCGCAATCCGGCGTTCGATCCCATGCGCCTGCGTGGCGATGAATATGCCGAACTCGCCTATGCCAGCCGCAACCGGATGCTCGCCAATGCGCTGGTAGCCTTCTTCACGGCTGCGGTCTTCGCGCCGCTGATCGGTTTTCTGGTGGTGGTGCCCTGGGCGGGTCTGCTTGCCTTCGTCCTCTACCGCTCGCGGCAGACCGACCTGCTGCTGGCGGCCAGCGGCACCCGCGTCGGGCCGGCCACGCTCGAGCGTTGGCAGAACCTCCACGCCATCGCCGGCGCAGCCTGCTGGGTGGGGGCAGTGCTGCTCTTTCCTCTGCTCTCGGGGGGCGCTCAGGCCTACACCCTGCAGATGATCCTGCTGACGCTGATGGTCGCCTCGACCTTCGTGTTCTCGACTTCCCCGCTGAGCGTCCTGCTTTATATCGGTATTCTCGGGCTCGGCGTCATCCTGTCGCTGGCGCTCGCGGGCCAGTGGCAGGCAGTGGGCGGGGCGATCCTGTTCACCATCGCCAGTCTCGTCGCGACCATCCAGATCCGCACCACCTTCGTGAAGGCGCGCCTTGCCGAGGCTGCCGTGGCGGAGAAGGAAGCGGTGGTCTCGCTGCTGCTGCGGGAATTCGAGGAGAACGAGGCCGACTGGCTGTGGGAGGTCGATCCGGCCCGGCGTCTGCGTTCGGTCAGCCCGCGCTTCGCCTTTGCGCTCGGCCGCGCCCAGGGCGAGGTCGAGGGCAAGCCGCTGCTCGAGATGGTCGCAGGCCAGAACTGGGCGAGCGGCCAGTTTCCGCCCAGCCTCCACGATCTCGCCGAGCGGCTGAAGAACCGCGAGAACTTCTCGAACATGCTGGTGCAGGTCTCGATCCTCGGCGAGGAACGCTGGTGGGAACTCTCCGGCACCCCGGTGCGCGACGAACAGGGGAGATTCACCGGCTTCCGAGGGGTCGGCTCTGACGTGACCGAACAGCGCAAGTCGTCGGAGAAGATCGCCTATCTGGCGCGCTACGATACGCTCACCCAGCTGCCCAACCGCCTCCAGGTTACCGAGGCGCTGGGCGAGGCGCTGCGCTATGCCGCGCAATGGCGCACGCGCTGCGCGCTGCTGATGGTCGATCTCGACCGGTTCAAGGCGGTCAACGATTCGCTCGGCCACATGACGGGCGACAAGTTGCTCGCGCAGGTTTCCGCGCGGCTGCAGTCCCTGATGGGCGAGAACCATCTATGCGGGCGTCTGGGCGGCGACGAATTCGCGATCGTGATCCGCGACGCAAGCCAGGTCGGGATCGTGCGCGATCTGGCGCGGCGCGTGATCGACCGTCTGTCGGAACCCTATCAGGTCGATCACCACACCCTCTACGTCGGTGCCAGCGTCGGTTCGGCCGAGGGTCCGCGCGACGGCAACAGCGTCGAGGAGATGATGCGTAACGCTGACCTTGCGCTCTACCGGGCCAAGGACATGGGCGGCGGCGAACATTGCCGCTTCGAACCGGTGCTCCACGCCTCGGCCGAGGAACGCCGCCAGCTCGAGGTCGCGCTGAGGAAGGCGCTGGGGCGCGACGAGATGGTGCTGCACTACCAGCCGGTGGTCGATGCGCGCAGCGAGAGCGTTGTCAGCTTCGAGGCGCTGGTGCGCTGGAACAGCGCCGATCACGGCTTCGTCAGCCCCGGCAAGTTCATCCCCCTTGCCGAGGATACCCGCCTCATCGTCCCGATCGGCCAGTGGGTGCTGCGACGCGCCTGCGAGGAAGCCCGGAACTGGCCCGAGCACGTCAAGGTCAACGTCAACGTCTCGCCCGAACAGCTGCTCGAACCGGGCTTCCACGATCAGGTGGTGCAGGCGCTTGCCGCCAGCGGCCTCAGGCCCGAGCGGCTCGAGGTGGAAGTGACCGAGAGCATCTTCCTGCGCGACGCCAGCGTTGCGCGCAATGCGCTCGAACAGGTGATGGCGCTGGGCTGCTCGGTTGCGCTCGACGATTTCGGGACCGGCTATTCCTCGCTCGGCTACCTCAGGAAGCTCAAGTTCTCGACGATCAAGGTTGACCGCACCTTCGTGCAGGGGGCGGCGCAGGGCAGCGCGGAGAGCCTCGCGATCATCAACGCGGTGGTGGCGATGGCCAAGAGCCTGCAGATGACCACGACCGCCGAAGGGGTCGAGACCTCCGAGGAAGCCGAACTGATCCGCAACCTCGGTTGCGACAAGATCCAAGGCTTCTATTTCGGCCGGCCGATGACCGCCGAGGACGCGCGCAGTCTGTTCGCCGCAATCCGCGAGCGTCGCGCCTGACGCCCGCCGTCAGGCCGTGGCGAAGCTCGACAGGATGCTCTCGAACAGCCGGCGTCCGTCGGCCCCGCCGAGCGCCGCCACCGCGGCCGGTTCGATCGCCCGTTCGGGGTGCGGCATCATGCCCATCACCCGGCCATTGGCGCTGAGCACCCCGGCAATGTCGCGCGAGGAGCCGTTGCAGCTTTCGGCGTAGCGGAAGGCGACGCGGCCTTCGCCCTCGAGCCGGTCGAGCGTTTCGGCATCGGCGTAGTAGTTGCCGTCATGGTGGGCGACGGGGATGCGGATCGTCTCGCCTGCCGCATAGCCTGCGGTGAAGGGCGAGGCGGCGTTTGCGACCGTCAGCGGCACGGTGCGGCATACGAACCGCTGGCCGGCATTGCGCAGCAGCGCGCCCGGCAGGAGGCGCGCCTCGGTCAGCACCTGGAAGCCGTTGCACACGCCGAGCACCGGAACGCCGCGCCCGGCTGCGGCGATCACGGCGCGCATGATCGGGCTGGTCGCCGCCATCGCGCCCGAGCGCAGGTAGTCGCCGTAGGAAAAGCCGCCCGGCAGGGCGATCAGGTCAAGCCGGTCCGGCAGCTCGGCATCGCCGTGCCACACGCGGATCGCAGGGCTGCCCGAGACCGCCTCGAGGGCCACCGCCATGTCGCGGTCGCAGTTCGAGCCGGGGAAGGTGATCACCGCCGCCCGGAACGCCATCACTGCGCGCCTTCGATGCTGAAGTTCTCGATCACCGTGTTGGCGAGCAGCTTCTCGCACATCTGGCGGATCGTCGCCTCGTCGGTGCCGTCGGCGAGGTCGAGTTCGATCAACCGGCCGATCCGCACCTCCTCGACGCCGGTGAAGCCGAGCCCTTCGAGCGCATGGTGCACCGCGCGGCCCTGCGGATCGAGCACCCCGGGCTTCAACCTGACGAGGACGCGCACTTGCATGACCTGATGCTCCATATTTCGCGAGGGACCGGCGCAGGGCCGTTGCGGCGTCGCTATAGCGTGTGACCGCGCGGGTGCAATCACGCTGATGCGGCTTGTGCACGCAGGCTTCGCGCAGGGATGTGTCGCGCCCCTGTCACAAAGCGGTCAATCATCATCCATGATTGTAACCTTCTTGCAACATGCGCTCCAAGATCGCCGCCGATCCTGCGCATTCTCGCAGCATTGCGAAGCTGCATCCTCGCGCGAATCGCGCAAAAATGTCACCGCGCGCGCACCCCCTCTCCATCCGCTCCAACCAAAGAGGTTGTCCGATGTCTCACCGCTTCTCTGCCATCCGTGCAGCATGGGCCGGTTCCACCGTGCTCGCCGCCGCCTTCGGCTTCGCTGCTCCCGCTGCGGCGCAGGACACTGCCGCCGCCGAAACCGAGGGCCAGCTCGCAACCATCATCGTCACGGCGAACCGCCGCGAGGAAAACCTCCAGGACGTGCCGGTCTCGGCCGACATCCTCGATCAGGAGCGGGTCGGCGCGATCTTCAGCGCGGCGGCCGACATCACCGCGCTCGCCGGCACCGCGCCGGGCCTCAACGTCGAAAGCTCGAACGGCCGTGTCGCCCCGCGCTTCTACATCCGCGGTCTCGGCAACACAGACTTCGACCTTGCCGCCTCGCAGCCCGTCTCGGTGCTGCTCGATGATGTCGTGATGGAGAACGTGACGCTCAAGAGCTTCCCGATCTTCGACGTCGAGCGGGTCGAGGTCCTGCGCGGTCCGCAAGGCACGCTGTTCGGCCGCAACACCCCGGCGGGCATCGTGAAGATCGACTCCGTGAAGCCCAGCCACGACACCTCGGCGGTCGCCAACCTTTCCTTCGGCAGCCTCGACACGATCTCGCTCAACGGCGCGATCGGCGGCTCGATTGCGAAGGACGTGCTGGCCTTCCGCGCCTCGGTCCAGCTCCAGCGCCGCGGCGACTGGATCGACAACGGCTTCACCAACGACGAGAACGTGCTCGGCGGCTACACCGACATTGCCGCGCGCGGCCAGCTGCTGTTCACCCCGAGCGACCGGGCGAGCATCCTTGCCGCCGTCAATTTCCGCGATCTCGACGGTTCCTCGACCTTCTTCCGCGCCAACATTCTCGGCCCGGGCAACAATCGCCTCAACAACAACTACGACCGCAACACCGTGTTCTACGATGCGGGCGGCGGCAACCTTGCCAACTACCAGCAGTTCGGCGCGACCCTGACCGCGTCCTACGAATTCGACGGCGCGACGCTGACCTCGATCACCAGCCACTGGACCAGCGAAGGCTCGAGCCGCGGCGACATCGACGGCGGTTTCGGCGCGTCCTTCCTGCCTGTTATGGGCCCGGGTTTCATCCCGTTCCCCTCGGACACGCAGGACTCGATCGACCTCAAGCAGACCACCCAAGAAGTGCGTCTCGCCTCGAACACCGACGGCCCGCTGACGTGGCAGGTCGGGGGCTTCTACTTCGAGAGCGATTTCGACGTCACCACCGTCGGCTTCACCTTCCCGCCGCCGGTCACCGTCAACCACACCAACGAGGCCTGGGCGCTGTTCGGCCAGCTCGGCTACCAGCTCACCGAGACGCTGCGCGTCACGGGCGGCCTGCGCTACACCGACGACCAGAAGGACTTCTTCGTCCGCTCGGGCGCCGCGCGCCAGCCGCGCAGCGTGGGCGACGAGCAGTTCGACTGGGACATCAGCCTGTTCGCCGACGTCTCGGATGATGCGAGCGTCTATGCCAAGGTCGCCAACTCGTTCCGCGGGCCGACCATCCAGGGCCGCGACGTCGCCTTCTTCTCGCCCCCCTCGGTCGCGCAGTCGGAGAACATCACCTCCTACGAAGTCGGCTTCAAGAGCGAGCTGGCCGATCGCCGCGTGCGCCTGAACGGTGCGGTCTACTACTACACCGTCGAGGACCCGCAGTTCACCGCCGTGGGCGGGGCGGGCAATCTCGTCCAGCTGATCAACGCCAACAAGGGCGAGGCCTACGGCTTTGAACTCGACGGCGCGTTCCAGATCAGCCCGCAGTTCCTCGTGACGCTCGGCGTTGCCTACAACAACACCGAGATCCAGGATCCGAACCTCGCGGTCGGCATCTGCGCGCAGTGCACCGTGACCGATCCGACCCGCGTGATTGCCGGCAACCGCCGCGCGCTGATCGACGGCAATCCCTTCCCCAACGCCCCCGAATGGAGCGGTGACTTCACCGCCCGCTACGGCATTCCGGTGGGCAATTCGGGCGAGTTCTTCATCTTCACCGACTGGATCTTCCTCGGCGAGACCAACTTCCTCCTTTACGAAAGCCGCGAATTCAACGCGGGCAGCCGGATCGAGGGTGGTCTGAAGGTGGGCTACTCGGGCGACAACGGCCAGTGGGAAGTCGCCGCCTTCGCGCGCAACATCACCGACGAGGACAACGTGCTCGGCGTGGTGGACTTCAACAACAACACCGCTTTCGTCAACGATCCGCGCGTGATCGGGGTGATGTTCGGCGTCAAGTACTGAGGGTAGGCTCCCCGGCAACGGGGAGCGCACCGAAAGGGGAAAGCCGGCAGGGGGCGACCTGCCGGCTTTTTCTTTTGCCTATGGGTGGGGGCCCTCGCCTACGGCTTCGGGCAGGACGGCAAAGGCGACCGCGCCTGCGGGATCGAGATACTTGAGCGCGGCGGCGTGCACATCCGCAGGCGTGATCGCCGCCATCAGGACGGGCGTCGCGAAGTAGCGGTCAAGCCGCTCGGGCTCGCTCTGCGCCCTAGCGGCAAGGCCGAGCCAGCCGCCCAGATCCTTGAGCAGGTTGGCATACTCCTCGAGGAAGGGCTTGCGCGCGCGTTCGACCACGTCGGCATCGAGCGGGCCGGCGCGCAAGTCGGCGATCAGCTCCTGCAAGGCTGCCTGCGTCGGCGCAACCTGATCGGCGGCGACGGAAGCGCTGATCGCGAAGGTGCCATAGCCGGGATAGATGCGGCTGTTGCTCGATCCGGCCGAGGGCGAATAGGCCTGTCCCAGCTTCTCGCGCAGTCGGTCAGTGAGTTCCAGGCGCACGATCCGGGCGAGCAGTTGCAGGCGCAGCGCCTCGGCGTGGTTGCGGTCGTCGGTCGTCGGCCACACCCATTGCAGCAGCGCCTGGTCGGGCTCGCCCTTGTGGGTCAGCGTGCGCGGGCCGCGGGTGGAGGTGAAGCTGCGGTTGCGGTTCTCGGCGCGTGGCTGGAAGGCCTCCTCGCGCGGCGGCAGCGCACCGAGCGTCGCGGCGACGGCGGCGATGGCGGCGTTCTCGTCGAGATCCCCCACCAGCGCGAGCTCGATCGCGCCGTGCGCCAGCCTGTCGCCGATCGCGTCGCGCAGCTGCACGAAGTCGAGCGCCTCGAAGGCGGATTTCGGATGAAGGCTGAAGCGCGGGTCGTTGTCCGACAGAATCGCTCCGCTCGCCGAGGACAGCGCCCGTCCGGGGGTGGAATCGAGCGTGTTGAAGAAGTTGTCGATGTTCTTGCGATAGCGCTCGACGCCCTCTGGGCGGTACCCCGCATCGGTCAGCATCGCCGCGAGCACCTGCATCTGCAGCGCGAGGTCGCGCGGGGTGGTGGTGCCGCCGCTGCCGAAGGCGTCCGCATCGCTCGACAGGCTGAAGCCGACGCTGCGCCCGGCCAGCACGCTGGTGAGCTCGTCCTGGCTGTGCTTGCCGAGCCCGCCCGCAGCCAACGAATTGGTGAGGTAGGTGCGCAAGGGTGCCTCGCGCGTGTTCATCAGGTCGCCGCCATCGACCGCGAGAGTGAAGGCGACCCGGTCCTTGCGCACATCGGTTTTCTTGAGCGTCAGCCGCACGCCGTTGGCGAAGCGCACCAGGCGCAGGCCGAGGCGCGGCTCCAGCGTGTCCGACACCACCGTTCCCGCCGGGCCGAAGTCGCTGTAGCCGAAGGCGAGCGGTCCGTTGTCGGCGGGCGCGGCGATGGCGAGCGCCATGCCTTCGCCAAAGGCGCTGCGTAGCCCCGCCTCGCCGCCTTCGGGCGCGGTGCGGCCCTCGAAGCGGATCAGCGGATCGACCAGCGGCGCCGCATCGTCCTTCACCGCCTGCCAGATCGCCTGCGGGGTCATTTCGGGAGCCAGCCGCTCGAACTCGGCGAGCTGCCATTCGGGCGTCACCGGCACCTGTTCATTGCCGACCAGCCCGAGCGCGGCGTTCACGAAGACCGCATTGCCGCGCGTGTCGGCCGCCTTCACGGCGTTTTCCAGTGCGGTGCGGATATTGGCGAGCTGTTCGTCGACCTCGGCCCGGGTGAAGCCGTAGGCGAGCGCCTGGTTCACCTCGCGCGTGGCGGCGAGCACGCCCTTGCGCCACTCGCCATCGGCGCTGCCGACCTGCAGGCTCGTGATGCGCGCATCCTCGAAGATGTCGCCCGAACCGAAGGTGGCGCTGCGGAAGGGCGCATCTGCGCCGCGGGCAAGGCGGGCGAGGCGGCGGTTGATGATCGCGTAGCCGACGCTGCGGAATGTCGTCCCCCGGCGGTTGGCGATGGTGTCGGGCTCGTCGCGCCAGGGGGCGAGGCGGCTGATGGTGACGAACTCGGGCAGGGAGGGGTCGAGATGGATGTCGGTCAGCCCCTTGCGCGTCACATCGATCGGCCCTGCAACGGGTCGGGCAGGGGCTGGGGCAGGCGTCCAGTCGGCGAAGCGGGCGCGAATCGCGGCCTCGACCAACTCGACGGGAAAGTCGCCGACCACCACCAGCACCGTGTTGGCAGGGGTGTAGGTGCGCTCGTAGAGGGCCCTGATCTGTGCCGCGGTGGCGCCCGAGAGCACCTCGAGCGTGCCGATCGGCAGGCGCTGGGTGTAGCGCGCGCCGGGCGCCAGGAAGGCGGCGTTGTCCTCGTAGTTGCGCAGGGAAAAGCCCGCACGGTCGCGCCGTTCGGCGAGGATGACCCCGCGCTCGCGCGCCACGGCTTCCTCGGAAATGGTCAGCTCGCTCGCGGTCTCGCGCATCAGCTTCAGCGCCGTGCCCAGCAGCGCCTCGTCGTTGCGCGGCAGGTTGAGCATGTAGGTTATCGCCTCGAAGCCGGTCGAGGCATTGGTGTCGGCGCCGAAAGCCAGGCCCTCGCGCTCGAGGAGCTTGATCATCTCGCCTTCGGGAATGCCCTTCGATCCGTTGAAGGCCATGTGTTCGAGATAGTGGGAAAGGCCGCGTTCGGTGTCGGTTTCCTCGAGCGCGCCGGAATCGATCCGCATCCGCACCAGCGCCGTGCCCGCGGGGGTAGCGTTGCGGCGGATGATGTAGCGCATTCCGTTGTCGAGCCGACCGAAGGTGTAGCCGGGATCGACCGGCACGTCGCTCGTCTCGAAGGCCCAGACGGGTGCGGGTGCTTCGGCCGGGGCGGCGGCTGCGGCGACCGGGGTATCCTGCGCGGCGAGCGCCGACGTCAGGGCAAGCGGAGAGAGCGCCAGCATCAGCGCGGCGGTTAAGGGAAATTTCCGCATGGATTTCAGAGGTCTCTCACGGCTTGATGGTTACCGTGCCGAGACTAGCGCCGGAAACGCGGCTGTCAGCCTATTTCTCGGGCCCGCTCACTTCTTGAGCGGCGGCGGGCCGCGCAGGCGCGAGCGTGCGTGCGACAGGTCGAAGACCTCGCCCGGGCCGTTGTCCTCGGCGCCCAGCAGGCCGAGGCGGCGGGCGACCTCGCGATAGGCCTCCTCCTCGCCGCCGAGATCCCGGCGGAAGCGGTCCTTGTCGAGCTTTTCGCCGGTCGCCATGTCCCACAGCCGGCAGCCGTCCGGGCTGATCTCGTCGGCGAGGATCACGCGGCTGTAATCGCCGTCGTAGAGGCGGCCGAACTCAAGCTTGAAGTCGATCAGGCGGATGTCGATCGCGGCGAACATCCCGCACAGGAAATCGTTGATGCGGATCGCCATCGAGGAGATGTCGTGCATCTCGTCGTTGCTGGCCCAGTTGAAGCAGGCGATGTGTTCCTCGGCCACCAGCGGATCGCCGAGCGCATCGTCCTTGTAATAATACTCGATCAGCGTGTGGGGCAGCGGCTCGCCTTCCTCGATCCCGAGGCGCTTGGAGATCGAGCCGGCGGCGACGTTCCTCACCACCACTTCGAGCGGGATGATGTCGACCTGCCGGATCAGCTGCTCGCGCATGTTGAGGCGGCGGATGAAGTGGGTGGGGATGCCGATATGGCCGAGGCGGGTGAAGACGTGCTCGCTGATGCGGTTGTTGATCACGCCCTTGCCGTTGATCGTGCCCTTCTTCTCGGCGTTGAAGGCGGTCGCGTCGTCCTTGAAGTACTGGATGAGCGTGCCCGGTTCGGGGCCCTCGTAGAGGATCTTGGCCTTGCCTTCGTAGAGCTTGGTGCGGCGGGACATCGACGGTTTCCCTTTTCAGCGAATGGTGCCCGGGGGCGGATTTGAACCACCGACACGCGGATTTTCAATCCGCTGCTCTACCCCTGAGCTACCCGGGCATTCGCTGCGAGCGACGGGGCGAAGCCATCTGGCTGCCCCGGCGAGCAAATGAGAGCGGCCCTATGGCGAAGGGCGCGGGGGTTGGCAAGGGGTTTTCACGCCCTTTTTTCGCCTTTCTCCGCGGTGGCTCAATCCTGCTCGCGCCAGCTTTCCTGCGCGAGTTCCTCGGGATCGGCCGGAGGGCCGGGAACGGCATAGGAATCGGAAAACCAGCGCGCCAGATCGCGGTCCTTGCAACGCTGCGAACAGAAGGGATGATAGCTTTCCGAGCGCGGCTTGCGGCAGATCGGACAGGGCTTGGGCTTGGTGGTCATGCCGGTACGACTTGGGCACTGGGCGCTTCGAGCGCAAGTCCGGGATCGGTCTCCACCCGCACCGCGCGGCCCGTGCGGCGGCGCAGGTCCTCGAGCCACTCCGGCCTGAGCTTCGCCTTGATTGCGGGGTGCACCGTCAGCAGCGTGACGCCCGCGCCTTCGACCCTTTCGGCCTGACGCAGGGCAAAGCGCGCGCACATCCCCGTGCGCGAGGTGGCGAAACGGTGGAGGAGCGAGGGCCCTTCGAGCCGCGCGACGATCTGGACGAAGCCGAACCCGTTCATCGCGGTGCGTTCGTGCGGCCAGTGGTCGAGCGCCGCCGCCAGCGCGTCGTCGACCGCGCGGCGATCCGCCTTGGCCTCGATGGTGGGGAAGTCGATCCCGATGTTGCCGCCGCTCTCGAACCACGCCAGCGCGGCCGCGATGGCGGGGACCGCGGCGAGGGCCAGCGCGGTCGGGGCTAGCTCGCCGTCGATGTCGATGACGGTCATGGCCGGCGTCGCGGCGCACAGGATCTCGCCGCCCGCAAAGGCGATCGCGCCGGCCGATGCCGCGTGCCAGACATCCTCCCACAGGCCTTGCGGGAACCGGCGGACGATCTCGCCCTCGATTTCGACCGGATCATTGCCTGGGTCGGCCTCGCCCAGCCAGCGGGCCTGCGCGCGCTTGAGACGTCCGCGTTCGTGGATCGGTGCGCGGGTCAGGCGCACCTTGCCTGCAACGCCCTCCGTCGCCTCGCGCGGCAGGTGGTCGATCAGCGCCTCGCTGCCGGTGTCGAGTGTCGCGATCCCGCGCCGGGTGCCGGCGAATCGCCGGGTCAGGCGTGCCGCGTGGACCGCACCGCAGACCGGCTCGCCCGGCCACCGCAGCCGTGCCGCCAGCACGCGCCCGCCCTCCACCAGCAGGGCCCGGGTCTCCCCGATGCCCTCTTCGACGAGCCACTCAGCCAATGGGGAACCCGGCCGCCTTGAGCAGCGCGCGGGCATGGTAGAGCGGCAGGCCCATCACCCCCGAATGGCTGCCGTGGATCCAGCGGATCAGCCCTTCCGCGGCACCCTGGATGGCATAGCCGCCGGCCTTGCCCCGCCACTCGCCGCCTGCGAGGTAATCGGCGATCTCCTGCGCGCTCAGGCGCTTGAAGCACACCACCGTCTCGTCGAGCCGCTCGCGCACAGTGCCGTCGGGCGCGCGCAGCACGACGCTCGAGAGCACCTGGTGCCGCCGCCCGCTCATCAGTTCGAGACAGGCGCGGGCCTCGGCCTCGTCTTCCGTCTTGGGAAGGATCCGCCGACCCACCGCCACCACGGTGTCGCCCGCCAGCACGAAGCCGGGGGCGTTCACCGCAAGCGCCTTCTCGCGTCCCATGCGCAAGGCATAGTAGCGCGGCTGCTCGCCCTTCAGCGGGGTCTCGTCGATATCGGCAGGGGTAACGGCGTCGGGTGCCAGGCCGAGCCGGCCCAGCAGCTCGCGCCGCCGGGGGGAGGCCGATGCCAGTGTCAGATGGAGAGAGCCCATCCGGCGGGCCCTTGGGCCTTACTGCGGACCGGGGCCGCCGCGACCCGGCATGAAGCGGTAGGTGATGCGCGCCTTGGTGAGATCGTAGGGCGTCAGCTCGCACAGCACCTCGTCGCCCACCAGCACGCGAATGCGGTTCTTGCGCATCTTGCCCGCAGTGTGGCCGAGCACTTCATGGCCGTTTTCAAGCTCCACCCGGAACATCGCATTGGGCAACAGTTCGACCACGCGCCCGCGCATTTCGAGGAGTTCTTCCTTGGCCATGAAATTCCTTCGTATTCCCGTTGCGGCGCACAATACGCCCGTCGATGTGGGGCTGCGCTTTAGCGATGCGGGAACCAAAAGGGAAGGCTCGTGCGTTAGGGCGGTGATCTGCGGGTTTTCGCAGGTTCGGGATCGGGCGCATTATGCGTTGCCGATCGGCGACCTGTATTCGCCGACGGCCTGCACGGGAGCGGTAAAAGCCGCCCTGACCGAAGAACTGCAATCGAAGGGACACCATGAACCTCTCCCCGCTCTCCCGCGCGATGCTGCGCGCAGGCACCTGTGCACTGGGGCTGGCCATGACGCTGCCGCCGGTCGCTGCCGAGACCGGCGCCACCGCCGGTGCGGCCGTGCAGCCGCAGCCCGGCCCTCCGGCCGAGCCGGAGGAGGAAGAGCCCGCCAGCGCCAGCGATGCGGGTTCGGTCACCCCCAACGAGATCATCGTGCGCTCCGGGCGGCTCAAGGGCCAGCTGTTCGTCGACCAGGCCCCGCTGCTCGAGCTCGACGAGACTGCCATCGCTTCGGAAGGCGTGACCTCGATCACCGACCTCATCGCCCAGATCAGCGCCCGCACCGGCTCGGCGCGGGGGCGCGGGGGCGGCGGACCGGTGATCCTCGTCAACGGCATCCGCATCGGCTCCTTCCGCGAATTCGCCAACTACCCGCCCGAGGCGCTCGCGCGGGTCGAGGTGTTCCCCGAGGAAGTCGCCCAGCGCTTCGGCTTCCCGCCCGATCGCCGCGTGATCAACCTGATCCTCAAGGACAATTACGCCAACCGCCAGCTCGACCTCGAGTTCGAGGCGCCCTCGCGCGGGGGCTACAGCCGCAACGAGCAGCAGCTCGGCCTGCTGAAGATCGCCAATGGCGGGCGGATCAACGCCAGCATCCGGTTGGAGGACACCAACCTCCTGACCGAGGACGAACGCGACGTTCCCCAGACGCCGGGTTCGATCTCGCAGGTCGCGACCGATCCCGACCAGGCCGCCTTCCGCAGCCTGCTCGCCGACACCTTCGGCATCGACGCCAACGTGTCCTGGGCCAAGGCGATCATCGACAGCGGCACCTCCCTGAGTGCCAACCTCAACTACGCCCGCAACGAAAGCCGCAGCCTCGACGGGCTCAACACCGTGGTGCTGCGCAATGCGGCCAACCCGGACGGCCTGCGCCGCACCTTCGGCGAGGACACCCCGCTGGCGCGGCGCAATTCGAGCGACACGATCTCGGCCGCCGGATCGGTGACCAGGCCGGTCAATTCGTTCCGCCTGACGAGCACCTTCGATGGCTCGTTCACCGAGAGCGAGACCGAGATCGACCGGCGACTGCGCGCCGACCAGCTCGCGGTCTTCCAGGCCGCTGCGCTTGCCGGCACGCTGGCGCTCAACGGTCCTCTGCCGGCAGACACCGCCAACGGTTTCGACACGGCGCGCAGCCGGGTGATCAACGGCAGCACGCTGACAACGCTCGAAGGCCCGCTCGGCGAGCTTCCGGCGGGCGAGGTGCTGGCGACCTTCGACCTGCGCCTCGACTGGCAGCGGATCGAGAGCGCCGACACCCGTTCGGCGACCGAGGTCACGCTGACCCGGCGCAACCTGTCGACCGGGGCCAATGTCGTGATCCCGCTCACCAGCCGCCGCGACGAGTTCCTCGATGCGCTCGGTGACTTCACGCTCAACCTGCAGGCGGGCGTTGACGACCTCAGCGACTTCGGCGTGCTTGGCGACTGGAACGCGGGCCTGACCTGGAAGCCGTTCGACGGGCTCGACCTGTCGGCGACCTATATCTGGCGGGAGGTGGCGCCGGGGCTGGCGCAGCTCGGCAATCCGCAGATCGTCAACCTCAACGTCCCCGTGTTCGACTTCGTGCGCGGCGAGACCGTGCTGGCCGATGTCACCACCGGGGGCAACCCCGCGCTCCCGCCCGAAACCCAGCGCGACTGGAAGTTCTCGGCCAACTGGTCGCTGCCCTTCTGGGAGAACTCGCGGTTCGCGGTCGACTACATCCGCAACCGCTCGGACAACGTGGTCAGCGGCTTCCCGCAGATCACCGCCGACATCGAGGCCGCCTTCCCGGGCCGCGTCACCCGCAACGCCGCCGGACGTCTGATCGCCGTCGACCGCCGTCCGGTGAGCTTCGCCGAGACCCGCGCGGACCGGCTGCAGTTCACCTTCTCGACCAACGGCAGCATCGGCGCGCCGGCGGGTGGCCCCGGCGGACCCTTCGGCGGTGGCGGCGGACGCCCCGGCGGTGGGGGCGGCGCGCCTGCCGCGGCCGCCCAGCCGGCCCCGCCGACCACCGGACCGGCCCCCGCACCCCAGCCGGGCGCCGGTGGGCCTCCCGCCGGGGGCTTCGGCGGCGGCTTCGCCCCGACCCCCGAACAGCGCGAGCAGTTCATGGCCTTCCGCGCCCGGCTTTGCGCCGATGACGGGGAGGCCTTCCTGACGAAGCTCGTCGCCGCCATCGACAGCGGCGCGGACATCTCGGCCGAATACCCCGGGATCGACGCCGCGCGGCTCGCCCCGATGCTCGCCCGCCTGCGCGGCGCGGACGGCAAGATCGACCCTGCGCGCCTTGCCCAGTTCCGCACCCGCATCTGCGCCATCGACCCGGCGATGATGGGCGGCGGCGCGGCGGGGGGTGCTCCCGGCGGCGCGCCTGCCGGACGTCCGGCGGGGCAGGCCATGCCCCCGGCGCTCGCCGCCTTCCGCGAGCGGGCCTGCGGCCCCGACGGCACCGCGGCGATCGCCCAGCTGGTCGGCAAGATCGAGCGCGGCGAGGATGTCTCGGCCGAACTGCCGGGCGTTGATCCGGCCTTCATCAAGATGGCGCTCGACCGTTCGCGCCGCCCCGACGGGACGATCCCGCCCGAGGCGCTCGAGCAGTTCAAGCAGCGCTTCTGCGCCGCGGCACCGCCGTCCGGCGGGGCTCCGGGTGCCGGCGGTGCTCCGGGTGGCGGGGGTGCGCCTGCGGGCGGCCCGGCCTTCAACCCGCTCGCGGGCGGGCGGCAGATGCAGGGCTGGCGCTACTTCTTCAACCTGACCCACACGATCGAGCTCGCCAACGAGATCCTGATCGCGCCGGGCATTGCCCCGCTCGACCAGCTCGACGGGCAGGCCACCGGTGCCTTCGGCCTGCCTCGCCATTCGAGCCGGCTGGAAGCGGGCCTGTTCGGCAAGGGCGTCGGCTTCCGCCTTTCGGGCATCTACACCGGCGAAACCCGGCTCGACGGGGCGGTCGGCACCAGCGACCTGTTCTTCGACGACATCGTGACCTTCAACCTGCGCATCTTCGCCAATATGGGCGAGGTGACGGGGAAGAACGAGGGCCTGATGAAGGACCTGCGCGTAAGTCTCGTCGCCGACAACGTCTTCGATGCGCAGCGCCGGGTGCGGGACTCGGCCGGTGTCACGCCGGTCAACTACAATCCCTTCGTGATCGACCCGCTCGGGCTCTATCTCGGGATCGACCTCAGGAAGCTGTTCTGAGCGGGGTGGCGAAGTTTACAAAGTTGACACTGTAAACTTCGCATTCCTACACGAATTGCCCTGTAAATTCATGAGGTAAGGCGCGAAAAGCGAAGTTGACACTGTGTTTTCGCTTTTTCGCGGCCCCGGCGATTCGATCAGGCGCGGGCGCGGGGATGGACCATGGGAAAGAGCCGCAAGGGACATAGCGCGCGGCGCGGCAGTAGGAAAACGCCCGCTGCGCCTCAGGCCGTGCGCGCGCCCAGCGCCTCGGCGCAGGCATGGCCGCTCGCCCAGGCCCACTGGAAATTGTAGCCGCCGAGCCAGCCGGTGACGTCCACCGCCTCGCCGATGGCATAGAGGCCGGGCACCTTGCTCGCTTCCATCGTGCGGCTGGAGAGTTCGGCGGTGGCGATGCCCCCGGCGGTGACCTCGGCCTTGGCATAGCCCTCGGTCCCGTTCGGGGCGAAGCGCCAGTCGGCGAGCTTGGCCTGTGCGGCGCGCAGATCCCTGTCGCCGAGGTTCCCGAGCTCGCGGTCCAGCCCCAGCCGGTCGGCCAGCGCATCGGCGAGGCGATCGGGAAGCCGCTCGCGCAGGAGTGTGCGCAGGTGGGTGCGGGGGCGGTCGCGCTTGGCCTCGATCAGCCAGTCGGTCGCGGCCTCGGGAAGGAAGGTGATCCCCACCGGCTCGCCGTGCCGCCAGTAGCTCGACACCTGCAGGATCGCGGGGCCGGAGAGCCCCTTGTGCGTGAACAGCGCCGCCTCCGCGAACTCGGCCCGTCCGGCCCGCGCCCGCACCGGTGCGGCGACGCCCGAAAGCTCGCGGAACAGCGCCTCCTCGCCCCCGAGCGTCAGCGGGACGAGGGCGGGGCGGGGCTCGACCACCTTCAGGCCGAATTGCCGCGCCAGCCGGTAGGCGAAATCGCTCGCCCCCATCTTGGGGATCGAGGGCCCGCCGGTGGCGATCACCAGCGCGGGGGCCTGCCACGCGCGGCCATCGGCGGCGTTGACGGTGAAGGTGCCATCCTCTCCGCGCACGACCTTGGCGACATCGACCCCGCAGGTGAGGGTCACGAATTCGGGCGGGCATTCCTCCAGCAGCATCGCCACGATCTGCTTCGCCGAGCCGTCGCAGAACAGCTGCCCCAGCGTCTTCTCGTGCCATGCGATGCCGTAGCGATCGACCAGCGCGATGAAGTCGGCCGGGGTGTAGCGGGCGAGCGCGCTCTTGGCGAAATGGGGGTTGGCCGAGAGATAATTCGCCGGTCCCGCCCCGAGATTGGTGAAATTGCACCGTCCCCCGCCGGATATGAGGATCTTCTTGCCGGGAGCCTCGGCCTTCTCCAGCAGTGCCACGCGCACCCCGCGCTGCCCCGCCTGCCCGGCACAGAACAGTCCGGCCGCGCCCGCGCCGAGGATGATGACGTCGCTTTGTTCCACGATCCTGCCGATAGGGGCGCGCGCGGCGATTGCCAATCGCCCCCCACCATCCCTATCTGACCCGCATGGCCCGAACCCCCGCAGGCACCCCCCACGACCCCCGCGGTGCGGAACGCTTCAACGAGGAGCGCGCCGCCTACACCGTCGCCTCGGCCCAGCCCGATCTTGAGGGCGGGGTGCGGGCGATCCGCGAAACGGTGAAGGTGCTCAAGCCCGTCCCGGGCGTCTACCGGATGCTCGATGCGCGGGGCGAGGTGCTCTATGTCGGCAAGGCGCGCTCGCTGAAGGCCCGCGTTGCCAACTACACCCAGATCGCCCAGCTTTCGGGGCGGCTCCAGCGCATGGTCAGCCAGACGCGCAGCATGGAGATCGTCGTCACGCGCTCCGAGGCCGAGGCGCTGCTGCTCGAGGCGCAGCTGATCAAGCGGTTTCGCCCGCCCTTCAACGTGCTGCTGCGCGACGACAAGAGCTTTCCCTTCATCCTGCTGCGCGCCGATCACGCCTTTCCGCGCATCCAGAAGCACCGCGGCGCGCGGCGGGCGAAGGGCAATTACTACGGGCCTTTCGCCAGCGCCGGGAGCGTCAACACGACACTGAACGCGCTCCAGAAACTGTTCCTGCTCAGGAGCTGCACCGACAGCTTCTTCAACAACCGCGACCGGCCCTGCCTGCTCTACCAGATCAAGCGCTGCTCCGCTCCTTGCGTCGGGCGGATCGACGAGGCGGGCTATGACGCGCTGGTGCGGCAGGCCAAGGATTTCCTCTCGGGCAAGTCGGGCGCGGTGCAGGCCGATCTCGAGCGGCAGATGGCCGAGGCGGCGGCGAACCTCGATTTCGAGACTGCGGCGATGCTGCGCGACCGCCTCAGGGCGGCGACCTTCATCCAGGGAAGCCAAGCGATCAATGCGCAGGGGCTGGGCGATACCGATGTCTTCGCGCTTGCGTCCAAGAACGGGCAGATGAGCGTCCAGTCCTTCTTCATCCGTGGCGGGCAGAACTGGGGCCACCGCGCGCTCTTCCCGCGCCACACGGCGGATGTGGACGAGGCACAGGTGCTCGCCGACGTGATGCTGCAATTCTACGAGGAAGTGCCGCCGCCGCCGACCATCCTCGTCGACCGCGAACTGCCCGAGACCGAGTTGATCGAGGCCGCTCTGTCCGAGCTGGCGGGGCGCAAGGTGCGGCTCTCCGTCCCTGAGCGTGGTGACCGGCGCAAGCTGATGGAGCAGGCGCAGCGCAATGCGGTCGAGGCGCTCGAGCGGCGGCTGGCCGAGACCGGCACCAAGGCGCGATTGAACCGCGAGCTGGCGGAGTTTCTGGAGCTCGACACGCCGCCGCAGCGGATCGAAGTTTACGACAACAGCCACATCCAGGGCACCAAGGCGGTGGGCGCGATGGTGGTCGCCGGGCCGGACGGCTTCGAGAAGTCGCAATACCGCAAGTTCAACATCCGCGAGGCGCAGGCGAACGACGACTTCGCGATGATGCGCGAGGTGATGGCGCGGCGGTTCCGCAACTTCGCGGAAGGGGAGGAGAACCCCGAGGCGAAGGCGGGCGGGCACGAAACCATCCTCCCCGACCTGATCCTGATCGACGGCGGCAAGGGGCAACTCTCCAGCGTCATGCGGGTGCTCGAGGAGATCGGCATCGCCGACGAGGTGGCGGTGATCGGCATCGCCAAGGGGCCGCATCACGGGCGCGAGGGGCGCGAGGTGTTCCACTTCCCCGACGGGCGCGAGAAGATGCTGCCGGTGAACTCGCCGCTGCTGTTCCACCTCCAGAACCTGCGCGACGAGGTGCACCGCTTCGTCATCGGCGCGCACCGGGCCAAGCGGTCGAAGGCGATCACGGCCAGCCCGCTCGACGAGATCCCCGGCATCGGCCCGGCGAGGAAGCGCGCGCTGCTGCTGCATTTCGGCACCGCGTCGAAGGTGCGCGCGGCGGCGCTCGAGGACCTCCAGCGGGCCCCCGGGGTGAGCGCCACGGTGGCGCGCAAGGTCTATGATTTCTACCACGCGGGCGGCTGACACGGCCCGCCCGCGACGGGCTTGCCAGCCCGCTCAAGGTGAGTCACTTTCGCCACCGGGTTGCGCTGCGGCGCGTGGAGGGGGAGATGGTGATGCAGCAGAAAATCTGGACAATCGGCGCGGGCGCGGCGGCGCTGGCGGGAATGACGTTGGCGGGCATGGGCGGCGCCACGGCGCAGGAGCCCCAGGAGCGCGGGCTGTTCGGCAACAATGCCGAGGCCACGGTCTACCGCGATGCGGGCTACGACGGCCCCGCCGTCACTGCCACCCGGGCGGAGCCGAATATGGGCCTGTCTTGGCGGGTCCAGTCGGTGCGGGTGCGCTCGGGGCGGTGGGAATTGTGCGAGGAACCGGGCTATCGCGGCGATTGCTGGACGGTCGACCGCGACACGCCGCTGTTCGGCGCGGCGTTCAAGGGGCGGCGGGTTCAATCGATGCGCCCGATCGGCGGAAACGGGGGCGGGGGCGGCTGGGGCAGCCTCGAGCCGGGGCGCAATCCCTCGCTCAGGGGCATGGCCTCGGAGTTCTATCCGGCGCCGGCCCAGCGCGGCTACCGGGTTCTGGCCTGTTCGACGGGTTCCCCCACGGCCAACTGCGCCGAGCGCACCGCGAACCAGTTCTGCACCGCGATGGGGTGGCGGCGTTCGGCCCGCCAGACCCTCGAAACGGTGCGCCAGCGGGTCTATCTCGCCGACGTGCTCTGCACCAACGCCTATTGAGGCGCGGCGCGGGAAGGGGGCGGGCCGCGGCGAGGCCCGCCCCGTTCGTCCTTACTGCCCGTCGAGCGCCTTGCTCACCAGCACGTTGACCGAGACGCGGCGGTTCTGCGCGCGGCCGGCGGCGGTGGTGTTGTCGGCGGCCGGATCGGCGGTCGCCATGCCGGTCGGGGTCAGCATCCGGTAGGGCTTCCACTTGCACACCTGCTGCAGGTGGTTGACCACCGCCGCCGCGCGCCGTTCCGACAGGGTCTGGTTGAACTCCTGCGAACCGGTGATGTCGGTGTAGCCGAGCACCAGCATCAGCGAGTTCTCGTTGGCGTTCGCCTGCTGCGCGGCGTTGCACAGCTCGTTCTTCGCACTCGGCGAGAGCGCCCACTTGCCGGTGTCGAAATAGACGTTGGTGGTGCTCTTGAGGTTGTACTTGTCGATGTCGCCGAGGCGGCCGCGCAGGGCCTCGGTGGCGGCGGCGTTGGCCTGGATCGCCGCGCCCTGTTCGCCGAACTGCTGCTGCGTGCCGCCGCGGATCATAGCCGCGATCTGGCGGTCGTCGCTGGTGAAGCGGACCTCGCTCGCCACCAGCCCCTCGCCGTATTGCGAGGTCTTCACGATCACCGGCAGGCCGTTCATCAGCGCGCTCTGGTCGAGGGTCTTGTTGCCGATGCCGAGGAAACCGCCACGGGTGCGGATCTCGGTGTCGGGGTGGAGCGTGACCATCGTGGTCGCGCCGTCATCGCCGGTGATCTGGAGGCGCGATCCCTTGCGGGCCGAGATGATCCCGGTGACGCGCGGCCCGGCTTCCATCTCGGCGAGCGGGGGGAGCGAGCCATAGACGGTGGTCAGGACTTCGCCCTGCTGTTCGCCGGGCGGAACGTTGGCAGGCATGGTCTGAGCGCCGAGACCGGACGCTGCGGCAGCACCCATGAGGGCGGCGAGCGCGATCTTGCGCGGGGTGAAGATGGTGGTGGTCACAGTGGTAATCCTCCTGCGGTGCGGGCCGCGATCCCTTGTTGGCCCTCGATGGCTTCGTGAGCGAGGCGTGGTTGTTGTTCGAAACCTTGCTCTCAGATGAACGCACCCGCCCTGCACCCCGCAGGAGGGGGTCATCAGGGCAGAGGATACGACGAGTTGACGCGTGCGGTCAGGCCCGGGCGGCGGCGAAACGGCTTGCATGGAAGGCTGCATCGGCCCGCAACTGGTCATGCTCGACCCACACCGAATGGGTTCCCGAACAGATCTTGTGCGGCAGCGCGAGGCGGCAGATCGGGCCCTTGGTCACATCGCTCGCATCGAGGATCGCGCATTCCGAGGTGCCGGTGTTCTCGTCGATCAGGAAGGTGACGAGATATCCGTCGTCCTCGATAGTGCCGCCCTTTCTCGGGATCATCGGGCTTTCGCTGGCATAGATGCCCTCGGGCAGGCGATAGACCTGTTCCTCGCCGGTTTCGGTGTCGTGGCGGACATAGCCGTTGAACAGGAACCAGCCGGGGCGCGTGGTCGTGGACCAGACGTAGCGGCTTTTCTTCATGGCGAAGAGCGGATTGATCATGCCGAACTCGACGATCCGTTCGGACAGGCGCTCCTCGCGGGTCTCGCCGGTCTTCAGGTTGAAGCGCCAGCGGTGCAGGCGCGACTGGAAGGAATGCTCGTCGACATAGGCCATCATGTGGCTGTAGCGGCCCATCTCCTCGAGCGGATCGGGCATGGGCTTGGCCTGGTGATAGCCTTCGAGGATGACTTCGTCGCCTTCCTCCCACGCATTGGTCCAGTGGAGCACGTAGGTGGGCGCGGCCTCGAACCAGCGGATGTCCTGCGGGCTTCCGCGGCGCGGGATCAGGGCGAAGCGGGTGGGCACGCCCGGGTGCAGCCGCGCGGCGTGGATGTTGCGGCCCAGCAGTTCCTCGTCCCAATACAAAGGCATGTCGTTGAGGATCGACCAGTTGGGCGTGATTGCCATGTCGTGCGGCAGGCGCGGGCCGGGCAGGGGGACGGGGACGTAGTGGACCAGCTGGCCGGTGCGGTCGACCACGCCGTAATGCATGAAGGGGGCGTGCTTGGAATAGTTGAAGAACATCAGCTCCCCGGTCGCCTCGTCGACCTTGGGGTGGGCCGAGATGCCGTCGAGCGGCACCCAGGGCGCCTTGCCCCTGCTGCCGAGCGTCACCGGATCGAGCATCCACGCCTCGCCGCACTGGTAGAGCGTCGCATAGGCGGTCCCGGCATGGACGATGATGTCTGTGCTGCCGGTGTCCTTCAGCCCGCCATGCGCGCCGAAACCGGGGCGCACGCTAGTGCCCCACGGGTCCATCAGCCCGCCCCACAGCGATCGGCCCGCGATCTGCTCCGCCTCGAAGCAGTGCGTGCGCACGAAGCGGTTGCGGTAGCTCGCCTTGCCGCCGCTGATGTTGACCTGATGGATCATCGCATCGCCATCGAAAGGATGATGGCGCCCGAGCGGCTGGTGCACCTGGTTCTCGGTGTTCCTGAGGTAGATGCCGTCGATGTCCGCGGGGATCTCGCCTTCGATCACCGGCAGCTCGGCAACATCGACTTCCTCGTGCAGCGGCGTCCACGGCCCCGTGAGGTAGGGGTGGTTCGACGGTTCGAGGCTGGTCTTCACCGGCGGGTGGCGCGTGATCTGCATGGCTTTCTCCCTCGGGCTGCAGAATGATCGCGCGCCTTGTCGATGGCAAGGTGCTATGCGCGCGCCAGCGCGGCCCGCAAAATTGATCCGGGTCAAGGCACAGCGCGACGCTCGGGGCGATCATCCTCATCATCAATGGGAGACACGCCATGAAATCCATCCTGCTGCACATCGATCACGACAAGGCGATGCAGGCGCGCCTGCAGGTGGCGCTCGACATCGCCCGGGCGACCAACGGCCACATCACCTGCCTTCAGGCGATCAGCTACGAGGTCTTTGCGCCCGGCGATTTCTACGGCTCGGCGATCGCCGCGGCGATGCCTGTGATCAAGGAGAACGCCGAGAAGCTGCGCGCCGAGATCGAGCGCGAGCTCGAGCACGAGGGCGTGCCGTGGGACTGGCGCTTCGTCTACGGCATCGCCCCGCACCGCCTGCTCGAAGCCTCGCCGCTGGCCGACATCGTCATCGTCGGCCCGGCCGAAGCGGGCAGCGACGGGCGCGGGCCCTCGGCGCTGGTGGGCGACGTGGTGCTCAAGGCGCCGGTGCCGGTGCTGGTGGTGCCCGAGGGCACGAAGAGCTTCGATGTCGGCGCGCCGATGCTGGTCGCGTGGAACGGCTCGTCGGAAAGCGCCCATGCGCTGCGGGCGGCGGTGCCGCTGCTTGCCTGTTCGTGCAAGGTGATGCTCGCCTGCGTGGTCGAGGACAGCGAACGCGCGCGCTTCGACCTGCCTTCCACCGAGGGCGCGCGCTATCTCAGCCGGCATGGGATCGACTGCGAGATCGTCGAGATTCCGCGCGGCGAGGCGGCGGTGGCGGACACGCTGTTCTCGGCGGCGCAACTGCGCGATTGCGGGCTGCTGGTGATGGGCGCCTATGGCCACTCGCGGCTTGCCGAGATGATCATGGGCGGGGTGACGCGGCGGATGCTGAGCGAGCCGCAGATGCCGGTCTTGCTGGCGCACTAGGTGTCCGCACGCCCAGCGGCTACGCGCCGCCGATCCCGCTCTAGGGTTCGCGCGGGGTGACGACCACCGGCGGCGCCCCGGCGGGCGCTGCCGCGTAGGCCTGCGACAGCCGCCGGTAGGACCGCGAGGCAAAGGCGGCGAGGGTCAGCACCACCCCGAGCGCGCCGGTCAGGCAGAACACCAGTGCCATCCCCCGGTCCGCGCCCGTGCCGAACCACCCGCCGATCAGCGACGCGCCCGCGCCGGTGGTCATCCACGGAATCGCGACGAACTGCGTCAGCGGCCCGATCAGGAAGGCGGTGAGGGGCGCTGCCGCCTGTTCGACCGACTGCGCGAAGCCGAACACCCGCCCCTGCCTCTCGAAGGGGACGACGCGTTGCAGCGTGGTCTGCTCGGCGGCTTCCGCGAAGGGGCCGAAGAACATCCAGACCACGCAGCCGGCGATCAGCAGCGGGATAGAGGCCTGGATGGTGAACAGGCTCGCCGCGATCCAGATGACGAGGTTCACCAGCAGCAGCGTGCGCAGCGGGTTCCTGCCGAGGCCGGTGCGGGCGATCACCATGCCGCTGAGGATGAAGGCGCTCGAGGCGGCGGCCCAGAGCAGGCCCCATTCCTCGACGCTCATCAGCGACAGGCCATATCCGTCCATCAGCGCCATGAACACGCCGCCCAGCAGGTTGTTGAAGGTCGCGAACAGGATCAGTGCGAACAGCCCCGGCACCGCCGCCACCACCCGGATCGTGCCGCGAAGGTCGATCTCCCGGCGCGCGCCCCCGGTGGCGGATTCGGGTTCGGGATCGCCGATCCTCACCGTCAGCAGATGCACGATCACGAGCGCGCTGAAGCCGATTGCCAGCGCCAGCGGCCCGCGGATGCCGTCCCATGCGACCAGGAAGCCGCTGATCGCCGAGGTCACCAGAAACCCCACCCCGCCGACGATGCCGACAAGGCCGTTGGCGCGGTCGCGCCGGTCGGGCGGGATCAGCACCGTCACCAGCGTCGCGAGCGCGATCATCCGGATGTTGCCCGCGATCACCGCAAGCATGACGAGCACGATGAAGCCCCACAGAGCCAGTCCGGCGGTATCGGCCATCGCCCCCGGCGGGCTCAGCTGCCACACGCCGAGCGCCGCCGCATAGAGCGCCAGCGAGGCCGCGCTCGATCCCAGCATCACCGGGCGCTTGCGGTGGTGATCGACGAGACTTCCGAACCAGATCGCGAAGGCGCCGGTGAAGGCCAGGTGGATGCCGCCGATCATGCCGGTCACGAAGACCGACTGCGTCTCCAGATAGGCCCAGAAGACGAGCGCGAACCAGACCGTGAAATTGACCACGTTCTGCAACAGGCTGTTGGCGAGAATCGCGTGGAACGGGTCGATCCGGAGCATGGCGCGCTTATCGGCCAGCGGCGCATGACGGGCAAGGCGCGGCGGGCTTACCCCTTGACCCTCTTCCGCATCATCCCCTCCTGCGCCACGCTCGCGACCAGTTCGCCGGCAAGGTTGAAGATCCGCCCGCGGTTGAACCCGCGCCCGCCGCCCGACCACGGCGCGTCGGTGGCGTAGAGCAGCCATTCGTCCGCCCGCGCGTCACGGTGGAACCAGATCGCGTGGTCGAGGCTGGCGCCGACCAACTCGTTGCGCATCCAGCTCAGGCCATGCGGCAGGGCGCTGGTGCCGAGCAGGGTGTAGTCGCTGGCATAGGTGATGATCGCGCGGTGGAGTTCGGGGGTGTCGGCCTCGCCCGTGATCGGGGCGCAGACCCGGAACCAGGTGTGGGCGCGCGGCTCCCTCGGTTCGCGGCTCATCCAGTGCAGACGGTCGATCGTCCGCATCTCGATCGGACGCGGGCGCAGCATCATCCGGCGCTGGGTCTCGGAGAGCCTGTCGGCCCACTGTTCGGCGATCTCGCGGCGCAGCTCCATGTCGGGGCGCAGATCATCCGGACGCGCGACATCGGGCATGGGCGAATCGATGTGTTCGAGGCCGTCTTCCGGCAGCTGGAAGCTGGCGGTGAGATTGAGGATCGGCACCGGCGTGCCGTCCTCGCCTTCCTGCGAGGCGACCACCCTCCGGTTGGCGAAGCTGCGCCCGTCGAAGTCGCGTTCGATGCGGTATTCGATACCCGCCCCCTCGCGCCCGCCGCGCAGGAAATAGGCGTGGAGCGAATGGGCGCACTTGCCGTCCGTGACGCTCGCCTGCGCGGCCTGGAGCGCCTGCGCGAGCACCTGCCCGCCGAACACCCGCCCGATCCCGTCGGCCTGCGGGGGCCCGGCATAGACATCGGCGGCGCGCTTCTCGACCGTCAGCAGGCGGACGAGGCCGGCGACCAGTTCTTCGTTCGTGGGCGTGTCAGTCATGGCGCGAGGCCATGCTTGCGGCTTACGAACCCGTCAAGCCAAGCTTGCGCAGAGCGCGGAAGGCATAGGCCTTGGCATAGTTCTGCTGCGGCCAGCGCCCCGGCGCGCTGGGGCGGAAGCCGCGCTCGCGCAGGATCGCGTTGAAGATGCGCGCATCGCTTTCGCGGTAGCTCCATTCCGAGCGCCAGGTGATCGACAGCGACACCGAGGGGGCGGGGCCGTTCCGCACGAAATGCGGCGCCATCACCGGCACGAACAGCGCCTCTCCCGGCGCAAGCGCGAATTCGGTGCCGTGGGGGAGCATCGCATCGTCCCACATCAATTCGCGCGGGCCGCCCGAATGGTAGGTCTCGTGGGCCTCGTCCGGCACGAAGCGGGTGTCGCCCGCAGGAAACTGGGTCATCACCTTGCTGCCCCTGATCTGGAGCAGGATGTTGTGCTCGGGATCGAAGTGGTAGGGCGTGACCGAGTTCGGCGAGGAGACGAAGATGAAGCCCTGCGGGGTCAGCATCGCGCCGGTCGCCGCCTCGATCTCCGGGCGGATCTCCTCGAGCAGGCTCATCAGCAGCGCCTCATAGGCGGGCACCTGCTCGATGTTCTTGAGCACCGCCCAGCTTTCCGCCTCGGCGACGCGGCGGATGGTCTCGGCGATGGTCATGCCGTTCGATCCCGGCTTGCCGTCGACCCCGATCGGCAGGTCGCCGCGGTTGTATTCGACCGAGGCGAGCGGCAGCCTCTCGGCGAGGGCGGCCAGGGCCTCGATCTCGAGCAGCGGGTGGCTGGTGAGGCTGTGCGTCAGGATGTGCGGCGTCTCGGGGTAATGGGCGGCGAAGCGGGTGCGGGCGGGGCCGTCGAAGACGGTCGCGGGCAGGGCATCGGTGAAACGGGCAGGGGCGTTCATGGAATCCTCCTCGGTCGGGTTTCCCACGCCATCAGCAGGCGGAAGCAGGCGCGGCGCAGCGGCCCGCCGATGGCGATGTTGCGGCTGATCATGCGGCGCCTGTCCCGCCACAGGCGTTCGATCATCGGGTGGCCCTCGACCGCGCAGCTGTCGGCCCACGCCACGTCCGGGCGTTCGATAAGGGCGAGGTTTTCCAGCTGCAGCAGCATCCCCGGAGAGAAGCGGGCATAGGCCTCGTCGAAGGCGGTCTTGAAGCTGTAGGCGCCCGGCGGGGTGATGAAATTGGCGAGCATCGCGATGGCGCGCCCGTCGAGCCTGAGCGCGAGCCGTTCGAGCCGCCCTGCCGCCGCAGCGCCGGCCAGCGCCTGTTCGAACAGGGCGCGGGTGTCGGGCGCGCTGGCGAGGGCGGAGCCGGCCTCGCCCTTCCACCCGGCCGCCTCAAGCGCGAGGAACTCCGCCGTCCATTCGGCGAGGCCCGCATCGTCCTCGCACCGCTCGAAGACGAGCGCGCCCTCCTCGGCGAGGCGGTTGTGCTGGCGGCGCAGTTCCTTGCGCTTCTTGGCGCTCATCGCCGCCTCGAGATAGGCGGCGGCGCCCGCATCCCCGGCCAGCAGCGCGCGGTTCTCCTCGGCGACCATGTATTGCGCGCGCGGGTGGCGGGCGAGCACCCTTTCGAGCGCGGCATTGGCAGGGCCGTCGGCGGGCATCATCGGCAGGTGCAGGAACAGCGCCCGGCGCGCACGGCGGTCGAAATGGGCCAGGATGTCGCGCCAGAAGGCGTCCTCGTGTCCGGCCGCGATCAGCGGCGCGCCGCAGAAGGAATTGGGGTGGGACCAGCCGGTAGCGTGGGTGACGATGTGGCCGTAATAGGCCGCGCTGCGCACCACCGGCAGCAGCCCGGCGAGCCTGCCTTCGTGATACCAGGCCTTGGTTACGACCCGGTCCCTCTCGCCCCATTGCGCCAGCGAAGGCAGCAGGAACCACGGTTCGTAGAAGGGGTTGGGCTCCGCCGCGGCGAGCACCAGCCGTTCCCAGGCGGCGAGGAAGGCGGGCCGGGCAAGCTCGGCCGCGGTCAGCAGGTGCAGCTCGCCATGCGGCAGGGCGCCGGGCGGATAGCCGCGCGGCGCGCCGGTGCGAAAACTGTCCGCACGTGCCATGTCCATCTGCGGTTAACCCCGTTCGGGCGCAGCCCTCCGCGCCTTCGGCAGCTGCAATGTCACATAGATTTTAAGAAAGCTTGTGCCCTGTCGGGACCTGTCCGGTTGGGGGACAGGGGAAAAGGCAAAGATAAACCCCGCCGGGATTGCTCCCGGCGGGGTGAGGATTTTCAGGCAGGCCTGATGGGTTCAGGCCACCCCGTGCGCCAGCGCCGCGAGCAGCAGCAGGGCGACGATGTTGGTGATCTTGATCATCGGGTTCACGGCCGGGCCGGCAGTGTCCTTGTAGGGATCGCCGACCGTGTCGCCGGTCACCGCGGCCTTGTGGGCTTCCGAGCCCTTGCCGCCGTGGTTGCCGTCCTCGATGTACTTCTTGGCGTTGTCCCACGCCCCGCCACCGGCGGTCATGGAAAGGGCCACGAACAGCCCGCCCACGATCACGCCGAGCAGCAGCGCGCCCAGCGCCGCGAAGCCGTTGTCCTGACCCGCGATCGCGGTGATCACGAAGTACACCACCACCGGCGCCAGCACCGGCAGCAGCGAGGGGATGATCATCTCCTTGATCGCCGCCTTGGTGACGAGGTCGACGGTGCGGGCATAGTCGGGCTTGGAGGTGCCCGCCATGATCCCCGGGTTGGTGCGGAACTGCTCGCGCACGTCCACCACCACGTCGCCCGCCGCACGGCCCACCGCGGTCATGCCCATCGCCCCGAAGAGGTAGGGCAGCAGGGCGCCGAGCAGCAGCCCGACGATCACGAAGGGGTTCTCGAGGCTGAAGTCCACGTTCGCATCGGGGAAGAAGGTCCGAAGGTCGGTGGTGTAGGCCGCGAACAGCACCAGCGCGCCGAGGCCCGCCGAACCGATGGCATAGCCCTTGGTGACGGCCTTGGTGGTGTTGCCGACAGCGTCGAGAAGGTCGGTCTTCTCGCGCACGCTATCGTCCAGACCCGACATCTCGGCGATCCCGCCGGCGTTGTCGGTGACAGGGCCGTAGGCGTCGAGCGCCACGACCATGCCGGCGAGCGCCAGCATCGCGGTCGCCGCATAGGCGATCCCCATGAGGCCGGCGAGGCCATAGGCGATGATGATCCCTGCGACGATCACCAGCGTCGGCAGCGCGGTCGCCTCGAGGCTGATCGCGAGGCCCTGGATCACGTTGGTGCCGTGGCCGGTTTCCGAGGCCTTGGCGATCGAGCGCACCGGGCGGTACTTGGTGCCGGTGTAGTACTCGGTGATCCAGATGATCAGCCCGGTGATGGCGAGGCCGAGCAGCGCGCAGTAGAACAGCTCGCGGCCGTTGAACTCGGTCATCTCCTGGCCCGGGTTGATCACCGTGTTCATGTCCATGCCGACCGAGCCGAGCGCATATTGCGTGACGAACCAGATCAGCGGGATCGACGTGACGGCGGTGACGATGAAGCCCTTGTACATGGCCCCCATCACGTTGGTCCCGCCGCCGAGGCGCACGAAGTAGGTGCCGAGGATCGAGGTGACGATGCACGCGCCCCCGATCAGCAGCGGCAGCGCCATCATCGGCAGCAGCAGGTCGCCCAGCTGGGTGAGCAGCAGCGCGGTCAGCACCATGGTGGCGCCGACGGTGACGACGTAGGTCTCGAAGAGGTCCGCGGCCATGCCTGCGCAGTCGCCCACGTTGTCGCCCACGTTGTCGGCGATCACGGCGGGGTTGCGCGGGTCATCCTCGGGGATGCCCGCCTCGACCTTGCCGACGAGGTCCGCGCCGACGTCGGCTGCCTTGGTGAAGATCCCGCCGCCCAGACGCGCGAAGATCGAGATCAGCGAGGCGCCGAAAGCGAGGCCCACAAGGCCGTCGATCACGGTGCGGCTCGCCGGGGTGAGGCCCATCGGCCCGACCATGACGTAGAAGAACACCGCAATCGCCAGCAGCGCGAGGCCCGCCACCAGCATGCCGGTGATCGCACCCGCGCGGAAGGCGAGGGTGAGGCCGGCCTGAAGGCCCGTGCTGGCCGCCTCGGCCGTGCGCACGTTGGCGCGCACCGAGATGTTCATGCCGATATAGCCGGCGACGCCCGAAAGCACCGCGCCGGTGACGAAGCCGATCGCGGCGGTGGTCCCGAGCGCGAAGGCGACGATCGCGGCGACGACGACGCCGACGATCGCGATGGTGGTGTATTGACGGTTCAGGTAGGCCTGCGCGCCTTCTTGGATGGCGGCTGCGATTTCCTGCATCCGCGCGTTCCCGGCGCTGGCGCCGAGCACCTGCGAGCTGGTGATGATGCCATAGACGATGGCAAGCACCCCCAGCCCAATCGAAATGAGCAATAGATTCACGAGCAATCCCCTCTCGTTATGTCCTGTCCCCGATGATGGAGACGCGCGCCTCTTGTTGATCCCTCGGGCGCGAGGCGCACAGTCATAGGCACAAAGGGAAGGCTGGCAAGCCTCACCGAGAGTGCCAATCCCGGTTTTGCGACGGTTTCAGCAGTTTTGGGAGGGATCGCCGTGGCGATAGCCGAGGCTGGCAGGGTCGCCGAAGGTCTCCGTCCCGAGCGTCAGGGGTGCGTCGGCGCGGTCGGTGACGGTGCCGATCCGGTGCGCGGGGATGGGCAGCCTTGCGGACGGAGGCGCCGTGAACAGCAGCTCGTAATCGTCGCCCCAGCGGATGCATTGGTCGGCCCGCGCGGCATCGGCGACAGGAATGGCGGCAGGATCGAGCGCGAGGGTCACGCCGCTCGCCTCGGCGAGGCGGAAGGCATCGAGCAGGAGCCCGTCGGACACATCCATCATCGCCGTGACATGGGGCGCGAGCGCCTGCCCCTCGGCGAGGCGCGGGACAGGGCGGTCGAAGGCGGCGCGGTGCTCCTCGGCCCCCTCGAAGCCGAGCATCGCGCGGCCCACCTGCCCGGTCAGCCAGACCGCGTCGCCCGCCTGCGCGCCGCTGCGCGAGGGGACCGGGGTGTGGCTCGCCCGCCCGATGGCCGTCAGGCCGAGGGAGCGCGGGCCTGCCGCGGCGATCGTGTCCCCGCCTAGCAGGGGGGTGCCAAAGGCCTCGAGGGCTTCGCGCAACCCCGCGATGAAGCGCGCATCGTCCCGCCCCAGCGTGTGCCCGAGCAGGACGCCGAGGGGCACCGCGCCCTTGGCCGCGAGATCCGAAAGATTGGTTGTCACCAGCTTCCACGCCACGTCGGCCATGTCGGCATCGGGGCGGAAGTGCACGCCCTCCGCCATCATGTCGTGGGTGATGACGAGGGTTTCGGTGCCGACCTCGATCACCGCGCAATCGTCCGACAGCCCGCGCGCGCCGGGATGGAGCGGAAGGGCGCGCAGGGCGGCGATGAAGTCGGGTTCGTTCATCGCCCTCACCAATATCCGTTCGCCCTGAGCTTGTCGAAGGGCTGCACTTCTCTTCGGAGAAAGGACAGGGCTTCGACAAGCTCAGCCCGAACGGTTCTGGTTTCTAGCCCCGCGCCTCTTTCGCCACCGCATCGAGGATGCCGTTGACGAACTTCGCCTGCCCGTCGTCGAAGAAGGCCTTGGCGACCTCGACATATTCGTTGATCGCGACTGGCGCCGGCACGTCGGCGCGGGCGATGAGCTCGTAGGTGCCGGCGCGCAGCACCTGGAGCATCGCCCGATCGAGCCGTGCGAGGCTCCAGCCGCTTGCGAGCTTGCTCGCCACCAGCGCGTCGATCTCGTCGCGGCGGGCATCCACCCCGCGCACCACGTCGTCGAAGAAGGGCACCTCGGCCTCGGCATATTCGGCCTGGTCGAAGGCATCCTCGTCGATGGTCCGACCCAGCCGATGCTGGTGGAACTCGTCGAGCAGTCGGGCGAGCGGGGTGCCCTCCATGTGCTGCTGGTAGAGCGCCTGCACGGCGGCAAGACGCGCGGCCGAGCGGGCCTGGGAACGGGCGGGGCTGTTCATCGGATTCTCAATTCCACGGATTTGGCGTGCGCCGGTAGCCCTTCGGCATGGGCGAGGGTGGCGGCGGCGGGGCCGATCGCCTTGAAGGAGGCCGCATCGAGCCCGAGGAAGCTGGTGCGCTTCATGAAGTCGAGCACCGAAAGCCCGCTCGAAAAGCGCGCGCGGCGTCCGGTCGGCAGCACGTGGTTCGGTCCGGCGACGTAATCGCCGACTGCCTCGGGCGTCATGCGGCCGAGGAAGATGCTCCCGGCATGGCGGATCGCCTTCAGGTAGGGCTCGGGGTCGTCGACCGCGATCTCGACATGCTCTGCGGCGAGGCGGTTGGCGAGGGCGGGAGCCTCGGCGAGGAGGTCGTTGACCACGATCATCACCCCGTGCGCGTCCCACGAGGCGCGGGCGGTCTTGGCGGTCGCCAACTGGGTGATCTGGAGGTCGATGCAGTCCTCCACCTGCCGCGCGAAGCCGGCATCGTCGGTGATGAGGATCGACTGCGAGGTCGGGTCATGCTCGGCCTGCGAAAGCAGATCGGCGGCGATCCAGTCGGGATCGTTCTTGCCGTCCGCGATCACGAGGATTTCCGAGGGCCCGGCCACCATGTCGATGCCGACGACGCCGTAAAGCTGCCGCTTGGCCTCGGCGACCCAGGCATTGCCCGGGCCGGTAATGACATCCACGGCACGGATGCGCTGCGTGCCGTAGGCGAGCGCGCCCACCGCCTGCGCCCCGCCGACGCGCCAGATCTCGTCGATCCCGGCAATATGGGCGGCGGCGAGCACCAGCGGGTTGGTCTGGCCCTTGGGCGTGGGGGTCACCACCACCAGCCGCTCGACCCCCGCGACGCGCGCCGGAATGGCGTTCATCAGCAACGAGGAGGGATAGGCCGCGCGGCCGCCCGGCACATAGAGCCCCGCCGCATCGACCGGCCGCCAGATCGCGCCCAGGCGCACGCCCGCCGCGTCCACATAGTCGCGGTCCTGCGGCAGCTGCGCCTCGTGATAGGCGCGGATCCGGGCGGCGGCGAGTTCGAGCGCGTCGCGCAGGTCGGGCGCGAGATCGTCGTAGGCCGCCTCGCAGGCCTCGCGCGGGATCACCCAGTCGCTCTCGGCGATCAGCGCGTGGCCATCGAACCGCTGGGTGTATTCCACCAGCGCCGCATCGCCGCGACCCTTCACCGCCTGGAGAATGGCCGAGACCTGCCCCGCGACATCGGTGTCGGATTCACGCCGCGCCTCGACGATGCGGGTGAAGCGCGTCTCGAAATCGGGCTGGAGCGTGGAGAGGAGCGACACGGTCATGCGGCGGCGGGAGCCTTCTGTGCGCGCGCCTCGGCCTCGCGGCGGAAGGCATCGACCAGTGCGGGCACGCGCGGGTCGGTCTTGAGGGCGGTGCGGTTGACGATCAGGCGGGCGGAGATCTCGAGGATGGTGGCGGTCTCGACGAGGCCGTTCTCGCGCAGGGTGGTGCCGGTCGAGACGAGGTCGACGATCTGGCGCGCAAGGCCCAATGAGGGAGCAAGCTCCATCGCGCCGTTCAATTTGACGCATTCGGCCTGCACGCCCGCGGCCTCGAAGTGGCGGCGGGTGAGGTTGGGATACTTGGTCGCGACCCGCAGGTGGCTGGCGCTGCCCGCCTCGTCCGTGTCCGTGGCGAGGCGCGCGACCGAGAGGCGGCAGATGCCGATGCCGAGGTCCACGGGGGCGTAGAGATCGGCGTAGTCGAACTCCTCGATCACGTCGGAGCCGACGATCCCGACCTGCGCCGCGCCGTGGGCGACGAAGGTCGCGACATCGAAGGCCCGTACGCGGATCATCCGCATGTCGTCGCGGGTGCATGCAAAGGCCAGGGCGCGGCTTTTCGGGTCGTGGAAGTCGGCGGCAGGCTCCACCCCGGCGCGCGCCATGACGGGGAGCGCCTCGTCGAGGATGCGACCCTTGGGGACAGCGAAAGTGAGCTGTCCGGGCCGGAAGAAGCTGTTGTCGGGAAGGCCGATGCTGGTCATGATCGGTCGCGCACTTAGGGCTGGGAGGCGTAAAGGGCAATGGTGATGCAGGGATCCGGGGCGCGGCCGGCCTATGAATTCGTCGACATGAACACGGCAGGTCCGGGGGCGGTGGCGACGGCCTTCGCCAACCAGGTTGCCTATTGCGAGGCGGCGGGCGCGCATGTCACCGCGCGGGTGGTCGGCGGCATCGCCGCGGTGCTGGCCTCGGAAGCGCAGGGTGCCTTGCTCGGCAGGGTGCGCGGCTGGCAGGGCGCGCCGCTCGCCGATGCGCTACCCTTGCGGGTGGCGGGAGGGCTGCACGCGCTCCACCTGTCGGGCGCGGCGCCGCAGCTTGGGCCCATATACCGCGGGGAGGCGGCACAGGATGCGGCGGTGATCGCGCAGGTCATCGCCGCGCAAGAGGCGGCGCTGCTGCCCTGGCTGGACGGTCCGCCGCAGACGAACGAGGCGGGGCGTTCGGCCAACTTCATCGCCGCGACGCTGTGGCTGGCCGAGCGGGGCCTACCGCCGCGGTTCGAATGCCTCGAGATCGGCTCCAGCGCCGGCATAAACCTGATGCTGGGGCGCTATGCCTATGACCTCGGTGGGGTGAAGGTGGGGCCGGAGGATCCGGTGATGACCTTCGCGCCTGCATGGAACGGGGCGCCGCCGCCCGCGCACCGGATCGAGATCGCCAAGGCCAGGGGTTGCGATGTCGCTCCGGTCGATCTGACCGATCCCGCGCAGGCGCTCAGGCTCAAGGCCTATATCTGGCCCGAGCACGCGGTGCGCTTCGAGCGGATGGACGCCGCGATCCGCGCAGCCTCGCAGAGCAAGCCCGACATCGTGGCGATGAACGCCGCCGATTTCGTCGAGGCTGAGCTTGCAAGGCCGCAGGAACAGGGCACCACGCGGATGCTGATGCACTCGATCGTCTGGCAATATGTGCCTGCCGACCAGCAGGCGCGGGTGACGGCGGCGATGGAAGCGGCGGGCGCGAAGGCCACGCCCGAGCGCCCGCTCGCATGGGTGCAGGTCGAGGCCGACCGCACCGTCCACCGTCACAAGCTGACCGTGCGCCACTGGCCCGGCAGGAGCGAGGAGGTGCAGCTAGCCTGGTCCCACCCGCACGGGGCGGATGTGGAGTGGCTGGCGGGTTAGCCCGCGAGAAATTCCTCCATCGCCGCGTTCACAGCCCCGGGCGCTTCCCACGGCACGAAATGCCCGCAATCGGGCACGCGCACGATGGTGAGCGGGTCGATGATGTCCTCCAGCCCTTCGAGGTTTTCCGGCGGCAGGGCGAGATCGTCGAGCGCCCAGATTACGAGGGTCGGGATGGTCAGCTTGGGCAGGGCAGGGGGCGTCCAGCCCTCGGGGACCTCGAAGGGCGCGTCCATCGTCGGCACGTCGATCGGGCTTGCGCGGTAGTAGTTGAGCATCCCGAAGGCCGCGTCGCGGTTCTGCCAGTCGCGCAGCAGCTGGTCGCGCTCCTCGGGCTCCATCGCGGTGGGGCGGTCCCATTTCACTTCCTTGAGCAGCAGGCCGGTGAGGCCGTGCTCCTTGACCAGCGCGTCGTTGGCGGGGTCGCGGAAGCCGCGGATGTACTGGCTCGCCTCGCGCTGCACCCGATTGGTGTAGAGCAGCCGCTGGAACACCACCGGATGCGGCGCATTGGCGATCACGGCGCGGGTCACGCGGGCGTGCTGCCCGGCGAGCGCCACGCCCCAGGCAATGGCGCCGCCCCAGTCGTGGCCGACGATGGTGAAGCTGCCGATCCCCAGCGCGTCGGCCAGCAGGAAGATGTCGCCGATCAGCTTGTCGGGGGTATAGGCCGCGACCTCCTGCGGCTTGGAGGACCCGCGATGGCCGCGCTGGTCGGGGGCGATGCAGCGGTAGCGATCCGAGAAATGCCGGATCTGGTGCCGCCAGGTGCGGTGGCTTTCGGGAAAGCCGTGCAGGAAGATCAGCACCGGCGCATCGGTCGGGCCCTCGTCGACGATGTCGAGGTGGATGCCGTTCGGCAGCGCCACGCGCTTGAGGTCAAAGCTCATCACTGTTGCTCCAGCTTGTCCATGTAGCCCTTGGCGACCATCCCCGCGACCTGATCGAACAGCGCATCGGGCGTGCGGCGCGCCTCGCCCATCGCCAGTTCCATGCCCTCGGCGACGATGATCTCGCGTGTCCCGGCGGCGATCCCGTCGAGCATCGCGCGGGCGGCGACGTCGGCGGGGATGCCCTCGTCGATCGCCTTGTCCGACCGGCCCCGCGCGGTGCCCTCGGCGGTGAGCGCATTGCGCGAGACGTTGGTGGCGACCGAGCCGGGGTAGATGGTGTGCACCGACACGCCGTTGATCGAGAGTTCCGCCCGCAGCGCATCGGCATAGCCTGCAAGGCCGAACTTGGCGGCCGAGTAGGCGGTGCGCATCGGCACCCCGACCTTGCCCGCGACCGAGGAGATGAAGGCGAGCCCGCCCGATCCCCGCTCCGCCATATGGCCGATCAGCCCCTGCGAGAAGGCGATCTGGGCGGTGAGATCGATGTCGATGATGTCGCGATAGACCTGCATCGACGTCTTGAGCGCGCGGCTTCGTTGCGAGATGCCGGCATTGGCGATGGCAAGATCGACGCCGCCCTTCCAGGCCATCGCCTTGGCGGTCGCGTCGGCCAGCGCCGCCTCGTCGCGCACATCGAAGGCGAGGATCAGCGTCTCGCCGCAATCCGCCGCCACTTCCTCCAGCCGCGCCGCGTCACGGCCGGACAGCACCACATGCGCGCCGCGCGCGGCCAGTTCGCGCGCCAGCGCCGCGCCGATGCCCGAGGATGCGCCGGTGATCCACGCCACCTTGCCTGCATAGTCCATGTCTCTCTCCCTTTGAGGGGAGGAGTAGCGGGCGCTCCGGCGCGGTGCAATCAGGTTGCGATATGGGACCGGATCATGTCGGCAAGGTTCACCGGAAACACCGCCTCGTGCCAGCTTTCCAGCTCGTCGAGCGTGAACCAGCGGTGCTGCGTCATCAGCTTCCGTTCGAGCTCGGTGTGGCCCGCCGTATCCACGCGCGCATTGTCGACGCGCACGAGGAAGAACCGTTCGTCCGCCTGCACCGGCTCGCCCTCGACCGTTATGAATTCGGGCGTCATCCGCGCGATCTGGGGGCCGGGATCGGCGGTGATGCCGGTTTCCTCGAAGAGTTCGCGCCGCGCCGCATCCTCGAAGCTTTCGCCCGGATCGCATTCGCCCCCGGCCGTGACCCAGAAGGGATCGCGACCCGGCACGTCGTAGCGGAACATCAGTGCGCGCATTTCCGGATCGACCACGATCAGCCGCGCCGCGCGGCGCAGGCGCAGGGCGGGGTTCAGCGTCATTCGGCCGGCACGCTCGCCTTGATCGCCACGGCATGGACGCGCTGCCCGACGATATCGCCCAGTGCCGCGATCACCGCGCGCTGGCGGGCGAGGCGGTTCATGCTCGCAAAGGCCGCCGCCTCGATCTCGACGGTGAAGTGCGATTCGCCCGAACCGTCGTCGCCCATATGGCCCGAATGCTTCGCGGAATCGTTGATGATCGCGAGGCGGGCGGGGGCGAAGGCTTCGGTCAGCAGGGCGTGCATTTCCTCGGCGACACTCATCACGGCTTTCCTTTTTCGCAAGCAGGCAGGGGCGGATCGGACTTGGAACTTGGGCGCCCAATCGCCATTCAACGCGCTTATGCCTTCACCACGATTCCACGGCCGCGTCGAGAGCCCCGGACGCCAATGCGAAGCCCCCGGCTGCCGCGAGGCGGGCGAATTCCGCGCCCCCGGGCGCCGTCCGCACGGCTTTGACGGCCCGGGCGAGTGGCGCTGGTTCTGCTTGCCTCATGTTCGCGAATTCAACGCGGGCTACGACTGGTTCGAGGGCATGAGCGCCGAGGAGATCCTGCGCGCCCAGTCCCCTATCGCCGGCTGGCAGACCGAAAGCCGCGTGTTCCGGCCCACGGCGGGCATCGGCGATACTCCGCGCTGGGCCGACTATGCCGATCCGCTCGATGCCATCTCCGCCCGCGCCCGAGGCATCAGGTCGCGTGCCGAGCGCGAGGCCAAGGCGGCGATGTCCGGGCGCTTCAGCCGCGAGGAGGCGGCGGCGCTCGAGGTCATGGGGCTCGGCTCGGACACCGACCGCACGCGGCTCAGGCGCCGCTATTCCGAACTCGTCCGCCGCTATCATCCCGACCGCAACGGCGGCGACCGCCGTCACGAGGCGCAGCTGACCGCGGTGGTCGACGCCTACCAGCTGCTGCGCAGGAGCGCGGCGCTGGCCTGAGGCCTCACAGCATCCGGCGGAAGAACACCACCCGCTCGGTCTCCTCGAAGCCCACCGCTTCGTGAAAGGCGTGGCTGGCGGTGTTGTCTAGCAAGGCGTTGGAGGCGAGTTCGGTGCAGCCGTTGGTGCGGGCCCAATCGGCCACCGCCTCCACCAGCGCCCGGCCCACGCCGGTACCGCGAGCGCCCGGCACGATGAACGCGCCTTCGCCGAAAGCCACGGGCGAGGTGTCGCAGCCGTCGACATAGTCGTGCCGGATGCTCGCTTCGACAAAGCCGAGCAGGGCGCCGTCATGGCCCTCGGCAACGAAGGCGACCTGGTCGGGGTCGCCGGAGAGGAACGTCCCTGCGATATCCTCGGCATGGGCCGGGGGCGGATTGTCCGGCCAGAGCTGCGCGCGCATCGCGGCCCACTGCGGCACATCCGCAAGGGTGGCGGGGCGCACCCTCACCCGCTGGCCTGCGCCGCGGCGATGATCTTCGCGTCGATGGCATTCGCCTCGGCATAGGCCGGACGCTGGGTGATGCGCTCGACATAGGCCCTGAAGGAGGGCCGCTCGGGGATCGAGCCGAAGCGCAGGCCCCAGACGAACTGGCTTCCGACATAGGTATCGGCCATGGTGAAGCGGCCTCCGGCGATGAAATCGTTCGCCGACAGCCAGCTGTCGAGCGCATCCAGCGTCAGTTCGAGGCTGCCGAAGCCCGCCATGCCGGTCTTGCCCTCGGGCACCTGCCAGCCCATCGCCTGCGCCACCACCGCCTGTTCGAGCGGCCCTGCAGCGAAGAACAGCCAGCGGAAATAGCCGGCCTTCTCGTGCGCGTCGGGCAGCAGGCCTTTCTCGGGGTGGGTCTCGGCGAGGTAGTGGTTGATCGCCGCGCATTCGGTGACGACGTGATCGTGGCCGCCATGGTGGTGCACCAGCGCGGGCACCTTGTTCATCGGGTTGATGGTCTTGAAGCTCTCGGGCCGCGTCGCCCAGTCGAACACCACGTGCTCGTAATCCGCGCCCGCCTCGTGCAGCGCCCAGCGCGAGATCTGCCCGCGGCTCATGGCCACGGTGTAGAAAGTGAATTCGGCCATTGTCCTCTCCCTCGTATCCTCAGTTCTGCCGGAAGGCCCATCGGAGCGTCCGCCCCATGCCCCATGTCGCCGCACGCGCGGGGAGGGCGGTGAGGACGGGCCGCTGGAGCCCGAGCATGTGCCGCGCCCAGTCGGGCAGCATCGACACCGCATCGGCAGTGATCATTGTCTGGACGCTGCGCGGCGCGCCGGGAGGGCGCTGCGAGAGCACCAGCTGGGCCACCTCCCGCGCCTCGGGCGAGGTGGCAAGATCATGGCGCAACTCGCGGAAAATCCGCTCCGCCTCGCCGCGCGTCTCGGGAACGGGATCGGCGCCCAGGGCGCGGGCGATGACGGCGAACTGGCGGTAATATTCGTCCTGCTCGGCGACCGGCATCGCCGGCCTTACGTGGCGGACATAGCCGGCAAGGAAGCTCTGCGCCTCGGTCACGTGCACCCAGGCGAGCGTGCGCGGATTGGTCGCCTCGTAGCGCGAGCCGTCGGGCAACGTGCCGCCGACCTTGGCATGGATGCGGTTGACGCGGTCGATCGCCTTCATCGCCTCGTCGCGATGGCCGAAGGTCGTCACCGCGATGAACCGCGCGGTGCGACGCAGGCGTCCGTGCATGTCCTCGCGGAAATTCGAATGGTCGAGCACCCCTTGCAGCGCATGGGGATGGAGCATCTGCAGCAGCAGCGCGCGCACCCCGCCGGTCATCATGCCCACCAGATCGGCATGGACCAGCCGGATCGGCGTGTCGCGCTGGAACAGGGCCTCGTCCGAGGGCGGGGTGGGGGTCTGGCCGTTCGCCGTGTCGTGGAACACGCCGCGCACCTGGCTGACCAGCTTGAGGCGCAGGGATTCGACGGGATCGGCCATGGGCAGGGATATAGGGACAACTCTGCCGCCCTGCTATCGGGACTCGCCAAAATGCCAGCACCGCCTGTCAAACCACCGCTTGCAGCCCGGCCCCATGCGTTCTAACCGGACGCGGCAATGACTTCACCGATCCCCTCCGGCGCCAGCGCCATGCCCACCCAGCCCGACACCACCATCGATGTCCGCGAGACCTTCGGCATCGATGTCGACTGGCAGGTTCCCGCCTTCTCAACGCGTGACGAGCACGTGCCCGAGATCGACGGCGCCTATGTGTTCGATCCGGACACCACTCTGGCGATCCTCGCGGGCTTCGCGCACAACCGCCGGGTGATGGTGCAGGGCTATCACGGCACCGGCAAGTCGACCCACATCGAACAGGTCGCGGCCCGCCTCAACTGGCCCTCGATCCGCGTGAACCTCGACGCGCATATCAGCCGCATCGACCTCGTCGGGCGCGATGCGATCGTGCTGAAGGACGGTCTTCAGGTGACCGAGTTCAAGGAAGGCATCCTGCCGTGGGCGCTCCAGCACCCGGTGGCGCTGACCTTCGACGAATATGACGCAGGTCGCCCCGACGTGATGTTCGTGATCCAGCGCGTGCTCGAGTTCGACGGCCGCCTGACCCTGCTCGACCAGAACCGCGTCATCACGCCCAACCCGTTCTTCCGCCTTTTCGCCACCACCAACACCGTGGGCCTCGGCGACACCAGCGGGCTCTATCACGGCACGCAGGCGATCAATCAGGCGCAGATGGACCGCTGGAACATCGTCGTCGCATTGAACTACCTCAAGCCCGAGGTGGAGCAGCAGATCGTCAAGTCGAAGACCCCGCAGGCCGACGACAAGCTGATCGCCGACATGGTCAAGGTCGCCGAGCTGACCCGGCAGGGCTTCATGAACGGCGACATCTCGACCGTGATGAGCCCGCGCACCGTGATCACCTGGGCGCAGAACGCCGCGATCTTCGGCTCGGTGGGCTTCGCCTTCCGCCTCAGCTTCCTCAACAAGTGCGACGAGGCGGAGCGCACGCTGGTGGCCGAATACTACCAGCGCGTCTTCGGCGAGGACCTGCCGGAGGGCGCGGCGAAGAAGCGGTAACCATCCGCTTGCTACCAAGTGTCCTAGGCTGGTAACACAGCCGTCACCATGGCGTTCTTCGACCGATTCTGGAAAGGCTCGCGTGCCGGTGCTCCGGACGGGACGGGCACGCCTGCGGGGTTCTACCCGCTCTACGAATCGCAGCGGCCCCTTGATGACGACGAGGACGACCTGCCGCGCCCGCGCGTCTCGGCGACACCCGATTTCGACGCCTGGGACGCCAAGCTCGGCCTCGTCGACGAGGCGCTGGCGGTCGAGGAGAAGCGGCGCCTGCGCTGGTGGCAGCGCGACTACTGGCGCGCACGGTCGAAGCTGTGGTGGACAGGGCGGGGGCTGCTCGCCGCCTTCGCCGTCTTCGCCCTGCTGATCGGCTGGCTTGCCGTCACCGCCCCGCTCTCCAAGAGCCTCGAACCCATCGCCCCGCCACAGGTCACGCTGCTCGCCAGCGACGGCACGCCGATCGCGCGGCAGGGGGCGATCGTCGAGGCGCCGGTCAAGGTCGCCGACCTGCCGCCCCACGTGGTGCAGGCCTTCATAGCGATCGAGGACCGGCGGTTCTATTCGCACTGGGGCATCGATCCGCGCGGCATCGCCCGGGCGGCATGGACGGGATACGGCGGCGGCTCGACGATCACCCAGCAACTCGCCAAGTTCACCTTCCTCACCCCCGAACAGAGCCTCAGCCGCAAGGCGCGCGAGGCGCTGATCGCGCTGTGGCTGGAAAGCTGGCTTACCAAGGACGAGATCCTCGAACGCTACCTGTCCAACGCCTATTTCGGCGACAACCAGTACGGCCTGCGCGCCGCCTCGCTCCATTACTTCTACCGCCAGCCCGAAAAGCTGCGGCCCGAACAGGCGGCGATGCTGGCGGGGCTGCTCCAGGCGCCTTCGCGCTATGCGCCGACCAAGCACTACGACAAGGCCAAGAAGCGCATGGAGCTGGTGATCGGCTCGATGGTCGACGAGGGATATCTCACCGCCGCCGAGGCGAAGGCGCTGCCCGACCCGCGCATCGACGTGCGCACGCGCGACGACAACCTGCCGACCGGCACCTATTTCGCCGACTGGGCCCTGCCGCTGGCGCGCGAGGGGATGGAGGCGAGCTATTCCAAGCAGACCCTCACCACGACGCTCGATTCCCGCCTCCAGGCGCTGGCGAACCGCATCGTCGCGCGCGCCCCGCTGGGCGGCGCGCAGGTCGCGCTGGTGGCGATGCGCCGCAACGGCGAGGTCGTGGCGATGGTCGGCGGACGCGACTATCGCAAGAGCCCCTTCAACCGCGCCACGCAGGCGCGCCGCCAGCCGGGATCGACCTTCAAGACCTTCGTCTATCTGACCGCGCTGGAAGAGGGCTGGGAGCCCGACGACACCATCCCCAACACCCCGATCACCCAAGGCAGCTACCGCCCCAAGAACGCGCGCGAGCAATATTCCGACCAGATCACGCTGGAGGACGCCTTCGCCTCCTCCAGCAATGTCGCCGCCGTGCGGCTGTTCCAGGCGGTGGGCAGCGACAAGGTGATCCGCACCGCCCGCCGTCTCGGCATCACCGCGCCCATGACCGAGGGCGACCCGAGCCTTGCGCTCGGCACTTTCTCGATGACCCTGATGGAGCTGACCGCCGCCTATGCGGGGATCGCGGCCAACGAATACCCGGTCGAACCCCACGCCTTCGCTCGCGGGGAGCGCAGCTGGTGGGACTGGCTGACGACGCGGCGGGATTCGATGTCCTCGGGCGATCACGAGGATCTCGAAGGGATGCTGCGCGCCGCGATCAATCGCGGGACGGGGCGCAACGCCTCCCTTCCGATCGCCAATTACGGCAAGACAGGCACGACCCAGGATTACCGCGATGCGCTGTTCGTGGGCTATGCGGGGGACCTCGTGGTGGGAGTGTGGGTCGGCAACGACGACAACACGCCCCTGAACGGCGTCACCGGCGGCAGCACCCCGGCGCGCATCTGGCGCGATTTCCTGCGCGGCGCGCTCAAGATCGAGGCCGCGCCGGAGCCGAAGGCGGAGGACACGCCCGATCCCGAAGGCCCGGTCCAGCCGCTCGACGTGCTCGACGGCGAGGAAATCCCGGTCGGGCAGGACGGCACTACCCTCAGGATCGAACAGGGCGGCGTGACCCTCAGCCAACCCGGCGTGCCGGTGGAGGTGCGCGTGGATGGCGGCGGGGTGGTGGTCCAGCCCTCGGCCTCGCCGAGCCCGGCGCCCCCGCCCTAGACCATCAGGATATTCATCACGGCCGTCGCGATCGGCCGCGCGCGGTCGGATTGCCATGCCTCCACGGTCACGTTGGCATTGCGCCGGCCGAGCCGCGTGATCCGTCCCACCGCGAAACTCGCCTGTGACTTGCCCGCGGCGAGATATTGCACCGTGATGTTGATCGGCTTGAGCAGCGGATCGCGCCCCGCCGCCAGCAGTGCGGTGCGAAGGGCCGCATAGCCCGCGTTCTCGAGCAGACCCGCGGTCGCACCACCGTGGAAATGTTGCGGCCGGCCCTCGACGTTTCCGCCGAAATCGACCGTCAGCACCGGCATCCCGCCCTCGGTCTCGCCGGTGAGCGTAACTCCGAGCGAACGGGCGTAGGCGGGAAGCTCCAGCCCCTCAGGCATCCTCGCCTCCTCGCAGGGCCGGATTGCTCTCGCGCGGATCGGCGCCGATGGTCATGAAGCAGCCCGCGACGTGAGCGACCGGATCGGCCGGATCGTCGTCATAGGCGATCCCGCGCACGAAGGCGGCGGAGCGGGTGATGCGGTAGCATTCGACCCGGCCCTTCACGCTCGCCCGCTCGCGCGCCGGGCGCTGGTAATCGACGCGCAGGTCGAGCGTCGCCACCGGCTGGAAACTGCCGCGCGTCTGCCAGATCGCCATGCCGCTCGCCATGTCCATCAGGCTGATGATCGGGCCGGATGCGAGCACCGGCCGGCTGGCGTCCCCCAGCAGATCCTCGCGCCAAGGGAGTTCGAGCTCGACCCAGTTCTCGCCCTGATCGGTGAACCTCAGGCCGAGCCAGCCGGTGTGGCCGTGGCGGAAGAACCACTTGGACGCCTCGCGCGCGTCGAACCGGGGGGTGGGGGTGTTCATGGGCGCGGGCATAGGGGCGTGGACGCCGGGGTGGCAACGCCCTTTTTTTGCGAGCGCAAGCCTTGTTCCGTTCGTGTCGGGCGTAGTCGAGACACCAGCGCATCGCCTTTCGACTTCGCTCGAGGCGAACGGAGTTTGGGCTAGAGCACGCCCCCCGCCAGCCGGTCGATCGCGCCCTGCAGGATCACGGCGGCGGCATGGCTGTCGATCGCGGCGGCGCGTTTGGCGCGGCTCATGTCCATGCCGATCATCGCCGCCTCGGCGGCCTGCGTCGACCAGCGTTCGTCCCACAGCAGGAGGGGGAGGGCGAATGCCTCGGCGCAGTTCCTCGCATAGGCGCGCGAAGCCTGCGCGCGCGGCCCTTCCGATCCGTCCATGTTGCGCGGCAGGCCGAGGACGATGCCTTTGATGCTGCGGCTCCTGATCAGCGCCGCCAGCGTCTCGCGGTCCTTGCCCCATTTGCCGCGCTGGATCGTGGTGCCGTTGGTGGCGAAGCGCCAGCCCGCATCGCAGGTCGCGGTCCCGAGCGTCTTGGTGCCGAGGTCGAGCCCCAGCAGCACGCCGCCGTCTCCCACGGCTTCGCCGAAGCCGCGCGCGTCCTCGAAGATCAGTTCGCGGGCTTCCACGCGCCCACCCGCCGCGCCACGTCCGCCTTGGTGTTCGCCCAGAACAGCGGCAGGTCGTAGACGTGATAATTGTTCCCCGGCAGCACGTAGGAGCCCATCTCCGGCGGCGGCCCGATCAGCAGCAACCCGCGCCTGTCGCAGCGGGCGGGCACGAGCCCGGGCTGGAGCGTGCCCTTCTCCATGCTGTCCTCGGGCACCAGCGTGCCGAGATTGGCGCTGGCCGGCGCGCTCGCACCCGGGGTGCCGGTGAGCGGGTTGGTGCACAGCATCGGCTCGTTGCCCGGCGCCTTGCCGTCGAGCGCGGGGGTGCTTGCATAGGTCTCGAGCAGCGTGCCCGGGTCGGCCGGTTCGGCAAAGCTCGACCAGCTGACGACGCAGCCCGTCTGCTCGGGCGCGGCGCAGGCGGGCAGGCCCATCACCGGCAAGTCGTGCAGGGTCGAGACCGGCCAGCCGATCACATAGGCCGCCACCAGCCGCGACGCGACGGGCGTGCCCTTCACTTCCTCGGCGATGAGGCGCTTGAGGTGCAACGACCCTTGCGAATGGCCCGCCAGCACGATCGGCGTCCCCGGATCGACGCTGGAGAGGAAATAGCGGAAAGCCTCGCGCACGTCGGCATAGGCGGCATCGATCGCCTGCCTTGCCTCGGGCGCATCGGTGAGGAAGGCGCCGAAGGTCGCCTGGCGGTAGCGGGGCGCCCAGATTTCGGAGGCGGCGTTGAAGGGGCTCGCCATGCCGCGCAGATAGATGCGCGCGATTCGCTCGGCCTCGGGATCGCCGCCGTTTGCGAGCGGGGCGTTCCAGCTCGCGCGGTTGAGGTAGCTCGTCGGGTGGACGAAGAACACCGCAAAGGGAACCTTCGGCTCGGCCGGGGTCGGCAGCACGCCGCGGTCCGAGGCCCAGGCGGGCTGCCAGCGGGCCGGATCGCTGACGCCGATGCCGGGGCGCGAATGCCACAGCTTGGGGTCCTCGTAGGCGTTCGCTTCAAGCGGCTCGACCGGCGCAAAGGCGGCCGAGGGCACGAGCGCGATTTCGGCCAGTTCCTCCTGGAACAGCTCGTAAAGGATGCGCCCGCCGATCACGAGGATGAGGCAGAAGGCGATGAAATAGAGGAACTTGCGGGCCATTCTAAGGCTGTATCCTCAGCTTACTTTGCAGCGGCGCCCTCGGCGAGCGGCGGGCGCAGGGTCGTCCACGCGCGGTCGCCCCGCAGGCTCGAGAACCAGGTCGCCGGGTTCCAGGTGGTCGAACCGTTGAGGCTGAAGGTGATGAACTCCGCCCGCCCGCCGATATTGGCCAGCGGCACGCCGCCGCCCAGCCCGTTGGCGATGGCCGGTGCACGGCTGTCGGCGGAAAGATCGCGGTTGTCGCCCATCACGAAGACATTGCCCTCGGGCACGGTGTAGGGCCCGAAGTTGTCGAGCTCTTGGTCGGTATAGTCGATGGTGAGATAGGTCGCGCCGTTCGGCAGGGTCTCGCGCCAAGTCGGCGGGGCGTAGTATTCGCGCCCGTCGGGGCTGGTCTCGCGGAAGGGCTCGAAGGCGGTCAGGCAGGGGCCGTCCTTGCAAATGAGTTCGGGCTCGAAGGGGATGCGCACCTCGGGCACGACCTCCCGCCGGATCGGGGTGCCGTTGAGGATGATCTGGCCGCCGCGCACCTCGATCGTGTCGCCGGGCAAGGCGACGACCCGCTTGATGTAGTCCTCGTCGCGGGTGGGGTGCACGGGAATGACGATGTCGCCATACTCCGGGGTCGATCCCAGCACCCGCCAGTCGCCGCGCGGCAGGAGGTGGAAGCTCGCCGAGGCCCACGACCAGCCATAGGGATACTTGCTCACCACCAGCCGGTCGCCAACCCACAGGGTCGGCATCATCGACGTCGAGGGGATGTAGAAGGGCTTGGCCACGAGGCTGTGGAAGGCCAGCACCGCGAGCAGCATCAGCGCAAGGCCGCGGATCTCGGCGAGCCAGTTGACCTTCTCGGGAGCATCGCTCTGCGCCGCAGCGGCGGTTGCGGGGGCGGCCGGGGCCTCGCCTTCGGGGGCTGCGCTGTCCGGGGCAGGGCTGTCGGTCATCTGCGGGCTTTCGGTGGTTGCCATGAACGGAGGGCCTAGCGCAGGGGGATGGCTTCGATGATCACGAAGGCCTGCGCCCAGGGATGATCGTCGGTGAGGGTCAGGTGGATGCGCGCCTCATGGCCTTTCGGCGTCATTTCTTCAAGCCGCAAAGCCGCCCCGCCCGTGAGCGCGAGCGTCGGCGCGCCGGAGGGCGCGTTGACCACGCCGATGTCCTTCATGAAGACGCCGCGCTTGAAGCCCGTGCCGACCGCCTTGCTGAACGCCTCCTTGGCGGCGAAGCGCTTGGCATAGGTGCCGGCGATGGTGAAGGGGCGGCGGCGCGCCTTGGCGATTTCGACCTCGGTGAAGACGCGGTTCTCGAACCGCTCGCCGTAGCGTGCGAGCGAGTTGGCGATCCGCTCGATGTTGCAGAGATCGGAGCCCATGCCGATGATCATTTGAACGCCCTGATTATCACGGCCACCAGCAGGCCGACCGCGACCACGTGGAGCATCACCTGCGCCTTGAACAGCGGGTGCGCGAAGTCCCCCTTGGCGACGCGGCCAGCGCCGACGAAGCCGAAGATCATCAGCGCCACCCAGCCGACCGCGAAAACCCGCATGACGCCGGTATTGAGCGCAAAGCCGAGGAAGCCCACCGCCACCAGGAACAGCGCCGCCGCGCCGAAGGCCCAGCGCTTCTGCTCGCCGGTGAGCGGGGGAAGGTCGGGCGCGGTCACTAGCGGGCCTCGTCCATCAGTTCGCGCATCCGCCGGATCGCGTTCTCGAGTCCGACGAACACCGCCTCGCCGATCAGATAGTGGCCGATATTGAGCTCGGCGATCTGGGGGATGGCGGCGATGGGCTGGACATTGTCGAAGGTCAGGCCGTGGCCTGCGTGCGGCTCGATCCCGTTCTTGGCGGCGAGAGCGGCCATATCGGCGATGCGCTTCAGTTCGCGCGCCACTTTCTCCCTGTCGCCATCGAGAAAGGCGTGGGCATATTCGCCCGTGTGGAACTCCACCACGGGTGCGCCCAGCCGCAGCGCGGCGTCGAGCTGGCGTTCCTCGGCCTCGATGAACAGCGAGACGCGGATGCCTGCCGCGCGCAACTCCTCGACGATGGGGACCAGCGTGTTGTGCATCCCCGCCGCATCGAGCCCGCCCTCGGTGGTGCGCTCCTCGCGTTTCTCCGGGACGATGCAGGCGGCGTGGGGCTTGTGGCGCAGGGCGATGGCGAGCATCTCCGGTGTGGCGGCCATTTCGAGGTTCAGGGGCAGGTCGGTCGCCGCCTGGATGCGCGCCAAGTCCTCGTCGCGGATGTGGCGGCGGTCCTCGCGCAGGTGCGCGGTGATGCCGTCGCCGCCGACCGCCGCGACGATCTCTGCCGCGCGCACCGGATCGGGGTGATCCCCGCCGCGCGCGTTGCGGATCGTGGCGACGTGATCGATATTGACGCCGAGACGCAGGTGGTGGGGTTGGGTCAGGGTCATTCCTTCCGGCTGCCGGGCTTGGTCACTTCTACGGTCGCCAGCGCCGCAGGGATGTCGCTTTCGTCATAGGTCGGAAAATCGATGGCGAGCAGCGGGTAGAACGGCACGCCGAGATCGACCGAACCGCAGGAACGGTCGATAATCGCGCATTCGGCGATCACCTCGCCGCCTTCGCGCGCGACGGCAGCGATGGCCTCGCGGCTGGAGAGACCGGTGGTGACGACGTCCTCGACCATCAGCACCTTCGCGCCCGGCGCGAGCGCGAAGCCGCGGCGCAGGTGGAAGGTGCCCTCGGGCCGCTCAAGGAACAGCGCGTCCTTGCCCAGCGCCCGGCCGACCTCGTGGCCGATGATGATCCCGCCCATCGCCGGCGAGACGACGACATCCACCTTTTCAACCACTTCGGCAGGCAGGCCCGCGACCACCGCCTCGGCCAGCCGGGCGGCGCGGGCGGGGTTCATCAGCACCCGCGCGCACTGCAGGTAATGTCCGCTGTGGCGGCCCGAGGACAGCTTGAAATGGCCTTCCAGCAGGGCGCCGGAACTGCGGAACTCGGCCAGAACTTCCTCTTGCGTCACGAACGAACTCCTTAGAAAACCTGAGGGAAAGCGCCGACTTGCGCGTGCCACATGGGCCGGTGCATAATTTTCTCCCTAGAAGCGCTTGAGGCCCTCGGCAAGCATCGCTAAGGGCGGGGTTGAAGCTGGCCCTCGGCCGGCCAAACGCTGTCCGCAGCAGGTCTCAGGGGGGCCGGTCGCCGGGCAGTATGGGATCAGATACGTAGCATTTAGGCACATGACGATGGGTCAGAGGGACACCCGTATGAAGAAGGCTATTCTGGCGGCGCTGGCTGCCGGGCTGGCGGCGTTCACGCCGCTGGCCGTTGCGGCGCAGGACACCATCGCGCCCGGATCCAACGCGTCCGAAGCGGGTGTCGTCGAAGGCGCGCAGACCGCGCCCGGGCCTGAGGCCCTGCCGGGCAATCTCACCCCCGCCGAAGCCGCTGCCGCTCCCGCGGGCGAGGGTGCCTACACCCCGATGGCCCCGACCAAGGGCAAGGGCATGCCGACCTCCTATCAGGAGGATCCGGTCAAGAGCCTGACCTTCCAGGACCAGTATTCGGCCAACGGCGAATATGCGCTGTGGATGCATGACAGCATCCTGCTGCCGGTGATCACGGTGATCAGCCTGTTCGTGCTCGGCCTGCTGCTCTACGTCGTCGTGCGCTTCAACCGCCGCGCCAATCCGGTCGCTTCCAAGACCACGCACAACACCATGATCGAGGTGGTGTGGACGATCGTTCCGGTGATCATCCTCGTGATCATCGCCATCCCCTCGATCACGCTGCTGGCGCGCCAGTACGAGACTCCTCCCGCCGATGCCGTCACCATCAAGGCGACCGGCTACCAGTGGTACTGGGGCTACACCTATCCCGACCATGGCGAGATCGAGGTGATCTCGAACATGCTCGACGAGGCCGAGGCCGTGAAGCGCGGCGAGCCCGGGCAGCTCGCGGTCGACAACCGCATGGTCGTGCCCGCGGGCGTCCCGCTGCGCATCCAGACCACCGCGAGCGACGTGATCCACGCCTTCGCCGTCCCGTCGCTGTGGTTCAAGATGGACGCGGTTCCCGGGCGGCTCAACGAGAAGATGCTGACCATCAAGGAACCGGGCGTCTATTACGGCCAGTGTTCCGAGCTGTGCGGCGCGCGCCATGCCTACATGCCGATCGTCGTCGAGGCGCTTCCGCCCGCCGAGTTCGCTGCCTGGGTCCGGGCGCAGGGCGGGACGATGCCGGGCGAGGCCGACAACGGCGCGGCGACGGTCGCCCCCGCGGCGCCCGCAGCGACCGAGGCCGCCGCCCCGGCCGCGGCCGGCTGAGACAGAAACAAGAATTGAAGCAGAAGAGTAGCTGATCATGGCAACCACCGCAGAAGGCTTCGACATTCATCACGATCACGGGCACGACGCCCACGATCATGCGGACCACAAGCCGGGCTTCTTCGCCCGCTGGTTCATGTCGACCAACCACAAGGACATCGGCACGATGTATCTGATCTTCGCGATCATCGCGGGGATCGTCGGCGGTGCCATCTCGGGCATCATGCGCGTCGAGCTGCAGGAGCCGGGCATCCAGTACCTGCAGTGGTGGGCCCAGTTCATGGGTGGCGGCAGCGATCTGAACACCGCGCTCCACATGTGGAACGTGTTCATCACCGCGCACGGCCTCATCATGGTGTTCTTCATGGTCATGCCGGCGATGATCGGCGGCTTCGGCAACTGGTTCGTGCCGCTCATGATCGGCGCGCCGGACATGGCCTTCCCGCGCATGAACAACGTCTCCTTCTGGCTGACGGTCGCGGGCTTCTTCAGCCTGCTGTTCTCGCTCTTCGTGCCCGGCGGCACGGGTCCGGGCGCAGGCACCGGCTGGACGGTCTATGCCCCGCTCTCGACGAGCGGTTCGGTCGGGCCGGCGGTCGACTTCGCGATCTTCTCGCTGCACCTTGCCGGTGCCGGCTCGATCCTGGGCGCGACCAACTTCATCACCACCATCTTCAACATGCGCGCGCCGGGCATGACCCTGCACAAGATGCCGCTGTTCGTGTGGTCGGTGCTGGTCACCGCTTTCCTCCTGCTGCTGGCGCTCCCCGTTCTTGCGGCCGCGATCACCATGCTGCTGACCGACCGCAACTTCGGCACCACCTTCTTCAATCCGGCCGGCGGCGGCGATCCGGTGCTCTACCAGCACCTGTTCTGGTTCTTCGGCCATCCGGAAGTCTACATCATGATCCTGCCGGGCTTCGGCATGATCTCGCAGATCGTGGCGACCTTCTCGAAGAAGCCGGTGTTCGGCTACCTCGGCATGGCCTACGCCATGGTCGCGATCGGCGTCGTGGGCTTCATCGTCTGGGCGCACCACATGTACACCGTGGGCCTCGACGTGAACACGAAGATGTACTTCACCGCGGCGACGATGGTGATCGCTGTGCCGACCGGCGTGAAGATCTTCTCGTGGATCGCGACGATGTGGGGCGGCAGCCTCAGCTTCAAGTCGCCGATGGTCTGGTCGATGGGCTTCATCTTCCTGTTCACCGTGGGCGGCGTGACCGGCGTCGTGCTCGCCAACGGCGGGATCGACGACAACCTGCACGACACCTACTACGTCGTCGCGCACTTCCACTATGTGCTGTCGATGGGCGCGGTGTTCTCGATGTTCGCCGGCTTCTACTACTGGTTCCCGAAGATGAGCGGGCGGATGCACAGCGAGCTGCTGTCGCACCTCCACTTCTGGACCTTCTTCATCGGCGTGAACGTGATCTTCTTCCCGCAGCACTTCCTGGGCATGCAGGGGATGCCGCGCCGCTACCCCGACTATCCGGAAGCCTACACCTTCTGGCACGAGATCAGCACGCTGGGCTACTACATCATGGCCGGGTCGATGATCTTCTTCTTCGTCAACATCCTCTACGCGCTGGTTGCGGGCCGCAAGGCCGAGGCCAACCCGTGGGGCGAAGGCGCGACGACGCTCGAATGGACCCTGCCGAGCCCGCCGCCCTACCACCAGTTCGAGACGCTGCCGGTGATCACCGACGCGCACGACTACCACGATCACCGTCCGGTGACGGCGTGATCGGCTCCCTCGCCGGAGCGTGACAAACGGGGGGAGCGCGGGTCAGTGACCTCGCGCTCCTTGCCCTTAGAGCAAACGAGAGAATGGCCAGCACCGCACCCCAGACTGCCGCGACGATGCCGACGGAATGGCGTGACTTCTTCACGCTGACCAAGCCGCGCGTCATGACGCTGGTGATCTTCACCGCGATCTGCGGCGTGCTGGCGGCGCCGGGCTCGATCCATCCGGTGATCGGCTTTACCGCGATCCTGGCGATCGCGATGGGCGCCGGTGGCTCGGCGGTGCTCAACCAGTGGTGGGAAGCCGACATAGACGCCGGCATGAAGCGCACCATGAACCGTCCGCTTCCGGGCGGCCGGATGCGGCGCGAGGATGCGCGCGACTTCGGCATCTTCCTGTCGGGCGTGTCGATTGTGCTGATGGGCCTTGCGGTGGGCTGGCTCGCGGCGGCGCTGCTGCTGGGCGCGATCATCTATTACGCGGTGATCTACACCATGTGGCTGAAGCCGCGCACTCCGCAGAACATCGTCATCGGCGGCGGCGCCGGGGCCTTTCCGCCGCTGATCGGCTGGGTGGCGGTGACGGGCGAGGTGACGGCGATGCCGATCCTCCTCTTCGCGATCATCTTCTTCTGGACCCCGCCGCACTTCTGGGCGCTCGCGCTGTTCGTGCAGTCGGACTACGCCAAGGTCGGCATCCCGATGCTCCCCGTTGTCGCGGGCGAGAAGGCGACCCGCAACCAGATCATGCTCTACACCCTGGTGCTCGCACCCATCGCCATCGCCCCCTGGGCCATCGGCGGCACGAGCTGGATCTATGGTTCGGTCGCGGTGGTGCTCTCTGCGCTGTTCGTGGTGCTGGCCATGCCGGTCTTCACCCGGATGCGCGCCGAGGTCGACGCCATGACGCCGGAAAAGACGCTCTTCAAGTTCTCGATCGTCTATCTCTTCGTGCTGTTCGCCGCGCTGGTTGCCGACCGCGTCGCGGCCTATCAGGGGTGGATTGCATGACCCCCGAGGAAGAGAAGGAATTCCTGCGCCGCCGCAAGGCGCGCAATCTGGTGGTCGCAGGAACGCTGCTGTTCTTCGTGATCCTGTTCTACGCCATCACCATGGTCCGTATCGGAGGGCAGGGCTGATGGCGAGCGCCGCGCCCGTCAGCATCGAAACCGCGCGCAGCAACCTGCGCGTCGGCCTGCTCGCCTTTGCGGGCGCGCTGGCAATGCTCGGCCTCGGCTATGCCTCGGTGCCGCTCTATCGCCTCTTCTGCCAGGTCACCGGCTTCGGCGGCACGACCATGCAGGCGACCGAGAGCGACGCCGCCCGCGCCGCCTCGCTCGCCACGGGGCAGAAAATCTCGATCCGCTTCGACGCCACGACGGCGATGGGGATGCCGTGGACCTTCCGCCCTGCGCAGGCGACCGACACCGTCACCATCGGCGAGCGCGACATCGCGACCTACATCGCCCGCAACGACAGCGATGTGGCCGTAACCGGTATGGCGACCTTCAACGTCGAGCCCGAACAGGCCGGCAAGTACTTCAACAAGATCCAGTGCTTCTGCTTCACCGAGCAGACGTTGCAGCCCGGGCAGGAAGTGACCATGCCCGTGCTCTACTACGTCGATCCGGCGGCACTCGATGACCCGAACATGAAGGGTGTCGAGCAGATCACGCTGAGCTACACTTTCCACCGCGCGAAGGACCCGGCCCGCCCGGCGTCCTCGGGCACGAACTGATCCGCTAAACCCAGGGACGGGAACGACCACATGGCTGGCAAGGCAAACCACGATTACCACATTCTCGAACCCGATATCTGGCCGCTCGTCGGCTCGATCTCGGCGCTGACCTTCACCAGCGGCATGGTGCTGAGCTGGCACCCCGACCTGTTCGGGGCCTCGGCCAGCTTCGTCATGTGGGCAGGCCTTGCGGGCCTGATCGCCACCTTCTTCATGTGGTTCAAGAACATCGTGATCGAAGCCCAGCGCGGCGATCACACTCCGGTGGTGCAGCTCCACATGCGCTACGGCATGATCCTGTTCATCGCCTCGGAGGTGATGTTCTTCGTCGGCTGGTTCTGGAGCTTCTTCGACTTCGCGCTGTTCCCGACGCCGCTTGAATTCGACCACGCGACCGGCGCGACCACCAGCCTGTTCGGCACCGAGGGCGCCATCGCCGCCTTCATCCCGGAAGGCATGGAGGTGCTCGATCCCTTCGCGCTGCCGCTGCTCAACACGCTGATCCTGCTGTGCTCGGGCACCACGGTGACGTGGGCGCACCACTCGCTGATCCACGGCGACCGCCAGGGCCTCAAGCAGGGCCTGTGGGCGACGATCGCGCTGGGCGTGCTGTTCAGCTGCATCCAGGCCTACGAATACAGTGTCGCGCCCTTCGGCTTCGGCGGGAACACCTATTCCTCGGCCTTCTACATGGCGACCGGCTTCCACGGCTTCCACGTGCTGATCGGCACGATCTTCCTCGCCGTCTGCCTCTACCGCGCCTATCTCGGCCACTTCACCCCGCGCCAGCACTTCGGCTTCGAGGCTGCCGCGTGGTACTGGCACTTCGTCGACGTGGTGTGGCTGTTCCTCTTCGTCGCCGTCTACGTGTGGGGCGGCTGGGGTGCCGAATATCACTGATGCGGCACGGGCCATCCGGTCCGCGTGATCAGAAGGGGCAGCCGGGACTCGTCTCGGCTGCCCTTTCCGGTTTGTGCCCCCGCTGCGGATCGAAGACGCTTTTCTCTGCACCCGCGGGGCTGGCGGACGAATGCGCGAACTGCGGGCTCGATTTCCTCGCTCTGGAGCGGGGCGGACGCTTCGTCGGCGTGGTCACGATGCTGCTGGCGCTGGTGCTGATCCTTGCCGCGCTCGCGGTCGACGAATGGCTGCGCCCGCCGCTGTGGGCGACCTTTCTGTTCTGGGGGCCGGTGACCGTGGCAACGGTGATCGGCGGGCTCAGGCTCTACAAGACGATGTGGGTTTACCACCAATTCGAGGAACGCCAGCCATGAGCCGCCCATTGCCCTTCTTTGCGACGCTTGTCGTGCTCGCCGCGGTTGGCACCATGATCGCCCTGGGGGTGTGGCAGCTGGGGCGCCGGTCCGAGAAGGAGGCGCTGATCGCCAACTACGAGGCGGTGGCAGCATCGAGCGAGGCGGTGGATTTCCCGGTAGGTGGCGGCGGCGAGGGCGTGCTGTTTCGCCGCAGCCGGTTCGACTGCACGAAGGTGAGCGACATCGCTGCCGTTTCGGGCACCTCGGCCCGGGGCGAGAAGGGCTGGGTTCAGCGCGCGACCTGCGCGGTCGGTCCGGATGCCGCCGTCACGGTCGATCTCGGTTTCAGCCGCGATCTCGCCACGCCCGCCTTCACCGGAGGCGAGATCACCGGCATCATCGCCCCCGGTCCGCGCCTTGTCGCCGATCCGCCGGTCGCTGGCCTCCAGCCGATGGGCAAGCCCGATCCGGGCGACCTTCCCAACAACCACCTCGCCTATGCCGGGCAATGGTTCTTCTTCGCCCTGACCGCGCTTGTCATCTACGTGCTGGCATTAAGGCGGCGTCGCGGGTAGGCGCTGTCCCCCATGCAGTACGTATCGACCAGGGGAAGCGCACCGGCGCTCGATTTCGAAGGGGTGACGCTGGCTGGGCTCGCCAGCGACGGGGGGCTCTATGTCCCGTCAGAATGGCCGCGTTTCACCGAGGACGAGATCCGCGCCCTGCGCGGACGCGCCTACTGGGAAGTCGCGGTCGCGGTAATGCGCCCGTTCATCGGCGATGCCCTGACCGAGGCCGAGCTCACCGCGATCTGTCGGGATGTCTATGGCGGCCAGTTCGCCCATGCCGCAGTGACCCCGCTGGTGCAGCTCGACGAGCAGCATTGGCTGCTCGAGCTGTTCCACGGGCCGACGCTGGCGTTCAAGGACATCGCGCTGCAGCTGCTCGGGCGGCTGTTCGAAACCTTCCTCGAACGTCGTGACCAGCGCCTCACCATCGTCGGGGCGACCAGCGGCGACACCGGCTCGGCCGCGATCCATGCCGTCGCGGGGCGCAAGCGGACCGAGATCTTCATGCTCCACCCCAAGGGGCGGGTGAGCGAGGTGCAGCGCCGCCAGATGACCACGGTGCGCGCGCCCAACGTCCACAACCTCGCCATCGAAGGAAGCTTCGATGACGCGCAGGCCCACGTGAAGCGGATGTTCACCGATCCGGACGTGGCGAACGTGCTCAACCTCGGCGCGGTCAACTCGATCAACTGGGCGCGGCTGATGGCGCAGGTGGTCTATTACTTCGCCTCCGCGCTCCAGCTTGGCGCGCCCGACCGGACGGTGGCCTATTCCGTCCCCACCGGCAATTTCGGCGATGTCTTTGCCGGCTATGTCGCCGCCAAGATGGGCCTCCCGATCGAGGTGCTGGTGGTCGCCACCAACGTCAACGACATCCTGCGCCGCGCGATCAACGAAGGGGACTATTCGGCCGGCGGCGTGACGCCCACGATCACGCCTTCGATGGACATCCAGGTCAGCTCCAATTTCGAGCGGCTGCTGTTCGATGCGGGCGGGCGCGACGGGGCGGCGCTGGCGGAACAGATGCGCGGCTTCGAGGCGTCGAAGGCGATGCGGCTCACAAATGCCCAGAGCACCGGCATCAAGGAGCTCTTCACCGCCTTCCGCGCGGACCAGATCGAGACAGCGCGGGCGATGCAATGGGCCTGGCAGGCCAGCGGGCAGATCATCGATCCGCACACGGCAGTAGGCCTGTCGGCGGCGCGCGATGCGGTGAAGGGCGGTTCGATCGATCCGCGCGTGCCCGTCGTCACCCTGGCGACCGCCCATCCGGCCAAGTTCCCCGACGCGGTCGAGCGCGCCATCGGCATGCGCCCGGCGCTCCCGGCGCGGGTCGGCGACCTGTTCGGACGGGCGGAGAGCTTCACCGAACTGGCCGGCGATTACGCCGCCGCCCGCGATCACGTGCTGGCCCACGCCGCCGGCGCGCAGGCGTGATGGCACGCCTCGTCCAGCAACCGCTGGTGATGGAGTGCGCTGGGTGGGATTCCTACCGCCTCCTCGACAGCGGCGCAGGGCGCAAGTGGGAGAGCTTCGGCCCCCATTCCTTCATCCGCCCCGAACCCCAGGCCCTTTGGCAGCCGCGCCGCGACAACTGGCAGGCCGCGGGCGAGTTCATTCCCGGCTCCGACGAGGATGGCGGCGGACGCTGGCAGTTCACCGGTCGCCTGCCCGACGAGGGCTGGGAGCTTTCGTGGAACGAGGTCCGCTTCACCGCCCGCCCCACGCCCTTCCGCCACCTGCAGTTCTTCCCCGACATGGCCCCGGTGTGGGACTGGATGCGCGCGCAGCTCGATGGGATGGACGCGGCCGAGACGATGAACCTCTTCGGCTACACCGGCCTCGGCACGCTGGCGCTGTCGCGGCACGGCAAGGTCACCCATGTCGATGCCTCCAAGAAATCCGTCGCCCAGGCGCGCGAGAACGCCGCACTCTCGGGCATGGAGGCGCGCCCGATCCGCTGGCTGACCGACGATGCCGCCAAGTTCACCGCGCGCGAGGTGCGGCGCGGGCGGCGCTATGACGGGATCATCCTCGATCCCCCCAAGTTCGGCCGTGGGCCGGAGGGCGAAGTATGGCGGCTGGAGGAACACCTCCCCGGCCTCATCACCGATTGCGCGCGCCTGCTCGACGGGGACAGCCGCTTCCTGTTCCTCACCGTCTATGCCGTGCGGATGAGCAGCCTCGCCATCGCGGGTCTGCTCGAGGAGGCGCTCGGCCATCTCCCCGGCGTGATCGAGCACGGCGATCTGGCCGTGCGCGAGGACGGGGAAGGCGGGCGGCTGCTGCCGACCGCAATCTTCGCCAGATGGAGCAATCCATGAGGTTCGACAACAAGACCGATTCCCAGATCGAAAGCTGGGCAAGCAATTTCGAGAAGGCCGGGAGGACTGACCATCCCGACTACGCTGCCATAGTGGCCGAGCGAGCTAGGCGCCGGCAGGTCAAGCAAAAGCTAAGCTTCGAGCTGTCGCTTGAGCACCTGAAAGTGCGTGCAATCGAGGGCAAGTTTACGACCTATGGCGATTTGGCGGCCGCCAGCGGGGTCGAATGGAGTCATGCTCGGCATCAAATGAACGGTCCCAAAGGGCATCTCGATACCCTGCTCGATGTATGTCGCACGCAGGGCCTGCCGCTGCTGACGGCGATCTGCGTGAATCGCGAGAATCTTGGAACCGGCACGCTAGGTGAAGATGCTCTTTCGGGTTTTGCCGACGGTGCTAGGCGTCTCGGAATCACAGTGGGGGATGAAGAAGAGTTTCACGCCCGATGCGTGGAGGAATGCTTCAATTGGGGCAGAAAACAGAGAACATGACCGACTCGCTTACCCTTGAGGTCAACGATCTCGTAGTCGATGTCCTGACCGGCATCTATTCCGAGGAGACCGGCAAGCCCCAGCCGCTGCGCATTTCGGTCGCGGCGCGCTATGCGGTGGCGGATCGCTACGAGCCCGACACCCCGCTCGATGCGTCGAAGAACTACATGGACCTGAAGTTCGCCGCCTCCGAAGGCCTGCCCGCGGGCGTGCACTTCAAGCTGATCGAGGCGGTCGCGGACCACATCTGCGAGACCTTGTTCGTGCAGGATGCGAAGGTGCAGGCGGTGACGGTCAAGATCGTCAAGCTCGCCATCGCCGAGGCGGACGAGCAGATCGGCATCACCCTCCACCGCGAACGGCGGCCGGAACACGGGGGCTGAGCGGATGCAGCGGCAGCTCGAGGTCGGCCTGCTGCCCGAAGGCGCGCTCGATGCCGCGGGGGCCTTCATGGCCTTCCACCTCGAAGCCGCCCGCGCCCTGCTGGCCGATCCGGAAACCGCCGCGCTCGCCATCGTGCTGCCGCCCGCCGGGCCCGACCACCGCGACTGGCGCCTCGCGCTTGCCCGCGATCTGGCGCGCGAGGCGGCGCCCAGGCGGGTCAATGTCGTTGCCGGCCGCGAGGGCGGGGCGCTCGCAGAGACGCTGCGATTTTTGGCAAATGCGCCGGGGGTGACAGGCCAGTATCTCGTGTGCGATGAATGACGCCGTGCCGCTCTCTTCGCCCCGCAAGCCCGATCTGATCCTGCTCCCCGAGCTGGGCACGGCGCGGCCGCTGGTGGACGCCTTCCGCCGCCGCATCACCTATCTGCGGCTTTCGGTCACCGACCGCTGCGATCTCAGGTGCTCCTATTGCATGCCCGAGCGCATGACCTTCCTGCCCAAGAAGGACGTGCTGAGCCTCGAAGAGCTCTACGAACTCGCCACCGGCTTCATCGCCCGCGGGGTCACCAAGATCCGCATCACCGGCGGCGAGCCGCTGGTGCGGCGCGACATTGTCGATCTGTTTACGGCGTTGGGCCGCCGGTTGGGGCATGATCTGGAAGAGCTGACGCTCACCACCAACGGCACGCAGCTCGCGGCCCATGCCGAGGCGCTGGCGAAGGCGGGGGTGCGGCGCGTGAACGTCTCGCTCGACACGCTCGACCGCGCGAAGTTCGCCGAGCTCACCCGCCGCGACAGCCTGCCGCAGGTGCTCGAAGGCATCGCCGCGGCCAAGGCGGCGGGGCTCAAGGTCAAGCTCAACGCCGTGGCGCTCAAGGGCGTGAACGAGGACGAGCTTCCCGATCTCATCGCCTGGGGTCACGGGCAGGGCCATGACGTGACCCTGATCGAGGTGATGCCATTGGGCGACGTCGAGGAGGAGCGGCTCGACCAGTATCTCCCGCTCGACGCCGTGCGCGAGAGCCTCGCGCGGCGCTGGACCCTGACGGAGAGCGCGCACCGCACCGGCGGGCCCTCGCGCTATGTCGACATTGCCGAGACCGGCGGCAGGCTGGGCTTCATCACGCCGCACACGGGCAATTTCTGCGAGGGCTGCAACCGCCTGCGGGTGACCGCCACGGGGCAGCTTTACCCCTGCCTCGGCGGAGGCGAGCGGGTCGATCTGCGCGCGGCGCTGCGCTCCGATGCGCCCGAGGCGAACCTTTCCGCCGCGCTCGACGAGGCGCTACGGATCAAGCCCGAGAAGCACCACTTCCGCATGGACCAGCGCGGCGCGGCCCCGGCGCTGGCGCGGCACATGTCGATGACGGGGGGCTAGGGGCCGGTGGTGACGGTGGTGTTCCTCGGCAAGCTTGCCGACCTTGCGGGCGCGCCTTCGCTGGCGCTCGCGGCGCCGCTCGATTGGGCGGGGCTGAAGGCGGCGCTTCCCGGACCGCTGGCCGAGGCGGCGGACGATCCGAGGAACCGCGTGGCGCTGAACGGCGCGCTGCTCGCGGACAAGGGCGCACTGCGGGCCGGCGAGGGCGACGAGATCGCCCTGCTCCCGCCGGTGTCGGGGGGATGATGCGCGATATCCGCCTGTTGCCGCAGATGTTCATCCCCGGCACGCTGATCGGGCCCTTCACCAATGCCAACCCCGGCCTCGGGGGCGTGTGCACCTTCGTGGGGGAAGTGCGCTTCGATGACGGGGTCGAGGCGCTCGAGCTCACCCATTACGAGCCCCTGACCCTGCCCGGGATGCATGACCTGGCGGATCGCGCCTTCGACCGATTCACCCTGATGGGCCTCTTGATGGTCCACCGCGTCGGGTTGATGCGCCCGGGCGAGCCGATCGTCTGCGTCTCGGCCGCCGCGCTCCACCGCCGCGACGCGATCGACGCGGTCGATTTCTGCATGGACCACCTCAAGAGCGCCGCGTGGTTCTGGAAGCGCGAGAAGCGCGCGGGCCAATGGCACTGGATCGAGCCGCGCGAACAGGATCACAGGGATCTTGCGCGCTGGCAGACGTGATTTGACCGCGATCAAAGCAGGCGCGCCCCCGCACCGGTAATTCTCCTTCCAACATCAGGAGGATCACCATGAGCCACATCGTCCACGATCTCATCGCCCGCGGCGACGCGCGCGTCGTCGAGCTGCCCGAAGCGGCACCCGTCCGCCACCAGGTCGATGTCGACCGCAATTTCGGCCTGCCCACCGCGCTCTACGGGGCGACCGTGGCCGGCTATCTCGGTTTTCTGGTGATCGTCGGCAGCGCCTTCGCCAACCCCGTCCTCGCGATCCCGATGGCGATCTTCGTGCTGTTCATCATCGCGGGCTTCGGCATTCCGGCGATCTGGACGCGGCTGGCAGGCAATGCCAGCGCGCCGCAGACCTTCGGCGAGTTCGAGACGCGCGGGATCATGACCAACACCGGGCGCCTCGCGCCGCGCGACGCCGCCATCCAGGTGCTGATCCTGCCGGTGCTTCTGGTGATCTGGGGCCTTGCGGTGGCGGTGATCGCCGCCGTGGTGGCCTGAAAGGCTCTCCCCTAGGGGCGGCGGCTCCTCTCCCCCCGCTGCCGCCCCAACTTTTCCTGAATTCAACGCGCCCGTCCCGTCTCTCCATCCGGCCCGCCAAGTGTACCGTCAGGGTATGGCTGCCGGGTGGGGAGTCGGGGTGGGCGGTTTGTTTCGGATGAGAACCACCTTCGTTCGCCCTGAGCTTGTCGAAGGGCTGCTCTTCTTTCGAGACGAGGTCTGAAGAAAAGGACAGTGCTTCGACAAGCTCAGCACGAACGGAACTGGGCTCTCAACGTCCCGAAATCTCGTGCAGCAGTTCCGGATTGCGCAGCGCGATGCCGCGCTTGCCCTCGCGCTTGATCGCGCCCATGTCCTCCAGCTCGCCGAGCTTTCGGCTCACGGTCTCGATGGTGAGGCCGAGCATGTTGGCGATCTCGCCGCGGGTCAGCGGCAGTTCGAAGAACTTGGCGAGATGGCACGAACTCTCGCTCGCGGCCGCCGCGAAATCGTGGAGCAGGGCGGCAAGCCGCGCCTCGGCGCTGGCATGGCCGGTCAGCTCGAGGAGGTTGCGGGTCGCCAGCAGGTCCGCCTGACTGCGGCGCAGCAGCGCGCGGGCAAGCGCAGGGTAATCCTCGATCGCCCGCTCGATGTCGCGCCGCGCGAAGGTGCACAACCGGCTTTCGGTCAGTGCCACCACGTCGTGATGCGCGAAAGGCGCGAACAGCTCGCCGATGAAGCCTGCGGGGTGGACGAGGGCGAGGATCTGCTCGTTCCCATCCTGGTCAATCGCCGAGACCTTGAGCGCGCCTGTCAGCAGCGTCGCGCAGGCGGCCTCCTCGTCGCCCGCGGCGAACAGCATCTCGCCGCGCTTCAACACGCGGGTGCGCCCCGCGGCGGCCATGGCGTCGCGTTCCTCAGGGGTGAGCACCGCGCAGGCGGCGGTTTCCTTGACCGGGCAGGTGCTGCACGCGAGGTTCATGATCCCATCGTCTCCCACAAACGCGCAATGCCCGCATCCTCGCGGGCAAGGCTCGCCGCCACTTCGCTCTGAAGCGCGACGAGCGCCGGGTCCGGGCCGAGCGCGGCGGCGGCCTCTGCGGCGAGCGCGTCGAGCGCGGCGAGCGTCCCGGCGGTCCGCCCGCGCTGCGCATCGAGATCGGCGAGCGCGACCAGCGCGGAGGCCCGTGCCCGGCTCTCGAACGGCTGCCCGGAGGCGGCGCGTGCGAGTCGCGCGGCATCGTCTTCCCGTGCGAGGAAGGCCGCGTGCGAGGCTGCGGCGGCTTCGCGCAGCTCGGCGAGGCGGGCGGGCGGGGTGACGGGGCGAATCGGCGCGGGCGCGGCGGGTGTCGCGGGCGCGGGGCCGCTCTCGAACGGGCGCATCGCCAGCGACGGATAGTCGCCGTCGCCCCCCGCGCAGGCGGCAAGGCCCGCAGCAAGCGCAGCCAGAGCAACGGATTTTGTCAGTCGTGAACGCATAAAGATCCCGTGTCTTGTTAGCATGACACTCGATGCTGGCAAAGCGTGCTTACGGAAACAGGGGTGCGACTTTTTGACGGCGCGGGCGCGGCTGGGGCGTTGACTTGGGCCCGCCTTTCCCCTAACGGCACGCATCCTTTACGGGGCTGCACTTGCGCAAGCCCCGCATTGCTGGTCGGTTCCTGTGGGCGTCACCACCTGTTCCGGTCACCGCGTAAGACAAGAGAGTTTAGAGCCATGTTCGCTGTAGTGCGCACGGGCGGCAAGCAATATCGGGTTGCCGCCGGAGACAAGATTGCCGTTGAAAAGCTCGCAGGCGAAGCCGGCGACACGATCACGCTGGGCGATGTCCTGCTGGCCGGTGAAGGCGATACCCTCGCCGATGCCAAGTCGGTGACCGTCTCGGCCGAGATCATCGCCCAGGCCAAGAGCGAGAAGGTGGTCGTCTTCAAGAAGCGCCGCCGTCACAACTATCGCCGCAAGAACGGCCACCGCCAGCAGATGACCCTGCTGCGCATCACCGCCGTGGGCGCTGGCGAAGCCGCCAAGCCGGCCAAGAAGGCCGCCGCCAAGAAGACCAAGACCGAAGCCCCGGCCGCCGAAGCGGCCGCGTCGGCCGAATAAGGAGCGACTGAGCCATGGCACACAAGAAAGCAGGCGGTTCGTCGCGCAACGGTCGTGATTCGGCCGGTCGTCGTCTCGGCGTGAAGAAGTTCGGCGGTCAGGAAGTGATCGGCGGCAACATTATCATCCGTCAGCGCGGGACCAAGGTGTACCCGGGCGTCAACGTGGGCATGGGCAAGGACCATACCCTCTACGCGCTCGAAGCCGGTGTGGTCCGATTCCACGCGGGCAAGCTCGGCCGCAAATACGTCTCCGTGGACGCCATGGCCGAAGCCGCAGAATAAGCGGACGATTCGATAAAGGGGTCGTCCGAAAGGACGGTCCCGGTCGGTGAAAGACCGACCAGACGAGGGAGACAGGACCGTCCTCAGCCGAGGGGGTCTGTCTCCCTTTTTCGCGTTCTCCCTCGAAAAGCTGCGGAATCATAATGTTTCGCGGCCTTAAAATTGTCATGCGGTCGCCCTAGAGGCGCCGCGGGGCGAGGAAGGGAGTTCTCGTGTTCCATCGCAGTCAAAGATTGCTGCTCCGGCCGATCTGGCCCGAGGACTGGCAGGCGCTGTTCGCAGGGATTGCGGACGAGGGCGTGGTGCGCAACCTGGCGCGCGCGCCGTGGCCCTATCGCGAGGCCGACGCGCGCGAATTCGCAGCGATGCCCGCCGATCCGCTCCATCCGCGTTTCCTGATCACCCGCGCCGCCGATGCCGCAGCGATCGGCTGCATCGGCATCGGCCAGCCGGGCGATGCCGGCAGCAGCCATCCCGGCGAGTGCGAGCTCGGCTACTGGATCGCCCGCGAGCACTGGGGGCAGGGCTATGCGACCGAGGCCGGCGCAGCGGTGCTCGAGATCGCCGCGACGCTCGGCCACGAGGTCCTCACCGCCGCACACTTCCTCGACAATCCGGCCTCGGGGCGGGTGCTGCGCAAGCTCGGCTTCGAGCCCACGGGCCGGGTCGAGCCGCGCTGGTCGTGCGGGCGCGGGGCCGAGGTCGATGCGGTGCAGTACCGCCGCCTGCTGGGGCAGGAGGCGATCGCAAGCCAGCGCGCCGCCTGAACCGGGGGCGGGCGGCTTGTCCGTGCCTGCATAATCCCCTAGTGCCGCAGCCCTATGGTCGCCAGAAAAAGACTGACTCCGGAAGAATCGCGCAGCACCGCGCTCGAGGCCGCGCGTGCGCTGCTGATCGAGACGGGGCCGCAGTCGGTGACCCTGAAGGCGGTCTCGGCGCGTATCGGGCGCACCCATGCGAACCTGCTGCACCACTTCGGTTCGGCCTCGGGGTTGCAGAAGGCGCTCGCCGAGCATCTCGCCCGCACGGTGTGCGAGACCATCCGCGAGGCCGTCCATGCCAGCCGCGCCGGGCTCGGCCACCCGCGCGAGGTGGTCGATCTGGCCTTCGACGCCTTCGACCGCGAAGGGGCGGGGGCGCTGACGAGCTGGATGCTGCTGACCGGCAACGAGGATGCGCTCGACCCGATCATCGGCACGATCCACGACCTGCTCGACGAGCTCGCCCCGGGCGAGCCGCCGGAGCATATCGCCGACCGCCGGATGCACCGAGAGACGCTGAGCCTGGTTCTACTGGCGCTTGGCGACGCGCTGATCGGCGATGCCTTGGCCAAGTCGCTCGGCCTGCCGCGCGATGCCGCGCGCGAGCGGGCGACGGCGATGCTCGAGACGAGCTTCGCCGAGCATCAGCCGGGCTAGCCCTCGGGCGCCGCCACCCCTGCACCCTGCCATGCGGGCAGCGTGGCGGGATCGAGGCCTTCCACCCTCAGGTGATCGACCGCAAGGCCGAGATCGGGATGGGCCGCCGTGCGCCGCGCCTCGTCCGAGGCGGCGAGCGGCACCACCACCAGCCGGCGGTTGACCTTCTGGCGCCAGTTCATCCGCGCGGTGTTCTCCTGCCCGACATAGCAGCCCTTGGTGAAGCTCACGCCGTTGAGTTCGACGGCATTGGTTTCGAGCCAGAGGATGTCGCCCATCTCGGCCCGCCCCTCGGGCACGCCGAGGGCGAGGCGGTGCGCCAGCCATTCGGCATCGGCGCTCCCGCCTTCGGCAGCGGCGAGCCAGCGGTGGCCAAGCTCCGGCAGGCGCGGATCGGCGACGGCCCCCTCCTGCGGCTCCGGGCTCCAGTGCACCGCGAGGCTCTCGTCGCGCGCGATGGCGATCTTGCGGCGCAGGCGGTACATCGACAGGCGCTTGACCAGCTCGTCGGCATGGGCGGCCTCGCAATCGAGTAGCAGCCCTGCCGCATCGCGCCACACGAGGAAGTCGAACAGGTGCTTGCCCTGCGCGCTCAGCAGCGCGGCATAGCAGGGCAGCGGGCCCATGACGTCGTTGGTGACGAGGCCCTGGAGGAAGGCCGCGACGTCCTCGCCCTCGTCGAGGGGCGAGAGGCGGACGAGCGCGCGGGAGGAGAGGTGCGTTGCCATGCGGTTGAAGTAGGTTGCGCGGCCACCCGCATCAATCACCGTTCGCCCTGAGCTTGTCGAAGGGCTGCATTTTCTTCTATTGGCCCGCCAACCCGCAAGCAGGACAGGGCTTCGACAAGCTCAGCCCGAACGGAGTCTTTGTCGATGTCATCCCCCGACCGCATCACCATCCGCCGCCCCGACGACTGGCACCTGCATTTCCGCGACAACGCGATCATGCGCGAGGTGGTGCCCTACACCGCGCGCCAGTTCGCCCGGGCGATCGTGATGCCCAACCTCACCCCGCCGGTGACGACGACCGAGTTGGGCGCGGCCTATCGCGAGCGCATCCTCGCCGCGGTGCCCGAGGGCGTGCGCTTCACGCCGCTGATGACCTGCTACCTCACCGACAACACCGACGCAGACGATCTCGCGCGCGGCGCGGCCGAGGGGGTGTTCACTGCCGCCAAGATGTATCCCGCCAACGCCACCACCAATTCGGCTGCGGGGGTGACGAATGTCGAGAAGCTCTATCCCGTGCTCGCGCGGATGGAGGCCGAGGACATCGTGCTGTGCATCCACGGCGAGGTCACCGATCACTCGGTCGACGTGTTCGACCGGGAAAAGGAATTCATCGAGAGGCACTTGCGCGGCATTGTTGCGGCCTTTCCGAAACTCAGGATCGTGTTCGAGCACATCACCACCTCGGACGCGGTGGACTTCGTGACCGCCGCCGGGCCGCAGGTCGCCGCGACCATCACCCCGCAGCACCTCCACATCAATCGCAACGCCATGCTGGTGGGCGGGATCCAGCCGCACAACTACTGCCTCCCCGTCGCCAAGCGCGAGACGCACCGGCTGGCCTTGCGGGCGGCCGCGACGAGCGGGAATCCCAAGTTCTTCCTCGGCACCGACTCCGCGCCGCACCTCAGGAAGGACAAGGAAAGCGCCTGCGGCTGCGCGGGGATTTTCGGGGCGCCCTATGCTCTCGAGAGCTACGTCACCGTCTTCGACGAGGAGGGCGCGCTCGACCGGTTCGAAGGCTTCGCCTCGCTCCACGGCCCGGCCTTCTACAAGCTCCCCGTCAACGAGGAGAGCGTGACGCTCGAACGCGCCGAGGTGGCGGTGCCGCCGGTGCTGCACGTGACAGGCGAGGAGATCGTCCCCTGGCACGGTGGGCAGACGATCGGGTGGAAATTCCTGGGCTGACCTGAGCCCGTTCGCCTCGAGCGTGGTCGAGAGGCTGTGGCAAGTGTCTCGACTTCGCTCGACACGAACGGATCGTTGGTCAGCCCGCCCGCCGCCTCGCCCACAGGTCCCACACGAACACGCCCACGGCCACCCAGATCAGCACGAAGCTCGCCAGCTTGGCGGGCGCGAGGGGCTGCTTGAACACGGTCAGGCCGAGGATGAAGACGATGGTCGGCGCAAGGTACTGGATGAAGCCGAGCGTCGAGTAATCCATCCGCCGCGCGGCGATCGCGAACATCAGCAGGGGGACGGCGGTGACGACGCCGGAGAAGACGATCAGCGCGCTCATCGCCGCATCCTGCCCGAAGGCGGAGCCTTGCGGTCCGGCCGCATACCACGCGACCACCGCGCCTGCGACCGGCAGCAGGATCGCGCTCTCGATCGTGAGACCGGGTAGCGAGCCGACGGCAACCTGTTTCCTTACAAGGCCATAGAGCGCAAAGCTCAGGGCAAGACTGAGGCTGATCCACAGGCTCGTGACCGCGCCCGCCGCCAGCAGCGCCACGGCGACCGAGGCGATTGCCACCGCCACCCACTGCCGGCGCGACAGGCGCTCGCCGAGGAACAGCGTGCCCAGCAGCACGTTGAGCAGCGGGTTTAGGTAATAGCCGAGGCTCGTCGCATAGACCTCGCCCGCCATGATCGCCCAGACGTAGATGAACCAGTTCCCGCCGATCAGCACGCTGCTCGCCAGCAGGGCGAGCAGGCTCTTCGGGGACTTGAGTGCCGCAAGGAGCTCGGGAAACTGGCGGCGCACCGCGACGATGGCGAGGCACAGCGGCAAGGTCCAGATGATCCGCCAGCCGACGAATTCGAAGGCGGGGACGCTCCGGACCAGCATCAGGTAGAGCGGCAGGAAGCCCCAGATCAGATAGGCCCCGATCGCGGGCGCGAGGCCCGAGGCAGGCGGCGTGGCGACGGCAGGGGCGGGCGCAGGGGTGCTCATGATCGCGCGGCGTTAGGGGGACCGGGCGCGGGGCGCAAGAAGAGCGATCACTGAACGGCGGCTGTCGAACCTGCTGCCGATTCGTTCAGTTTCGAACCATTATAGATGAACGAAATCGACTTGCGGTCCTTCCCACCAGGGGCCGCCAGCGCGCCGGGCTTTGGGGCCGGTGCGGAAAGCGCCTCCGGTGTCGCAGGATGCCGGAGGCGTTTTCATGCGCGCGGGTGAAGGGCCGGTTAACCATCGCCGTGGCATGGGGGCTATCATGCGCCCTGTCCTGATCCTTCCGGCCGTCTTGATGCTCGCCGCCTGCTCCTCCGGCGAGGGCGAGGCCGCGCGCGATGCGGCGCTGATCGACCGCGACCCGGTGATCGCCCGCGCGCTCAATGATCCGCTGATGAGCGATCCCGATCTCGCCGCCCGCAACGAGGCCAATGCCGCCATCGGCTTTGCCGACTCGACCGCCCTGCCGGTGCTGCCCGCGAGCAGCGCCGATGCCCAAGCCGCGCGCGAAGCGCTGCGGCTCGAACTGCTCGAGAGCGGACCGATCCCCGATCTGCCGCTGGCGCAGGAGAGCGGGGGCAAGGCGCTCGGCCCGATGTCGGGCGCGGCCGATCTGCTAGCGGCGGTCGGCGCACCTGGGCCTTGCGCCGCGGGGCTGACGGAGGATTTCGCGCTCGCGGCCAGCCTGCCGCCTGCCGCCGCCCTTCCGCCGCGCGGCATGGTGCAGCAGGCCGGAGGCTCGGACGGCCCGGGGTGCCGCCTGCGCATCGTCCGATACCTCACCGCCGCGCCGCGCGAGGACGTGCTGCAATATCACCACGCCCGGGCCCTGCGCGCCGGGCTGACCTCTCAGCGCCAGGGGGATGCGATCGCGGCGAGCGGCAAGGGTGCGGAAAAGCTCGTCGCCCATGTCCGCGCCGCGCCCCACGCCTTGACCGGCGTGACGCTGGTCTACCGCGCGAACTAGGGCCTGAGGCCGACGTTGATCGTCGCGCGCGGCTGGTCCATCTCGGTGCTGGCGACCGGATAGGCGCAGTAATCGGCGGCGTAATAGGCCGCCGGGCGATGGTTCCCCGACAACCCGATCCCGCCGAATGGCGCCTTGGACGAGGCGCCGTTGGTCGGCGAATTCCAGTTGATGATCCCGGCGCGGATATTCGCCCAGAAGCGCCCGTAATCGTCGGGCGAGCCGCCGATCAGCGAGGCCGAGAGGCCGAAGCGGGTGTTGTTCGCCTCGGTGATCCCCGCGTCCAGATCGGGCACCCGGATCACCTGCAAAAGCGGCCCGAACAGCTCGATGTCGGGGCGTTCGGGCACGTCGGTGACGTCGATGATCCCGGGGCTGAGGAAGGGCAGATCGGGCACCGCGCGGCGCATGTTGAGCAGCGCCCGGCCCCCGGCTGTGATGAGCGCGACGAAGCTTTCCATCAGCCGCTCGGCGGTCTCGTTGTCGATCACCGGCCCCATGAAGGGCTGCGGCTCGCCCAGCGGATCGCCGACCATCAGCTTCCGTGCGAGCGGCACGAGTTCAGCCATCAGCGGATCGTAGACACTGTCCTTGACGATCAGCCGCCGCGCCGCGGTGCAACGCTGGCCGGCGGTGGCAAAGGCGCTCTGGACGATGATCGCGGCGGCATCGGCGAGCTTGGGCGTGTCGGTCACGACGATGGGATTGTTGCCCCCCATTTCCAGCGCGACGATCTTGCCCGGATTGGCGGCGAGCTTGCGGTTGATGGCGATCCCCGCCTGCGCCGAGCCGGTGAACAGCACCCCGTCGATCCCCGGATGGGCGACCAGCGCCTTGCCTTCGTCCGGCCCGCCGATCACCAGCTGGATCACGTCCTCCGGAACGCCCGCGCGGTGGAAGGCGGCGACCAGCGCCTCGCCCACGGCGGGTGTCTTTTCAGAGGGCTTGAACAGCACCGCATTGCCCGCGATCAGGGCGGGGACGATGTGGCCGTTGGGCAGGTGCGCGGGGAAATTGTAGGGGCCTAGCACCGCCATCACCCCGTGGGGCTTGTGGCGCAGCGCCGCGCTGGCACCCACGCCCGCGTCGAGCTTCTTCTTGCCGGTCCGCTCGGCATAGGCGCCGACCGAGATGTCGACCTTGTTCACCACCGCGTCGACTTCGTTGCGGGCTTCCCACAGGGGCTTTCCCGCCTCGCGCGCGATCAGGTCGGCGAACATGTCGGCGTCGCGGCGCACGGTGTTGGCGAAGGCGCGAAGGATCTCGATCCGGTCTGTCAGCGCGCGCGCGGCCCAGGGCGCCCAGGCGCGGCGCGCGGCCGAGACCGCGGCATCGACATCGGACACCGCGCCGCGCCACAGCTCCTCGCCGCTCGCGGGTTCGTAGGAGATGAGAATGTTCTCGCTCACGCTCGCGCTATATGCCCGTTGTGCCCTGCTCCCGTGTGTCTGGGGCACTATCGCGGTTGTCTCTGAAAAGATAGGGGGAAGCCCGCTACGCATGACCCGCAGGAACGGGGGGTGCCCCGTGGGCCTCGCCCATGCGCCGGAGGCTTTCGACCTTGGCGCGGAGCGGGCCCCAGTCGTCGCCTTCGGCGATGGCGGCCCAGATCGCCTCGACCTCCTCGATCAGCATGGATTGCGGGGCGGGGTCCGACCAGTAGGGGTGATCGGAGGCCACCGGGGCATAGGACGCCAGCACCTCGCCGAGCGCCCCGGCGGCATCGCCGCGCCCGCCGCGGTGGGCGAAGAAGAAGGCATCGGGCTGGAGCGCGCCCTCGCGCATCGCCTGCTCGCAGGCGGCGACGAGCTGCGTGTCGGCCTCCACCCCCTGCGATTGCACCCCCAGCCGCCAGCACCAGCGCCGCGCCACCGCCGCCATGTAGAGCGGCCCGAAGCGTTCGAGCGCGGCGACCAGCGGCGCGGTCTCGGCGTGGAGGCGCAGCGCGACGGCGAGCTGCCCGCAGTTCCAGTGCAGCGCCTCAGGCTGGCGGCCGAAGGCATAGAGGCCGGCGTGGTCGAAATAGGCGGCGGTGAAGCCCGGGTCCCACGCGGGCAGCCAGCGCCACGGGCCGTAGTCGAAGCTTTCGCCGGTGATGTTCATGTTGTCGGTGTTGAGCACCCCGTGGACGAAGCCTGCCACCATGTAGCTCGCGGCGAGATCGGCCATGCGCTCGACCACGGCGTGCATCAGCCGGATCGCGGGTTCGTCGCGGCCCGGCGCGTCCTCGGGCGGGGGCGGGCCGGGGAAGTGGGCGAGGCAGTAGTCGATCAACTGCTCCATCTCGTCCGCCGCCTCGAGCGCCAGCAGCCGCTGGAAGGTGCCGATGCGGATGTGCGAGTGGCTGAGGCGCACCAGCACCGCCGATCGGGTGGGCGATGGCTCGTCACCCCGCCACAGGCTCTCGCCGGTCTCGATCACGCTGAATGTCTTCGAGGTGTTGACGCCCAGCGCCTCGAGCATCTCGGTCGCGAGGATCTCGCGCACGGCGCCCTTCAGGGTCAGGCGGCCATCGCCCGAGCGGCTCCACGGGGTCTGGCCCGAACCCTTGGTGCCGAGGTCCATCAACCGCCCGCCTGCATCGCGCATCTGGGCATAGAGGAACCCGCGCCCGTCGCCGATTTCCGGGTTGTACACGCGGAACTGGTGCCCGTGATACCTGAGGGCGAGGGGGTGGGGCAGGTTGTCCGGCAGGGGCGCAAACCGCCCGAAATGCGCAGCCCACTGCGTATCCGGCAGTTCCGCCAGCCCCACGCCCGCCGCCGCGCGGTCGTTGCGGAAGCGGATGCGGGTCTCGGGGAAGTCGGCGGGTGCGACCATGTCCCCCAGCCAGCCCGCCAATGCGAGGATCGCGGGATCGGCGTGATAGGTCGGGGGCAAATCGGGGTGTTGCACAGCATCGCTCATCCCGCGATAGTGGGCGCAAGCTGGGCCGGGCGCAAGGCGCGCCGCCCGCAGCATCACGGGGAACGACCAGGGCTCATGGCCGCGACTTACGAAGACCGCTTCTGGACCAGCAGCGACGGGCTCGATCTGCATTACCGCAACTATCCCGGCCCCGACGGCGGGGAGCGGCTGCCGGTGCTGTGCATGCACGGCCTCACCCGCAATTCGCGCGACTTCGCCAGCCTCGCCGAGGTGCTGGCCACGACCCGCCGGGTGATCGTGCCCGAGATGCGCGGTCGGGGCATGAGCGACTATGCGCCGGATTCGGACACCTATTCGCCCGTCACCTATGTCCAGGATGTGGAAAAGCTGCTCGCCGAGCAGGGGATCACCCGCTTCGTGGCGGTGGGTACCTCGATGGGCGGGCTGATGACCATGCTGATGGCCGCGGGCGCGCCCGGGCGAATGGCGGCGGTGGTGATGAACGACATCGGCCCGGTGGTCGAGGCCGAGGGGCTGTCGCGCATCTCGGGCTATGTCGGGCAGGGGGGCAGCTTCCCGACCTGGGTCCACGCCGCGCGGGGCCTTGCCGAGGCGCATGGGGCGGCCTTCCCCGACTACACGCTCGACCAGTGGCTCGAGATGGCCAAGCGCACGATGGTGGTGAGCCAGAACGGGCGGATCGTGTTCGATTACGACATGGCCATCGCCGAGCCTTTCGGGAAGCCCGGCAATGCCGCGCCGCCCAACCTGTGGCTCGCCTTCGAGGCGCTGGCGGGGGTCCCAATGCTGCTGGTGCGGGGCGAATTGTCCGATCTCATCACCCCCGACACGGTCAAGCAGATGGGCATGCGCAACCCCAAGATGCGCACCATCACCGTCCCGCGCGTGGGCCACGCCCCGACGCTCGACGAGTCCGAGGTGCGGGAGGCGATCCTCGAACTGCTGGACGGGGTGGAGTGAACCAGGCCCCGGGGGTGCGCCCCCGCGTCCTGCACCTGCATTCGACCTTCAGCGCCGGGGGCAAGGAGGTGCGCTGCGCCCGGCTGATGAACGCCTGGGGGCCGCGCCTCGATCACACCGTCGTCTCCGCCGAGCCGCAGGCAATGGCGGCCGCCGCGCTGATCGGGCCGGGCGTGCCGGTCGCCTATCCGCAGGACTTCCCCCCGCTCACCGGCAAGCCGACCCCGTGGCGGCTGGCGGGAATCGCGCGGGCGATGCGGGGCTACGACCTCGTGTGCACCTACAACTGGGGCGCGATGGACGCGGTGATGGCGCACCGCCTGTTCGCGCCCGCCTATCGCCTGCCGCCGCTGGTCCACCACGAGGACGGCTTCAACGAGGACGAGGCCGAGCGGCTCGACCCGAAACGCAACCTCTACCGCCGCGCTGCGTTGGGGCGGGCGGCGACGCTGGTGGTGCCTTCGACCGCGCTCGAGACCATCGCCCGCAAGGTCTGGCGCCAGCCCGAAGCCCGCGTCCGGCGCATCCCGAACGGCATCGACACCGCCGCCTTCGTCGCCGCGCCCGATCCCGTCGCGCTGCCGATCCGCAAGTGCGAGGGGGAATTCTGGGTCGGCACGCTCGCCGGCCTGCGCCCGGTCAAGCGGCTGCCCGATCTGGTCGCCGCCTTCGAAAACCTCCCCGCCAACTGGCACCTCGTGATCTGCGGCGAGGGGCCGGAGCGCGGGGCGATCCTCGCCGAGGCCGAGGCGCTGGGCATCGCTGCGCGCGTTCACCTGCCCGGAAACGTCGACCCCGCCAAAGCGGTCGGCCTGTTCGACATCTTCGCGCTCTCCTCGGCCTCCGAGCAGTTCCCGCTGTCGGTGGTCGAGGCGATGGCGGCGGGGCTGCCGGTCGCCGCGCCCGACGTGGGAGACATCCGCCACATCCTCGCGCCCGAAAACGCCGCCTTGCTGACCTCGCCGGGCGACCCCCGCGCGCTCGGTGAAAGCCTCGTCGCCCTCGGCGCCGATCCGGCGCGGCGCGCTGCTCTTGGCGCGGCCAACGCCGCGCGCGCCCGTGCCCTGTTCGACATCGCCGCCATGCGCGCCGCCTACGAGGCGGTCTATGCCGGGGCGATGGGGCGGGGCTTCTGATACCTGCCAACCTGCGCAGATCGCTTCATCCCCCGTTCAATTGCCCCGGGCCATTTGGCCGGTGCCATTGCACGAGAGGCGTCACCTGCCTAAAGAGCGCGCTGCCCGTCACCACATGGCGGCGCACGACCAACCGAGGAACACCAAGGCCCCATGGCGCGCACTCCGACCACCATCCCAGAAGGCTCCACGCCCTCGCGCGAGGACGAAGTCCTGATCCGCGAGATCGACGAGGCGGTGCGCGAGGATGCCGTGCTCACCTTCCTGCGCGATCACGGGCTGAAGGTGCTGGGCGTGATCGGCCTCGGCATCGCGGGTCTCGGCGGCTATCTCGTCTGGGATCACTATGCGGAACAGGATCTGGAGCGGCAGTCCGAGGCGCTGATCTCCTCGCTCGACTATGCCGAACAGCGCGATTTCAAGACCGCATCGGAAAAGGTCGCGGGCCTGCTCGGCGAGGACACCTCGCCCGGCGCGCGCGCCTCGGCGCGGTTCATGCAGGCCGGCGCGGCGCTCGAGGCGGGTGACAATGCCAAGGCGAGCACGCTCTACAAGGCGATCGCAACCGATGAAGAGGCGCCGCCGGTGCTGCGCGATCTGGCGCGCATCCGCGAGATCAGCATCAATTTCGACCGGATGAAGCCGTCCGACGTGATCGCCCAGCTCGGCGATCTCGCCAAGCCCGGCAATCCCTTCTTCGGCAGCGCCGGCGAACTGGTGGCGATGGCCCATCTCGAGGGCGGCAACCGCGCCGAGGCGGGCCGCATCTTCGCCGCCATCGCCAAGGACGAGGAACAGCCGGAAACCCTGCGCAGCCGCGCCCGCCAGATGGCCGGGCTGATGGGCGTCGACGCGGTGGTGGACGTGGAGAAACTGCTCAAGGATCAGGGGGTCGCGCAAGCGGGCGGGGAAGACGGCAGCACCGCCGCGCCCCGATAGGACGAGGATTGGACGCTACTTCGATGATGAACACGAAACTTGCCCGCGCCGCGCTGCTCGCGGGCCTGATGACCGCGGGGCTGACCGGCTGCAAGGGCGGCCTGTTCGGCGGGGGTGACGATGACGATGTCACGCCCACCGTCGGCAACCGCGTGCCGATCCTCTCGCGGATCGAGAGCGGGGCCGAGGTCGATCCCGCGCTCGCCTCGATCTCTGTGGTGCTGCCCCCGCAGCGCGCCAACACCGAATGGGCGCAGGTCGGCGGGGCGGCGGGCAAGTCCTACGGTCACCTCGCGCTGGCCGACAATCCCGCGAAGGTCTGGACCGCGCGGGTCGCCGGTTCGAGCAACCGCATGCGCCTTGCCGCCGCACCGGTGGTGGGGGGCAACAAGCTCTTCGCGGAAGGCACCGACGGCGTGATCGTCGCCTTCGACAAGAACACCGGCGCGCGCCTGTGGACCCGCGGCGATGACGAGATGACCAAGGACCAGGCCCCCTCGGCCTTCGGCGGCGGGGTCAGCTACGAGGCGGGCAAGCTCTACGCCACCAACGGTGTGGGCGAGGTCAAGGCGGTGAACGCCGACACCGGCGAGGTGCTGTGGAAGGTCAAGCCGGCAGGTCCCCTGCGCGGTTCGCCCACCATCGCCTTCGGCCAGCTGTTCGTGATGACGCAGGACAACCAGCTGATCTCGCTGAACATCAACGATGGCTCGCTGGTCTGGGACGAGAGCGGATCGAACACCCAGTCGGGCGTGTTCGGCGTCGCCGCACCCGCCGCCGGGCAGGGCACGATCGTCGCGGGCTATTCGAGCGGCGAGCTCACCGCCTACCGCTACGAGAACGGCCGCGTGCTGTGGTCGGACGCGCTGGCGCGCACCAACATCTCGACCACCGTGGGCTCGATCACCGACATCGACGCCGACCCGATCATCGATTCGGGCCGCGTCTATGCGCTCGGGCAGGGCGGGCGCATGGCGGCCTATGAACTGGTCACCGGCCAGCGCATCTGGGAACTGAACCTCGCCGGCATCTCCACCCCCGCGATCGCGGGCGAGTGGATCTTCACCCTGACCGACGATGCGCGCCTGCTCGCCATCGCCCGGTCGAGCGGTCGGGTGCGCTGGATCACCCAGCTCCAGGCCTACAAGGACGTGGAAGACAAGAAGGGCCCGATCTTCTGGACCGGCCCGGTGCTCGCCGGCGGCAACCTGTGGGTGGCAAGCTCGCGCGGCGAGGTGTGGAAGGTGAGCGCGGGCGAAGGCTCGGCGAGCCTCTTCGCCGATGTCGGCCAGCCGGTCAGCCTGCCGCCGGTTGTGGCCGACGGCTACCTCTACCTGCTGGACGACAGCGGCACGATCCACGCCTGGAAGTAGGCCCAACCGGCTGCACCGTGCCGTTGCGCGGCCGTCGGCAGGTCGTGTGCGGGTCGTCGCCGCGTCGTTGCATCCGCATCGCCCGCGCGAGCCGGCCTTTGCCGAGCTGTTAACCAGTCTGCTGTAGGAGTGTGCGGCGATGAATCCGCCGCATTCCTCCGCCCCGACCGCGCGCCCCGCGCTGCCGCCCAGCGACGTCTCGACCGGCGTCGGGCTGGTCGGGCTGCTCGGGCTGTTCGCGTGGATCCTGTTCTGCCGCAACTATCCGGTGATTGCCGGGGTGCTCGGCCTCGGTGGTGGATTCTCGGGGGAACGGGGCGTCCTTTCAGGACCTTATGCCTCGCTTGCAGCGATGATCTTCACCGCCTTGCCGATGGCGGCGTGGTCGGTGCTGGTCGACAAGGTCCACCTGCGCCCCTCGACCGGCATCGACTGGAACCTGAAGCGTCCCCTGCCCGAAGTGATGCCGGTGGCGGTGATCAAGCTCGTCGGCCTGTGGGCGACCTGGGCGCTGCTCGCGGCCTTTTACGTTCTGGGGCGGTGGTACTGGACGGGCAGTTACCTGTTCGCGATGGAGGTCCTGTCGATCGCCATCCTGCCGCTGGTAATCCTTTCTGTTCCTTACGTAATCTGGCTCGATCGCCATCTGGTCGAGCCGCGCGACGGGTGCTTCCACTTCGGCGCCTTCGTCGCCGGCGGCGGGATCGTGGGTCGCGAGCAATGGGACGGCGCGGCGATCGCCAAGCACTGGCGCGCCTGGGCGATCAAGGGCTTTTTCGGGGCCTTCATGATCTCGATCCTGCCCCCCGGCTTTGCCCAGGTGGTCGAGGCTGACCCGGCGCAACTGATTGGCAATCCTGTGGAATTCGTGATGCTGCTGGTGACGCTGCTGTTCGTCATCGACGTGCAGATCGGAACCGTGGGCTACCTTCTGACCCTGCGCCCGCTCGATTCGCACATCCGCTCGGGCAACCCGCTGCTGGCTGGCTGGCTCGCCGCGCTGCTGTGCTATCCGCCCTTCGTCTGGGGGATCATCGGGCCCGACAACCAGATCCTGAGCTACGAATTCGCCACCCCCGGCTGGGCGCACTGGCTGGGCGGCCACACGGCGCTGCTGTGGGCCTGGGGCGGATTTCTGCTTTTCCTGACAGGCGTTTATGCATGGGCGACGGTGGTGTTCGGGATCCGCTTCTCGAACCTCACCTATCGCGGTGTGCTGACCCACGGGCCCTACCGCTTCACCCGCCACCCGGCTTACCTCTCGAAGAACCTGTTCTGGTGGGCGAGCGTCCTGCCCTTCCTCGTCAACGGCGGTTCGCTGCTGGAGGCCTTGCGCAACTGCGTCTTCCTGCTGGCGGTCAACGCCATCTATTACTGGCGCGCCCGCACCGAGGAGGCGCACCTGCTCGCCGAGGACCCCAAATACCGGGAATATCACGCGTGGATGGAGCGCCACGGGCTGATCACCGCCCCGCTCGCGCGGCTGAAGGCGCGCCTCACCGGGGGCGCCGCTGACAGGGCGGGCGAGGCCGAAGCCTTCCCCGCCGAGTAGGATCACATCACCGGCGCGCCTTCGTCGGCGTGGAACTTGAGCGCCTCGATCACCGTGAAATCGAGCCCCGCAATGGCCGCGCCGAAGGCCGCCATGTGGGGCGTGGCGAAGTGCGCGGCGAGGGCCGCCTCGTCCTTCCACTTCTCGACGATGTGGAGCACACCCGGCTGGAGCACGTCCTGCGTGAAGGCATAGGCGATGCAGCCTTCCTCGGCGTTGGAGGCTGCGACCATGTCGGCAATCGCCGCCTTCGCCGCCTCCATCGCGCCCTCACCGACTTGCGCTTTCGCTAGCACGATCAGCATCTTCTTTCCCCCTCCTCAGAACGATTGTTCGTAGACGCGGGTGATGTCCCCGTTCCATTCCCCGTGATAGGCATCGAGCAGGCGCTGGGCCGGGACCTTGCCGCTCGCGACGATCTCGTCGAGCGTGTCGAGATAGCCGGTCTCGTTGTCGCCCGCCGCATTGAGCCGCGCGCGGGCCTTCAGACCGGCATGCGCGATCTTCAGGACCTCGCGCCCCAGATCCTGCAAGGTGCCGCCGCTCGGCGACCTGGTGGCAAGCGCAAGGCGTGGCACTTCGTTGCGCAAGCGCTCGCGCTCCTCCATCGACCAGCCCTTGACCAGATCCCACGCCGCATCGAGCGCACCCTGGTCATAGAGCAGCCCGACCCAGAAGGCGGGCAGGGCGCAGATCCGACTCCACGGGCCGCCGTCCGCACCGCGCATTTCGAGGAAGCTCTTGAGCCGCACCTCGGGGAAGGCGGTCGAGAGATGGTCCCACCAGTCGCTCTGGGTGGGACGCTCGCCGGGGAGGACGGAGAGCTTGCCCTCGAGGAAGTCGCGGAAGGAAAGGCCCGCCGCGTCGATGTACTTGCCGTCGCGGAAGACGAAATACATCGGCACGTCGAGCATGTATTCGGCCCAGCGTTCGTAGCCGAAACCGTCCTCGAAGACGAAGGGCAGCATCCCGGTGCGCGCCGGATCGGTGTCCGACCAGATGTGCGAGCGGTAGGACAGGAAGCCGTTGGGCTTGCCTTCGGTAAAGGGCGAATTGGCGAAGAGCGCCGTCGCCAGCGGTTGCAGCGCGAGACTGGTGCGGAACTTCTTCACCATGTCGGCTTCGCTCGAATAATCGAGGTTCACCTGGATCGTGCAGGTGCGCAGCATCATGTCGAGGCCCATGGAGCCGACGCGCGGCATGTGGCGCAGCATGATGTCGTAGCGGCCCTTGGGCATGATGGGCAGCTCTTCGCGGGTCTTGTCGGGCCACATCCCGAGGCCGAGATAGCCCACGCCGCACTTTTCGCCGACTTCCTTGACCTGCGCCAGGTGCCTTCCCGTCTCCGCACAGGTCTGGTGCAGGTTCTCGAGCGGCGCGCCCGACAGCTCGAGCTGGCCCGCCGGTTCGAGGCTCACCGCCCCGTCATCCCCCTTCAGTGCGATGACGTTGCCGCCCTCCTCGACAGGGGACCAGCCGAAGGGTTCGAGACCTTTCAGCAGATCGCGGATGCCGCAGGGCTCGTCATAGGAGGGCGCGCGAAAATCCTTGCGCTTGTAGACCAGCTTCTCGTGCTCGGTGCCGATCCGCCAGCGCTCGGGCGGCTTCTCCCCCCCGATCATCGGCGCAACCAGCTGGTCGAAGCCTTCGATCACCGGATCGTCGGCAGTGGAAGCTTCGCGTGTGCTCATCGCTCGTTAGGCCCTCTCTGGCCGGTTGCTTTAGAAAACGGGTTTGCCGGTGGGAAGCCGAATTCGCCTTTGGCGCCGTGAAGCCGAAATGTCTTGCCGGAATGTGACGGGGCGGGGGCCTACCAGTCGCCCGCGGTGCCCATCCACAGCGAGAGCGCGGCGATGCCCGCGGTCTCACCGCGCAGAATTCGCGGACCAAGGGTGATGGCGCGCGCCGCAGGATGGGCGCGCACGCGCTCGCGCTCCGCATCGTCGAAGCCGCCTTCCGGGCCAGTGAGGATCGCTGCGGGGCCGGAATGGGCCGCGAAGGCCGCCGCCGCGGGCGCGCCGCCGTTCTCGTCGGCGAAGAACAGCGCGCGGCCCTCCGGCCAATCGGCGAGCAGCGCGTCGAGCTTCACCGGTTCGGCGAGCGCGGGGAGCGCCGTGCGAGCGCATTGCTCGGCCGCCTCGGTGGTGATCGCGCGGGCGCGCTCCATGTTGAGCCTGTCCGCGACGCAGCGGCGCGTGAGGACCGGCTGGAGACGGGCGATGCCGAGTTCGGTCGCTTTCTCGAGAATTAGGTCGAAGCGGTCCTTCTTGAGCAGCGCCGCGCACAGCCACAGGTCGGGCACGGCCTCGCGCCCGCGCAAGCGCTCGGTGATGGTCACATCGACCCGGTGCTTGCCGACATCGCCGATGCGCGCGGCCCATTCACCGGTGACATCGTCGCACAGGATCACCGTGTCGCCCTCGCGCATCCGCATCACCTTGCCGAGGTAATGGGCCTGTGGACCATCGAGCGCGAGGCTGCGGCTTTCCTCGAGAGTGTCCGTGACGAACAGGCGCGGGGCGCTTCGGGGCGGCCAAGCGGGTGTGCGGGGGAGGGGCGTGTGGGTCATGCGATCTGCTGATTTCTGTAGGTCGGCATATTCTCCGCGTCTACAATTCCGGCAGCCCGCGAGTCGTCGCGGTCGCTTATGAGGGGGATAATCGGGATGAAAAGCAAGTTCCTGTTGCCGCTGGCCTGCGCGGCGCTCGCGGGCGCCGTTGTCGTCGCACCGGCCGTCGCGCAGACCGTGTCGCGCATCACCTTCGCCAAGGGCAACGACAACGCCTCGGTCAAGGGCACGATCAAGGGCAAGGCCTATCGCGACTACAAGCTGGGCGTGGGCAACGGCCAGACCATGGCGGTGTCGCTGACCGGCAGCAGCTCGGTCAACTTCAACATCCTGCCGCCCGGCAGCAAGGGCGAGGCGGTCTACAACAGCTCGGTCGAGGGCAATGACGCGACCGGGATCAAGACGGTGAAGGGCGATTACACCATCCGCGTCTACCTGATGGGGGCCGCCGAAACCTCGGGCAAGGCCTATCCCTATCAGCTGAGCGTGGCGGTAGTGAATTTCTGATCCGTCTGGTCTAGTGGGGGCGGGTGACTGCTCCCACTACCTTCCCGGCCACCGCTCTGCCGAGTGCCGCGCGGATCGCGCAGGTCCTGATCGCTGCCATCTTCCTGCTGCTCGGCGGCTGGGCGCTGCTGGCACCCGCAAACGTGATCGATCTCGCCATCGCACAACCCTTCCGCGACGAGGGCTTCCTGGCTCGTTTCGCCGTTGCCTGCTTCGGCGCACAGGCGGTGCTGTTCGGGCTGATGGCGCTGGCGGTGCGCTGGAGCGCGCGCGGCTTTCTCGTGTTCGCGCTGCTGCTCCTGCCGTTTTTCGGCTTCAACTACTGGTTTCACTACGAGGTGCCGGTGCTGACCAGCATCGGGATGCTCGACTTTGCCGGGAACGTGGTGATGCTGGCGTGCGCGCTCGTCGGCTGGCGGTCAGCGCGGATTGCGGAGCGACGGGCATGAGCGAACAGATCGTCCCCGATACCGAGCACCGCGGCCTTGTCGCGCGCCTGCCGCAGCTTCCGCGTGACCTTGCGCTGCTGGCCCGCTTCGACCGCCCGATCGGCTGGTGGCTGCTGTTCTGGCCCTGCGTTTTCGGCGTGTGGCTGGCAGGCGCGGGGGTCCAGCCGGTGCTGCTCGCCTGGTTGCTTGCCGGCGCCATCGCGATGCGCGGGGCGGGATGCGTCTACAACGATATCGTCGACGCCGATCTCGACCGGCAGGTGGCGCGTACCATGCTGCGTCCGGTGGCGAGCGGGCGGGTGACGAAGGGTCTCGCCTGGGGCTGGCTCGTCGCGCTCAGCCTTGTCGGCTTCCTGGTGCTGCTGCAACTGCGTTGGCAGGCGCAACTGGTGGCGCTTGCCAGCCTTGCGCTGGTTGCCGCCTATCCCTTCATGAAGCGCATCACGTGGTGGCCGCAGGCGTGGCTGGGGATGGTGTTCAGCTGGGGCCTGCCGGTGGCTTGGGCCGAGCTGCGCTTCGACAACTGGGACGCGCTTGCGGCGGTCTATGCCGGGTGCATCTGCTGGGTGATCGGCTACGACACGATCTATGCCCTGCAGGACCGCGAGGACGACGCGATGGTCGGCATCCGTTCCTCGGCGCTGGCGATGGGCACGCGGGTCAGGGGCGGGATCGCGGCCTTCTATGCCGCCGCCGTGGGCCTGTGGGGCCTCGGCTTCTGGCTCTACCGCGCCGATCCGATCGCCTGCCTCGCGTTGCTGCCGGTGGCGGGGCACCTCGCCTGGCAGGTGGCGACCCTCGACCCGCAGGACCCCGCCAACCCGCTCGCCCGCTTCCGCGCCAACCGTACGGCGGGGGCGCTGATGGCGGCGGCCTGCTTCGTGGTCGGGAACGCCGGGGTCTAGGCGCGATGTGCAATCTCTACCGCATGACGAAGAACGCGAGCGAGGTCGCCGCGTGGTTCGATGCGGTGGAGGGGGCAAGGGGCGCGAACTTCGCGGCAGAGGTCTATCCGGGCTACACCGGCCTCGTCGTCGCCGAGGGGGCGGTGCGGGCGATGACTTGGGGCTTCCCGCTGGTGCTCAAGGGCGCGAAGGGCCAGCCCCTGAAGCCGAAGCCGGTGAACAACGCGCGCTCCGACAAGCTCGCGACCGGGTTCTGGCGCCACGCCTTCGAGCATCGCCGCTGCCTGATCCCGCTCGAGGCCTGGGGCGAGGCCGAGGGGCCGAAGGGCCGGATGACCCGCACCTGGCTGTCGCTTCCCGACCGGCCCCTGTTCGCCGCGGCCGGCGTGTGGCGGCCTTCGGAGGAATGGGGCGATTGCTATTCGATGGTGATGACCGCCAGCGAAGGCACCGATGCCGCTGCCGTGCACGAACGCATGCCGGTGCTGCTCGCGCCCTCGGATCAAGCGCGCTGGCTCGAAGCGTCGCCGCAGGACGCCTTCGCCCTGTGCCGCGCATGGGCGGGGCCGCTGGCGATCGAGCGCACCGGCGACCCTTGGGGCAAGGCTGCCGCCCCTGCGCCCGCCCTGCAGCAGCCGGGGCTGTTCTAGGCGTAGCTCACTATCTCGAACTCGATCCCGTCCCAGTCGAAGAAGTAGAACCGCCGTCCGGGTTCGTAATCGGCATGGTTGAAGGATTCGAGCCCGGCCGCCGTCACCACCGCTTCGGCCGCATCCAGATCGTCGACCACCAGCCCGACATGATTGAGCGGCACGCCCTTGGCGAACGGCCGGGGCACGGTGCCGCGGGTGTAGACCGCGATGTAATCGTCGTCGCCACCGACATGGATGGTCTCCCCGCCAAGCTGGGAGGGCCCGCGCCACCGGATGCGCCAGCCCATCAATTGCGCGAGCAGCGCGGCGCTCCTGTCGATGTCGCTGACGGTGATGTTGACGTGTTCGAGATGTCCGGAGGGCATGGCAGAAGTCCTTTCGCAATGTGCCGACGCGCACCTGAAAAAGGCGGTGCGAATCGACGAACTTGCCGAAGGTGCAATCTCAACCTAACTTGAGGTCAAGCTTTATCGGAGAGCTCCTGCATGGCCGCCGCCCGCCGCCCGAAATCGACCGACCTGCTCACCATCGGCGAGATCGCGCGCCGCACCGGCCTCAGTGTGTCGGCGATCCGGTTCTACGAGGAGCGGGGCCTGATCGAGCCGGTGCGTACCGGCGGCAACCAGCGGCGCTTCCCGCGCTCGGACATCCGCCGCCTCAGCTTCATCCTGATCGCCCAGCGGCTCGGCCTCTCGCTCGGCGAGATCGAGGCCGAGCTTGGGCGGCTTCCGCATGGCCGCACGCCGACGACACCCGACTGGGAGGCGATCAGCGGCGCAGTCCGGGCGCGGCTCGATCAGCGCATCGCCGAGCTCGTCCGCACCCGCGACCGGCTCGACGGCTGCATCGGCTGCGGCTGCCTGAGCCTTTCCCATTGCGCGATCTGGAACCCCGGCGACGAACTGGGCGCGCAGGGACCGGGGCCGCGCAAGCTGCTGGCCTGAACCCCGCACCGCCGACTGCGGTCGACGAACGGCAATCACCTTCGATCAATCGCCGGTGCCGCTCCACCAAACCGGCTTTAACTCCGCGCGGCCCGCGTTACCATGCAAAGGATTGAAACAGGGGCCTCCTTCCATGCTCGAACTTGCCGGCGTCAGCCACACCTATCCCAACGGCACCCGCGCGCTCGACGATGTGACGCTGTCGATCCCCAAGGGGATGTTCGGCCTGCTCGGCCCCAATGGCGCGGGCAAGTCGACGCTGATGCGCACCATCGCCACGCTCCAGGCACCCACCCACGGAAGCATCCGTTTCGGCGACATCGACGTGCTGGCCGAGCCCGATCGCCTGCGCCGCACGCTGGGCTACCTGCCGCAGGATTTCGGCGTCTATCCGCGCATTTCGGCGCAGGCGATGCTCGATCACATGGCGGTGCTCAAGGGCGTGACCGCCGCGGGCGAGCGCAAGGCGATGGTCGAGCACCTGCTCAACCAGACCAACCTGTGGGCCGTGCGCGGCAAGGCAATTGCAGGCTTTTCGGGCGGGATGCGCCAGCGTTTCGGCATTGCGCAGGCACTGATCGGCGATCCGCAGCTGATCATCGTGGATGAACCCACCGCCGGCCTCGACCCGGAAGAGCGCAACCGTTTCCTCAACCTGCTCGCCGGGATCGGGGAGAACGTGGTGGTGATCCTCTCGACCCACATCGTCGACGACGTCGCCGACCTGTGCCCGCGCATGGCGGTGCTCGCCGGGGGCAAGGTGCGGCTGGAAGGCGCGCCGCTCGAACTGATCCGCCAGACGCAGGGGCAGGTGTGGCAAAAGACCGTGCCGCACACCGAGCTGCCCGACATGCAGGCGCGATACGAGGTCATCTCGCACCGCTTCTTCGCCGGCGAGATCGTGGTCCACGTGCTCAGCGACACCCAGCCTGAAGGCTTCGCGCCTGTCAGCGGCGGGCTGGAGGACGTGTATTTCGCCACGCTCGCGCAAACCCGTCGCGCCCCTGCCGCCGCTGCGGCCTGAGAGGAGCGCGCATCATGCTGACGGCCCGCCTCGCCGCATTCGAAATCCGCTACCAGCTCCGCAATCCGGTGTTCTGGGTATCGGTCGCTATCTTCTTCCTCCTGGGGTTCGGCCTCAGCGCCAGCGATAATGTCAGCTTCGGCGCGCCCGGCGCGGTGAACGAGAATTCGCCCTATACCGTGACGCTGGCGACCGCGGTGTTCGCGACCTTCTACCTCTTCGTCATCACGGCCTTCGTCGCCAATGCGGTGGTGCGCGACGATGCGACCGGCTTCGGACCGATGATCCGCGCCACCCCGGTGGGGCGGACGAGCTTCCTTGCCGGACGCTTCATCGGCGGGCTGGCGATCGCGATCCTTGGCTATGTCGCGATTCCCGCCGGGATCGCGCTCGGCGCAGCGATGCCGTGGGTCGATGCCGAGACGGTGGGGCCAAACAGCCTTGCGCTCTACGCCTGGCCGTTCCTCGTCATTGCCGTCCCCAACCTGATCCTGTCGGCCGCGTTCCTGTTCAGCCTTGCAACGCTCACCCGGTCGATGCTGGCGAGCTATATCGGCGTGCTGGTGCTGGTGATGGGCTATCTTGCGGTCAGCATCATCCTGTCGGCCGATCCGTCGATGCAGGACGTGGTCGCGCGCTACGAGCCGCTCGGCACCGGCGCGATTTCCGAGGTCGCGCGTTACTGGACTGCGGCAGAGATGAACACGCGCGCCGTTCCGCTGGAAGGCAACCTGCTGTTCAACCGCATCTTCGTGCTGGGCCTGTCGGCGGTGTTCCTCGGCATCGCCTGGCTGCGCTTCAGCATGACCGAGCGCGCGCCGTCGCGCTGGCAGCAGCGCCGGCTGGCACGGCAGGCGGCCAAGGTCGCCAGGGCCGAGCGCGTCGCGCCGCGCGCGCTGACCGCGCCCGTCGCCCGCCGCTTCGGCTCCGGCCATGCGCTCGCCACCTTCTGGCTGCGGCTGCGCGCCGAGGTGATGTTCGTGCTGAAGAGCCCGGGCCTGATCGTCCTGCTGCTCATCTCGGTCGCCTTTGCGACGCTCAACCTCGTCTTTTCCGAGACCGCCTACGGCACGCCGTCCTACCCGCTGACGGCCAATGTCATCGAGACGGTGATCAGCAGCGCCGCGCTGTTCAGCCTGATCGTCGCCGTGTTCTACGGCGGGGAACTGGTGTGGCGCGAACGCGACGTGAAGATGGGCGAGATCATCGACGCGACCCCCGTTCCTGCATGGGCGATGTTCGTGCCCAAGATCCTCGCCATTTTTACCGTTTTGCTGGCCATGGCGATGGCGGGGATGGCGACGGGCGTACTCTACCAGCTGGGCAAGGGCGCAGGATCGATCGACTATGGCCTGTACCTTTCGGCCTATGTGCTCCCGCAGAGCGTAGACCTGCTGCTGCTGGCTGTGCTGGCGGTGTTCTTCCAGGTGCTCAGCCCCAACAAGTATGTCGGCTGGGGCCTGTTCCTGGCGTGGTTCCTGGCCCGCATCTTCATGTCGAACCTCGGCTATTCGAACATCCTCTACAATTACGCGGGTACCCCGTCCGAGCCGCTCTCCGACATGAACGGCACCGGCGGCTTCTGGGTGGGGGCGGCGATCGCCCGCACCTACTGGGCGGCGTTCGCCGTGCTGCTGCTGGTCTTCGCCCACTGGGCATGGCCGCGCGGCACCGTGGTCGCGGTGGTCCCGCGGCTCAAGGGCATCGCGCGGCGCACGGGTCTCGCTTCTGGCGGCATCGCGGTCGCGGCGGTCGCGGTGATGGCGGGCACCGGCCTCGTCATCCACCGCAACATCAACGAGCTCAACACCTTCGAGACTTCCGACCAGGCCGAGGAGCGTCTCGCCGACTACGAGCGCAAATATCTCAAATACGAGACCCTGCCGCGCCCCGTCGTCACAGATGTCGTCTTCGATGTCGCGATCTATCCTGACGAGCGGCGCATGAAGGTGACGGGCAGCTATGCCCTGCGCAACGACAGCGGCGTTCCGATCAGCGAACTGCACGTGCGGCAGGGCGATGAGGGCGCGGAATTCACCCGTCTCGACATCGCAGGCGCAAGGCTGGCGAGCCACGACAAGGTCCACCTCTACCGCATCTACCGCTTCGACACCCCGCTCGAGCCCGGCGCGACGGTGCGGCTCGACTTCGCCAGCGATGTCTGGCGGCGCGGCTTTGCCAACGACGGGGCGGCGACCGATCTGGTCGACAACGGCACCTTCGTGAACAACTACACCTTCGCGCCCATCATCGGGATGGACCGGCGCGGCCTGTTGCAGGATCGCACCGCGCGGCGGCGGCAGGGCCTGCCGGCCGAGCTGCGCATGGCGAAGCTCGAGGACACCCGCGCGCAGGCGGGCAACTACATCGGCGCCGACTGGGTCAATTCGCGCATCACCGTCAGCACCGCGGCCGATCAGGTTCCGATCGCGCCGGGCAACAAGCTGTCCGACGAGGTCAAGGGCAATCGCCGCATCGCGGTGTTCAAGAGCCCCGCACCGATCCTCAACTTCTTCTCGGTGCAATCCGCGCGCTATGCCGTGGCCGAGGAGCAGGTCGGGCCGGTGCTGCTCAGCGTTTACCACGATCCGCGCCACGCGTGGAACGTGCCGGCGATGCAGAAGGCGCTGAAGACCAGCCTTGCCTATTACGAGCGCAATTTCGGCCCCTACCAGTTCGGCTATGCGCGGATCATCGAGTTCCCGGGGTATGACAGCTTCGCGCAGGCTTTCGCTGGGACGATGCCCTATTCGGAAAGCATCGGCTTTGCCGCCGACGTGCGCGATCCCGAGACGATCGACTACGTCTCTTACATCACCGCGCACGAGGTTGGGCACCAGTACTGGGCGCACCAGGTGATCGGCGCGAACATGCAGGGCCAGACGCTGCTGTCGGAAACGCTGGCGCAGTATTCCGCGCTGATGGTGATGAAAGAGCTCTATGGCGAGGACAAGATCCGCCGCTTCCTGAAGTTCGAGCTCGACCGCTACCTTTCGGGCCGCAAGGGCGACCCGCTGCCCGAACAGCCGCTCTACCGGGTCGAGAACCAGCAGCATATCCACTACCAGAAGGGCAGCCTCGTGATGTACCTGCTGCAGGAGCGGCTGGGCGAGAATGCGGTCAACCGCGCGCTGGCGCGGCTGGTGGCGAAGTATCGCTTCAAGGGCGCGCCCTATCCGCGCAGCCTCGACCTCCTCGGCGAACTGCGCAAGGAGGCGAAATCGGCGGAGGATCAGGCGCTGATCACCGACCTGTTCGAGAAGATCACGATCTATGATCTGAAGGCGACCGAAGCCGCCAGCACGAAGCGCGCCGATGGCAGGTGGGTGACGCGGATCACGATCGAGGCGGGCAAGTTCTACGCCGACGGCAAGGGTGTCGAGACGCCCGCGCCGCTCGCCGAGAGCATCGAGGTCGGCCTGTTCACCGACCGGCCCGGCAGCGGTGCCTTCGACAAGGCGGCGGTGCTGTCGATGCAGCGCATGCCGGTGCGGGCGGGCAAGCAGGTGATCGAGGTGGTGACCGCGAAGAAGCCGGTTTTCGCCGGGATCGACCCCTACAACTTCTACATCGACCGGGATTCGGACGACAACCTGGTGGAGGTCAGCTAGAACTCCGGCCCCAGATCGGGGTCGAGATCGCGGGGGCGCGCGAAATGGACGAGCTCGGCGCAGTAGCGTTTCAGCTCGCTCCAGTGCGCCACGTCGCATTCGAGCACGGCATAGGCGGCGGTCGGGAACTTGACGACCGCCTCCTTGAACAGGGCGTTCTCCTTGCCCGGGGCGACCAGTTCCAGCAGCACGTCCTGAAGGCCCGGATTGTGGCCCGAAATGAGGATCGCCTGCGCCTCCTCGTCGCCCGTGCCGGCATGGGCCTCGATGGTCTCCACGATGGTGTCGAAGCTGGCGAGGTAGAGCCGCTGGTCGTAGATCGGCTCGATCTCGGGCAGAGCGCCCTCCAGCGTGAGCTTCACCCGTACCGCAGGGCTGGCGATCAGCTTGTCCCACCGGATGCCGTGATCGCGGATGTGCCTGCCGATCAGCTCCGCGCCCTTGCGGCCGCGGGCGTTGAGGCCGCGGTCGAAATCGCGCTGGCTCGTGTCGTCCCAGTCCGACTTGGCGTGGCGCAGGAGACCGAGAATCTTCATGGATCGAGGGCTCCTTGCGCAACCGGAGAGGCAAGGCCTCCAACACCAGCCGCGCTGCGTTGTAAAGCCTGATCGAGCGTCACGCGCACCACCGGCGTGCCTTTCGGAAAAGCCGAGAGCAGGCGCGAGGGGAAGGCGGGCGAGAGGACGATGAAGTGGCCGCTATCTTCCTTCGAGCGGATCAGCCGCCCGAAGGCCTGCGCGAGCCGCGCGCGGATGATGCGGTCGTCATAGGCGCTGCCGCCGCCCGCAAGGCGGCGCGCCTTGTGGAGGATGTCGGGGCGCGGCCAGGGGACCTGCTCCATCACCACGCATCTGAGGCTGTGCCCCGGCACGTCCACCCCGTCGCGCAGGGCGTCGGTGCCGAGCAGGCTCGCCCGTGGATCGTCGCGGAAGATATCGACCAGCGTGCCGGTGTCGATCGGATCGACATGCTGGGCATAGACCGGCAGGCCCGCCCGCGCGAGCCGGTCGGCGATGCGGCCGTGGACCGCGCGCAGCCGCCGGATCGCGGTGAACAGGCCGAGCACGCCGCCCTGTGTGGCCTCGATGATCCGGGCATAGGCCCCGGCGAGCGCGGGCAGATCGCCCTTTGCGATGTCCGTGACGATCAGCACCTCGGCGCGGGAGGCGTAATCGAAGGGGCTCTCGGCAGCCGAGAGCAAGGGGGCGACCTCGACATGGGCCGCACCGGAGCGGGCGATGGCGCTCGCCCACCTGTCGTCGTCTTCGGTCCGGTCGGCGAGGGTGGCGCTGGTCAGCAGCACCCCGTGTGCGGGTTCGAGCACGACGCGGGCAAAGGGCTTCATCGGGTCGAGCCAGCGGCGGTGGATCGCCACGTCGAACTCGCGCGCATCGGAGCGGTCGACCGCGAGCCAGTCGACGAATTCGGGATCGGCCGGGCCGCCCAGCCGGTCGAGCAGAGCTTCCCATGCAGCCAGCAATTCGATCCGCCATGCCAGCGCAAACCGCGCGCCCTCGATCCGCGCACGGCCCTGTGCGTCGAGCCAGTCAGGCGGCTCCGCGAGGATCGCCTCGAGCCTGCCGCCCAGCCGGATCAGCGGCACGCGGATGCTCGCGAGCGCCTCGGAGGCAGCGCCCGCCGCCTCGATCACCTCGCCCGGAAGACCCGCCGCCTCGGTCTCGATCCCGTATCCGGCGTCGATCCCGCCGCTCTCGTCGCGGGCATAGGTCGCGGTGCGAACGGCGGCGAGCAGGGCCTCGATGGGTCCGAAAGGACTGTTTTCGGCGAGGCGCTGGAGCCAGCCATCGGAGGGGAGCAGCTGGCCCGCCTTGCAGGCCGCCGCGATGGCCTCGGACCCGGCCTCGTCATAGCTGGCAAGGTCGGCGAGCCGGGCCGCGAGGCCTCGCCGCCGTCCGCGCGATTCCTTCTCCGGCCCGATGATCCAGCGCCGCAGTTCGATGGTCTCCTGACCGGAAAGCGTTGCGGCGAAAGTGGAATCGGCAGCGTCGAAGACATGGTGGCCCTCGTCGAAGATCAGCCGCGTCGGGCGCTGGTTCGGGTCGCGGGCGCGGGCGGCGTTGACCATCACCAAAGCGTGGTTGGCGATGACGAGGTCAGCCTGGGCGCTGTCCCGCGCCGCGCGTTCGATGAAGCACTTCCGGTAATGCGGGCAGCCGGCATAGATGCACTCGCCGCGTTGGTCGGTGAGCGCCGCTATGCCGCGCTTGCGGAACAAGGTTCCGAGCCAGCCCGGCAGATCGCCGCCGATCATGTCCCCGTCGCGGGTATAGGCCCCCCAGCGCGCCACCAGCTGCGCGAGGATCGCGGGCCGCCCCGCAAAGCCGCCTTGCAAGGCATCCTCGAGATTGAGGAGGCACAGGTAGTTCTCCCGCCCCTTCCTCACCACCACCGGCGGGGTGCCGTCGGCGCGCTTTACCGGCCACGCCCGGCGGCTCTCGGCGCGCAGCTGGCGTTGCAGGTTCTTGGTGAAGGTCGAGACCCACACCGTGCCCCCGCTCGCGGAAGCCCAGACCGAGGCAGGGGCGAGATAGCCCAGCGTCTTGCCGATCCCCGTCCCCGCCTGCGCCAGCGCCAGATGCGGCCTGCCGGGAGCGGAGCGCGGGGCGAAGATGCGGGCAACATCGGCGGCATAGGCGCGCTGCCCGTCGCGCTGTTCCGCCCCTTCGCCAGTGAGGCGGGCAAGCTGCTGCTGGACCGCCTCTGCCGGCATTTCCACTTGCCGGGGGGCGGGGCGCTCGCCCGTCTCCTCCCATTCGGGCAGGCGCGCGAAGAGCCAGCGTTCGGCCTTCTCGGGCTTGGCGATATGGGGCCGCAGCACCTGCGCCCACGGCCACCGCAGGCGTTCGAGCGATTGCACTGCGCTCCACGCGCCCTCGCGCTCGAACCACTCGGGATCGTGGCAGGCGGCGATCAGGGCGCCCGCCGCGCGCTGGAGCATCTCGGGCACGGCAGCGTCGTTCTCGGGCACCGGCAGCCCCAGCGCCTCGGCAAGACCGCGCGGAGTCGGGACGCAGAAGCGCGCCGGGTGGATGAAGGCGAAGGCCTCGAGCAGGTCGAGCCCCGAGAGGTCGGGATAGCCGAGCCGGCTCGCCACCAGCGGCGCGTTGACGAGCAGCACCGGAGTATCGGCGGCAGCCATGATCGCATCGCCCTTGGACACGGCCTCGGTCGCGCCGCTGCCGGTGCGCAGCCAGTGGCCGCCATGGCTGGCGTGGAGCGCGGGGAGCGGAAGCGGGGCGGGCAGGGTCGCAGGCGGCGTCACGCCGACCAAGATGGGCGAGGGCAGGGGCGATGTAAACGCATCGCGCCGCCGCTGTGCCCGATCCGCTGTCCTACACGCTGGCAGATTGGTAGATCATCGGGTGCTGCGGACCGGTGGGCGGAAGAAAAGGCCCCGCTTCCCTGTCCGTCCGCAGCACGAAAAGGAGTGCAGTGCAATGAAACACCTGCGAAAATCGCGGTTGTGGCAAGCGGACACGGTGTCCGCTTTGTCCGCTTGGGGTGCGCCATTCCGCTTGCAAGCCGCCCTTGCATCCCTAATAGCCCCGCCGTCATGACGATAACCCAAGATGCCCTCATCGCTGCTGCGCAGAACTCCAAGGCCTGGCCCTTCCAGGAGGCGCAGCGCCTCGCCAAGCGCCTTCCGGAAGGCAAGCCCGGCGGCGTGCTGTTCGAGACCGGATACGGCCCCTCGGGCCTGCCGCATATCGGCACCTTTCAGGAAGTGCTGCGCACCAGCCTCGTGCGGCGCGCCTACGAGACGCTGACCGGGGGCGCGCCGACGCGGCTGGTGGCCTTCTCGGACGATCTCGACGGTTTGAGGAAGGTCCCGGACAACGTCCCCAATCAGGCGATGCTGGCCGAGCATCTCGGCAAGCCCTTGTCGCGCATCCCCGATCCCTTCGAAAAGTTCGAAAGCTTCGCCGCGCACAACAATGCGATGCTGCGCGACTTCCTCGACCGGTTCGGCTTCGAATACGAGTTCGTCAGCTCCTCGGACTGCTACAATTCGGGCCGCTTCGACGATGCGCTGCGCGGCGTGCTGGCGAACTTCCAGGCGATCCTCGACATCATGCTCCCGACCCTCGGAGAGGAGCGGCGCAGGACCTATTCCCCCGTCATGCCGATCAGCCCCACCACCGGGGCCGTGCTTCAGGTGCCGGTCGAGGTGGTCGATGCCGATGCCGGGATCATCCGTTTCACCGACGAGGACGGGAGCGTGGTGGAGCAATCGGCGCTCGGCGGCATGGCCAAGTGCCAGTGGAAGGTCGACTGGGCGATGCGCTGGGTGGCGCTCGGCGTCGATTACGAGATGTACGGCAAGGACCTGACCGACAGCGGCATCCAGTCGGGCAAGATCGCACGCGTGCTCGGCGGCAACAAGCCCGAGGGGCTGATCTACGAGCTGTTCCTCGATGCCAAGGGCGAGAAGATCTCGAAGTCCAAGGGCAACGGCCTGTCGATCGAGCAGTGGCTCGAATACGGCAGCCCGGAGAGCCTCGGCTACTACATCTTCGCCAACCCCAAGAGCGCCAAGCAGCTTCACGCCGGCGTGATCCCCAAGGCGGTGGACGATTACTGGCAGTTCCGCGCCGCAATCCCCGGGCAGGACGTGGACAAGCGGCTCGGCAACCCCGTGTGGCACCTTTTGCGCGCCAATGCTCATCACGAAGGCGCCGACGCGCCGGGACAGGGCGATGCGTTGCCGGTGCCCTTCAGCCTGCTGCTCAACCTCGTGGGCGTTCTGGGCGCAGGGGCGACGCGCGAGGCGGTGTGGTCCTACCTCGGAAACTATGTCGCGGACGCCGATCCGGCCGCGCACCCCGCGCTCGATGCGCTGGTGGGCCGCGCGCTCGCCTACAACCGCGACTTCGTGGCCCCGACGCTCGCCAAGCGCGCCCCTGCGGGCGGCGAGGCCGAGGCGCTGAAGGCGCTGGACGCGGCACTCGCGGCGGCCGACCCGGCGACGAGCGCGGAGGACCTCCAGACCATCGTCTACGAGATCGGCAAGCAGCCCGAGTTCGGCTTCGAGTCGCTGCGCGACTGGTTCAAGGCGCTCTACGAGACGCTGCTGGGAAGCGAGCAGGGCCCCCGGATGGGCAGCTTCATTGCGCTCTACGGCATCGCGCCGACGCGCCAGCTGATCGCCGAGGCACTGGCGAAGGCCTGATCGCTCAGCGCCAGGTGCGGGTGCGATACCACTTGGTGATGACGTGTTTCGCTCCCCGTTCGACCGGACACCCGGCGTGCAGGGTCGCCTCGTTGGGAAGGCCGTCAGGCAGGGCGTTGTTCCACAAGAGGAGCACGCCCGGCTTGGGCTCGATCTCGAGTCCGAGCAGGGTGAAGACGGTCGCGCCGCCCGCCTCGACCGTGTTGAGATAGGCCATCGCCGTCCAGCTGCGCTGCCCGCCGCGTCGCTGCTCCCCGGGCCAGTAGCTCTCGGACGTATAGAACCAGTCGTTGTGCGGCTTGAACTCCTGGCCGGGCAGGTAGCGCTGGCCCTGCACCGGCTCGCCGATCTCCGGCGGGACTCCGAGCAGCGCGTCGATCCGCGCCGAGATCTCCGCGACGAAGGGATCGCGCGGGTCGAGATCGCCCGAGTAGGAGGTGCGAAAGCCGCTCGCATAGTCGAGTTCGTGGAGCGAGGAGGGCCGGGCGACCGCGTCGATCATCCCCACGAGACGGGCGCATTCCTCATCGGAAAGGAAGCCGCCGACGGCGAAGAGCTCGATCCGCTCGTCCTCGATGCGGTAGATCGCCGGGTCCGCAGCCAGCCGTGCGCGCACCGCCTCGCCGAGCCGGGCGAGGGCCTGCCGGTCGGGCGCGGGATCGGGCGTGGTCATGATCTGGCGGTAGCAAGCGCGCAGGGCGCGAAAAAGCCCCGCCGGACAGGTCCGACGGGGCTTCCTGCATCTGGTGGAGACCGACCAGGAGACCTACCAGAAGAAGCCGTGGATCACGTCTACGACCTCGCCGGTGTAAATATCGACGAGCAGGACATCGTCATAATACCTAACCCACTGATACGGCCCGTAGGCCGGCGGCAGGCGGTAGGCCCATGGATCGTTGATGAAGAACCGCGGCTGGAAGAACAGGCTGTCGAGGAAGAAGCCGATGTCCACCCGGCTGTAGCGGTGGCTGCGGAACGGCGCGAAGTAGGGGCCCGGGCGGAACAGGAACTGGTTGCCGCGCCGGAAATCGAACCAGTCGTAGGACCGGTTGCCGCGCCAGCCGCGGTTCCAGCGCCGGAAGTCGCGGTTGTCCCAGCCCGGACGGCCATTCCAGCCCCAGCGCCAGTCGTCGCGCCGCCAATTGCGCCGGCTGTCGCGCCAGTCGTCGCGGCGCCCGTCACGCCAGCCGTCTCGCCGGCCATCGCGCCAGTCGTCACGGCGCCCGTCGCGCCAATCGTCGCGGCGCCCGTCGCGCCACTGGTCGGCTCGGCGCGCATCGCGGGCAATGTCGCGGACCTGACCGTCGAAGCCTCCGCCCTGGCCGTCGCGCCAGTTGCCACGGCGTCCGTCGACCCTCTCGGCGCGGTTGTCGCCGCGCTGTTCAATACGGCCCGCGCGGTTGTCGCCACGCTGTTCGATGCGGTCGGCGCGAAAATCGCCCCGGCGCTCGACCCGGTCGGCGCGGTTCTCGGTCCGCCGGTCCACGCGGTCGGCGGCGTTGTCGCGGCCGCGCCATTCAAGCCGGTCCGCCCGCACGTCGCCGCGCTGCTCGATCCGGTCCGCGCGCTGTTCGCTGCGCCGGTCGACCCGGTTCGCGCGCTGTTCGCTGCGCCAGTCGACCCGGTCGGCCCGCTGTTCGCTGCGGCGGTCGACGCGTTCGGCCCGGTCGGGTCCGCGCCGTTCCGCCTGCTGGGCGGCGCGAGCGCGGGCGATCACGTCGCCGCCAAACCCGCTAGGTGCACCGCGTTCCGCCCGTCCCTCGCCGCGCGGGCGCGGCTGGCGCTGCTCGGCAGCGACCCGCTCGAACCGCGGGGCAGGCGTGTCGGCATCGGCACGGGCATAGCTCGGCGGCGGCGCCGCGGGGCGCGCGATTTCGGCGCGCGCCGGTCCGCCCCCGAACTCGGTGCCGGAGGAGGGCCGCTCGACCCTGATCCCGGGAGGATCAGATTCGTCGGGCTGGAAGGGGACTTCCTGCGCGGCGGCAGCGGTGGCGGGAAGGACAAGGGCGAGCGCCGCGGCGAGCGCCGCCAGCGATCCGCCCCTCGCAAAGAGGGTGGTCATTGTGTTGCCTCCAGTAACGCCAGCCCACCACAAGCGGCATGTCGATGGGCCGAGCCTTACGCCCGGCAAGTTGTCGCGGCGATGAACCGAGGCGCCTGTGTTCAGAAAAAAAGCGCGTGAGCTTAACATTTCTCGCTGCGCTTGACGCGCGCGCGTCCGGTGCCAAACCGTCCTACCATGTCCGAAACGCTCGACGATGTGCTTGCCGATTGCCGCAACCGGCTGATTCGCGCGCCGCGCGACCGCAAGGCGCCGATGCACACGCCGGTGATCGTGACCGCCGATGTCGATGCCCGGGTGATGGTGCTGCGCGCTTTCGATGCGCAAGGCTGGCGGCTGCGGCTCCACACCGATTCGCGCGCTCCCAAGGCGCAGGTGATCGCCGCCGACCCGCGGATCGCTGTGCTGTTCTACGACAAGGGCGCCAAGGTGCAGATCCGTGCGCGTGGCACCGGCGCAATCCTGCGCGAGGGCGGCGAGGTCGATGCGGCCTGGGCCGCGAGCACCAATTTCGCGCGGCGCTGTTACCTGGGCGAGGGGCCGGGCACCAGCGCTGACGGGCCGACCTCGGGCCTTCCGCCCGAGTTCGAGGGGGTGGAACCCGAAGATGCCCAGCTCATCCCGGCGCGCGAGAACTTCGCCCTGCTGCAGATCACGCTGACTGCGCTCGACTGGCTCTATCTCGCCCACACCGGCCATGTCCGCGCGCAGTTCTCCCGCGCGGCCGAAGACGGAGCGTGGGAGGGGCGCTGGGTTTCGCCCTAGGCGGCCGAGGCTGTCGGACCGGACGGGGCGGGCAGGAGGATGACCTCCTCGATTTCGCTCGCCGGCACGACATGGTCGAAACCCTTGGCCAGCGCCGCATCGAGCGCCTGTCGCGCCCGCCGGTCGAGCCCGGTTTCTCCGTCGCCGAACCGTTCGGCCGCGACACCGAAGCTGGCGGTCAGCCGCGCCTCGCTGCCGAGCTGGGGGAGGCTGAGCTGCGCCAGCGCCCTGCGCAGCCGATCGGCGATGCGGGTCGCGGCACGCTCGTCGGCACCGCCGATGGTGATGGTGAAGCCCTCGCGACCCGAGAGCACGATGCGGTCGTCGCGGCGCAGGCCCGCGCGCATCACAGCGGCGACATGCTCGCGCACCTCGTCGCGCGTGGCGCTGTTCCAGGTACCCGAGCAGGCCGAGAGCTGGTCGATCCGCCCGTGCAGCACCGCCCGCGAGCCGGCGCGCATCGCGTTGCGGCGGGCGGCAAGGTCGATCGCCTCGGAGAGCACCTCGGGCTTCAACAGGTCGCGCAGCGGATTGCGCCGGGGATCCAGCCGGCGAATGGCGCGCGCCTGCCCGGCCCAAGCCCCGGCTGCGGCAAAGCCCGCGCACAGCAGCAAGGCCAGCTCCAGCGGCACCTCGATCCCTGTCATTGCCCCTGCTGCCCCTTATGCGACCTTGTTGGTTGTTAAGGAGAGTGACGTAGGCCTGATTAAGAAGGGGTAAACACTTGCGACAAGCGGTTCGCAGGGTTCAGCAATTTGCCGGAGTTCCTGCGGGTCTTCACGCTTGCTCAACGCCTCGCTGGTAAAGATGGCATATCGCATCACCGCGCAAGGAGCGCCCCATGCCCATTTTCGGTCGCAAGAAGCCGCAGCCCCAGCCCCGCCCGGAGCCGCAGCGCTTCGCCCCCGAGCCGCGCCCGTCGCAATCCGGCGCGAATGACGGCGCCGATGCGGCGATAGCGATGCTCTCGCAGGCGCTCGGGCTCGATCTCGATTTCGAGAGCGGGTTCATCTTCGCTCCCAGCCTGTGGACGGATCCCGCGATCGGCCCGATGCTGGAACGCAACGGTCTGAAGCCGCACATGGCGGGCAACAGACTCGCGCTGCTCAAGAGCCCGTCGACGATTGCCAAGCTTCTGGCGATGGACCCTGAAAGCCCGCTGCGTAGCGCGCTGGAAAAGGCGCGTTTCGGCATGGTGCTCTACAACCCCGATGCCGAGAACGGCTATGCCGACGGCCTGGTCGCCTTGCAGCGCGAGAAGCTGCACGAATACGCGACCCGCGCCGACCTCTCGGAGGAAGCGCGCAAATACGCCACCATCCATCTGATGATGTTCAGCGAGGAGGTGATGCGCGGGAAGGTAAAGCTCGGCTGATGCGGCCATCCTGGGGCGGCTCCGGGATGGCGCATCAGGTTCAGCGCGTGAGCTTCTTATAGGCGAGGCGCGTCGGGCGGTCCGCCGCATCGCCGAGGCGGCGGCGCTTGTCTTCCTCGTAGGCCTCGAAGTTGCCTTCGAACCACTCGACATGGCTGTTGCCCTCGAAAGCGAGGATGTGGGTGGCGAGCCGGTCGAGGAAGAAGCGGTCGTGGCTGATGACCACGGCGCAGCCCGCGAAATTCTCGATCGCGTCTTCCAATGCCGCCAGCGTTTCGACGTCGAGGTCGTTGGTCGGCTCGTCCAGCAGCAGCACGTTGCCGCCCTGCTTCAGCATCTTGGCCATATGCACGCGGTTGCGTTCACCGCCCGAGAGCTTGCCGACGTTCTTCTGCTGGTCCGCGCCCTTGAAGTTGAACGCACCGACATAGGCACGCGTGCTCATGTCCTGGCCGTTGACCTTCATGTAATCGAGCCCGTCGGAGATTTCCTCCCAGACGTTCTTCTTCGGGTCGAGATGGTCTCGGCTCTGGTCCACGTAACCGAGGCGTACGGTCGAGCCGATCTCGATCGTGCCGCTGTCGGGCTGTTCCTTGCCGGTGAGGATCTTGAACAGGGTCGACTTGCCCGCGCCGTTCGGCCCGATCACGCCGACGATCCCGCCAGGGGGGAGCATGAAGGACAGGTTCTCGAACAGCAGCTTGTCGCCGTAAGCCTTGGTGAGGTTCTTGGCCTCGATCACCTTGCCGCCGAGGCGCTCGGGCACCTGGATGACGATCTGCGCCTTGCCGACCTGGCGGTTGTCCTGGCTGTTCTGAAGCTCCTCGAACTTGCGGATACGCGCCTTGGACTTGGTCTGGCGCGCGGCGGGCGTCTGCCGGATCCATTCGAGTTCGCGGGCCAGCGCCTTCTGCTTGCCGCTTTCCTCGCGGCTTTCCTGCTCGAGGCGCTTGGCCTTCTTCTCGAGGTAGGTCGAGTAGTTGCCTTCGTAGGGGTAGTAGGAGCCGCGATCGAGTTCGAGGATCCATTCGACTACGTTATCAAGGAAGTAGCGGTCGTGGGTGATCATCAGCACCGCGCCGGCATATTCCTTGAGGTGGTTTTCGAGCCACTGGACCGATTCCGCGTCGAGGTGGTTGGTCGGTTCGTCCAACAGCAGGATCGAGGGCTTCTGAATCAGCAGACGGGTGAGCGCGACGCGGCGCTTCTCACCGCCTGAGAGGTCCTTGACCGGCCAGTCGCCCGGCGGGCAGCGCAGCGCTTCCATCGCCACTTCGAGCTGGTTGTCGAGGGTCCAGCCATCGACCGCGTCGATCTTGTCCTGCAGCTCGCCCATCTCCGCACCGAGCGCATCGAAATCGGCATCGGGTTCGCACATGAGCGCGCTGACTTCGTTGAAACGCGCCACCAGATCGGCGGTCTCCTTGGCGCCCTCTCGCACGTTCTCGAGCACGGTCTTGGTCGGATCGAGCTCGGGCTCCTGTTCCAGATAGCCGACCGTGATGTTCTCGCCCGGCCAGGCCTCGCCGGTGAAGTCCTTGTCGATCCCGGCCATGATCTTGATCAGCGTCGACTTGCCCGCCCCGTTCGGCCCGACGATGCCGATCTTCGCTCCCTGGTAGAACTGGAGCGAGATGTTGTTCAGCACCGGCTTCTGGGCGCCGGGGAAGGTCTTGGTCATGCCCTTCATGACATAGGCGTATTGCGCGGCCATCGGATGGTCCTTCGGGTCGAGTGATCAGCGGGAAATTTGTGGGCCGCAGATAGGGAAGGGGAGGGGCGAGGGCAAGCGGCTAGACTTGCGTGCGCCCTGCCGATAGCACCTGTGGCCATGAACCGCCTCGTCCCAGTGCTCGCCGCGCTCCCGCTCGCTTTCCTGTCCACCCCCGCCTTCGCGCAGACCCAGGCGCTCGAACAGGCCGCCGCCGCCGCGCTCGAGAGCGACACCTACGCGTGGGATTTCGTCGAGGGGATCACCACCGAGGTCGGCCCGCGTCAGGCAGGGACCGAAGCCGAGGCGCGCGGGCGGGCTTGGGCCGTGGCCTGGCTCAAGGCCAAGGGCTTCGCCAATGTCGCCGACGAGCCCTTCATGATGGACACCTGGGTGCCCGGCGACATCGCCCGCGCCCGCGTCACCGCGCCTTTCGCGCAGGACCTGACCGTGCTGCCGCTCGGCAATTCCGGCGCGACGCCCGCGGGGGGGATCGAGGCGGAGGTGGTGTTCTTCCGCACCGTCGACGAATTGCGCGCCGCGCCCGCCGAGAGCCTCGCGGGCAAGATCGCCTATATCAGCCACCAGATGCGCCCCGCCCAGGACGGATCGCATTACGGTTTTGCCGGCCCGGTGCGTTGGGTCGGCCCGGGCCTCGCCGCGAGCAAGGGCGCGGTCGGTGTCGTAATCAAGTCGGTCGGCACCGATCACCACCGCAACCCGCACACCGGCGGCACCAGCTTCCCTGAGGGCGTGAAGCCGATCCCGGCGGGCGCGCTGAGCCTGCCGGACGCCGAAAACCTCGAGCGGATGTTCGCCCGGGCCAAGGGGCGGCCGCTGACGCTGCGGCTCGAAATGAACCCGCGCCAGCTCGGCAAGACCGAGAGCGGCAATGTCGTGGGCGAGATCGTCGGGCAGAACCCTTCGCTCCCGCCGGTGCTGCTTGCCTGCCATATCGACAGCTGGTGGAATTCGCCGGGCGCCTTCGACGACGGCGCGGGCTGCGCGATCGTCGCGGCGGCCGCGCTCAATGCCGCCAAGGCCGGCCAGCCGCTGCGCACCGTGCGTGTCCTGATGGCCGGGGCCGAGGAGACCGGCCTGTGGGGAAGCAAGGCCTATAGCGAGGCGCACCTCGACGAGGCGATCGCGGTCGGGATCGAGAGCGATTTCGGCGCGGACCGGGTGTGGCGCTTCGATTCGAACTTCCGCGAGAGCAACCCTGCGCTCCACAAGCGCATCGCCGCCGCCGTCGCGCGCTTCGGCGTCTCGGCCGGCAGCGATGTCGCCACCGGCGGCGCGGACCTCAACATCGTGCGTGACCAGAAGGGCGCGCTGATCGATCTCCAGCAGGACGGGATGCGCTATTTCGACCTGCACCACACCCCCGACGACACGCTGGACAAGATCGATCCGGTGCAACTGCGCCAGAATGTCGCGGTGTGGACGATGGTGGTGGGGATCCTCGCCAACGAGGCCAATTCGATCCTCACGGGCGGGCCGATTCCTTCGGCGCCCAAGATCATGCAGGCCCCCTGACAGCCCGCCGAGTAGCGCCGCCCGTCAGGCTGCCGGGCGCAGGCGCATCGGGCGCGGTTCGCCATCCTCGCGGCGGAAGTGGCTCACCTGTCCGCGCAGGTCCTCCGCTCCGCGCAGCAATTCGACCGAGGCCGCGCTGGTCTGTTCGGCCATCGCCGCGTTCTGCTGCATCCCGCGGTCGAGCAGGCCCATCGCGGCGTCGATCTGGCGGATCGCCTCGACCGCGCTGCCCGAGCCCTGCGCGATGCTTTCGACCTGGCTGGCGATGTCGGAGAAGCGGCTCACCAGCGAGCTGAGCAGGGCGACCAGCTGCTGCACCCGCGCAACGCCGAGCGCGACCTCCTCCTTCGAGGTCGCCACCAGCTGCTTGATCGCTCCGGCCGACTGCGCCGACCGCTGGGCAAGTTCGCGCACTTCGCCTGCCACCACGGCAAAGCCCTTGCCCGCCTCGCCCGCCCGCGCCGCCTCGACCCCGGCGTTGAGCGCCAGCAGGTTGGTCTGGAAGGCGATGGTGTCGATGAAGGCGATCATCTCGCCGATCTGGGTCGACGAAGTCTCGATCCGGGTCATCGCCTCGGCGGCGCCGGCAACATCGGCGGCGCCGCTGTCGGCGTCGGCCTTGGCGCCGAGCGCGGTTTCGCGGGTCTCGGCCCACAGCCGGGCCTGCGCCTCGATATCGCGCAGCAGTTCCGCGGCGGTGCGGGCGACAGTCTCGATCGCGGCGGTCTGCTGCTCGGTCTTGGCCGCCAGATCTCCCGAGGCCTCGCGCAGTTCGTGCGCGCCGGTGGCGACCTGCTCGGCGGTGAAGGCCACGGCGCCGACCAGCCCGTCGAGCTGCGCGCAGGTCTCGTTGAGCAGCGTGCGCGCGCTGTCGTAGTCGCCGGGGAAGGGGGTCGCGATCTGCGAACCGAGGTCCCCGCCGGACATCGCGACCAGCCGTTCGCTGAGGCTGGCGAGAACGCTGCGCTGCTCGGCCGCCTTCGCTTCGCGCTCGGCGTGAAGTTCGGCATCGCGGGCGGCTTGCGCGGCGCGGGTTTCCATCAGCCGCCGTATAAGCGCCTCGAAATGGCGGCACAGCGCGATCAGCACCCCCGCCTCGATCAGCACCACCACTGCGTGGAACATTACCCGCGAGATGTCGGCACCGTCCGGAAAGACATAGGCTGGCGCGACGAAATTGAGCAGCAGGTGGTGCAGCGCGGTGACGACTGTACCGATCACGATGGTGCGCCAGTCGGCCAGCGCCGCGAGCACCGCCAGGAAGGCGAAGAACAGCATGTGCATGTCGATGATCCAGCCGCTGTCGCTCGCCATCGCCAGGAGGAGCGCTGCCAGCAGCGGATAGGTCACCGAGATGACGACCCGCGCCAGCGGATCGCAGCGGCGCGTGGCGGCGAACCAGACCGGGGCCGCCACCAGCAGGGCCGAGCTCAGTGCAATGAAGGGGGCGCCGCCCGCCAATCCCCAAACCACGAGGATCGATCCCACCACGCCCGCGAGCGAGCCCACCACCCGCACGCCGGTTTCCCGCAGCTCACGCATCTCGTCGACAATCATCGTCATGTCACCCCCCATCGGACCGGCAGCCCGGCGCGCGCGCGGCAACTGGCACGATGCCTTGCGACAGCGCATGGAGCAGGCTGCGGTTGTCGGAAATGCGCGCGATCACCCGCCCGCTTGCGCTGTCGAGCGCCAGCAGCGGTGCCCCCGTTCGGTCGGCCCATGCGAGCACGCCGCGGAGACCGCCGGTGCCGAGCGGCACCAGCAACGCCGCCTGCCCGGGACGCGGCCATGCCAGCGCTGCGACCAGCGCGAACACCACGCCCGCCGCATGCAGGCCGATCAGGGCGCGCTCAAGCCGCACCGGCCTCCTCCAGCGCGTGACGCAGGTCGCCGAGCCGGATCGCCGCCACCGCCGCGCGGGGATCGGGGGAGGCGAGCACGCCGGCCATTTCGCGCAGCGACTGCGCCAGCCGGTCGATCTGCTGCAACTGCACCAGATAGCGGCCCGCGACATCGGGGTCGCTGCACAGCACGATGCCGAAGGTCTCGGACTCCTCAGCCAGTGCGGCAAGGTGCGCGGCGATGCCTTCGAGCAGGGCCGGAGAGGGAGCCGCACGGGATTCGGGAGGCTGAACCATCCTCAGGCCGCCAGTTCGACCGGTTCGTCCGCCATCAGCCGGGCAAGATCGAGCACCATCACCATGTCCTCGCCCAGCGGGGCGATGCCTTCGAGGAAGTGGGTGATGGTCTCGTGCCCCATCGCATCGGGCTGCTGGAGCGTGCCGGCCTCGATCCCGACGATGTCGGCGACGTCGTGGACGATCAGGCCGCGCATCTGGCCCTCGTGCTCGATGACGATGATAGGGTTGCGCGGCGTTGCGTCGGTCGGCTCCCACCCGAGCCGGGCGGCGAGGTCGATCACCGGCAGCACCGCGCCGCGCAGGTTGACTACCCCCGCGACATAGTCGGGCACGCGCGGCAGGCGGGTAACGGGCGACCAGGCGCGGATCTCGCGCACGGTCATGATGTCGATGCCGAACCGCTGGCTGGCGATCCCGAAGGTGATGAGTTCGTGGCGCATGGGGGCGTTACCTCGGGCAGGGTCAGTGGATCACGCGGCGCAGCGCGGCGGTGAGCTTGTCGGCATCGAAGGGCTTGACGATCCACCCCGTCGCTCCGGCGTTGCGGGCGCGCTGCTTCTTTTCCTCGGAGCTTTCGGTGGTCAGCACCAGGATCGGGCGTTCGGCATGGAGCGCGCTCGAGCGCAGCTTCTCGATCAGCCCGAAGCCGTCGAGGCGCGGCATGTTGATGTCGGTGATGATGACGTCGACCTCGTTCGAGGCGAGCCATTCGAGCGCCTCCTGACCATCCTCGCACTGTTCGACCGCAAAGCCGCGCGAAGTGAGGGCGCCGAGCAGCAGCGCGCGCATTGAGGCGCTGTCGTCGACCGTCAGGACACGGATGGTGGAGGGGTTGCTGGCTTGCATGATGTGCTCCGTTTGGCCCTAGAATAGCTCGACCGTCCCAAATGCCGATTGCGGCCGCCCCAGTGGTTTCTGCGTAGGGGCGTTGTCGGAAGGCACCAGCCGGGCGCGCACCTGCCCGCTGGCGGGGCGGAACTGGATGCGCCGCGCCTGGGTGCCCTCGAGATCCTCGAACACCTTGGGGATGTTCTCGCGCTCGAGGAACTGGCGGGCGAAGGCGGCATTGGCGGTGCCGATCGGGGAGAGATCGGGATTGAGGTTCGCGCCGCCGTAAAGCCGCGCGCGCATCCGGCTCTTGTTTGCGCCCAGCGCGAGCATCTCGTTGATCAGCAGTTCCATCAGGAACAGGCCGTAATCGCTGTCGAAGGTCTGGTTTCGGACATGGGCCGGGGGCTCGGCGAGCAGGAAGTGGTTCATGCCGCCCACCTGCGCCACGGGATCGAACAGGCAGGTTGCGACGCAGCTGCCGAGAATGGTGCTCATCTCCACGCGAGGATCGGTGCTCGCCTTGGCCTCGCCCTGGACGATGGTGACGCGGATCGCCTCGGAGGGCGATCCGGCCGGAGCGGAGAAGGGGGTCATGGCGGTCATGGCGCGGGTGCCTTGCTGGGTGTGAAGATGGCCGGGGCAATGCGCTCGAGCGGCAGCACCTCGCCGGCCGCGCCCAGCTCAATCGCCGCGCGCGGCATGCCGAAGACGACGCAGCTCGCCTGGTCCTGGGCGATGGTGCGCGCGCCGATACTGGCGAGCGCGACCATGCCCTGCGCGCCGTCCTGCCCCATGCCGGTGAGCAGGATGCCGAGTGCCCGGGGGCCGCGCGCGGGGCCGAGTGTGGAGGCGAGCGAGGCGAACAGCCGGTCGACGCTGGGGCGGTGGCCGGACACCGGATCGCCCTCGCGCAGCACGCAGCGTAGCCCCCGCGCGCCGGCCGCCGCGACCTGCAGGTGGCGCTCGTTGCCCGGCGCGAGCAAGATCGTGCCGCTTTCCAGCGGCATGTCGCTTTCCGCCAGCATCACGCGCGGGCGCACCGCGCGGTCGAGGGACTGGGCGATGGCCCCGGCGAAGCAGCCGTTGATGTGCTGGACGACGAGGGTCGGCGGGCAATCCGCAGGGAAGTTTGCCAGAAGGGTGTGCAGCGCCTCGACCCCGCCTGTCGAGGCGCCGATCACGATGGCGTCGGGCAGGGCGGTGGCGGAGGCCGGGGTGGGTGCAGCGGCGGAGGATGTGCGAGCCGGCCGCGCAGGGGCGGTGGCGAAGCGCACCCGCGCGGCCTCGCGCACCATTGCCGGCAAGGCGCCGTCGTCGGCGCCGCCCTGCGTCATCCGCAACTGGGATTTGGGGATACAGCCCACCGCGCCGAGCTGCAGGCCGCGCACCGTCGCGCTCGCGCCGGCCTCGGTCGCGCCGGACACGAGGATCACCGGCGTCGGGCGCAGGGCCATGATCTTCTCGAGGAAGGACAGCCCGTCCATCCCCGGCATCTCGATGTCGAGCGTCACCACGTCCGGATCGAGCGCCTTGATGAGCTGGCGCGCCTCGGCGGCGTCGGCGGCGGTGCCGGCGACGGTGATGTCGCTCTCGCGCTCGAGCCGGTGCTGGAGCAGCGCCCGCATCAGCGGGGAATCGTCGACGATCAGGACGCGGATGCTCATGCCGTGCCCTTCCGGCGATAGATTGTCGGGCCGACCGGTTCGAGCAGCGCCGCTGCCGGACCGCTCACCCTTTCGGAATGACCGATGTAGAGATGGCCGCCCGGTGCCAGCTGGCGGGCGAAACGGGCGACCAGATGCTCTTTGGTCGGGGCGTCGAAATAGATCATCACATTGCGGCAGAAGATGACATCGAAGGGGCGCCGCATCGGCCAATCGCCCATCAGGTTGAGTTCGCGGAAGCGGACCATCGCCTGCAACGCCTGGTCGATCGCGACGCGCGGCTCGCCGCCGGCCCCGGCAGCAGGCACGCACCAGGTGCGGCGCAGCGGTTCGGGCAGTGCCTCGAGCGCACTGGCCGGATAGGTCGCACCCCGCGCGCCTGCGAGGGCATTGACCGAGATGTCGCTGGCGAGCGCCAGCACGCGGCTCTGCGCAATCCGCAGGCCTGCCTCGCGTTCGGGCCCGAGCAGCACCATCAGCAGCGTCCAGATCTCCTCGCCGGTGGAACACCCCGCCGACCAGATGCGCACGTCCTCGCCGGCCAGCGCGCGGCGCACGAGGTCGGGGCGCAGTTCCGCGGCGAAGTGGTCGAAGTGATGCGGCTCGCGGTGGAAATAGGTGTGGTTGGTGGTCAGCGCCGCGATCACGGCGGTCTGCCCCTGCGGGTCCTCCGCCAGCGCATCGAGAAACGCGCCGAAGCTCGTGAGGCCGCTGCGCCGCACCAGCGGAGCGAGGCGCGAATAGGCGAGCATGCGCTTGCGATCCGACAGGACGATGCCGCTCCGGTCATGGATCAGCGCGGCGATGCGGCGGAAGTCGGCTTCGCTGTAGATGGCGGGGCTGACGCCGGGCACGATGCTGTCGGTCGCCGCCGCGGCGGATGAGGCGTGCATGGTCAGGCCGCAGCCGCCAGAGCCATGCCGCCGGCGCCGCCCGCGTGTGCGGCGGTGCTGGCGATGAAATCGACATCGACGATCAGCGCGACCTTACCGTTGCCGAGGATCGTCGCCCCCGCCACGCTGTCGATCTGGCGGTAATGGGCATCCAATGCCTTGATGACGAACTGGCGTTGATCGGTGATCGAATCGACAAGTAGTGCGGCACGGCCATGGCCTTCGGTCTCGACCAGCACCAGCACGCCCTCGCAGGGGTTCATGACCGCCTCGTTCGCCCCGGTCAGCGCGCCCAGCGGCACGATCGGAACGAAGCTGCCGCGCGCGTTGAGCATCTGGGCCCGGGTGCCCATGCCCTTGACGTCGGCGGGGGTGGGCCGGAGGCTCTCGATCACGTGGGTGAGCGGGATCACGAGCGACTGGTCGCCGACCTGCACGATCATCCCGTCGGAGATCGCGAGCGTCAGGGGCAGGGCGAGGCTGAAGGTCGTTCCCTTGCCAGGCACGCTCTCGATGGTGATGCGCCCGCCCAGCTCCTTCACGTTCTGCTTGACCACGTCCATGCCCACGCCCCGGCCCGAGATGTTCGAGACCTGCGCGGCGGTGGAGAAGCCGGGAGCGAAGATCAGCTGGTTGATGTCGTCATCGGTCAGCTGAGCCTCGGGCGCGACGAGGCCATTGGCGATGGCCTTCGCCAGCACCCGGTCGCGGTCGATCCCGCGCCCGTCATCCGCGATGCGGATGATGATGCGCCCGGCCTTCTGCTCGGCCGAGAGGGTGAGGGTGCCCTCCGGGTCCTTGCCCGCCGCACGGCGTTCGTCGGGCGGCTCGATCCCGTGGTCGACAGCGTTGCGGATGAGGTGCGTCATCGGCTCGGAGAGCCGCTCGATCACGGTCTTGTCGAGTTCCGTCGTCTCACCGAACACCTCGAGCTTGACGTGCTTGCCGGTCGAGGTGCCGAGTTCACGCAACAGGCGGGGGACGCGGCCGAACACCGAACTGATCGGCTGGGCGCGGAAGGCCATGGCGTGTTCCTGGATGTCGCGCACCAGGGTCTCGATCAGCGCCAGCTCCTCGATATGGGCGAGGTTCTCGTTGGCGAGCCGCTGGGCGAGCATGGCCTGCGCGATCACCAGCTCGCCGACGCCGTCGATCAGCATGTCGAGCTTGCGGAGGTCGATCCGGACCGATTGCGTCACAGGAGCGGCGGCGGCTGCTGCTGCTGCGGGCGCCGTCGGTCCTGCGCCCGCCGGGGCGGCTGGCTGGGGTGCGGCCGCTGCGCCGGCGTCGCCCACTGCCGTCACGGTTGCGGGCGCCGGTGTGGCCGATGCCACAGGCGGCTGGGGCGCGGCGATGCGCGGCGGCGGCATGGTACCCTCCGGCCCGTAGGCGACCGCGACTTCGTCGCCGACGAAATCGAAGATCTCGGCGACGCTTTCGCGCGTGACATGGCCGGGCATCCGGAAGGTCCAGCCGAAATAGCCCTCGTTCACGGCAAGGCGCTCGAAGGTCGGAACGGCGGCGATGTCGCACAGCTCGCAGGTGCCGCCGAGATCGCACAGCTCGCGCAGCCACAGCAGCGGTTCGCTGCCCTTGGTCATGGCCCCGGCATGGGGGCGGATGTGGACCAGCCAGCCTTCGGGTGCCGCCTTGGCGGGCGGGGCGGGGGCGGAAAGCTCGTTCAGCAGCGCGTCGAGATCGTCGAGCGGATCGCTTGCGACCGGCGCAGGCGCAGGCGCGGGCGCGGCGGGCGCGGCGGGCGGAGGGGCAACCTCCCCGCCATTGCCCGCCCGCGCAGCCTCGAGCCGCGCGAGAAGATCGGCATCGTCGGGCGGGGTGCCACCGCCGCGTGCCGCCTCGACATGGTCGCGCAGGCAGTCAAGCGCGAGCAGCAGCAGATCGACCAGCCCCGCCTCGAGCGGCACCAGCCCCTCGCGGATGTCGCCCAGCAGGTTCTCGAAGCCATGGGTGTAGGCGGCGAGCGCGGTGTGCCCGAAAGCGCCGGCGCCGCCCTTGACCGAATGCACCGCGCGGAAGATCGCGTTGATCGTCTCCGCATCGTGGGTGCCCTCGCGGCAGGCGGCCAGGCCGCTTTCCGCCGCCTCCAGCGATTCCTCGCATTCGACGAAGAAGATCTGCTTGATGTCGTCTTCGGTCATGCCGTCACGCCCTCCAGAAGGATGTGGTCGAGACCGGCCAGGCGCAGCGCGGCGGTGAAGGCCTCGCTGGGGTGCTGGATCACGATCCCGCCCTCGCTGCGCGCCGCCGAGACCAGCAGTTGCAGCATCGCCTGCCCGATCCGCTCGACGCGGGCGGCATCGACCGGAAGCGGCGCGGACCCGAGCGAATCCGCGATCTCGGGATAGAGCGCCGCGGCGGCGCTCCGGTCGCAGATGGAGGGAAGAGTGATCATCCTTGTGGCCTCGCTCAAAGGGAAGAAGCGGTCGGGGGCTCCGGCCCCTGACGGGGTGCGCAAGCCTGCCCAAGGTCATAGGCGACAGGGTTAAAGAGCGGTTTTCGCAAGGCCCGGGGGCAATCCCCTAGCCGCGGCCGTCAGGCCGCGAGGGTTCCGCCCCAGCCGCTCCCTGCCGCCCCTGCGCGGTCCGTCCCGCCGCCGATCCGGAAACCGGCAAAGGTGGCCGCCAGCTGGCGCGCCTCGTGGTTGAGGTTCTTGGTCGCGGCGTTGGTTTCCTCGACCATCGCCGCGTTCTGCTGGGTCATCTTGTCCATCGCGCCGATCGTCTCGGAAACCTTGCGCAACGCGATGCTCTGTTCGCTCACGGCATCGGCGATGCTGGTGACGGCCTGCGTCACCTCGCCGACCCGGGCGATGATCGCCTCGAGTGCGGAACCGGTCTCGTTGACCAGCGAGACGCCGGTCTGGACGTGTCCGCCGACCGCCTCCACCCGCGACTTGATCTCGCTCGCGGCCTCGGTCGCCCGCATCGAGAGCGCGCGAACCTCCGATGCGACCACCGAGAAGCCCTTGCCCGCCTCGCCGGCGCGCGCGGCCTCGACCCCGGCGTTGAGGGCGAGGAGGTTGGTCTGAAAGGCGATGTTGTCGATCATCGCTGTGATCTCGGAGATCTCGACGCTTGCGGTCTCGATCTTGCCCATCGCCTGGATCGCGCGGCCGACCACCTCGCCGCCAGTCTCCGCCTCGGCCCGCGCATCGCGCATCGAGCCGCTGACACCGACCGCGAGCTTGGCGTTTTGTTCGATATTGGCGCTGAGGCTCGCCATCGTGCTCGAGGACAGCTGGAGCCGCGCGGCCTGGTCCTCGCTGCGGCTGGCGAGGTCGGTCATGGCGTGCTCGATCTCGTTCGAGGTAAGATTGATTGAGCCGATGCTGTCGTTGACGGCACCCATGGCTTGCGAGAGGCGCTCCATCGCCCCGTTGAAGTCCCGCGCGAGCGCGGCGAAGGCGGGGGGCATGTCGGTCAGGCGCACGGTCAGGTCCGAATCCGCCACCGCCGCGAGGGTGCGGCCGATGCGGGCAACCGCCTCCTCGCGCTCGGCGACGGCCTGCTCACGCTCGATCGCGGCATCGCGGAACACCAGCATCGCCTGCGCCATCGCGCCAAGCTCGTCGCTCCGGTCCGTGCCCGGAATTGCGATGTCGTTGGATCCCCTGGAGAGGTCGGTCACCGCCCTGGTGAGGGCGACGATGGGCTGCGCAATCGACCTGGTCAGTCCGCGCGACAGCACCAGCGCAAGGCCGATCAGGATCGTGCCGCCGAGGCCGATCGCGACCCATGCCATGGTGATGACGCCGGCCTGCCGCTCGGTCTCGCTGGCGATCGCCGCGTGCTGGGCATCGCGGATCTCGCGCAGGGGATTGACGGCGTCGGTGACCAGCACGCGCTTGCCCGCCGCACGGATCGCCTCCTGCGCCGCGTCGCGGCCACCGGCCTTCACCACGGCGATGTACTTGTCGCCCCAGTCGCGCCGCCATTCGAGCGTTTCCTCGCGCGAGACCCGGGCGAGCTGCTTGAGCGCCGGGTCGGCGAGCGCGGCTTCGAGCTTGCGCGAGGCCTCGTCGTAATCGTCGCGGCCCTCGTAGTAGGACTTGAGATAGCTTTCGTCGGCGGTGACGAGGAAACCGCGCATCTGGCTGTTCTGGCGCAGCAGCGCCGTCTCGAGCGCCAGCACGTCGGCGAGGATTTCCTGGCTCGCGGTGTTCCTCGCGGTGACCGAGGAGATCATCGCGAGGCTCACCCCGCAGGCGATCATCACCGCCGCGGCGACGACGTTCAGCGAGACGAAGGCAAAGCCGAGGCGGCGCGGGATGTTCATCCGGTCAAGCATGGCGGGGGGTCCTCTCGTCCAGGTCTTTCGCGCCCGCCCCTCAGAAGGCGTAGCGCAGGGATGCAGTGACGGTGCGCCCGTTCATGACCTGCGCGTTGGCAAGGCCCGAGGGCGGGATGGTGGGTGCCTGGATCGCGACCACGGCCAGTTCGTCGAAGACGTTGAAGGCGTTGAGCGCGACCGTCACGCCCTCGGCGGGGCGGTATTGCACGAAGGGGCTGACGAGCACGTAGCCCGGCTGGCGCAGCTGGTTGGTGTCCTGCGCATAGCTCGAGGTGGTGCCGTTGATCACCGCGCCGAAGCTGACCGCGTCGAGCGCGACTTCGGGCCGGGCGAAGAAGGCGAAATCGGGGATGTGGCGGGGGGTGTTGCCGTCGAAGGCGGGGTCGATCTCGTCACGGTCGATGGCGGCGTCGGTCCAGGTCGCGCCGACCACGAGGGCGAAGGGCCCCTCGCGCCACTCGCCCTCGAATTCGAGTCCCTTGGCGCTGTAGGTGCGGTTGACCGGCACCACCTGTGCCTGCCCGGCCGCATTGGCGTTGATCTGGAAGTTGCGCTCGTCGGTCGAGGCCCAGAAGCCGGTGAGGAAGGCGCTGAGACCGTCCCTGCGGAACTTCACCCCGGCCTCGGCCTGCTTGACGATCGACACCTGCACGCCTGGATCGCGCGGACGGCCGGTGACGGGATTGAGCGTTTCCGTCCCGATGGCGTTTTCGGCGCTCGCACGCCCGCCGCGGCTGTAGCGGGCGAAGGCCGAGAAGCTGTCGGTGAAGCGGTAGTTCACCCCCGCGGAGTAGGAGAGATAGTCGTATTCGTAGTCGACCGGCGCGGGCTGGCTGAGCGGCAGGATCGGCACGGTGCGTTCGGGCAAGGAAATCTGCCCGTTGCCGTTGACGTCGATCGGCGCGACGCCGACCCGTCCGCCGCCGAAGTTCGAGGAGAACACCTGTCCCTGCACATCGCCGCGGTCCCAGCGGATGCTGGCTCCGATGGCGAGCTTGCCGATCTGGTAGTTCACCGACCCATAGGGCGCGAGGATGTCGTAGGTCACGTCGTAGCGGTTGTGATAGATGGTGAAGGGCAGACCGACCGCGAAGCCATAAGCGAGCGTCCCCGCGTCGGTCAGCGGCACGCCGGCCGCCGTGGCGAGGTTCACCGGTGCGTTGCGCCCTCCGCCTGCGAGATCCTGCAAGGTGCTGGTGAAGTTCCAGAACATCCGGATGTCCTGGCTCGAATTGTAGACCCCCGCGGTGGTGGTCAGCTTGCCTTCGCCCACGTCCCACACGCGCGTGGCGCGCAGGTCGTTGGTGGCGTTGTCGAGGCTCTCGAGATCGGCATGGATCCGCGCCGAGAGCGCCAGCAGGCGCGCGTCGGTGATGGGCTGGCCCGACTGCGGCCCGGCGGCATAAGTCAGGCGCGCGCCCGGTCCGCCGAATCCTGCGAAGAAGGGTGCCGGCGCCGCCACGAAGGGCACGTTGTCGTTGTATTCGCCGCTGATGTCGGAGAAACGGAAGCGGTTGGTGACAGTGAACCCGGCGATCTCGAACTGCGCTTCCAGCCCGATCGCCGCGACCCGCGCGGCAAGGCCGTTGCCGGCGTCGAGCACGGTCGGGCGGTTGTTGCGGTCGACCTCGGCATAGCTGCGGGTGAGCGGCGAGAGATAGCCCTGCTCGCGGATGTCGTAGCCGGGCAGGAAGCCGATCTCAGGGTCGGCATCCGTCCCGCGGATGGTCACGGGCAGGGTGCCGTAATTGGGCTGACGGTCGTCGAGATACTTGCCGTAGAGGCGGATGTAGCCGCGTTCGAACTCCCGGGTGAGGTTGGCCTTGATCTGCCCGCCCTCGAAACCGTTGAAGCCGATATCGCGCGGGCCCTCGCCGGTGCGGAAGAAGCCGCCGGCATGGAACCGCCAGCCATCGCCGAGCGGCGCGCCATAGGCGAAATCGATCCGCTTGAGGTCATGCCCGACCCCGCTCGAGACCTGCATGAGGCCGCCCGCCGTCTCGCCGGTCTTCGAGATGAAGTTGATGAGCCCGCCCGGCGAATTCGAGGCGAAGGTGGAGGCCGAGCCGCCGCGGATCGCCTGGACCTGCGACAGCGTCAGGTCGGCGCGCAGGAACTGGTCGATCCCGGCAAATTGGATGTCGCCGAATTCGAGCACCGGCAGGCCGTCCTCCTGCAATTGCAGGAACTTGGAGCCTTCCGCCGCCAGCGGCAGGCCGCGGATCGTGATCGCCGAGAAGCCGTCGATATCGGAGGTCTCGGAACGGATGCCGGGGATGTTCTGCATGATCCCGGCGATCGAGCTGACCGAGAGCTGGGCGAGGTCGTGATCGTCGAGCACGCTCGCCGAGATGGCGGTGTCGAGCAGGTCGCGGCCCTTTGCGACGCCGGTGGTGAAGGCCTTGGGGGACGGGGCCGGTGCCGGGGCGGTGCCTGCCTCTTCGGAGAGAGTGGCGTCCTCCGCCCGGAGCGGAAGTGCGGCGGTGGTGGCGAAAAGGGTGGCGACAAAGGCAGTGCAAAGGCGCATTCTTCAGGGAACTCCGGGGTTGAGCCAAATTGGCCGGAGCGTCGCCCTAGAACCGCCTCCTTTAACCGGGCGGCGCAGCGCGGATCGGTAGTGTTACGGGGCAGGCGATTGCGCCCCCGGACGAAGCGGCTGCGCACTTTCCCCTAGGCCGCCAGCCAGACAATTTGCCCGGGCGCACCCTATGGCTGCCATTCCCGACCGTGAGCCGAGGCTGTGCGTTTGACCTTTCCTTTCCTTCCCGACCAGATCGCCGTGGCTCGGCCCGACCCGGTCGGGCGTCCCGGCCGCACCGTCCGCCAGCTGCGCATCGAGGCGCGCAAGGCCGCCGATTTCGGCAAGCCGCTCGCCGCCGCTCTGATGGAGTCGCTGGCGCGGGTGCTGCCACGCAGCGGGCCAGTGTTCGCATGCATCGAGCACTGGCCGGGCGATCTCGCCAGCGACGGCGTGATCTTCCGGCTCAATGCCGGGCTCCACGCCCTTGCCCTCACGGGGCAGGCGCCGGCATTGGGCGCGCTCTACTGCGAAGGCCTGCTGCTGCCGCCCGCGCTGCTCGACCGTACGCTGACGAAGGCGCTATGCGGCCATGCCGACACGCTGCTCGGCTGGCTTGCCCATCCCACCCAGACCAACGAGGTCGCGCGCGTGGCGGGCCTCGTCGCCGCGCTGCTCGAACTCGGGCGCGCGCGGGCGATGCCCTGCGAGGTGCTGGAACTGGGCGCGAGCGCCGGGCTCAATCTCAATGTCCCGCGCTATGCCGTCCGGCTCGGCGCAGTCGCGGCCTGCGCGCCGACGAGTACGGTCACGCTGGCTCCCGCGTGGCGCGGGCGCGCGGCGGCGGCGGGCGAGGTGGCGATCACCGCCGCCCGCGGGGTCGATCTCCATCCGCTCGATGTCGCCATGCCCGCCGACCGCGAGAGCCTCAGGGCCTATGTCTGGCCCGGGGAGGTCGCTCGCGCCCAGCGCCTGGAGGCCGCGATCGGGATCGCGCGCTGCCATCCGCCGCAGGTCGAGACCGGTCGTGCGAGCGCATGGCTCGCCTGCCGCCTCCTTGAACACCAGCCAGCGGACACGCGCCGCGTGGTGTTCCATTCGATGGTGCTGCAATATGCCGACGCCGCCGAGCGCGCCGCGATCGACGCAGCCTTCGCCGCGGCAGGAGCGCGGGCGCAGCCCGATCGTCCGCTGGCGCGGGTCGGCATCGAATGGCGCCCCGATCGCCGCGCGGTGGAACTGCGGATCGCGCAGTGGGACGGGGCGGGCCACGCGGGCGAGAGCCGCATCGCCGCGCACTGCCACCCCTATGGCGAATGGATCGACTGGCACGGCCTCGCCTGAAGGCCCTTGTGGCCATTCCCTAGCGTCACTCCCTAGGTGCGGCTTTCAAACCTGCCAATTCCCGCAGGTCTAACGGGCAGGCTGCACTCGATGAAGCCGGGCCGATCCCGAGCACGGCACAACCGGGGGGAGATAGCCATGAAACTGCACACCAGAATGCTGCTGCTTGCCGCCACCAGCGCCTTCGCCATGCCGGCGCTGGCGGAAGAGAGTGACGCGGCCGAAGGCGAAGCCGAAGCCGAAGCCGAAGCCGTCCAGTCCGCCGCACCTGCCCGCCCGCCCGCCGAGATCTTCTCGACCGGCATGGCCAAGGGCCGCGACCGGCTCGACAGCGCGACCTCGACCTCTGCGCTCAGGGGCGAGGAGATCGACCGCTTCGGCCCGCGTCCGCTCGGCGAGGTGCTGCGCACGATGGCCGGCCTCAGGGTCGCGACCGGCATCGGCGAGGGCAACAACAACTACACCGTGCGCGGCCTGCCGCTGGCCGCGGGCGGCTCCAAGTACATGCAGTTCCAGGAAGACGGCCTGCCGGTGCTCGAATTCGGCGACCTCTTCAACGTCGCCACCGACGTCTACCTCAGGAACGACTTCACCGTGGGCGCGATCGAGACGATCCGCGGCGGTTCGGCCTCGACCTTCGCCTCGAACTCGCCGGGCGGGATCGTCAACGTCATCTCCCGCACCGGCGAGCAGGTGGGCGGCCGCGCACAGGTGACCGCCGGGCTCGACTTCGACGAGAAGCGGATCGACTTCGATTACGGCGCCAAGCTGGGCGAAAACACCCGCATGTACATCGGCGGCTTCTACCGCCAGGGCGAAGGGCCGCGCGACATCGGCTTCACGGGCGTGCGCGGCGGGCAGATCAAGGCCAACATCACCCGCACCTTCGAGGGCGGCTATGTGCGCGCCTATTTCAAGCTGCTCGACGACCGCTCGCCGACATTCGCGCCCTATGCGGTGAACATCACCGGCACCGACGCCGACCCCGTGATCCGCAGCTTCCCGGGCTTCGATCTCCGGCGGGATTCGACGCTCTCGGGCTTCCTCGGCCCGGTCATCACCCTCGATCGCAACAACCAGCCGGTCGCCCTCCCGATCGCGACGGGCCAGAGCGCGAAGTCGCACTCGCTGGGCCTCGAGGCACAGTTCGAGCTGGACGGATGGACCGTCACCAACCGCATGCGTTACGCCGTCAACGGCGGCGATTTCAGCCGGATGTTCCCCAACCGCCAGAACACCGTTTCGGCCTTCGCCGCCTCGATCGGCGGGGCGGGGTCGACTGCCGCCTATGCCAGCGGGCCGCTCGCCGGGCAGGCGATCCCGGGCGGGAGCGCGATCAACGGCAACGGCCTGCTGTCGCTCTATTTCGTCAGCTTCGTGCGCGCGCGCTCGCTCGACAACTTCACCAACGACCTGCGCGCCAGCAAGGTGTGGGAAGTGGGCGGCGGCAAGCTGACAACCACCGGCGGGCTTTATCTCGCAACGCAGGAACTCGACACCACCTGGCTGCACACTGCGATGATCGTCGATGCGGCAGGCGGCGGTCGGACCGCGCAGGTCGACATCTTCAACGCCGCCGGCCAGCCCCAGACCCTGAACGGCTATTTCGCCTTCGGGCGCGAGAGCAGCCTGTTCCGGCGCATCTTCGATGTCGATTACCGGGTGCTCGCGCCTTACGGCTCGGTCAACTTCCACGTCGGCAAGCTCGCGGTCGGCGGTTCGCTGCGCTACGATACCGGGCGGGTGCGCGGGCAGCTGTTTGGAGCCGACCTCGGCGGTGGACGGCAGGGCCTGACCAGCTTCGATTTCAACCGCGACGGGACGATCAACCCGGCCGAACGGCGCACCGCCTTCCTCCCGCTCGACCGGCCTGCGCCCGTCGATTACGACTACGGCTACCTCAGCTACTCCGCCGGGGTGAACTACCGCGTGGCCGAGAGCTTTTCGGTCTTCGCCCGCTACAGCCGCGGCGCGCGGGCCAATGCCGACAAGATCCTGTTCACCCCGATCGTCGATCCGCTGACCGGCGGCGTCGCCGATGGCGACCGCGAGGATGCGGTCACCCAGATCGAGGGCGGCTTCAAGCTGCGGCGCAACGGCATCACTGTCAACGGCACGGTGTTCCATGTCGAGGCCGAGGACAAGAACGTGCTCAACGGCGCGGCCAATGCCACCAACCGCTCCTACGAGGCCGAGGGGGTCGAGCTCGAAGGCACCTTCACCCGCGGCGTGTTCAACCTGATGCTGGCTGCGACCTATACCCAGGCCAAGATCACCGAGGACCGGGTCGGGGGCGTATTCACCGGCCGCGAGCCGCGCCACCAGCCGGACTGGGTGTTCGTAGCCGTGCCGCAGGTCGATCTCGGCCGCTTCGCCGCCGGCGCGAACATCGTCACCATCACGGGCAGCTATGCCCAGGACAGCAACCTCCTGCGGATGCCCGGCTTCACCACCGTCGGCGCCTATGTCGAATACGAGCCAGCCGAGAACCTGCGCCTCACCGTGAGCGCGCAGAACCTGTTCGACACGCTCGGCATCTTCGAGGTCAACCAGGCGAGCGTGCCAGCCAACGGGATCGGCTTTGCCCGTGCCGCCAACGGGCGGACCGTGCAGGCCTCGTTGCGCCTCGCCTTCTGACGACCGGCACCATCGGCGAAACGGGAAAGGGCCGGCGAGCGATCGCCGGCCCTTTCTGTATGGCGCCCTGGAGAGATCCGGTCAGGCCTCGGCGTGATTGCGATAGGCGCTGAGGAACACCAGCTCGCGCAGCTGCGCGTGATCGGGCAGGTCGAGCCCGGTCAGATCGGCGATCCCCGTGATCCGTTCGTTGTCGTTGCCGTGGGCGAGCGCGATGCGATAGGGCCTGATACGCTCGCCCGTCTCGAACGAGTAGAAGGCCTGCACCACCGGGCGCATGGGGTCCTTCCGGTCCTCGTCGATCACCATCGCGAGCTTCTTGCTGCTCAGCGCCACGAAGGAGCCGACAGGGTAGAAGCCGACCGTCTCGATGAAGGCGCGCAGGATCTCTGCGTCGAATGCCCCCTCGTCTGCCCGCATCGCCGCGATCGCCGCCGCAGGATCGAGCGCCTGGGTGCGGTCCGAGCCGGTCAGGTGGAAATCGAAGGTGTCGCAGATCGCCGCCATGCGCGCCACCAGCGGGATCTCCTCGCCCTGGCAGGCCTGCGGAAAGCCGCGGCCGTCCATCCGTTCGTGATGGAACAGGCAGGCGTCGAGCACAAGCTGCGGTAGATCGCCGTCGTTCCTCAGCGCCCGGTGGCCGAGCAGCACGTGGCTCTGCCACACCCGCGCCTCGAGATTGCGATAATCGCCTCCCGGGGGATCGCTGGCTTGCGGCAGATAATTGACCCCGATGTCGAGCAGCAGCCCCGCCAGCCCGCAATTGTGGATGTCCTGTGCCGGCAGCTTCAACCGGTCGGCCAGCGCCACCATCAGCGCGCTGACCGACAGCGCATGGCGGAATACTGCCTCGTTCTTGAGCTTGCAGCGCATCAGCCCGCTGAAGGCCTGGGGATTGCGCCGCACAGAGGCGAGGATGTCGCTCACCACGGGTTCGACCTTGCGCACGTCGAGGGCCTTGCCGAGCCGCGCAGCGATGAAGGCCCGGTTGAGCCGCTCGCGCGCCTTTTCTGCGATTGCGCCTGCGGTTTCCAGCTCCTGCGCCATCGAGACCGGCGTTGTCGCGGTCAACTGCACGGCGGTGCGTTGCCTGATGCTGCGGATGCGCGCGGCGGCAGGGGGTGATGGGGGCGCGAAGGGCTCGGTCGGAGTCGCCCCGGATGGAGCGAGATCCCGGCCCTTTTCCGTGTCGATCACCACGCTGCGCACCCGGCTCGCTTTGATCGCGGCGAGCCGGTCCGCATCCTCGATCAGGAACTTCGCTTTCCAGAACGGATGGTCGAACCAGCCGCCCTCGAACTTGTGGACGAACATGCCCAGCTGGAGTTCGGCGACGGGGATCTGCTTCAACATCGGTATGTCCTGCTCCCGGTTGTTTCGCGACCCTAGCGATCCGGCCTTGGCAATTTGCAGGGTGTCCCCTCGGCAAATCACCTAGGTGCGTGGCAAGGACCGGCGCGAAGCGGCGGCAGCAGAGGCATCAGAACTCGCTCCAATCGTCCTCGTCGGGAGCCGCAACCGGAGCCGGTGCACGGGCCGGCGCAGGCTCTGCCTTGCGGGCGAGATTGCCGATCACCGGCGCGGGCGGCGCGCTGGCCGGCTTGCGCGCCGGCGCGGCCGGGGGGCGCGTCTGGCGTGTGGCCGGTGCGGGAGCGGCGGCGGGTCGAGCGAGCGCAGCGGATGCGCCAAGACCCTCTGGACCACCCGCGCTCACCCGGAACTGCGCGACCAGCTCCGCGAGGCGCTGGGCCTCGCCCGAAAGGCTGCGCGTGGCGGCGGTCGATTGCTCGACCATCGCCGCATTCTGCTGAGTCATGCGATCGATGGTGCCGACCGCGACATTGACCTGTTCGAGATTGCTGGCCTGCGCGGCGGTGGTCTCGGCGATCTCGTTGACCTGTTGGGTGACGGCCCCGACCTGCGCGACGATCTCGGCGAGAAGCGTGCCGGTCTCGCCGACGAGGCTCACCCCGTCGCCGACATGGGCGGTGGACTTGTCGATCAGTGCCTTGATGTCCCGAGCGGCCTCGGCGCTGCGCTGGGCGAGGGCACGGACCTCATTGGCGACCACGGCGAAGCCCTTGCCGGCCTCGCCCGCGCGCGCGGCTTCGACGCCCGCGTTGAGAGCGAGAAGGTTGGTCTGGAAGGCGATCCCGTCGATCACGTCGATGATCTGGGTGATCTCGCGCGCGGACTGCTCGATCGCGCCCATCGCGGTGACCGCCTTGCCCACCACCTCGCCGCCTTCGGTGGCGCGACTGTGGGTCTGGGCGATGGCGCTACGGGCAGCGATCGCGTTCTCGGCAGACTGGCGCGTGAGGCTGACGGTGGTGCCGACCGATGCGGCGGTCTCCTCGAGGCTCGCGGCCTGCTGTTCGTTGCGCAGGGCGAGATCCTCGCTCGCCGCGCGGATCTCGTCCGAACTGGTGCGCACCCCGGTCGCGGTCGCGCGGACCGCCCCGATCATCGTCTCGAGCCGGGCGACCGCGGCGTTGAAGGCCTCCTGGAGCCGCTGGTGCTCGCCCGCCGGCATCGAAGTGATACGGTGGGTGAGATCGCCGTCGGCGAGGCGCGAAAGGGCGCCCGACAGCGTCTCCACGACCTCGGCCTGCGCGGTCGAGCGGTTCTTGTCGGACTTGAGCGCGGCGCGGAAGGTCTCGATCGCGCGGGTCATGACGCCGATCTCGTCGTCGCGGTGATCGAGCAAAATTCCGCTGTCGTGGTTGCCCGCCGCCATGTCGCGCATGGTTTCGGCAGTCTCCCAGATCGGCCAGAGCACCTTGCGCCGGAAGTACAGGTAGGCCCCCGCGAGCGCGCCGAGGATGACCAGCACCGCCAGGAGAGCACCGGCGAGCACGAGCAGGGTCGTTGCGGCGTTCTCTTCGACGACCTCCGCAGACAGGCTCTCGCTGCGGGCCACGAGCGCGTCGTTGGCCTTGCGGTGGGCGCGGTAGATCTCGAGAAGCCGCCGGTGCGAAGCGAGGATCGCCGCCTCGTCCCCGCGCCGGACGGCGGGCTTCAGGCTGTTGTTGATCTCGTCCCAGAAGGGTTTGCCGGTCGTCCGCGCATTGTCGGCAATGCCTGCCTTGAGCTCATCTTCGATCGGGCTCTGGGCCCATTTGCTTTGGGCCTCCCAGAACTCCCGCTCGAGCTTGGCCAGCCGCTCTTCGTTGATCGCGTAGGCATCGCGATGGATGGTCATGATGCTGGCGTTGCTGAAAGCCTCGACCAGGAACATCGGCGGGGGCAGGATGTCAGCGCGCAAGTCGGCGAGCGTCGTCTCCCGGCTGTCGAGCGCGCCGCCGTCCCTGATATGGTTCACCCCGATGCCCGCGACCATCAGGATCGCCGCCACCAGACCGCCGAGCGCCATGGCGCCAACCCGCGATTTTTCCTCGATGTTCATGTCGTCTCACCCGGTTGCGGCTTCGCGCCTTCCCTCGCATCGGCCCTGTTTGAGGCTGCCGTCTATCCGGGAGGGCGATAAGGCCGCTTTGCCGCCTGCCTATGCAGAGGCCCCTAACGGCGGGGGACGGATTTCTTCGCTCTCGCAACGGTAGAGCCACGCCCTGCACCGCGCCTGCGGGCGTGCCGAATTCATCGAGAGGCTGAGTGAAAATGGCCAATGTAAGGGTACTGGTAGTCGACGATTCCGCCGCGATGCGGGCGCTGTTCTGCGACATTCTCGACAACGCCAAGGGCGTGACGGTTTGCGGCACCGCGAAGAATGCCGACGAGGCCCGCGACCAGATCGAGAAGCTCAAGCCCGATGTCCTCACGCTCGATGTCGAGATGCCGGGGATGAGCGGCATGGAGTTCCTCGAGGAGGTGATGGCAACCCGTCCGATGCCGGTAATCATGCTATCGAGCATCACCCAGGCGGGCACCGGCACCGCCCGCCGCGCGCTGGAGCTGGGCGCGGTGCACTGCTTCCCCAAGCCGCTGCACACCTCGCGCGAAGAATTCGACGCGACCGTGCGCCAGCTCGGCGATATCGTTCTCAGGGCTGCCTCGGGTGAGTTGCAGCCGGGCGGCGGCGGCGCGGAGGGCAGCGCGGGCGGCGCCTATCGCAGCGACGGCCGGATCGTGGCGCTCGCCTGCGGAGCTGCGGGGATCGAGACCGCGCGTCAGGTCCTTGCCGCCTATGATGCCGCCTGCCCGCCGACCATCGTGCTGTTCGATGCCGATCCGGGCGCGGTCGAGAACGCGGTCCGCGCGATGCGCCATTCGCTGCCCTGTCAGCTCGGCGATGCGGTGGACGGCGTCTCGCTCGAGCCGGGCAAGGTCTGGCTGGCGCATGATCCCACCCGCCACGTGATCGTGGAGGCGGGCGAGCCGCCGCGCCTCAGGCTGGTCGAGCGCGATCCGGTGAACGGGTGCCGTCCCTCGGCAGACCTGCTGTTCGGATCTCTGGCGAGAAGCGGCCTGCCTGCGCTCGGGGGCCTTCTGACCGGGAGCGGCACCGACGGCGTGCGCGGCCTCGCGATCCTTGCCGAGGCACAGGGCAAGGTATTCCACCAGCGGCCCGCCGACTATGCCCCGCGCGATCGCTACGATGCCGTGCGCGCGCAGGGCGTGGAAATGGCCGACCTCCGGCAGGAGGCGATCCCCGAGTGGATCCTCGCGGCGACCAACGCCGCCGGCTGAGCAGCCCGCTTGCCAAGCGGGCCATGACAGCGGACAAGACCCGCGCCATGACCCTGCCCAGCGCCCATCCCGACGATCCGCATTATGTCCACCGCACCGGCTGGCTGCGCGCCGCGGTGCTGGGGGCGAATGACGGGATCATATCGGTCTCATCGCTCATCATCGGGGTGGCGGCGGCCACGCCCGATCGCGGGTCGGTGCTGGTGGCGGGGGTCGCGGCGCTGATCGCCGGGGCCATGTCGATGGCCGCTGGGGAGTACATCTCGGTCTCCTCCCAGGCGGATTCGGAAGCCGCCGACATCCGCCGCGAGGCCGAGGCGATTGCCGCCACGCCCGCCGACGAGGAGGCGGAACTCGCTGCGATCTATCGCGAGCGCGGGCTCAGCGCCGAGACTGCGGCGGCGGTCGCCCGCGAACTGACGGCGCGCGATCCGCTGGCCGCGCACGTGCGCGACGAACTCGGCCTCGCGGAGCATCTTGCCGCGCGCCCCTTGCAGGCGGCGCTGGCCTCCGGGGCGACCTTCAGCACGGCTGCCGCGGTTCCGCTGCTGGCGGCATGGCTCGCGCCGGCAGGGATGATCATGGCTAGCGTGGTGGTCGTGTCGGTGCTCGCGCTGGCGGTGCTGGGCGCGCTCGGGGCGAGGGCGGGGGCGGCGCCGCTGGTCCCCGCGACTGTGCGGGTGGTCGGTTGGGGGGTGTTCGCGATGGCGACGACCGCGCTGGTCGGGCGCCTGTTCGGGGTCAGCGTCTAGCAGGCGGGAGTCCCGAGATAGCCCAGCTGTGCCGCCCGGAACACCGACTGCGCACGGTTCACCGCGCCGAGCTTCGCGCAGGCGCGGGTGATGTGGTAGCGCACGCCCGCGTGGCTGCACCCCAGGATGATGCTGATCTCGTAGTCGGTCTTGCCGTGGGCGACCCAGTTCAGGCACTCGATCTCCCGGCCGGTGAGCAGGCCCTGTTCCGGCAGGTACCGCCCGTCGCGCCACAGGGTCGCATAGGCGGTCACGAAGCGGACGATCCGATCGCCGAAGTCACCGCTGCAAGGACCGAACGCCCGGGCGAGATCCTCGCCCTCCGGGTCGATGCCGACAAGGATCGCCGCGCCGACCTGGCCCAGCGGCATGTGCACCGGCACCACGATGGCCACGCGGGCGAGGGGGCAGTGGTCGAGATCGAGGAGGTCAATCTGGTCGAGCAGCCGGTTCGCGGTCGACGAGCGGATGCCGCGCCGCGAGACCAGCACGGGGTCTGCCGCGACCCTCGCCGCCCGCAGCAGCGGCGAGCGCAGGGCCCTGTCGCGGTTCTCCCACGCGGCGAGATCGGCATCGGTCCAGCCGAAGACGGCCTTGTTGAGGTTGTGTCCCTCGGCGCAGGTCATCGGCGCGAGGCTGGCAAGATCGTGCCAGACCAGCATCCGCAGACCGAGATCCTCAGCCTCGCGCGCCAGCTGTTCGGCCGCCGGCATGAGGTCGGTCCGGCTGCGCAGGGGCAGGCGGTAGCCATCCTGCGAGCGGGTCGCGGCGCGGTCGAAGCGACGAAGTTCGAGCACGTTGGTGGCCATCCGCAATCTCCCTGAGATACGCTTTCCCGATCCCGAGTCTGTGCGCGGGATTTGTCCGCAGGTGTGGGATTGCCCAAGAGTGACGGCCCGTCCAATGTAAAATTGCAAATTTGCAAAGGCACACTTTGCAAACTATGTCGCCTTCATGGTGGCAAGGCACAGAATATTCGCAGGCGAGCACCTGCGGCTCCTGCGGGAGCGACGCAAGCTCCAGCAGGCCGACCTCGCGCGCCTGCTGGCGATCAGCCCGTCCTATCTCAGCCAGATCGAGCACGATGACCGCCCGCTCACTCCACGCCTGATCGAACGGCTCGCGAGCCTGTTCCCGATCGAGTGGCAGGATGTTCCGGGCAACGATGCCGAACAGCTCTCGCTGCTGCTGCGCGATGCGGTCGACGATCCGATGTTCGACGCGCCGCTCGCGCCCGAGGCCATCGCACGGCTGGCCGAACAGCAGCCGGCCTTCGCCCGCCGCTTTGTCGAACTGCACGCGGCGCTGCGCCGCGCCAACCAGCGTCTCGAGATGATCGACGAGGCAGTGGGCGTCGACGCACCCGAGGATTCGCGCCTGCCGTGGGAGGAGGTGCGCGACTGGTTCCATTTCTCGAACAACTATGTCGATGCGATCGACCGCGCCGCGGAGGCACTGGCGGCGCAGATAGCCGGAGGTGACGAAGTGCCGACCACCGACGCGCTTGTCGGGCACCTTCGCGCACGGCACGGCATCGAAGTGGATCTGCGGCCTGCGGGCAGCTTGCGCAGTTTCGATGCCGGGCGGCGCGTGCTGCTCGTCGATTCCGGGCAGCCTGCCGCCAGCATCCGCTTCCAGATCGCCTATCATGTCGCGGTGACTTCGCTCGGGGATGCGATCCGCGACACCGCCGGTTCGGCGGCGCTCCGCAGCGAGGTTGCGCGCGACCTGCTCTCGATCGGCCTTGCCAACTATGCCGCCGGCGCGGTGCTGATGCCCTACGGCCATTTCCGCCGTTCGGCGCGGGCGTTCCGTCACGATGTCGACCGGCTCGCCCTCTCCTACGGCACCAGCTTCGAGCAGACCTGCCACCGCCTCTCGACCATGCAGCGCGAGGGCGAGCGCGGCCTGCCGATCTTCTTCTGCCGGGTCGACATGGCGGGCAACATCACCAAGCGCCACAGCGCGACCCGCTTCCAGTTCGCCCGCTTTGGCGGGGCCTGCCCCCTGTGGATCGTCCACGAGGCCGCCGCGATCCCCGACCGCATCCTCGTCCAGCTGGCCGAGACGCCGGACGGGGTGCGCTACGTCTCGATCGCCAAGGGACTGGTCAAAGCCTCCGGCCGCTTCGACCGCAACCCGCGCCGCTATGCCGTGGCGCTGGGCTGCGAGGTGCGGCACGCGGCGGAATTCGTCTATGCCGACGGTATCGACCCGGGCTCCACGCGCGCCGTGACGCCGATCGGCGTCTCGTGCCGCATCTGCCCGCGCCCCGATTGCGACCAGCGCGCCTATCCGCCCAACCACCAGCAGATCGCGGTCGACCTGTTTCGCAGGGGGCTTGTGCCCTACGACCTGTGAGGCGGAGCGCGGGGCGGTAGGTGACTCGGCGGATTTGAGGGGGAAAGTGGTCGGGGAGACAGGATTCGAACCTGCGACATCTTGCTCCCAAAGCAAGCGCGCTACCGGACTGCGCCACTCCCCGACGCGGGGCACGCCTTAGGTTTCCTGCCGCTGCGGGGCAAGGGGCAAGCGCGCTCCCCGGACGCTTGCCCCGGCAGAGCCTCAGTCGCGCACGATCTCGCGCACGCCGAGCCCCACCACCACGCCCGTGCGCCGCGCCGCGCGCCGGCCGGCGGCGCGGTCGTAGTAATATTGCTCGCGGCAATAGCGGTCGTAGCCATAGTCGCGGCCGTAATACTCCATGCACTCCTCGTAGTCCTCGCGCGCGTTCTGGCGGGCGGCGCCGGCTGCCACTTCGGCGGCGACAGTGCCCGCGATCACCCCCGCGCGCCGGGCATCGCGGCGGTTGTCCCAGTCCTCCCAGCGATCGTAGTGGCGGTGGCGCCGGTCGCGGTCACGGTCCCAGCGGTCCTTGGCGAGTGCGTCTACCGCAAAGCCGGTGAAGCCGATCGCGGCGATCACCGCGAGGGCGATGGTCCTCGCCCCCTTCATGACACGGCCACCTCGAACAGGCTGGTCTCGCCTGGCTTCTCGGCCGCCGAGCACGCCTCGAACACGCGTTTGGCGGTGGCCTGCATCCAGGTCTGGCTGAGCGGCTCGATCCCGCCGTCCTTCTTGGCGTAGAGGTAGCCGTGGAGCCAGGTCAGCCCGTTGGCGAGCTCGTCCTGCGCGGCGAGTGCGGCGTCGTCGGCGGGCTGGGTGGTGGCGACTTCGGCGGTGGCGAGGAAATCGGCGCAGGTGATCCGAGTGAGCGGATCGTCGGGCGCGAGCTTGGGCCTTTCGGTAGGCGCTTGCGCAGCGGCTGCCGCCTCCTCTTCGCCCTCCGTCTCCCCCTGCGGCGCGCAGGCCGCGAGCATCAGCAGCGCCGCCATCGGCCCCGCCAGCATGTGTCGTTTGGTCATCTTTCGTCCTCCCCTCATCGGAAATGCAGCCCCGGCCTCGCGCCGAGCACCGGCGCGACATCGCTCCGCCCCGCGGCGGAACTCACCGCCTGCGCGTTTCATGCGGCATCGGAACAAGGAGTCCGGCATCACTGGCGGCCGTCGGCGCCCGCGAACAGCGCGGCGAGCGCGATCGCTGCATCGCCCGGGCACTCGCTCCCGTCTTCGTGCCTGTGACCCGGGCCGCCCGCGACGAGCGCATGCAGCATCGGGGAGATGTCGGCCGGGGGCGCCTCGGCGCGCCTTCCGGCAGGCATGGCATAGACCGTGCGGCCCTCCTTGATCGTCTCGGCGACCCTGAGCGTGTCGAGCGCCTCGGGATCGACTGCGGTCGGATCGCCCGTGAGGATCACGAAATCGGCCAGCTTGCCGACCTTGAGCGAGCCTTTGCTCGCTTCCTCGAAGTGCTGATAGGCGGGCCAGATCGTCATCGCCTTCAGCGCGGTGATGACGTCCACCCGCTGGTCCGGGCCGACAACCACCTGCTTGCCGCGACTGCGGCGGGTGACGGTGGCATCGAGCACCCGCATCGAATCCGGGAAGGCCACCGGCGCATCGTGGTGGCTGGTGAAGATCATGCCGCGCTCCCGTGCCCAGCCGGTCGGCGAGATGTTCTGCCCCTCCTGCGGCCCGACCGTGTGTTCGAGATGCCAGTCGCCCCAGTAGAAGGTGTGCATCGGGAACAGCGAGGGGATCACGCCCAGATCCTTGAAGCTGTCCATCTGGTCCTCGCGCAGGAACTGGCCGTGGATCAGCACCGGACGCCTGGCTTTCATCCCGGGGAACCGCGCCTGTGCGCCCGCCAGCGCCGCGACCAGCAGATCGGACGCGCGTTCGCCGTTGGAGTGGGTGAGCAGCTGGATATCGTTCTCGGCGGCCCATTTTACCGCGTCGAACACCTGTTCGGCATTGGCGGCGGCATAGCCCGAATAGCCCTCGGGGTAGTTGCCGACGGGGTCGTAGTAGGGCTTGTCACGCCACGCGGTGAAGCCCTGCGGACTGCCGTCGATGGTGAGCTTGGCCCCGGCGATGCGGACGCGGCCCGCATAGGTGTCGGACTGATTGGCCTTGATGTAGTCGCGGTCGACCAGCACATCGGGGTAGACCGCCACGTCGATCGCCAGCCCGCCCTCGGCACCGACCGCGCGGATCACGTTGGCGACGTTCGGGATCGCGCGCCCTTCCTGCGCGGTGGTGTAGCCGAACCGTGCCCAGAGCTTGGAGCCTTCGCGCACGAAGGTCTTGAGCCCTTCCGGCCCCGCGTTCTTCAGCACCATCGGGATTGCGGCGAAGAACGCGGTTTCCTCCAGCGTGCCGTTAGGCTCGGTGTTGCCGGGCTTGCGCTGGATCACACCGCCTTCGGGGTCCTTGGTGTCGGCATTGTAGCCCATCAGTTCGAGCATCTTGGAATTGACCGTGCCGATATGGGCGGACTGGTGGATCACCAGCACCGGATATTCGGTCGAGACCTGATCGAGCTCCTCCCGAGTGGGATGGCGCTGTTCGGCGAGCGTCGCATTGTCGTAGCCGAAGCCGATGATCATCTTGCCCTTGGCGACAACGTCCGGGTTGGCGGCCTGCCATTCCTTGAGCGTCTGGATCATCGCGGGGATGTCGGTCACATCGCCATCGGGCGCGGCGAGCATGTTGGCCGCCAGCGCCTGCAACCCGCCGAGGAACACGTGCCCGTGGGCATCGACGAACCCGGGCAGCAGGGTGCGGCCCTTGAGGTCGATGACCTGCGTGCCCTTGCCCTTCAGCTTCATCACCTCGGCGCGGGTGCCCACGGCGATTATCCTGCCGTCGTCCTCGGCGATCGCCTCGGCGCGCATCGCGTCGTCTTCCATGGTGATGATGGTGCCGCCGGTCCAGATCCGGTCGGCGGTCTGGGCCATGGCCCCGGTGCTGGCCGACAGCATCAGCGCAGCGGCTGCGTAGTGAAAGGCGCGCATCCTGTTTCCCCCCGGTTCGCCGCCGGCAAGACCGGTGGCGCAACGGAGAGTATCAGATGGCTTGCGCCGGATTGTCGAATTCGGGACAATCGCCTGCGGAAAAAGCGCGGTGCGCCCGCGCTGTGCCGTTCCGGGTGATCGCCCCCTCCGGTGGGCCCGGCAGGATTCGAACCCGCGACCTAGCCGTTATGAGCGGCCAGCTCTAACCGCTGAGCTACAGGCCCATGCGCGCAATGCGCCGGGAGGCGGGGCGATGGCCAGCCTCTACGCGCGCAGGCGGTTGCAGACAAGCGCCCGAACGTTTCTATCCGCCGGTGGCGGCGATGATGTCGGCGACCGTGCAGGTCGCGACTCCCCGTGCGCCGAGGTGGCGGTAGACCCCTTCGAGCCAGGCATAGAGCGTCTCGACCTCGGCCTCGTCTGCCGCATAGGGGGTGTGGCCGGGGGCGAGGGTGGGGCTGTGGAACGACAGCACCAGCACCGGCAGGCCCTGATCGAGCGCAATGTCGACCCCGCGCAGCGCCTCCTCGAGCGACACGCCTTCGGGGGTGAGCGCGATGCGTTCCAGCAGGCCGAGGCGCGAGAGCGCGCCCATCGCCTTGGGGATGCGCTCGCCGAGCGGCTGCACCTGCCGTCCGGCGCCGCGCAGCAGGCCGGAATGGACGGTCGTGACCGGCAGCTCCAGCAGCCGCATCGCCCCGTCGACCCAATAGGGCGCGAGCGGGTGGCGGCTGTAATCCGGCCCCCCCTGATCGCTGTAGTCGAACAGCGAACGGACCGAGGTGTCGACCCGGATTCCGGCCCGTTTCAGCAGCTCGGCGGTGTGGGGCCCGAGGCCATAGCGGCCCGCGCGGTAGATCAGCGGCGCGCCGCCGAATGCTGCCTCGATCGCGTCGCGCAGGGCCATGAACTTGGCCGCTTCCAGCTCGCGCGGGAGGTTGCCGGCATAGGAGTTGTGCACGCACACCTCCTCCTCGAAGGGCGGGTTGACCCAGGGGTGGAGCTGCACGCCCACCTCCGCCGTCCCGCGCCGCACCGCATCGCCGATGATCTCAGCTGCGCGCGGGTCCTGCACGATCGGCCAGTCGACGAGGTAGACGGGATGCGCGCCGATCCCCTCGCAGAAGGCCTGGAAGCGCGGGATCGCCTCGACATGGCTGAGGCCGTAGCCCTCGCGCCGGAAGGGCCCGGTCCAGTCGAACTCCTCCTCGGTGTCGACCGTCAGCAGCACCCGCTGGCCGAAGCCGGGGGCGAAGGCAGCGCCGCGTCCGGCGGGCGGCACATCGAGCATCGATCCTGTGGTCATCCCTGCGCCCCCTCCCGATGCCGCGTATCAGGCCACCCCGGCGCTAGGCAGGGCGGCGATATCGGTCAAGAGTGGCAGGGTGAGCACCAGCGTGTCGCCCTCGCGCCGCAGCGCGCCGCCTGCCGCACGGGCCTCGGCCCGCGCGAGGCGCAGGGCAAATCCGGTGCCGAACAGCCCCGGGCTGATCGCACTGCCACCGGCGCGCGTTGTGGCCGAAAAGAGGTTATCCTCTGCCGCTAGCCGTGGGGGGAGGGTGCAGGCGATCCGCGCCAGCGCGCCGCCGGGTCCGATCAGCGGGTCGGAGCGAACCGCGATCCGCTCGCCCGGCGCGGCCGCGGCGGCGAGGCTCGCCAGCAGACGCCACACCAGCGCCTCGGCATCCTCGGCATCGACCGCGACGAGGAGGCTCGCGCCCGGCGCAAGGCGGAGCGCGAAGCCCGCGTCCTGCGCCTCCAGCACCGGGTCGATCTGCGCGGCAGTGCGTCGGAGCAGGGCTGCCAGATCGGTCTCGCCCGGCTCCACCCTCATCGCCCCTGTTTCGAGCCGTGCGAGCCGGTCGAGCTCCTCGAACCCGGCAAGGATCCGTGCCGCATCGGCGGCGATTGCGGCGGCGAGCGCGCGGTATTCGTGCGGGGCGGGGCCGAACAGCTGCTGCTGGATCACCTCGGCATAGCCCTGCACCGCGGTGACGGGCGTGCGCAGTTCGTGGAGCAGCTGGCGGATGCGGTCGGCCTCGTGCGCCTCGGGGCCGGGGAGCGGGGCGGCGGCATCGGGCACGCGGCGGAAGCGTCCGAAATAGCCGGTGAAATGCCCTTCCTCGCTGAAGCGCGGCTCGGCATCGACGATCCAGCCCCCGGCTATGGCTGGCGCACCGGCAAGGGCGATCTCTGCGCGGGTGACCGGCTGGCGGCGGGCGAAGGCGCGCGCGAGGCCGGCGCTGCCGGGTGTGTCCTCGCCGCCGGGATGGGCAGTGAAGAGCCGGGTGCCGATCACCATCGGCGCCGCTTCGCCCGCCGCCCAGGTGATCCGTCCGCCCGTGTCGGCGACGAAGCCGAAGCTGCCGATCGCGCGCTCGGCCCGTTCGGGCAGTTCCCCGAGCGGCAGGCGCGGCGATCGTTCGAGTTCGGCCTGGCTCTCGCCGCGCTCGCGCGTGAAGCGCGCGATGCGCTCGACGAGGGCGGAGATTTCGGTGCGTCCGCTATCGTCGCGCGCCCGCTCGCGCCCGCGGTCGGGATCGGGCGGCGGGACAGAGACGGGGACGGGGCGCAGCGGGATCGGCGCGGCAGCGGGCGTCTCGGACGCGGGCGCGGCGGCATCGGCAGGGGGAGCGGGCAGGCCGCGGTCATGGACCCCGAGCCGCGCCAGCAGCGCCTCGACGTCGACCGGCAGGTCGCGGCGCAGGCGCAGGAAGCCGCGCGCACGCACCGGCAGGCGCGGGATCAGCGCGCTCCAGTCCTCCCCCGACAGGTCCGCCCTGGTCAGCGCAGCGGCCGCCACCTCCGGTTCGTGATCGGCGAGATGCGCGGCGAGATCGGGGCTGCGAAAGCGCCAGCCGGGTTCGCGGATCATCCGCGCGCGCGTCTCGACGGGGATCGCCTCGGCAAGCGCGTCCATCCGCAGCCATGCCGCCGCCAGCAGGCTCCGGTCGCCGCCCTGCGCAGCCACGCGGTCGCGGCCGAGCAGGTCGAGCAGCTGGCGGTATTGGGTGCGCAGGCTCGCCTCGCCGGTGGCGCGCTGGCGCAGCACGGTGGCAAGGCGGTCGTCGAAAAACACGGGCACTCCTCACGGTCGGCGCGGGCGGCCGAATCGCGCACCGCTGGGGCGGGCAGGGCGCGACAATAGCCTGTGCCGGGCCCGCCGTCTTATCAGGATGGAACGATTGTCACAGTCTGACGCGAAAGGTGCGTTGCAAAGCGGGACAATTGCTGGCAGACCTAATAATATTAGCCAGGCGAGCCATATGGCACGCGTCTTGTTACTTGGGGATCAAAGCGCCCGCGTCTTGCCAACCGGCCGAGCCGCTGGAGCCAGGGGAGCTTAAGCCACGTGGCCAATCTCGACGAAATCGATCGCCGCCTGCTGGCGGAACTGCAGGCGGAAGGCCGCGTCACCAATGTCGAACTCGCCCAGCGCGTCGGACTGACCGCGCCGCCGTGCCTTCGCCGCGTGCGCGGGCTCGAGGAGGACGGGGTGATCCGCGGCTACCATGCCGATCTCGACCCTTCCAAGCTCGGCTTCGCGATCACCGTCTTCGCGATGGTCAGCCTCAAGAGCCAGGCCGAAAGCTCGCTTCGCGAGTTCGAGGAGCACATGCGCGCCCTGCCCGAAGTGCGCGAGTGCCATATGCTGAACGGGGAAATCGACTTCATTCTCAAGATTGTAAGTAAGGATCTTCAGAGCTTTCAGGAATTCTTGACCGGCAAGCTGACGCCCGCGCCCAATGTGGAAAGCGTCAAGACCTCGCTCACCATCCGCACCGCCAAGCAGGAACCGGGCGTCCCCTTGTGAGGATCGCCGCGAGGCTCTGCCTTGTGGCGGCAGTGGTGGCCGTGACGGGGTGTTCGGACTTGGGAGGTGGCGCGATGTCGGGTCCGGCAAGCTTCGACGACATGACGGCGGAAGAGCATCTCGCCTGCGCGGTGGACATCAGCGCCTGGACCTATCTCGTGGCGGACGGGAAGCTGCCCGAGGAGCGCGAAATGCTGTCGCAGGCCGTGCTTGCCGTGGCGTGGCATCACAATGCCTATGCGGTCCCCCAGAGCAAGGGCGAGCAATACGATCTCGTCAACCGCAAGCGCGATGAACTCCTCGCCGGCGACCGGGCCGATGCGATCGCCGCCCGCGCGCGCATCTGTATCGAAGCGGCGCTTGCCAAGAGCGAAGCGAAGTAGGACCTTCGCGGCGGGATCGAGACCGCGACTCCGGAGAGCAGGTCCATGAGCCACGAAACCGCCGCAGATGTTCCGCGCCTCGCCGAACCCGTTACCGGGCACTGCCTGTGCGGGGCGGTGACGATCACCGTCACCGCGATGCGCGCCGAAGTCGACATCTGCCACTGCGCGATGTGCCAGCGCTGGGGCGGGGCCTTCTATGCCGGGGTGAAGGGCGAGGCGGCCGAGGTCGGCGGCGAGGCGGCGGTGACGGTCTACCGTTCGAGCCCATGGGCCGAGCGCGCCTTCTGCGGCACCTGCGGCAGCAACCTGTGGTACCGCTTCCTGCCGACCGGCGGGCGCTCGTTCCTCGCGGGGCTGTTCGACCTGCCCGAAGGCTTCGGGATCGAGCAGCAGATTTTTGTCGAGGAAAAGCCCGACTGGTATGATATCCTTCAGGAAAGCCCGATGAAGACCGGGCCCGAAGTGATGGCCGAGGCGATGGCGCAGGGGCTTAGCTTCGGTTGACCGCACAGGGAGGCGGTGCCCCATGTTCGACGAGCCGCCTCCGTCCGAACCCGCTCCGCTCCGCGCCGAGGCCGAAGCGCAGGCGTCGCTGCCGGAACCCGCCGAGGGGCGTGTGGTGATCGACCTCACCCAGCTCGTCCCCCAGCCGCCGCCCGGGGATTGCATCGCGGACGACCCCGATCCGCTGAACCCTGCGATCGTCGTGTGCGAAACCGCGACCGGCCCCTCGCCGCGCCTCGGCCCTGTGGTGGGGCCGGTTGACGAAGAATTCGGCAGCGCGATTCCCCGGGCACGGATCAAGCTCTCGGAGCGCGCCGAGGCCGAGGCGAACCTCGCCAAGACCCCGGTCGGCGGTTTCGATGCCGACGGGGCGGAAGTGCGCCTGAAGATCGATTTCTGACGTATTTGCAATGCCCTCGCCGCGTGTTGACCGCGCTTGCCACGCTGTCCTACGCCTTGCCTGATGCCTGACCCCTCCGACAGCACCGGCGCCCCCGCACCGCCCGAAGTGGCGTTCGACACCGGCTGCCTTGGATGCCTGCTGGTCGTGATGCTGTTCAGCGGCTGCCTTTTCGCGATTGCCGCCTTCGACGCGCAGCTCTTTACCGAGTTGGCCGACAGTCCCGCTCCGCGAAATTGGCTGAGCGCACTCGCGCCGTTCCGTTCGGGCGGGGTGAACATCGCGGTCCTGCTGCTGGTCGCCTATATCGGCTGGGAGGCGATCAGGATGGCGCGCAAGTTCGTCGATCCGCGCGCCGTGTGGATCGAGAGCGAGACGATCCGCTTCCATCCGTCCCTGCGCCAGCCGCCGATGCCGCTCGCGTCGCTGGTGGACGTGAGCCACGATGCGGACGATATCCGCTCGTCGCTGGTGCTGCGGCAGGCGAACGGGCGGCGGGTCGAGGTGGCGATGGTCGATCACGAGGCGGCCGCCGCCTTTGTCGGCGAAGTCGAACGGCGGCTTTCGCGCGATCCGCCTAGTGCAGCTTGAGCCGGGGCCGCACGATGCGGTTGACCCGCCCGACCAGCATCAGGAAGGTCGCCTTGACCCAGCCGTGGATGCCGATGAGGTGCAGGCGGTAGAGCGAGGTGTAGATGAACCGCGCCAGCCGCCCCTCGATCGCCATGCTCCCGCCGATGAGGTTGCCCATCAGGCTCCCCACGGTCGAGAAGCGCGAGAGCGACACCAGCGAGCCCTTGTCGCGGTAGACGAAGTGCTTGAGGGGCTTCCCCTGCTGCATCCTAACGATGTTGGCGAAGACGGTCTCGGCCATCTGATGCGCGGCCTGCGCGCGCGGGGGCACGGGGCGGTCCTCGCCCGGGGGCGTGTAGCTGGCGCAATCGCCGAGCGCGAAGATGCAGGGATCGGCCGTGGTCTGGAGCGTGTCGGTGACGATGATCTGGTTGCGGCTGTTGGTCTCCAGCCCGAGGTCGGACAGGAACTCGGCGCCCTTCACCCCGGCCGCCCAGACGATGAGATCGGCCTCGATCACCTCGCCGGTCTTAGTGACCAGCTGGCGCGGGCGCGCCTCGACGACCTGCACGCCGGGCCGCACCTGGACGCCGAGAACCTCGAGCTCGTGCTTGGCCGCGGCAGCCAGCTTGTCGGGGAGGGCGGGGAGGATGCGCGGCCCCGCCTCGAGCAGGGTGACGTTGAGACGGCTCTCGTCGAACACCTCGAGCCCGTAGTGCCTGAGCGCGCCCGCCGCGTTGTAGAGCTCGGCCGCCAGTTCGACCCCCGTCGCCCCGCCGCCGACGATGGCGACGCGCACCTGCTCGTTCGCCCCCGGATCGTTCATCATCGCCCGACTGACGCGCAGGCAGTGGTTGAGCAGGCGGGTGCGGAACCGGTCGGCCTGGGTGCGGCTGTCGAGGTAGAGGCAGTGCTCGTTGACCCCTGGCACGCCGAAATCGTTCGACACCGATCCCACCGCGAGCGCGAGGATATCGTAGCGGATCGTGTGCCCGGCGATCAGCTCGCTGCCGTCCTCGTCCATCACCGGCGCGAGGCTGATGGTCCTCGCCGCGCGGTCGACGCGCTCGAGGCTGCCCTGGAAGAAGCGATAGCCCCAGCGGTAGCAGTGCCCGCGATAGCCGACCTCGTCGAGATTGGCGTCGAGCGATCCGGCCGCGACCTCGTGCAGCAGCGGCTTCCAGATGTGGCTGAGGTTCTTGTCGACGAGAATGATGTCGTGGCGCCTGCGCCCGTATTTCGCACCGAGCCTGCGGACCAGCTCGAGCCCGCCCGCGCCTCCGCCGACGACGACAATCTGGGTCTTGCGGCTCATCCGTCACTCCTTCGCACAGCCGTGCAGCGCAATCCCGAAGCCATGTTAGCGGCTGCGAGAAACAAAAGCGCGTTGAATCATGCCGCTGGGTGGCAGCGATGATGGTTCTCGAATGGGAGGTCGGTCGTTCGAATAAACAAGCGGGCGGAAGGGACAACCCCTCCCGCCCGCGCGGAGTATCGATTTGCGTTGCAGTGCAACATAAATGCACCGGTAGGCTTTGCTGTGGAGGCTCAGACCTCGCGTTCCTCCAGCCACTTCTCCAGCCACTTGATCGAATAGTCGCCGTTGAGCACGTCGGTCTGGCGCAGCAGCTCCTGGTGGAGCGGGATATTGGTCTTCACGCCCTCGACCACCATCTCCTCCAGCGCACGGCGCAGGCGCATGATGCAGCCCTCGCGGGTGCGGCCGTAGACGATCAGCTTGGCGATCATGCTGTCGTAGTAGGGCGGGATCTTGTAGCCTGCGTAAAGCCCTGAATCGACCCGCACGTGCATGCCCCCTGCGGCATGGTAATAGGTCACGAGGCCCGGCGAGGGCGCGAAATTGAAGGGGTCCTCGGCGTTGATCCGGCACTCGATCGCGTGGCCGTGGAACTCGAGCTCGTCCTGGCTCACCGAAAGCGGGCGCCCTTCGGCGATGCGGATCTGCTCGCGCACCAGATCGACCCCGGTGATGAGTTCCGTCACAGGGTGTTCGACCTGGAGGCGGGTGTTCATCTCGATGAAGTAGAACTCGCCGTTCTCCCACAGGAACTCGATCGTCCCCGCGCCGCGATAGCCCATGTCGCGCATCGCCTGGGCGCAGACCTCGCCCATGCGCATCCGCTCCTCGGCGGAGATCACGGGGGAGGGGGCCTCCTCCAGCACCTTCTGGTGGCGGCGCTGGAGCGAGCAGTCGCGCTCGCCGAGGTGGATGGCGTTGCCGTTGCCGTCGCCGAACACCTGAAATTCGATGTGGCGCGGGTTGCCGAGATACTTCTCGATATAGACCGTCGCGTCGCCGAAGGCGGCCTTCGCTTCGCTGCCGGCCTGCTGCATCAGGGTTTCGAGCTTGTCTTCGCTCTCGCACACCTTCATGCCGCGCCCGCCGCCGCCGCTGGCGGCCTTGATGATGACGGGGTAGCCGATTTCCGCCGCGATCCGGCGCGCCTCGTCGAAGTCGCTCACCGCCCCGTCGCTGCCGGGCACCAGCGGCAGGCCCAGGGCGCCCGCGGTGCGCTTGGCCTCGACCTTGTCGCCCATCGTGCGGATATGCTCGGGCTTGGGGCCGATCCAGATGATGTCGTGGGCTTCGACGATGTCGGCGAACTTGGCGTTCTCCGACAGGAAGCCATAACCCGGGTGGATCGCGTCGCACTGCGCGATCTCGGCGGCCGAAATGATGTTGGCGATGTTGAGATAGCTCTCCGATGCCGGCGGCGGGCCGATGCACACGGCATGGTCGGCGAGGCGGACATGCATCGCGTCGGCATCGGCGGTTGAGTGCACCGCGACCGTCTCGATCCCCATCTCGTGCGCCGCGCGGTGGATGCGCAGCGCGATCTCGCCGCGATTGGCGATCAGGATGCGTTTGATGCCCATGGCTCTTACGCGATCACGACCAGCGGCTGGTCGAATTCGACCGGCTGGGCATTGTCGACGAGGATCGCGGTCACAGTGCCCGATTTGGGCGCGGTGATCGGGTTCATCACCTTCATCGCCTCGACGATCAGCAGGGTGTCGCCCTCCTTCACCGGCTTGCCGACGGCGATGAAGTTCGCCGCGCCCGGTTCGGGGGCGAGGTAGCAGGTGCCGACCATCGGCGACTTGACCGCGTTGGCGAGATCGGGGCCGGCGGGTGCGGCCGGTTCGGCCGGAGCAGGTGCGGCGGCGGCAGGAGCGGGCGCGGCGGCCGCAGGGGCCGGTGCGGAGGCATAGACCGGAGCGGCGGCGGCCACCGCCCCGCGCGAGACGCGGATCTTGCGATCGTCATCCTCGACCTCGATCTCGGTCAGGCCGGTTTCGTTGAGCAGTTCGGCCAGTTCACGCACCAGTGCGGTGTCGATGTTCATGCCCGACTTGCGCCCGTTTGCCTTGCCGGATTGGCCAGCGTCATTTGCCATGTATGCCCCTTGCTGTGTGGTGCGACCGTAGACCGCGAGCGTCTATTGCCGCCAATTGCGGCAGGCAAGTGGCAGCGGTGCAAAATGTGAAAGTCCGGTGACGATTTCAGACTTTGCCTGCCGCTACGGCTTCGAGTGCGATGAGGTAGGAACGCGCGCCGTGGCCCTCCACCGTCAGCGCCGCGCCCATGCCGACATAGGAGAGGTGGCGGAAGGGCTCGCGGGTCTTGGGGTCGGACAGGTGGACCTCGATCACCGGCGTGCGGATCGCCTTGATCGCATCGAGCAGCGCGATGGAGGTGTGGGTGTAGGCCGCCGCATTGAGCAGCACCGCCCGCGCGCCTTCGGCCTGCGCTTCGTGAAGCCAGTCGACCAGCATCCCTTCGTGATTGGTCTGGCGCATCTCGATCTCGAGCCCGAGTTCCCGGGCGCGGTCCTCGAGCATCCCGGCGATGTCGTCGAGCGTGGTGGTGCCATAGATCTCCGGCTCGCGGGTGCCGAGGAGATTGAGGTTGGGGCCGTTGAGGACGTAGACGAGGTTGGTCATGGGGCAGGGATAGCGCCGTGCAGCCGCAGGGGGAAGGGCGCCTCAGGCCTCTTCCCAGGTGGTGTAGTGATGGACCGAGCAATCGGCCACATAGCGTTCCATCCCCGGCGGGATCACGGCGCGGTTCCAGTCCTCGCCGGCGAATGCCGCGAGCGCGGCTTCGTCGCTCCAGCGCGAGATCATCAGGTATTCGTCGGGCGCCCAGCGCGCCGGCTTCAGGATCTCGACTGACAAAGCGCCTTCGGCGCCTCGCACGGCATCGACGGATAACGTGGCGAACTTGCCCGCGAATTCGGCGTGCAGGTCGGCGTGGATGCGAACCCTGAATAGCCTGACGATGGGCATGATGCCGGTCTCTCCCGCGCCGATCCGCGACGGCTTAGGTCACGGCGGCACGGTTGGAAATCCCCTACCGGTCCACACCCTTGACCTTCCCCCACTGGCGCGCCGCAGTGTAGCCGAGATAGCCGGTGCCGAAGAGCGCGTAGAGCGGCTCGGGCAGGCCTGCCAGGTAGGCGTTCATCCCCGCCGCGATCTCGCGAGCGGCGGCGGGGTCGAAGGCGGAGAGCACCCCCATCGGCAGCGAGGCGAGCAGCAGGATGTACATGACATAGAGGAAGCTCGGGCGGGCGCGGCTGGTCCAGGGATCTTTCGAGTTCGCCTCGGCGACAATCGCCAGAAGCTGCGCCTCGATCATCTTCATCTCCTGCGTGCCCTCGAGAGCGATCAGTTCGAGCTTGGCCTTGGCGCGGGCCTCCTTGTCGGGGATGATCTTGTCGATGATCGAGGCGATGGGTCCGACAAGGACGTCGACGAGGGACATGGGCGCGCTCCTTCAAAGGTGAGTCGCGCCAAGAAATGACCAAATAGGTTAGAGTAGGAAAATGATTTAACCTATTCAGCATCCGCCTCGGCGAGCAAACGCTGCGCCAGCACCAGATGGGGGCGGTCGAGCATCGCTCCGTCGAGCGCCACCACGCCTGCGCCGGGATGGTCGGCAAAGGCCTGCACCACCGCGCGGGCGTGGGCGAGTTCCTCGGCGCTGGGCGTGAAAGCCGCGTTGATCGGTTCGACCTGCGCGGGGTGGATCGCCAGCATCCCGCGGAAACCCTGCGCCCGCACCCGCCGCGCGCGCGCGGCCAGCGCGTCGAGGTCGCGGAACTCGGGCTGCACCGTCTCGATCGCCGCAACGCCAGCCGCCGCCGCGCCGATCAGGCACAGGCTGCGCGCCATTTCGTAGGTGTGCGAATATTCCCCGTCCGGCCCTCGCTGCTCGCGCGCGCCGAGTGCGGAGGACAGATCCTCCGCCCCCCAGCTCATCGCCACCAGCCGCTCACGGCCCGGATAGTCCCCCGCATAGTCGCCCGTCCGGAACATCGCCGCCGCGGTCTCGGTCACGAGCGCCGCGATCAGCGTGCGCCCCTGCGGAATGCCGTTCGCGGCCTCCAGTGCGGTCAGGTAGTGGTGCAGCCGGGTGATGTCGGCGGCCCCTTCGGCCTTGGGCAGGAACAACCCGCCGGGGCGCGAGGGGATCACCGCGACGAGATCGGCGATGCAGTCGGACGTCGTGACCGGATTGATCCGCACCCACAGCCGCGCCCGGCCATCCTCCGCCGCGATCGTCTCGGCCACCATCGCGCGGGCGGCCGCCTTGTTCTCGGGGGAAACCGAATCCTCGAGGTCGATCAGCGCGATGTCGGCCGGGCCGGCAATCGCCTTGCCCATCTTCTTCTCGCTGTCCCCCGGCGCGAACAGCCATGAACGCATGCGGGGCGGGGTCGGTGTCGTCCGTGCCATGTCGGGTTCCTCTCTTGCCCCGCCGCTTACGGAGCGCAAGTCAGCGCGACAAGCCTAGAACGAACCCTCGATATCGAAGCTGACGATCGTCCCGAAGCGCCGGTCGCGGCGTTCGCTGAAGGCGGCGATGCCGGCCGCGCGATCGGTGAAGACCGTGCGCTCGAAGCGGTCGCGCTGGCCCAGCAGGTTGCCGACCCGTGCCCGCACCGTCATGCCGGCCACATCCTTGTTCTCGAGAAAGGCGAACATCTGCGCGAAGCTCGGCTGGTTGAGCGAGATTTCGTCGAGCCGCACGTTGCGCACATTCTTCGTCCAGTCGCCGCGCGTGCCGAAGGCCCAGTCGCTGTTCGGGACATCGTGACGCACGCGGAATTCGAGCGTGAACAGCTCGTTGCCCGAGACCTGGCGCAGGAAACCGAGGAGCGGATCGCGCACCGAGCTCTCGTTCCAGCCCAGCGTGAGGTCCACGCGGGTGCCCTTCCAGCCGAGCCCGTCCGACAGCAGTGTCGTCTGACCCTCGATCCCGTAGAGCCGCGCCGAGGGCAGGTTGCCCGGCGCCTGTCCGCCACCCGGCAGGGGGATCTGGTCGACCACGTCGACGAGGTCCTCGAGATAGGCGCTCACCGTCAGGTTGCCGAGCGCGCCCATCCGCCAGCTCGCCTCGACGTCGTAGAGCCAGCTCTGCTCGGGCCGGAGGTCGGCATTGCTCGCGTCGGCGCGGTCCTGATCGAGATCGACAGAGGCGATGAAGTCGAAGAAATCGAGCTGGCCGACCACGCGCTCGATGCGCCCGGCAAGGTTGAGGTTCGGCGTCACCTTCCAGTCGAGTGCGGCGAAGCCCTTGGGCCGCCAGAAGCTGCGGGTGAGGCCGAAGGGGCCCGACTGGCTGATGCGCGAATACTCGCCCCCCGCCGAAAGCTGGAGCTGGAGGTTGGCCGCCAGTGCGCGGCTCCACGTCAGGCCCGCATCGACCCGATCCTCGTCCACCCGCGCGCTCGATCCGGCAAGGTCGACCGGTTGCAGCACGCCCGCCGCATCGCGGGCCGACAGGGCCGAGACGATCTCGAGATGGTTGCGCGCGCCCTCGACCGCCGCGACGAGATTGCCGCCGCCAGCACCGACCGAATACTCCGACCGCAGGATCGTCTCGCCCTCGTCGGCGTCCTGCACGAAGCGTGTTTCGGTGACGGGGGTGCCGTCGGTGAAGGTCGTCAGCACCGTGTTGGTGAAGGGGCTGTCCTCGTAGCGGTGATAGCCGATCAGCTTCAGGCGACCCGGGCCGAAGCCGAACTCGTAATCGGCGCCGATCTCGTAGTTGAACTCGTCCTCGGTGCGCCGCAGCGAGCGCGTGCGGTCGAGCGTCCCGCCGGGCGGGCGCTGGAGGGAGATCTCGCGCTCGCGGAACAGGTAGCCCTGCACCTGGCCGGTGAGGTTGAGGATCGCGCCATTGTCGGCGTTGCGGGTGAAGGAGCCGGACAGGCCGAAGCGGTCGGTGTCGACATTGAGCTTTTCGTCGCGCAACGCGACGAGCATGCCGCTGCCGTCGAACACCTCTTCCGGCCCCTCGTTGCCGCGACGGTTCGAATCGTTGCGCAGCGCGAGGTTCCATTCGTTCTTCGTGCCGCCGCCGGCGAGTGCGATGCTGCCCTGAAACAACCTTGCCGGGGTGCCGAAGGTGCGGAATTCGGGGTTGTAGCGGAACTGGCCGCTCACCCGTCCGCTGGCGCTGGTGACGACATTGAGCACCTGCCCGGTCAGCCCGCCGATCCCGAGGCTGGCGCCATCGACCAGTTCGAGCCGCACCACATCCTCGAGCGGGATGCGCCGCAGCGCCTCAGTCGGACCGTTGGACTTGCCCGAGATCCGGCGGCCGTTGATCAGCACGTTGGTGTCCGCCTGGCCGAGCCCGCGCGCCCCGTCGCCTTCCTGGATCGAGAAGCCGGGGACGTTGCGCGCCATGTCGAAGGCGCTGCGCGGGGCGAAGCGGGCGAAATCGGCGGGCAGGAAGGTGCTGCGGGTGGTCGCGCTGGCGCCACTCGGGGCAGTCGCAGCCGTCCCGGCTTCCGGTTCGGGCGCGGCGGGCGCGTCCTGCGCTGCCGCCGGCGCGGCCAGACCGCCCGCGCAGGGCAGGACGGCGGCAGCCGCCAGAAGCATCGAACGTCCGGGAATGCGTGGAATCATCGGCAGCCCTTGCCCCCAAGCGCCCTGCGCTGTCGAGAGGCAAGGGCGGGCGGCCTCGTCGAAGCGGCCACGGGTATCGACCAGCGTTGCCCGTCAATGGGGCGTCTGACCGATGGACGTGAATGCGCGAAGCGGGCTTGCCCGGGCGGCGTCTCTTTCCATTGGCTCCGCGACGATCCGGTTGCTATATGAGACGGGATAACCATCCAGCGGGGGAGCCGGCAGTGGCAATCGCATTTTCCGTGAACGGCAAGCAGGTCGAGGTGGAGGCCGAGGCCGACACGCCGCTGCTGTGGGTCCTGCGCGACGATCTCGGCATGACCGGAACCAAGTTCGGCTGCGGCATCGCGGCCTGCGGGGCCTGTTCGGTCCATGTCGACGGCGCGGTGACCCGCTCGTGCAGCGTGCCGCTTTCCGAGGTCGCCGGCAAGGCGGTGACCACGATCGAGGGGCTCAAGGCCGCCGACGGGACGCTCCACAAGGTGCAGCAGGCCTGGATCGATGCGCAGGTGCCGCAATGCGGCTATTGCCAGTCGGGCCAGATCATGGCCGCGGTCGCGCTGATCGAGGCGGTCGGCACGCCCTCGGACGCGCAGATCGACGAGGCAATGACCAACATCTGCCGCTGCGGCACCTATCCGCGCATCCGCAAGGCGATCCTCGCGGCGACCGGCGCCGCCGCCACCGCCCAGCAGGGAGACGCGTGATGGCCGACAATCCCAATCCCGAACTCGACGTGCCTGAAACCAAGGGGCCCGAAACCGCAGCCCCGGCGGACAAGCCGAAGAAGAAGGGCGTCAAGCGCCGCATCTTCCTCGCAGGTTCGGCGCTACTGGTGGGCGGCGGCATCTTCGGCGTGTGGTGGACCGACAGCAGCGTGAAGGCCAAGGCCAAGGCGCTGACCGTTGGCGAGGGCGAGCACGGCTTTGCCACCTGGATGAAGATCGCCGAGGACGACACCGTCACGGTCTACTCGCCGCACATCGATTTCGGGCAGGGCTCGCACACCGCGCTCGGGCAGATGCTGGCCGACGAGCTCGATGCCGCCTGGGACAAGGTGAAGGTCGAGCAGGCCCCTTCCGATCTCGCCTTCGCCAATGCGGCGCTGGCCAAGGGCTTCCTGCCCGAGATGGTCGGCCAGACCGTCGCGGGGCTGCTGCCCGACGCGGTGGTGGGGATGATGGCGCGCTCGATGCCGTTGCAGATCACCGGCGGCTCCTCGGCGATCCGCTTCACCGGCGAGGTCGGGATGCGCAAGACCGGCGCGGCGGTGCGCGCGGCGCTGGTCGCGGAAGCGGCCGACCGGCTGGGCGTACCTGCAAGCGAGCTGACTACCGCCGATTCCGTCGTCACCCATGCCAGGTCGGGCAAGTCGCTCCGCTATGGCGAGCTTGCCGCGGGCGCGGCTGAAAGGTCGCTGGCGAGTGACCCCGTTCTCAAGACCCGCGACCAGTGGAAGCTGATCGGCCAGCCCGTCGCCCGGCGCGACATCCCCGCCAAGGTCGATGGCAGCGCGATCTACGGCATCGACTTCACCCTGCCCGAGATGCGCGTCGCGACCATCGCGGCAGCGCCGGTGCGCGGCGGCAAGCTCGAGAGCGTCGACGAGGCGCCCGCGCTCGCCGTGAAGGGCGTCGAGAAGGTGGTGAAGCTCGATGACGCGGTGATCGTCGTCGCCAAGGGCTACTGGCCGGCGAAGAAGGGCCTCGATGCGCTTTCGCCCAGGTTCTCCGACGGGGGCCATGCGGCGGTCTCGACCCCGGCAATCTACGCCGCGCAGGGCAAGCTCATCGCCGGCGGCAAGGCCGACAACGAGGGCGGCGAGGGCGATGTCGATGCGGCCTTCGGTGCGGCCGGTGCCAAGCTGGTCGAGGCCGAATACCGCGTTCCCTTCCTCCACCACGCGATGATGGAGCCCTTCGCGCTCACCGGCCACTTCAAGGACGGCAAGCTGCACCTGTGGGGCGGGATGCAGGACCCGCTGAGCACCCGCACCAAGGCGGCGAAGGCCGCCGGCCTTTCGGTCGACGACGTGATCTTCACCCCGATGATCATGGGCGGCGGCTTCGGCCGGCGTTTCCCCGATCTGGTCGAGATCATCGACCAGGTGGCGCTGCTGGCGAAGCAGGTGCCATACCCCGTGAAGCTGGTCTGGAGCCGCGAGGAGGAGCTGCGCCACGGCACCTATCGCCCGCAATCGCTGGCGCGGCTCAAGGGCGCGGTGAAGGATGGCGCGATCACCGCACTGCGGATCGACTACGCCCAGAGCGGCAATGCCGAGGGCGAGGTGCCCTTCATCTACAACCTGCCCGCGACCTCGCGCCGCCACTTCGCCTACCAGTCGAACCAGATCGACGGGCCGTGGCGCTCGGTCAACGCGACGCAATTGGGCTTCTACACCGAAAGCTTCATGGACGAACTGGCGGCGGCGGCAGGGGCGGACCCCTACGAATTCCGCCGCAAGCATCTCCCGGCCGATTCCCGGCACGTGAAGGTGCTGGACGAGGTGGCGAAGCGTTCGGGCTGGGGCACGCCCCTGCCCGAGGGCACGGGACGGGGGATTGCCATCGTCGAGAGCTTCGGCACGATCGTCGCCGAGGTGATCGAGGCGGGCGTCAAGGACGACGGCAGCCCCAAGGTGCTGAAAGCCTTTGCGGTGGTCGACTGCGGCACCACGGTGAACCCCCTCAATGCCGAGGCGCAGATCATGGGCGGGCTGATCATGGGCCTGTCCTCGGCGATGGGCGAGGCGGTCACGCTCGACAAGGGCGCGGTGGTTGAGAGCAATTTCAACGACTACCCGATCCTCAAGCTCGCCGACGCGCCGCCGCAGATCGACGTGCACTTCATCCACAGCGGGGCCAAGACCGGCGGGATCGGCGAACCCGGCCTGCCGCCTGCCTCGCCGGCGCTCGCCAACGCGCTGGCGGCGGCGACGGGCAAGCGGATCCGCAACCTGCCGGTGCTTGCCCAGGCAAAGGCTTGAGCCTCGACGGCTGGTCGGCGCTGATCCTCGCCGGCGGGGCGGGGCGGCGCTTCGGTGGCGGCAAGCTGCTGGCCGATCTGGCGGGGGCGCCGGTGATCCGGCGGGTCACCGAACGCGTGCTCGGGGCCGGTTTCGCCGAGGTTGTCGTCGTCACCGGTGCCGATGGAGCCTCGCTTCGCCCGGCCCTCGAGGGGCTCGCCTGCCGGATCGTCGACGCCCCCGACTGGGACGAGGGCATGGCCGCGAGCCTGCGCGCCGGGGTCGCCGCGCTGGCGCTGCAAGCGCGCGGTGTGTGCGTCTTTCTCGGCGACATGCCGCTGGTGCCGGTTGCGCTCTCGGCTCCGCTCGCGGCGGCGGCGGAAGCGGCGGGATATGCCGCAAGGCCGCGCCATGCGGGCAAGCCGGGCCACCCGGTCGCCTTCACCCGCGCTGCCTTCGCCGATCTCGCCAAGCTGGAGGGCGACACCGGCGCGACCGCGCTGCTCAAGGCGCGTCCCGAGGCGGTCGCCTACCTCGAAACCGCCGACAGCGGCGTGCTGCTCGACATCGACACGCCTGCCGACCTCGCCGCCGCCACCGCCGCGTGGAAGGCCTGCGCGACCTCGGCGATCACCGACAGCGCGACCTCGCGCGGGGCCTTGCCGAAGCCGTAGAGCCCGATCGGTGCGCGCAGCCGTGCAATCTGCGCTTCGCTCACCCCGTGGGCGCGCAGCCGCGCGATCCGGCCCTCGAGCCGCGCCCGCGCGCCGATCGCACCGACGTGAAAGGCCTCGCTGCACAAGGCGGCGGCAAGCCCGCGTTCGTCGTCCTCGCGGTCGTGCGAGAGCACCGCGATCGCCGTCCAGCGGTCGATCCCGATCGCCGCGAGCGCGGCCGCCGGATCGCCGCGATGATAGGCGATGCGGGGGAAGGGGGCAGCCTCCGGCCCGCCCGGGGTGACGAGCGCCACCTGCCAGCCCATCGCCTGCGCGAGCGCAGCGGCCGAGAGCGTCGCCCCGTCCTCGCCGATCAGCACGAGGCGCAGCGGGGGCGCGAACAGGCGGGTGTAGCGCGCGCCGTCCCAGGCATCGACGGGCGCCTCGCCTGCGGCTTCGGCGCGGCGGGTGACGCCGTCGCTCGACCACAGCACCGCGCGGCGCGCGTGCCAGCCATCGAGCAGCGCCGCGACCGCCGGTTCCGCCGCCGCGACCGGCTCGACCAGCACGGAAATCCCCGATCCGCAGGCGAGCCGGATGTCGATCCACGGACTGCCCTCGCCATAGCGCAGGAGGCGCGGCGCGCCCTCGGCGAGGGCTGTGCGGGCGTGGCGGGCGACATCGTCCTCGATGCAGCCGCCCGAGAGGAAGCCCCAGTGCTCGCTGTCGGTAACGAGCATCTGCGCGCCGACATCGCGCGGCGCCGAACCGTCGACCGCCACGAGCGTGGCGATGGCGAAGCGTTCCGGCAGCACGGGCGCAGCCAGCAGCGCCTCGCGGATATCGTCGACGGGGGCGGCAAGGCGCCAGCGGCTCATGGGACGGGCACGGCTTTCGTGAGAGGCGAAGACCCACAGCCTACCGCGCGCGCCGCCGCCGTGCAATCGCGCCGCCGCGCGGCGCATCAAAGCCGTGAAGAGGAGGAAACCACTGGTCGGGACGAGAGGATTCGAACCTCCGACCCCCACACCCCCAGTGTGATGCGCTACCAGGCTGCGCTACGTCCCGACACCAGTGGAGCGGCGCCTATAGGGCGGCAGTTGGGGGCTGGCAAGCGGGTTTGGGCGGGGACGGGGTGTGGCCGGTTCACAACGCTCTCGGGCGCCATGATTGCGGCTTCCTTGCATTGCTGCTAGGCGCGCCCACTTGGACGCACGAGGCGCACGCCTCGCACGATATTCACGGGATCCGACAGGCTTTATTCGCATGACAATCGACCTTCTCGCCGCCGCCGGAGCGGGCGCCGCCGCTGCCCCGCCCGCCTGGATCAGCTTCCTGCCGATCATCGGCATGATCGCGATCTTCTGGTTCCTGATCATCCGCCCGCAGATGAAGCGGCAGAAGGAGCACCAACAGAAGATCGCCGCGGTCAAGAAGGGCGACCAGGTCGTCACCGCGGGCGGGCTCGTGGGCAAGGTCGTCAAGGTCGACGACACCTATGCCGAGCTCGAACTTGGCCCCAATGTCCGCGTCAAGGCGATCAAGGCGACGCTCGGCGACATCATCCCGCCCGGCGGCTCGCCCGCCAACGACTGATCCGGCCGCCGGCCCCGCCTGCGCGCCGCACCCCTTTTCCTTGCGTGTGAGACCCTGACGCAATGCTCGACTTTCCCCTCTGGAAAAAGCTCAGCCTGTGGGCGCTGACGCTGGCGGCCTCGCTGCTGGCGCTGCCCTCGCTGTTCAATGTCTCGGGGCTGGACTGGCCTTCGGCGCTGCCTGACCCGCAGGTCAACCTCGGGCTCGACCTTGCCGGCGGCTCGCACCTGCTGCTCGAGGCGAAGGCGAGCGACGTGCGCGCCCAGCGGCTCGAGAACATGGAGGAGACCGTCCGCCAGCTGATGCGCAACGCCAAGCCGCGCATCCGCATCGGCGATGTCTCGACCGCGGGCGGGCAGCTGTCCTTCATCCTCGAGAACGCCGCTGACATCGACCGTGCGCGCGGGCTGATCGAGCCGGCGATGCAGGGCGCGACCACGGTGCGCGAGTGGGAGCTGAACGTCGTCGACGGCCAGCGGATGGTGCTCAGCCAGACCGATGCGGGGGTCAACCAGGCGATCGACGATGCAATGGCGAGCGCGACCGAGGTGGTGCGCCGCCGCATCGACGAACTCGGCACGCGCGAGCCGACCATCATCCGCCAGGGCGACACCCGTATCGTCGTGCAGGTGCCGGGGCTTCAGGACCCCGAGGCGCTCAAGGCGCTGGTCGGCCAGACCGCGCAGCTCGAATTCAAGCTGGTCGATCTGAACGCCCTGCCCAGCAACGTGCAGGCGGGGATCGCGCCGGCGGGCAGCGAGATCTTCCCCTTCGCGCCGGGCACGCCCGAACAGGGCAGCTTCCTCGCGGTGCGCCGCCTCGGCGGGATCCGCGGCGAGAACCTCACGGGCGCGCAGGCCGGGGTCAATCCGCAGACCAACCAGAACATCGTCAACATCACCTTCGACGCGCAGGGCGGGGCCAAGTTCGCCAAGCTGACGACCGAGAACGTCAACAAGCCCTTCGCGATCATTCTCGACGGGCAGGTGCTCTCGGCGCCCAACATCAACGAGCCGATCATCGGCGGCAGCGCGCAGATTTCAGGCAGCTTCACGCCCGAAAGCGCCAACAACCTCGCGATCGCGCTGCGTTCGGGCGCGCTGCCGGTGCCGCTGGCGGTGGTCGAGGAACGCACCGTCGGGCCGGACCTCGGCGCGGACTCGATCCGCAAGGGCCTGATCGCGATGGGCATCGGCAGCCTCGCGGTGATCGCCTTGATGATCGCGACCTATGGCCGCTTCGGGGTCTATGCCACGGTGGCGCTGGTGTTCAACGTGCTGATGCTGCTCGGGATCATGGCGCTGGGCGGCTTCACCCTGACCCTGCCGGGGATCGCCGGCTTCGTCATCACCATCGGCGCGGCGGTCGACGCCAACGTGCTCATCAACGAGCGCATCCGCGAGGAGCGCGCGCGGGGGCGCAAGGTCGTCGCCGCGGTCGAGACTGGCTACAAGGAAGCGAGCCGCGCGATCTTCGACGCGAACCTCACCAACGTCATCTCGGGCGTGGCGCTGTTCGCCTTCGGTTCGGGGCCGGTCAAGGGCTTCGCGGTGGTGCTGATCATCGGCATCGTCACCTCGGTCTTCACCGGCGTGACCCTGACCCGCATGTTCGTCGCCGGATGGCTGCGCAAGGCGCGCCCCAACGACATCGTCATTTGAGGAGCGCGCCCCCATGAAACTCCTGAAGCTCGTCCCCGACAACACCAACATCAAGTTCCTGAAGCTGCGCGTGCCCTTCTTCGTGCTCAGCCTCGTGCTGATCTTCGGCAGCTGGGCGGCGGTGGCGGTCAACGGCCTCAACTTCGGCGTCGATTTCGCCGGGGGGCAGGAAGTGCGCATGACCTTCGAGGAGCGCGAGACGGCGCCCATCCCGAGCTTGCGCGAACTCGTCGGCGGCCTCGGCTACGGCGAGCCGGTGGTGCAGGAATTCGGCGCGCCCAACCAGGTCTCGATCCGCGTTCCCCTGCCCGAGGGGGCCGAGGACACGCCGGGCGCCGCGACCGCGATCGGCGACCGGGTGATCGCCACCATTGCCGCCGAATATCCCGACGCGCGCAAGGACGGCAACGACACCGTCTCGGGCAAGGTCGCAGGCGAGTTCCGCAACTCAGCGATCCTCGCACTGCTGGCGGCGATGGCGGCGGTCTCGATCTACATCTGGGTGCGCTTCGAATGGCAGTTCGGCGTCGGCGCGATGTTCGCGCTGGTGCACGACGTGTCGGTGACGCTCGGCCTGTTCGCGCTGACGCAGATGGAGTTCAGCCTCCAGATCGTCGCGGCGATCCTCGCGATCATCGGCTATTCGCTGAACGACACCATCGTCGTCTACGACCGCATCCGCGAGAACCTCAAGAAGTACCGCAAGATGCCGATGAACGAGCTGCTCGACCTGTCGGTCAACGAGACGCTCGCGCGCACGGTGATGACCTCGCTGACGCTGTTCGTGGCGCTGATCCCGCTGCTGATCTTCGGCCCGCCGAGCCTGTTCGGCATGGTCGCGGCGATCACCGTGGGCCTGTTCATCGGGACCTATTCCTCGATTTACATGGCCGGCCCGCTGCTGATCTGGATGGGGGTGACCTCGAACAGCTTCGTGCCGACCGAGAACGCCGCCGATCGGCAGGAGAAGCTGGCTCGCGGAGAGGGATAGGTCTGTCCGCCGTCAGGCGGCCGATAACCTCTCGTAATGCGCGGCGAGCTGCGCGGCGTTGGCCTCCCAGCTGAAATGCTCGGTCAGCGCCGCCACCGCCTCGCGCGGGGGCGGGTCGGCGAGGATCGCGTTGACCGCCGCCGCCACGGCCGCCGGATCGCGCGGGACCAGCCGCCCGGCGGTGTCGCAGGAAATCAGCTCGCGCGCCCCGCCGACATCGGTGGTCACCACCGGCGTCCCGCAGGCGAGCGCCTCGACCCAGGCATTGGCGAGCCCCTCGCTCACGGTCGGCAGCACCATCACGTCGGCAGCCGAGAGGATCAGCGGCATCAGGTCGTGATCGATCGATCCGGCGAAGAACACCCGCTCTCCCATCCCCTCGCGCGCGGCGAGGGCGCGCAGGCGGGCCTCGTCCTCGCCCTTGCCGATCAGCACCAGCCGCGCCTCGGGCACCGCCTTCAGCGCGGCGATGGCGATGTCCTGGCCCTTGCGCTCGATCAGCGCCCCGACGCAGGCGAGGAGCGGCGCCTTGTCGGGCAGGGCAAAGCCCAGTTCCTCTGAAAGCTGGCGGCGCAGCTGGGGATGGGCGAAGGGGCGGAAGCGGTCGCGGTCGAGCCCGGTGTAGTGCACCGTGATCTTGCCCGCATCCATCCCCATTGCCGCCATCTGCCCGGCCAGATCGCGGCTCACCGCCAGCAGCCCCGTCGCCGCGCGCGCCGCATCGAGCATCTGTTCGCGGGCGAAATCCTGCTCCCCCCAGAAGGCGATGTCGCTCCCGCGCGCCTTGATCGAGAGCGGCAGGCCCGTCGCCCTCGCGATGGCGGCGGCGGCGGGGCCGTCGGGGAAGAAGAATTGCGCGTCGAGCACGTCGATCGGCGCTGCTGCATGGATGCGCTGCACCAGCGGCAGGACGGCACGCGCGATGGCGGCGGCGTTGCGACGCGCGCCGATGCGCGGGATCAGGGTGAAGCGCGGCCGGTGAATGGTGATGCCGCCTTCCTCGGCGATCTCGGGCAGGGTGGCGAGCGGGCGGTAGCGCCCCAGCGCCAGCGGCGGCAGGCCGATGGGGCTGACCACCGTCACCCGCCAGTCGCCGCGCTTCGCCAGCGTCTCCAGCGAGCGCGCGACGAAGGTGCCGAACCGCGGATTGACCGGGTTGGGATAGAGCGTCGAGATGGCAAGGACGTGTTTCACGGAATGGCGTCCTAGCACGCGCGGCTCAAAGCGTCCTCACCAGCATGAAGGCGACCGCCACCCATGCCGGATCGTCAACCACCACCTGTTTCTGCCCCGCGCCCGGCGGCAGCAGGCCGACCAGCGTGCCCTTGCGGTCGATCAGCCGCCCGAAGGCGAAACGCCCGCCGGAGCGCGGCACGAGGCAGTCGCGGTTGATCGCGCCGGCGGTGTCCGCCGGATCGAGCCGCCGCAGCCAAACGAGGTCGCCCGGGCGGTATTCCCCGACGCTGGCGGTGACTTCGAGCACGAGCGGGGCGGGGCCGTCCTGCGGGGAGAGCGCGTTCGGGAGCAGCGCCTCGCGCGGGGCCGATAGAGCTTCCGGTCCGCCCGCGCCCAGCTGGGCGACGACCTGCGCGGGCGCGCCGCTTTCGGCCCGCATCAGGCTGGCGGGCTCGATCTCCAGCGCGGCGGCGATGCGGTTCATCCATCCGAGCGAGAGCTGGCGCATCCCCGTCTCGAGCCGCCCGATGGTCTGGGCGGTGGTCGGCGGCGTGCAGGCGGCGGCGAGATCGGCGAGGGTGAGGCCCTTGGCCTTGCGGATGTCGCGGATGCGGTTGGTCATGCGGAAGGCCTCGCGGGCGGAATATAACCGGATTGGTTTTTCCTTTCCTACAGATGGGCCTGATTGGCAAGCCCCGCCTCTTACAGCGGAGGAACAGCCATGACACGCCATCTCGTCGAACGCGAACTCACCCCCGAAGGCCCGCGCCGCCGCCCCGCCGCGCCCGGCGGGCTGCGCCGTTCGCGCTCGGTGACGGTCAACCTCGCCGAAAGCCCGCTCGCCTGGCTGCACGCGCGCGGGCACCTCTCCGATCGGCTTCACGACGCGGGCGAGGCCCTGCGCGCCGATTACGAGCGCGCTCAGCTGCCCGCCAATGTCACGATGCGCTGGGACCCGGTGCGGGTGAAGGGCACGGGCGAGCGCGGCCTCGCCCCCACCGAGAAGCAGATCGCCGCGCGCCGGCGGTTCGACGGCGCGATCAAGGCGGCAGGCAAGGGGCTGGAGGACATTCTGTGGCGCGTCGTCTGCGCCGGCGAGGCGCTGCCCGATGCCGAGAAAAGCCTCGGCTGGCCGGCGCGCAGCGGCAAGCTGGTCCTGCGGATCGCGCTCGAGCGGGTGGCGGAATTCTACCGCATCACCTGAGCCTCTGCGCGATCATGGCGCGCAGCGGCGGCAGCACCTCGGCCTCGAACCACGGGTGCTTCGCCATGAACAGCCGGGAGCGCCAGGCCGGGTGGGGGAGGGCGACGAAAGGCAGGTCCTCGCCGAAGCGCGCGACCCGCTCCGCAAGCGAGAGGCGCTTCAGGTGCGGCAGGTAGCGCGCCTGCGCATGGATGCCGACCAGCAGGGTCAGGCGGTCCTCGGGCAGCACGCCCAGCACCGCATCGTGCCACTGCGGCGCGCATTCCCGGCGCGGCGGCATGTCGCCCCCGCTCGCCTTGCCCGGATAGCAGAAGCCCATCGGCATCTGCGCGACCTTGGCCGCGTCGTAGAAGGTCTGCTTGTCGATCCCGAGCCAGCCGCGCAGCCGGTCGCCGCTGTCGTCGTCCCACGGAATGCCGCTTACGTGGACCTTGCTGCCCGGCGCCTGTCCGATGATCAGGATGCGCGCGGTGGCGGAAAAGCGGGCGACGGGGCGGGGGCCCGCTGGCAGGTGCGCTGCGCACAGGGTGCAGGCGGCGATGCGGCGCCTCAGGTCCTCGACGTGATCGTGCCCCGGTGCGGGGGCGCTCACCCCTCGACCATTTCCGCGAGCATCAGCCAGCGTTCTTCCGCCGCGTCCTTCTCGGCCCGGGCATTGGCGATCCCCTGGCTGATGGTCGCGAACTTCTTCGGGTCCTTCGCGTAGAGGTCCGGATCGGCCAGCAGCGCCTCGCCTTTAGCGATCGCGGCTTCGAGTTCCTCGATCCGCCTGGGCAGGATCTCGTAATCGCGCTGGTCCTTGTAGGACAGTTTGACGCTGGCCGGGGGGGCCTTGTCGTTGCCGCTCCTTGCCGCAGTCGTTGCGTGGTCGTCGCGCGGTCGTTGCGGGGTCTTTGCCGCCTCGCGCAGCGGCCTTCGCCGCGCTTCCCAGTCGGCATAGCCGCCCGCCACGATATCCACCTTGCCCGACCCGTCGAGGCCGAGCGTGATCGTCACGGTGCGGTCGAGGAAGTCGCGGTCGTGGCTGACGATCAGCACGGTGCCCTCGAAATCGGCGATGACTTCCTGAAGAAGATCAAGGGTTTCGAGGTCGAGATCATTGGTCGGCTCGTCGAGCACGAGGAGGTTCGCTGTGCGCGTGAACTCGCGGGCGAGCAGCAGGCGCGAGCGCTCGCCGCCCGAGAGGATGCCGACCTTGGTGTCGACGAGGCCGGGATCGAACAGGAAGTCCTTGAGATAGGCCTGGACGTGCTTCCTCACCCCCCGCACGTCGATCCAGTCGCCCCCCTGCGCGAGGATCTGGCGCACCGTGGCGCCGGGTTCGAGGATCTTGCGCTGCTGGTCGATCATCACCCCCGAGAGGGTGCGGGCGTGGGTGACGCTGCCGGTGTCGGACTCGAGCTCTTTCGTAAGCAATTTCAACAGGGTGGTCTTGCCCGCCCCGTTCGCGCCGACGATCCCGATGCGGTCGCCGTTCTGGATCCTGAGCGAGAACGGCTTGATGATTGGCCGTTCCCCGTAAGTCTTTGAAATGTTGTCGGCAACGATCACGGACTTGGACTTGAAGTCGTCATCCGAGGCAAGCTTGAGCTTGGCCGTCCCCGCGCCCGAGATCATCGCCGCCCGCACGGCGCGCATCTGGTGGAGCTTCTCCAGCCGCCCCTGGTTGCGCTTGCGCCTCGCGGTGACCCCGCGCTCGAGCCAGTGCGCCTCGATTTTCAGTTTGGCATCAAGGCGTTCCGCGGCCCGGGCCTCCTCGGCATAGACCTGTTCTTCCCACGCCTCGTAGCCGCCGAAGCCGATCTCCTTGCGGCGCAAGGTGCCCCGGTCCAGCCACAGCGTCGCCCGCGTCAGGCGGGTGAGGAAGGTGCGGTCGTGGGAGATGGTGATGAAGGCCCCGCGGTAGCGCGAGAGCCAGTCCTCCAGCCAGTCGATCGCACCCAGATCGAGGTGGTTGGTGGGCTCGTCCAGCAGCAGCAGATCGGGCTCCTGCGCCAACGCGCGCGCAATCGCGGCGCGCCGCTTCTCGCCGCCGCTGGCGGTGGCGGCGGGCCGGCTCATGTCGATGCCGAGCTGGCCGGCGATGGCCTCCACCTCGTGCACGGCGGGCGCGTCCTCGCCGCCGGTGGCGAACTCCATGAGGGTGGAAAAGGGCGTGAAATCAGGCTCCTGTTCGAGGAACACGATCCGCGTCCCCGGCTTGACCCGGCGCTGCCCGCGGTCCGCCTCGATCCGCCCGGTGATGAGCCGCAGGAGCGTCGTCTTGCCCGCCCCGTTCCTCCCGATCAGCGCCAGCCGGTCGCCGGGGAGCACATGGAGATCGATCGGAGCGGCGCCCGTCGTCGGGGTCGGGCCGCCGAACAGCCAGCGCCCGCCCTGTTGCAAGGCGAGGCCCTCGAACGAGAAGATGGGTGGTTGCGCCATGGTGCGCAGCCCCTAGGGACTGGGCTGGCCGGCGGCAAGCCCGCTGCCGCGATCCGGTTCAGTCGCGCGAAAGGCCGTCCGGTCCAAGGGCGCGGCGAACCGAAGAAGGATGCTGCACAATGATCAAGCCCGCCCTCGCTCTCGCCGCCGCCTCATCGCTGGCCCTGCCCGCCGCGGCGGCGGCTGCGCCGCAGGTCACCATCGCTCCCGCAGGGCCAGTGGTCGAACTCAACGTATTCGAGAGCGTCGAGGTCGCGCCAGACACCGCCACGATCGGTGCGGGCGTCACCACCGAGGCGCCCACCGCGACCGCGGCGTTGCGCCAGAATTCGGAAGAGATGCAGAAGGTTGTCGCGCGCATCAAGGCGCTTGGGATCGCCGAAAAGGACATCCAAACGACCGGCATCAACCTTAACGCCCGCTACGATTACGACCAGCAGACCCAGCGTCAGGTGTTCCGCGGCTATCAGGCCGCGAACCGGGTCAGCGTGGTGCTGCGCAAGATCGACGATACCGGACGGGTGCTCGATGCGCTGGTCGAGGCCGGGGCGACCGACCTCAGCGGCCCGAGCTTCGGCATCGACAATGACGAGCCGGCCAAGGCCGAGGCGCGCAAGCGGGCCCTGGCGCGTGCCGCCGGGCAGGCCGAGGCCTATGCCACAATGCTCGGCTACGAGGGCGTCAGGGTGCTCGCGATCAGCGAGAGCATGGCGGGCAGCGGGCCCATGCCCGAGATGATGATGGCCAAGCGTTCGCTGGACGTCGCCGCCGCGCCGCCGCCTGTGCAGCCCGGGCTGGTGGCGGCGGGGATCAGCGTCACCGTCACCTACGAGCTGGTCGGCCAGGGCGGCGCCGCAACGCCGCGCTGAACCATTCACGGCTTGTTCAATGGACACAGCCTAGGCATGATCGTGTCATGAAACTCCGTTCCGCCCTGATATCCGGCCTGTTTGCCGCCGCCGTCCTCGCCGGTTCCCCCGCCTGCGCCCAGGAGCAGGCGCGCGGCGACCAGGGCGAGGCGCGCCGCGAGGCGCAGGCGGGCACGATCATGCGCTCGGGCGAGATCGAGGCGCGGATCCTGCCGACGATGCGCGATGCCGAATATCTCGGCTTTGCCTATGATTCGACCGCGCGGGCCTATCGTCTCAAGTTCATCAAGGATGGCCGCGTGACCTATGTCGATGTCGATGCCCGCACCGGGCGGATCATCGGCCGCTCGCGCTGACGGCCGGACGCATGGGCAATCGGCGGGGGACAGCAGGGCCGGGCGCGCGAGGGGTTCGCTTGACGCCCCCGCACCAAAAGCGCACCACGCGGCCCATCAACACGCAGGAAATTGGTGGATCATGCGCATTCTGATCGTCGAAGACGAACCCACTCTCGGCGCCCAGCTCAAGGCGACACTCGAAGGGCAGGGCTATGCCGTCGACCTTTCGACCGATGGCGAGGACGGGCACTTCATGGGCTCGACCGAGGATTACGACGCGGTGGTGCTCGACCTCGGCCTGCCCGAAATCGACGGGCTGACCGTGCTCGGCATGTGGCGGCGCGAAGGGCGCACCTTCCCGGTGCTGGTGCTGACCGCGCGCGACAGCTGGTCGGACAAGGTGGCGGGCCTCGATGCAGGGGCCGACGATTACCTCGCCAAGCCCTTCCAGACCGAGGAACTGATCGCCCGCCTGCGCGCCCTGATCCGCCGCGCCTCGGGCAACACCTCGTCCGAACTGACTGCAGGCGACGTGCGGCTCGACACCCGTTCGGGCCGGGTGACGCTGGCCGGCGAGCCGGTGAAGCTCACCGCGCAGGAATACAAGCTGCTCAGCTACCTGATGCACCACAAGGGCAAGGTGGTGAGCCGCACCGAACTGATCGAGCACATCTACGACCAGGATTTCGACCGGGATTCGAACACCATCGAAGTCTTCGTCACCCGCATCCGCAAGAAGCTCGGCGCAGACGTGATTACGACGATCCGTGGCCTCGGTTACAGCCTCGACGACCCCGCCGACCAGCCGCGCGCCTGAGGCGCCGGCAGCCGGCGGCGATGGCGCATCAGCCTTGCCTGCGGGCGGGGCCGTGATCGTGCCGGAAGAGAGCGCCCCGCCTCCGCCCGGCGCAAGGCCCCGCGCCAGCCTCGCCCGGCGCATGACGCTGATCGCGGCCGGGTGGATCTCCGTGCTCCTGCTCGGCGGCGGCATCGCGCTCGAACGCACCCTGACGACGCAGGTCGAGGCCAATTTCGACGAGCAGCTCGACTACATCCTCACCGCCATGATCTCCGCCGCCGAGATCGACGCCTTCGGCGAAGTGCAATTCTACCGCACGCTCGGTGACCAGCGGTTCCTCGAGCCGGGCAGCGGGCTCTATTGGCAGGTCAGCGGCGTCGGGCACGACCCCTGGCCCTCGCGCAGCCTGTGGGACCGCACGCTGCGCCTTCAGGGTGTCGAGGCCGAGGGCGACCATTTCGACAGCGAGGTTCATTTCTACAATTCCGACCAGTTCCCCGGCGAGCCGCTGCGGATCGCCGAGCGGACCATCATCCTGCCGGGGAGCGAGACGCGCTGGACCTTCGCGGTCGCCAGCGCCACCGAGCAGATGGACACCCAGATCGGGCGCGTGCGGCTGATCCTGATCTGGAGCTTCGCCATCCTCGGCCTCGGCCTGCTGCTTATGGCGGTGATGCAGGTGCGCTACGGCCTTTCGCCGCTGAGGCGGGTGCGTGCTGCGATCCAGAACCTGCGCACCACTGGCGCGAACCGCATCACCGATCCCCTGCCTCTGGAAGTGCAGCCGCTGGTGGAGGAATTGAACGCACTGCTCGAACACTCCGAGAAGCAGGCCGAGGAAGCGCGCCGCCATGCGGGCAATCTCGCCCACGCGCTCAAGACCCCCCTGACCGTGCTCACCAACGCCGCCACCGCCCGGGCGCCGGATCTCGGCGATGCGGTGATGCGCGAGACGCGCACCATGCAGCGCCATGTCGACCACCACCTCGCCCGTGCCCGTGCCGTCGGTCGCCGGGCGGTGGGTCATGCGCGTACCAATGTCATGGCGAGCGCAGAGGCGGTGCGGCGCGCGGTCGAGCGGCTCTATCCGCAAGGGCGCCTCGATATCGCCGGAGACAAGACCGCGACGGTTGCGCTGGAGCGGCAGGACCTCGACGAACTGCTCGGCAACCTGATCGAGAACGCTGCGAAATATGGCGGCGGAAGCGTGTTCGTCACCATCGATCCCGACGAGGACGAGGCCCCGCGCGATCCGAAGATGTGCCTCATCTGGGTCGAGGATGACGGCGCGGGCATTCCCGAAGCCGAACGCATACGCATCTTCGACCGCGGGGTGAGGCTCGACACCGACAAGCCCGGCACGGGTCTCGGCCTTGCGATCGTCCGCGACGTGGCGGAAATCTACGGCGGCAGCGTCGCGCTGCGCGAGAGCGAGGATCTCGGCGGCCTACTGGTCGAGCTGCGCCTGCCACGGGCGGACTGATTTTTTCGCGCGCCGGCCGCGAAGGGTTCCGGCAGGCGCAGCGTTGAGGCCGCGACAGACTGACGCAAACGGGGCCATTTGCGCGAGACGAGATGACTGCAGGCAGCGAGCCTTCCCTCCGTGCACCGCGTGTCGCCGGCCCCGGCGATGATGCGGCGCTGGCGGCGCGGCTGGCGGCCCGCGACCCCGCGGCGCTGCGCGACATCATCTCGCGGCACGCAGGCGCTCTGCACCGCACCGCCTTCCGGATGACGGGCGACGCGCACGAGGCGGAGGACATCGTGCAGGAGGCGTGCCTGCGGCTGTGGGACCAAGCCCCGGCGATCGCCGCGCGCCATCCGTCGGGCAGCCAGGCGGCGGGCACCCTGCGGCTCGGCGGGTGGTTGCAGCGGGTGGTGACGAATCTCGCCATCGACCGCCTGCGCCGGTCGCGGCGGCTGTCGGATGGCGAGGTCCCCGACCGCGAGGACGAGGCGCCGCTCGCCGACGCGCTGATCGAGGCGGACGAGCGCGACGGGCTGGCCCGTCGTCTCGTGCTTGCGCTCCCCGAGCGCCAGCGCGCGGCGATCGTGCTGACCTATTACGAGGAATTGTCCAATGCCGAGGCGGCAGAGGCGATGGAGATGAACATCAAGGCCTTCGAATCCCTGCTGCATCGCGCCCGGGCGGCGCTGCGCCAGGCCTTCGCGGCGCAAGGAGGCACGCGATGAGCGTGAACGATCAGGACCAGGGCGCGCCGATCCGTCCCGGCAGCCCGCTCGCGCGGGCGCTCGACGGCTATGCGCCGCCCCCGCTGTCGGCGGGCTTTGCCGATCGCGTCCTTGCGGCTGCCGAGGCGCGGCCCGCGACGACCTTGGCACCGCTGCCCGAGCTGCGTCGCCCGGCGCGCGGTGGGCGGGGCTGGCGGATGGGGCGGCGCATCGCGATCGGTCTCGCCAGTTTCGGTGCGCTCGCCACGGCGGCGGCGGCGACGGGTCTGCTCGGGCGGCTCGATCTTCCCGTGCCCTCGGCGGGCAAGGTCTGGGCGAGCCTGACCGGCACGGCCGCCGCCGCGCCGGCGCCCGCGCCGTCGACGCCGCGCCCCGCTGCTGCCGATCCCGTCACCCCGGCCCCCGTCGCAATCGTCGGCCCGATCGACACGCCCGAGGAACTCGGCGAGGCCTTCCGCCGCATCGACGAGGTGCGCAAGGGCCGCCGCGAGGAGCGTGGCCAGATCATCGACCAGCGCATTGCCAGCGAGATCGAGCGCCGCCGCGCCGCCGGCCTGCCGGTGCCGACCGCGGAACAGGAGGCTCGCCTGCGCCAGCGGATCGAGGACGCCCGCACGCGCCGCGAGCAGTTTCTCGACGAGCGGGTGAAGGTGCGCCGCGAGGAAATGGAGCGCAGGGTCGAGAGCGGGGAAGCCCTGACCCGCGAGGACATCCTCCGGCCGCTGCGCGAGGACCGCCGCACGCTCGAACGCCGCGAACGGATCGAGCGCCTGCGCCGGATGCCGCCCGGGGAACGGCGCCGCGCCTTGCAGCAGGCCTCTCCCGAGGAGCGCCGTGCCCTGATCGAGGAATGGCGCCAGCTTCGTGCCGAACGTCTGCAAGGTGCCGCGCCGGCCCCTGCCTCACCCGATGCAGGCACCGACCTGTCCCGATCCGGCACGGCTCCGGACGAACCCGGCGGTGTCCCGGAGAACTGAGCGAAAAACCGCACCCGGCGCGAAGGGTCATCGCTCCCTCCACGTTTCCTCCATGTCACCGGCGGCATCACCCCCTTGCCTGCCGAAGACCCCGCAAACCCATGTTCGCACGGAGGAATCTGTCATGTTCAAGACCCGTCTGATGCTCGCCTCGCTGACCGCGCTGGCCTCCGCCGCGCCTCTTGCCGCGCAGGAGCAGAGCAGCACCAAGACCTATGAAGGCCCCAATGTCAGCGCCGTCCAGACCACCACCGTCAACCCCGACACCGGCACCGCCACGCGGGACCGCAGTGTGACCAGCACCGCCACGGGCAACACCGCCACCAGCAGCGCGGTGCGCCAGCGGACCGAAACGGGCGCCACGGTCGATGTCGTCCAGACCGGCCCGCGCGGCAATTCGCGCAGCTTCGCCGGGGAGCGCACGCGGACCGAGAACGGCTCGACCTTCGAAGGCACCGCCACGGGTGCGAGGGGGCAGAGCTATGGCGTTGCGGGAAGCCGCAGCCGTGACGGCCAGGGCAATTCGCAGGCGAGCCAGAGCGTTACCAATTCCGCCGGCGAGGTGATCGGCTCCCGCAGCCGCGCCACCACCCGCGGCGACGGACAGGTGAACCACAGCGTCTCGCGTAGCAGGCCCCAAGGCGCCAAGCCGCCCCGCGGCCGCCGCCCGCGCGGCTGACCGACCCGCTCCGCGCGCTGCCAGGCAGGCTGCGCCGCCCCGCAGCCCTGCCATCCCCGATGGAGCGCGCGGGGGCACGCAGGCTCGCCCAAGAGCCTGCGTGCCCTTGCCCGGTTTATCCGGTTCACCCGCGGTTCACGGCTGGCAAGCCATTGAAAAGCCGTTCGTGGAGGAAGGGTCGGAGCATGGGCAAGGCAAGGTGCAGCATGATCCTCGCCGCAACCGCGCTGACCGGCTGCGCCAGCCCTGACCCGCAGGCGGGCGAGCGCACCGTCTTCAACAATCCCTATGCTGTGCCGACCCTCGACCGCACGGGGATCGGCCCGCAATGCGACGAGGAACTGGGGCGCGACGCCACCTGTCTCGGCGCGCCAATCATCCAGGCGCGGCGGGGACGGTTCGTCCTGCTCGCCAATGGCGAGACCGAGCGCCTCACCCGCAACCAGGCCCGGATCCTGCGCGAGCGCGCCGAACTGCTCGAAAGCCTGCGCGATCAGGCGACGCCGCTGCCCGCTCTTCCGCCCAGCGAGCCGCCGCAGGACGAGACGCCCTGACGCGCCTCAGCCCGCCTGCGCGCGCTCGTGGTGGCGGATCACCTCGTCGATGATGAAGCGCAGGAACTTCTCGGAGAATTCGGGGTCGAGATCAGCCTCTTCCGACAGCTTCCGCAGCCGCGCGATCTGGCGGGCCTCGCGATCCGGATCGGCAGGGGGGAGGGTCGCCTTGGCCTTGTATTCGCCCACGGCCTGGGTGATCCGGAACCGCTCGGCGAGCATGTGGATCAGCGCCGCATCGATGTTGTCGATGCTCTTGCGGAAGGCCGCGAGCACCGGATCGGGCGCGCCGGAGTGTTGCGGATCATGCGACATGGGGCGCAGGATTAGCAGCAATTCTGCGCTTGCCAAGCACGCTGGGGCCGCCCTAGAGCCTTGGCCAGCATGAGTGCCGACATCATTCCCCTGCCGCGCAAGGCACCGACACTCGATCCCATGCTGTCGCTCACGGCAGCGGGCATGAATTCGGTCAACGCCGTCATCCTCGAGCGGATGCAGAGCGAGATCCCGCTCATTCCGCGCCTCGCCGGGCACCTCATCAGCGGCGGCGGAAAGCGGCTGCGGCCGATGCTGACCCTCGCTGGGGCGGAGCTGGTCGGCTACAAGGGCACGCGCCACCACAAGCTCGCCGCCGCGGTCGAGTTCATCCACACTGCCACGCTGCTCCACGACGACGTGGTCGACGGCAGCGAGCTGCGGCGCGGCAAGGCGGCGGCCAACATCATCTTCGGCAATCCCGCGACCGTGCTGGTCGGCGATTTCCTGTTCTCCCGCGCCTTCGAACTGATGACCGAGGACGGCTCCTTGCGCGTCCTCTCGATCCTTTCGCGGGCAAGCGCGGTGATCGCGGAGGGCGAGGTCTCGCAGCTTTCCGCCCAGCGCCAGATCACCACGAGCGAGGAACAATACCTCCACATCATCGGCGCCAAGACCGCCGCCTTGTTCGCCGCCGCCAGCCAGATCAGCGCGGTTGTGGCGGAGTGCTCGGAGGAGCAGGAGCGCGCGCTCGAGGCCTACGGGCGCAATCTCGGGGTCGCCTTCCAGCTGGTGGACGATGCGATCGACTACGATTCCGATGCCGCCGAGATGGGCAAGGACCAGGGCGACGATTTCCGTGAGGGCAAGATGACCCTGCCGGTGATCCTCGCCTATGCCCGCGGCAACGAGGAAGAGCGCCGGTTCTGGAAGGACGCGATCCTCGGCCACCGCACCTCCGACGCGGACCTCGCCCATGCGATAGGGCTGATCGGCCGGCACAACGCGGTCGAGGACACGCGCGAACGGGCGCGCCACTTCGCGCACCGTGCGATCGACGCGATCTCGATCTTCCCGGACGGCAAGGCGCGTCAGGCGATGGCGGAAGCCGCGCAATTCGCGGTCGCGCGGGGGCATTGAGCAAGCTATCGGGCGGGGCGTGAAGCCCGACCTTCCCATTCACGCCGTACTGCCGCAGATCCGCGCCGCCCTGGCCGGGGCAGGCGCTGCCGTGCTGATCGCGCCGCCGGGGGCGGGGAAAACCACCGCTGTCGCGCCCGATCTGCTGGGCGAGGCGTGGTGCACCGGCCAGATCATCCTCACCTCGCCGCGCCGCGTCGCAGCCCGCGCCGCCGCCGAGCGCATGGCGGAACTGCTCGGCGAGAAGCCGGGCGAGACGGTCGGCTACATGACCCGGCTCGACAGCAAGGTCTCCGCGCGCACCCGCATACTCGTCGTGACCGAGGCGATCTTGGTGAACCGGCTGGTGGAGGACCCGGAATTGCCCGGTGTCTCGGCGGTGCTGTTCGATGAGGCGCACGAGCGCGCGCTCGACAGTGATCTGGGCCTTGCGCTGGCATTGGAGACCCGCGCCGTGCTGCGCGAGGACCTGCGCGTGCTCTTGATGTCGGCCACGATCGACGGTGCGCGCTTTGCCCGGCTGCTCGGCGAGGGCGCGGCCGTGATCGAAAGCGAGGGGCGCAGCTTTCCCTTGGCGATAAAGTGGCTTGGAGGCGATGCTTCGCAGGCGATCGAGGATCGTATGGCTGGCGCCATCCTCACCGCGTGGCGTGAAGAGGCCGGCGACATTCTCGCCTTCCTGCCGGGCGTGCGCGAGATCGAGCGGGTGCGCGAGCGGTTGGAGCCACGCCTCGCAGGCACCCCGATCCACCCGCTCCATGGCCAGATCGAACCCGCCGCCCAGCGCGCCGCGATCCGTCGTGATCCCGAAGGGCGGCGACGCATCGTCCTTGCGACCGCGATTGCCGAGACCTCGCTGACGCTCGACGGGGTGAGCGTGGTGGTCGACAGCGGGCTCGCGCGCCTTGCCGAATTCGACCGCGCGGCGGGGACCACCCATCTCGTCACCCGCCGCGCCTCGCAAGCCTCGGCGGCGCAGCGGGCGGGGCGCGCGGCGCGGCAGGGGCCGGGCGTTGCCTACCGCCTGTGGGAAGAGGCGGGCCACGCCGGCCGACCCGAATTCGCGCCGGCCGAAATCATGCAGGCCGACCTTGCACCACTGCTGCTGCGGCTGGCGAAATGGGGCACTGCCGATCCGGCCAGCCTGCCGTGGCTCGACCCGCCCCCCGAGGCTTCGGTCGCCGCCGCGCGGCGGGCGCTTGAGGCGCTGGGCGCGCTCGACGCAGGCGGGCGGATCACGCCGTTCGGGCAAGCCGTGGCGAGCCTGCCGATGGCCCCCGATCAGGCCGCCGCCGTGCTCCACGGCGCTGCGGCGGGTTGCGGCGAGGATGCCGCGCGGCTGGTGATGCTGCTCCAGGAACGCGGCCTCGGTGGGCGCGGCGAGGACCTGATGCAGCGCCTCGCCCGCTGGCGCGGCGACCGCGCGCCGCGCAGCGCGGCGGCGGCGGGGATCGCGAGGGGTTGGGCAGGGCAGGTGGCCAAGCTTGCAGGCGTTATCGGCACGAGCCCCGTGCAGGATGCTGCCGAAGCCCTCGCGCTCGCCCGTCCCGATTTCATCGCCCGCCGCCGCGACCCTTCGGGCGAGAGCTGGATCAGCGCCGGGGGGAGGGGCTATATCCTCGACTCCGCCTCACCGCTGGCGCGGGCCGAATGGATCGTGATCGGCGATGCGCAGGGTCAGGCCAAGGGTGCGCGCATCACGGCGGGGGCGGAGATCGCGTCCGACCGCATCGCGGCCCTGTTTGTGGACGAACTTCAGGAACGCGTCACAACCCGCTGGAACGAGCAGAAGAACCGGGTCGAAGCCCGGCGCGAGCGGCGGCTCGGGGCGATCGTGCTGGCAAGCGTTCCTGAGCCTGCGCCCGATCCGGCGCTGCTTGTGGATATCCTAGTGGAAAAAGCGCTGGAGAAACTGGGGGAACTCATGCCCGAAGGCTTCCTCGCCCGCGCCCGCTTCGCCGGGGTTGAGGCGCTTTCGCCCGAGGCCTTGTCTGCGCGTGCCGGCGAGTGGCTCGCCCCGCTGCTGGCGGGCCGTCGCGATCTCGACCTGCCGCCGCATCGCTTAGCCGAGGCCGCTCTGGGGCTGCTCGACTGGAATGCCCGCGCAACGCTCGACAAGGCTGCGCCCACCCATTTCACCTCGCCCGCCGACACGCGCCACCCGATCGATTACGCCGGCGACGACGCGCCGAGCGTCGAGGTCAGGGTCCAGGGCCTCTTCGGGCTCGACACGCAGCCGATGATCGGCAGCACCCCGTTGCTGCTCAAGCTCACCAGCCCGGCGGGCCGCCCGATCCAGTCGACCCGCGACTTGCCCGGCTTCTGGCGCGGCAGCTGGCGCGACGTGGTCAAGGACATGAAGGGCCGCTATCCCAAGCATCGCTGGCCCGATCAGCCGTGGCTGGAAAAGCCGAGCATGAAGACCAAAAACGCCTTCAACCGCAGCGATTCGTGATCTAAGGGCGGGCCATGAGCGCACGTATCTACCAGAAGCCCAAGCACGCGATGCAGTCCGGCAAGGCCCATACCGATGAATGGGTGCTGGAGTTCGAGCAGTCCGAGGCACGCTTCGCCGATCCGCTGATGGGCTGGACCGGGAGCGCCGACACGCAGTCGCAAGTGAAGCTCACCTTCCCGTCGAAGGATGCGGCGCGTGCCTATGCCGAGAAATACGGCATCCCTGCGCGCGTGATCGCCACGCCGCCGCGGCGGTTGAAGCTCCAGGCCTACGCGGACAATTTCCGCTGAGTTGACGTTTCGCCTGCCGGACGCCATATGCCCACTCGGGAGTCGGGTGGACGTTTGCGTCCGCTCACCGGGTCAGGGCCGGAAGGCAGCAGCCCAGGTGGATTGCGGCGGGTCGCCCGGCTCCTTCCTCATGCATCGTCGGCGAAAGCTCCGGAACCCGCGCGCATCCGCTCGCGCGCGGCATTGCGCGATCCGGTCGCCGGCACCAGCCCGCTGACGCGCCCGAGGCCGAACGGCGGCATGTTGCCATAGACCGTCTCGTGCGCGCCGCCCGCGACGACGTAGGTCTCGTGATAGATCCCCACCGTCCCGTCATTGCCGATGCTGCGGTTGAAGGCGGTCCATGCCGGCCAGTGCTGCGCGTCGCGGTTGCGGGCATAGGCCTCGAGGCTGTCGAAATCGCGCCAGTATTGGAGCAGCAAAATCTGGCGCGGGGAGCACAGGGCGAACTCCGTGCCGAGGAACCCGCTCTCGGGATTGCGGCTGAGTTCCCGGATCATCGGGCCCATCGCCCGGAACACCGGCCACCACCGGCCGACCTTGTGGAAGTGGTTGATCCGCATGCCGATCAGGAACACCACGAGAGGGCCGGTATGGCTGTCGGTCATTCGGCCCGGAATGATGCTCATGACGGTCTCCCCTTGCCGCCATTTCAATTGCGAATTGCAACCGGAGTCAAGGCCAAGGGGCGCGCGAAGTTCGGGTGATGACCGCCCGCGAATCTTCGACATTGGGCGATGCCGGGCCTAAGATGGCGGGCGATGAACGATTCCGATCCTGAACTGCCCGAGGAAGAGACGGGTCCGAGCCTCGCCGAGCTCGAGGCGGCGGGGCAGAACGCCCTGTTCGGCGATCCCGCGCCCGCGCCCGCAGCTGCGCCCGCACCGACGCCCGCCGCGCCGAAGCCGGGCGCCGCACAGCCGTACCGCGTTCTCGCCCGCAAGTACCGCCCGCAGACCTTCTCCGAGCTGATCGGGCAGGAGGCGATGGTGCGAACCCTCGCCAATGCCATCGCCCGCGACCGGCTGGCCCATGCCTTCCTGATGACCGGGGTGCGCGGGGTCGGCAAGACCTCGACCGCGCGGCTCATCGCCAAGGCGCTGAACTGCGTCGGGCCTGACGGGCAGGGCGGGCCGACGATCGACCCTTGCGGGCAGTGCGAGCCCTGCACCGCCATCGCCGAGGGCCGCCACATCGACGTGATCGAGATGGACGCGGCCTCCAACACCGGCGTCGACGACGTACGCGAGATCATCGAGCAGGTGCGCTACGCCGCGGTCTCGGCGCGCTACAAGATCTACATCATCGACGAAGTCCACATGCTGTCGCGCAATGCTTTCAACGCCTTGCTCAAGACACTTGAGGAACCCCCGCCGCATGTGAAGTTCCTGTTCGCCACCACCGAAGTCGACAAGCTCCCCGTCACCGTGCTGAGCCGCACCCAGCGTTTCGACTTGCGGCGCATCCCGGCGCAGCTACTCGCGGAGCACTTCGCCAAGGTCTGCGCCCTCGAAGGTGTCGAGGCGGAGGGCGAGGCGCTCAACATCATCGCCAACGCCGCCGAAGGGTCGGTGCGCGACGGCCTCTCGATCCTCGACCAGGCGATCGCCCATGCCGACCTCGACGGCGAGGGCAAGGTCGCCGCTTCCCGGGTCCGCGACATGCTCGGCCTCGCCGACAAGAGCGCGCAGCGCCGGTTGCTCGGGCACCTGCTCGAAGGCGATGCCAAGGCGCTGCTCGCCGCGGTCGAGGAGCAATATGCCCTCGGCGTCGAGCCGCTCGCGCTTATGCGGGCGCTGATGGACCTCGTCCACCGCATCACCCTCGCGCAGGTCTCCGGCACCGAGCCCGAGGCCCCGGCGGAGGACGAGCGCCGGGCGCTCGCCGATTTCGCCGGACGGATGGGGGCGGGGGAACTGCACCGCCTGTGGCAGCTGCTGCTCAAGGGCCACGATGAGGTGCGCACCGGCCCCGATCCGCTGGTCTCGCTCCAGATGGCCCTGCTGCGCATCCTCCATGCCGCGCAGATGCCCGATCCGGGCAAGCTGGCGCGGCGGATCGAGGAACTCGCCGCGAACGGGATCGCCGCTGCCCCCGCCGCCGGACCGGACGGCGCGCCCGCCGCGGCCCCGGCCGCCGCCGCGCCCACCCGATCATGGGCCGCGCTGGTCGACGAGGTCGATGCCTCGGGCCAGCTGCGCGTCGCCCAGATCATGCGCGACCGGGTGCGGGTGATCGAACTCGGCCCCGAACGCCTCGTCTACCAGCAGGCCGACAGCTTCCCCGACGACCCCGCGCCCGATATCCGCGAGGCGCTATTCAGGCTGACGGGCAAGCGCTGGCAGGTCGAGCGCGGCACCGGGGAAGCGCAGCCTTCCCTGCGCGAGACCGCCGAGGCCGCCGCTGCCGCCGAGGATGCGCGCATCCGGTCCGACCCGCTCGTCAAGGCCGCCTTCGAGGCCTTCCCCGATGCCGAGCTGATCGGCACCGCCCCCCGTGCCGCTGCTGGCGGCAGCCCCCCGTGGAACTGAGGAGACCCCCGCGATGAAATCGATGGAAGAGATGATGGCCGCAGCCCAGAAGGCCGCCGAGACCATCCAGAAGCAGATGAACGAGATGCAGGTGAAGCTCGACTCGATCGAGGTCGAGGGCAGCGCCGGCGGCGGCCTCGTCAAGGTCCGCGCCAGCGCCAAGGGCCGCATCCTCGGCGTGTCGATCGACGACAGCCTGATGTTGCCCGACGACAAGCAGATCCTCGAGGACCTCGTGGCGGCTGCCTTCAACGACGCCCGCGACCGGGCCGACCGCGTCTCGGAACAGCAGATGCGCGAGATGCAGGGCTCGATGGGCCTTCCGCCCGGCTTCAACCTGCCCGGGCTGGGGTAAGGGCCGGGGCCGTGCGAAGTTTACAAAGTTGACACTGTAAACTTCGCAATCCTACAGGAATTCCGGATCCAATTCAGAAGCTTCCGGACCAAAACCGAAGTTGACACTGTGCGCGGCGTTTTTCGCCTGCGTGCCAGCGAACCAGGGATGGGAAAGAGCTTGACCACCCTGCCGCGCCGTACGCCTGTAGGAAAGCCCCGCGGACCGCTCCGCCCTCCTTGCGGCAGGGCGGGGCGACCGTCCACAGGCTAGCCCCCGTGCCCCATTGCGGGACCGCGTGGCCCTTCCCATATCTCGGGCATGACCCAGACCTATCCCCTTCTTCCCCTGCGCGACATCGTCGTCTTCCCCGGCATGGTCGTTCCCCTCTTCGTCGGGCGCGACAAGTCGGTTGCGGCGCTCGAGGCGGCGATGGAAGCCTCCAAGGACATCGTCCTCATCGCCCAGCTCGATCCGGGCTGCGACGATCCCGAGGGCGACGACCTCTACGATGTCGGCGTGATCGCGCAGGTGCTCCAGCTGTTGAAGCTGCCCGACGGCACGGTGCGCGTGCTGGTCGAGGGGAAGACCCGCGCGCGGCTGGCGGCGCTCGAGGAAGCCGGAACGTATCTCCTTGCCGAGGTCGAGCCGATCGAGCCCGAAACCGTGTCGGGCAGCGAGGTTACCGCGCTGATGCGGCAGGTGACCGAGCAGTTCGGCGAATATGTGAAGCTCAACAAGAAGATGGGCGAGGATGCGGGCGTCGATCTCGGCGAGGTCGATGATGCCGGGCAGCTCGCCGACACCATCGCGGCCGCGATCAGCGCCAAGGTGGCGGACAAGCAGAGCCTTCTGACCGAGGCGAGCCCGCTCAAGCGGCTGGAACTCGTCATGGCCTTCATGGAAGGCGAGTTGTCCGTCCTCCAGGTCGAGCGCCGCATCCGCGGGCGCGTGAAACGCCAGATGGAGAAGACCCAGCGCGAATACTACCTCAACGAGCAGCTGAAGGCGATCCAGTCGGAACTGGGCGGCGGCGATGACGGCGAGGGCAACGAGATCGCCGAACTCGCCGAGAAGATCGAGAAGACCAAGCTTTCCAAGGAAGCCAAGGCGAAAGCTCAGGCCGAGCTGAAGAAGCTGCGCTCGATGCAGCCGATGAGCGCCGAGGCGACCGTCATCCGCAACTATCTCGACGTGCTGCTCGGCCTGCCGTGGGGCAGAAAGTCGAAGCTGAAGAAGGACATCGCGCGCGCCCAGGCGGTGCTCGATGCCGATCACTACGCGCTCGAGAAGGTCAAGGACCGCATCGTCGAATACCTCGCGGTGCAGGCGCGCACCAACAAGCTGAAGGGGCCGATCCTGTGCCTCGTCGGCCCCCCGGGCGTGGGCAAGACCTCGCTGGGCAAGTCGATCGCCAAGGCGACGGGCCGCGAATTCGTGCGCCAATCGCTCGGCGGCGTGCGCGACGAGGCCGAGATCCGCGGCCACCGGCGCACCTATATCGGCTCGATGCCGGGCAAGATCGTCGCCAACCTGAAGAAGGCCGGGACCAGCAACCCGTTGTTCCTGCTCGACGAGATCGACAAGCTCGGTCAGGATTTCCGCGGCGATCCGGCCTCGGCGCTGCTCGAGGTGCTCGATCCCGAGCAGAACGCCAAGTTCCAGGATCACTATCTGGAGCTGGACCTCGACCTTTCGGACATCATGTTCGTGTGCACCGCGAACAGCCTCAACCTTCCCCAGCCGCTGCTCGACCGCATGGAGATCATCCGGCTCGAAGGCTATACCGAGGACGAGAAGGTCGAGATTGCCGAACGGCACCTGATCGAAAAGCAGGTCAAGGCGCACGGGCTGAAGAAGGGCGAGTTCACCCTGACGCAGGAGGCCCTGCGCGATCTCATCCGCTATTACACCCGCGAGGCGGGGGTGCGCACGCTCGAGCGCGAGATCGCCAAGCTGGCGCGCAAGAGCCTGCGGCAGATCCTCGAAGGCAAGGCGCAGAGCGTCACCATCACGCCCGAGAACCTCGGCGACTTCTCCGGCGTGCGTCGCTTCAAGCACGGCGTCTCGGAGGAGGAGCCGCAGGTCGGCGCGGTGACGGGGCTGGCGTGGACCTCGGTCGGCGGCGAGCTGCTCACCATCGAGAGCGTCACCACCCCGGGCAAGGGCGAGATCAAGACCACCGGCAAGCTCGGTCAGGTGATGAACGAGAGCGTCCAGGCCGCCTTCAGCTTCGTGAAGGCGCGTGCGCCCGCCTACGGGATCAAGCCATCGGTCTTCAATCGCAAGAACGTCCACATCCACCTGCCCGAGGGCGCGGTGCCCAAGGACGGGCCGAGCGCGGGGATCGGCATGGTCACCTCGATCGTCTCGACGCTCACCGGCGTCGCGGTGCGCCCCGATGTGGCGATGACCGGCGAGGTCACGCTCAGGGGTCGGGTGCTGGCGATCGGCGGGCTGAAGGAGAAGCTGCTGGCCGCGCTGCGCGGGGGTATCAAGACCGTCCTCATCCCCGAGGAGAACGTCAAGGATCTCGCCGAGATCCCTGCCAATGCCAAGGAAGGGCTGGAGATCATCGCGGTCGCCCACGTCGACGAGGTGCTCGCCCGCGCGCTGACCGAGCCGCTCGAACCGATCGAATGGACCGAGGCCGACGATCTCGCCAGCCAGCCGGCTCCCACCGCTTCGGGCGCATCGGGTGCATCGGGAGAGGTGCCAACCGCCCATTGACCCGCTAATAGGGCCGCTCTTGCCGTGATTCGCGGCAGGGTCGCATTTTCGAAGACGCATTTTGTGCAGACCGCTTGCGCGTCCAACCCATGTTAGGCGCGGGAAGTTGCACGGCTTTTTGCAGGGGCTGCCCGACAGGGGGCATTTGCCTTTGACAGCCCTAGCAAAAAGGTCTCAATTTGCCGGCTTTCGACAAGCGCGATTCACCCACACAACGAAATCCTGAAGCGAGGGGGTCCCCGATGAACAAGAACGACCTTATCAGCGCCGTTGCCGACGCAAGCGGACTTTCCAAGAACGATGCCTCGAATGCCGTCGAAAGCGTGTTCGACGCGATCACCAAGGCGCTTTCGGGCGGCGACGAGGTGCGGCTGGTGGGCTTCGGCACCTTCTCGGTCGCCAAGCGCAAGGCCTCGACCGGGCGCAACCCGCGCACCGGCGAGCCGATGAAGATCAAGGCTTCGAACCAGCCCAAGTTCAAGGCGGGCAAGGGCCTGAAGGACGCGGTCAACTGATCCGCGTCTGACACCGCCTTTCCGGCACGAGCGAACCCCGTCAGCCTCGCGGCCGGCGGGGTTTCTCTTTGCCGCGCGGCGCAAGCCTCAGCGCGCGGTGGCGATCAGCGCGGTGGGGGCCTGGGTGGTGCCTTGAGAGATGCTCCAGCGCAGCACCTCGCCGCCGCCGGGAGCCGCCTCGGGCCCTTCGTCGGTGTTGTTGGCGAGGATCCGCATGCCCGGCCCCGTGCGGATGGTGAAGGTGCCCTCGAGCACCGGCCCGGAAGGCACCGCAGGCGTATCGCTCCCTTCTGCCGCACCCATCGCCGCCAGCCCGGCGAGCGCGCCCATGCCGCCGGCCATGCCGCCGATCGGATTGTCGCCGTTCTGGATCGCGAAGCCGGGGGCATTGATCCGCGCCTGGCTGCCGTCGCGCAGGAACATCTGGACGAAGGGGTTCACCGGCGGGAAGCTCTCGATCATCGGGAACATGAAGTCGTGGCCCGTCGTGCCGCTGACGGCATAGCTCACCTCGAACAGCCCGTCGCCCTTGTGGACCACGCGGTTCCAGCCCTTCTGGCGCTCGAGCAGTTTCACGAGCTGTTCGGCCGCCTTGGGATCGGATGGGTCGATCCCGCCCATGATCGCCTTCATCGTCTCGGCGTCCTTCTTCGCCCTGGCCGCGCGCTCGGCCGCTCCGGCGTCCCATTCGGCGCGCTGCGCCTCGAGCTCTTCCTTCGTGCATTCGCGCGGCTCGAAGGTCTCGTCGCTGAAGCATTCGGACGGCGTGAAGCTCTCCTCCGCCGCGGCGCCCATCTGCGCGAGCTTGGAGAGGCCGAGGAAGAAGATCTCGCCCTCGTAGCTGAAGGTGAAGCTGTCCGGCCCGGTCAGCACGAGCTCGGACGTGAACTTGCCGGGCGACATGAAGCACCCGGCAAGCGCCAGCGCGAGGCCCGAAAGCAGCGCCGCCGCGCGCAGGCGGATGGTGGTCGATATGGTCATGGCTTCCCCTCCCTCGGCGGCGAGCTTACCCCCGCGTCGCCGCCGCATAAAGCGCAATCGCCGCCGCGTTCGAGACGTTGAGGCTCTCGATCGCCGAGGAGATCGGCAGCTTCGCCAGCACGTCGCAATGCGCGGCGATGTTGTGCCTCAGGCCCTCGCCCTCGGCGCCGAGCACGATCGCCAGCGGACCGGTGGGCATGATGTCGGCAAGCACCGCCTCGGCCTCGCCCGCCAGCCCGATGCGCCAGTAGCCGGCATCGGCCAGCTCCTCGAGCGCGCGGGCGAGGTTGACGACGCGCACCCAGGGCACGGTCTCGAGCGCGCCCGAGGCGGCCTTGGCCAGCACGCCGCCCTCGGGCGGGGCGTGGCGGTCCTGCGTCACGATCGCCGCCGCCCCGAAGGCCGCCGCCGAGCGCAGGATCGCGCCCACGTTGTGCGGATCGGTGACCTGGTCGAGCACAACGATCGGATGCGCCGCCTCGCCGAGCGCCACCTCGTCGAGGAACACGTCCTCGAGCGGGGCGCATTCCAGCACCAATCCCTGATGCGGCGCGTCCTTGGCGACGAGGCGGGCGAGATCGGCGCCGTCGGCATATTCGACCGGGAAGTCGGCCGGCAGTTCGCCGTCGAGGCTGTCGATCCCCTCGCGCGTCGCCCACAGCTTGCGGTGGGAACGCTCCGGGTTCTTCAGCGCCGCCTCGACCGCGTGGCGGCCCCACAGGCGCACCTGCCCGCTCGACGCCCGGCCCGAGCCGCGCCCGCCCTGCATGCGTCCCGCACGGCCCCTGAGGGCGCGCTTCCTTTCACCTTTGCTCATCATCGTTCCCCGGCTGGGCCATTCCAGACCGCCCCCTGCCAGCAGGGCCATTGACAGGCAAGCGACGCTTCGCCAAAGGGGCGCCTCTCGGCGGCAGGCCCCAAGCGGGACTCGCACGATTCAGGGCCTCGCAAGGCCCGGGACGCCCCCCTGATGCCAGGGGACTGTGTGGACAGGTGGCCGAGTGGTTAAAGGCAGCAGACTGTAAATCTGCCCGTGCAAGCGTACGCTGGTTCGAATCCAGCCCTGTCCACCACCCCCCTTCAGGTCGAAAGCACCTTCGGGCAATCCGCGTCATGAACCCCGACAGCAAACCGCCCGCCACCGCGGGTGCGGGGCGGGCGGTGCCACCAGCGTTGCGACCCGCCGGGCTATCCGGTCACGCGGCGAGGCTCTGTTCGGCCGTCTCCGCGAAAGCGAGGCCGGGGACGTACCGGGCGTCGATCTTGCCGTTCTTGAGGGCGAAGAGGTGCAGCCAGCCGTTGTCGAACAGCGCGCGCACGCCCGGGTGCTTCTCGAGGATCGCCAGCATCTGCTCGCGCGGGGCCTCGATCATCACGCTGAGGCGCAGCGGTTCGTGCTGGAGCGCATCGCCGTCGTGCACCGCCTGCCAGGGGAGGCCGGGGCGCAAGGCTCCGCCATTGCCCTCGACCACCCCGATGCCGCCGACGACGTTGTGGATCAGCTTGTTGCCGCCGCCGAACATCTCGGGCGCGACGCTGGAGCCGTAGTACTGGAGGCTGATCCAGCTCGCCACCACCACCGGCGCGGTGATGATCAGCTCGAGCGTGCCGAAGCCCTCGTCCGCCTGCCAGTCGTAGGAGTGGAGGAAGGCGCGGCCGCCGAGGTCGCGGCCCGCGGTCGCCGCGCGCGGGGCGGCGATGAAGGCGGCGCAGCCGGCAAGGCCCCATTCCGGGCGGATCTCGGCCCAGTTCTGGGCGCGCGCCGGAAGGCTCTCGCCGCGCGCGCCGGGGATGCGCAGGGCGCGCTCGGCGCGGGCGATCTTGGCCGCCATCGCGAGCATGTCGCGCACCCTTGCGAGGTCGCCGGCGCGGGCGGCGGGCAGGCCGTCCTCGTAGATGGTGACCGCATCGGTGGTCGTGTCGTGGAGGCCCGCGACGAACAGAGTGTCCTCGGCCACCTCGACCCCGCGTGCGGCCAGACCTGCGCGGGTCTCGGGATCGTTGAGCAGGATCGCCAGCAGCCGCGCCGACACCTCGCCGGTGTAGCCCCCGCAGGCACCGCAGTGATAGGCGCTCTCGTGCGGGTTGTTGGTGACGTTGCCGCCGTGGCCGAGCAGCAGGACGATCTCGCCGTGCCCCTTGGTGAGGCTCATCGCCTTGAGGACGGCAGCGCCGGTGTCGGCCTTGGCCTCGGCGCTCATGCCGCCGATGACTTCGGGGGCGGGTTCGGCCTTGGCTTTTGGCGTGAACCCCAGCGCCGACTTCACCAGCTTGACCGCATAGACCGGCCCCGCCGCCTCGACGAAGGCGAAGGAGGAGACCGCCGCCTGGCGGAAGCGGCCCCAGGCGCGCGCGCCCCGGGCGGCGATGCGGTCGGCCTGGTCCTTGGCCGGATCGCCCGCGCTGGTGGTGGTGATCGCCGGATTGAGCAGCACCGGCAGGCGCGCCTCGAGGATGTCCGAGCCGTGGGCGTGGTGCGCCAGCGGAAGGCCGAAGAAGCCGGCAAAGCCGATGGTGGCGATCGAGGGATCGACGCTCTCGAGCGCGCGGCGGAACACTTCCGAGCGCACGTCGATGCAGAAGGCGGCTTGCAGGAAGGGGCGGGTTTCGGCGGCGGGCGCAGCGCCGTCCAGCGCGGCGGCGAGGCGGCGCTGGTGGCCGCGGTCGGCAGCGTCCTGGAGGATGGCGAGCGCCACGTCCTCGGCCGTCGGCGCGACCGGCGCGGCGTGGGCGGCGACGGTGGCGGCCCACTGCTCGGCGATGGCGGGGGTCTGCACCAGCAGCGCCTCGTCCCAGATCAGGCGGATCGCGAGGAGATCCATGAGGGTGCGGTCGGTGTCGCCGACCAGTTCCGCCTGCCACAGCAGCCAGCGCGCGTGCTGCGCCCAGCCGCCGAGGCTCATGGCGAGGCGGTGGAAGGCGGTCGGCGCGGCGGCGTCGGCGATGCCGAGGGTCTCGGCGGCGGAGAGGATCGCGCGCTCGGTGGTGTCGGGCGCGCAGGCGACATGGGCGCAGAAGCCCGTCAGGCCGGCGATCTCGGGGGTGAGATCATGCATCGCCCAGCCGCGCCAGGCGGCGAAGGCCTCGGCGCCCGGAGCAGGGCTCCACAGCGCCTGCCCGCGGTCGAAGTGGCCGGCGGCCCACAGACCGATGCACTTGTCGATGAGTGCGGGCCAGTCGATGCCGGTCGCCTGCGCGGCAAGATCGGCGACCGTCGGCAGGGCGCGCGGGGAGGGCCCCTCGCCGAGCCTTTCGGCGAGCGCGCGCAGCGAGGCGGTGTCGGCAGGCTTGAGCGGCGAAGGGGAGGCGGCGAGCGCCTCGGCAAGATCGGCCTCGGCGATGCGGCCCTCGGCGATGGCGGCGGCATACTCCGCGCCGGTCCGCGTCACGCGCACCCCGGCGACCCGGGCAAGGCGCGCGGCGGCGGTGGCGAGGTCTTCGCCGGTCTGGCCGAGGAAGGGGTTGACCGCCACGGTCGCATCGAGCGGGAAGGCGGGCGGGACCATGCGCCCGGCGGCTTCGGCGGCTTCGAGCACCGCCGAGAAGCGGGCCGGGGCGATGTCGGCGTGGTTCATCAGCATGGCATTGTCTCCTTGGGGGCTCGGGTCAGCGGGTCGTGGTGATGCGGAAGCCGCCGATGGCGCGGTCGAGCAGGGCGTTCATGTAGAGGCCGTTGGCGAGGTGGACGCGCAGGCCCGCGGTCGCCGGGTGGTGCGCCCAGAGCGGGAACAGCGCCTGGGCGAAGGCGACGAGACCGAAGCTCGCCACCGCCACCACCAGCAGCGCCCATTCAAGCTCGGTCGGCGCGGGCGCGGCGGGCAGCAGCGGGCCCCAGATGGCCTGCGCGATGGTCTGGAAGGTGAAGTAGCCCACCGCGGCCGCCAGAGCGGCGGTGATGGTGCGGGTGGTGAGCGCGGCCGGGGCGCGGCCGGCAAGGCCCTGGGCGACGAGGTAGGCCACCCCGAAGATCAGGATCGCGCCCAGCGCCAGGGCCTGCGGCGACTTGGGGCCGAAGGCGAAGGTGAAGCCAGTCGCAATCGCGGCGAAGATGGCCAGCGCCAGGGCGAAGCTCTTGAGCACCGCAGGCACGCTCGGCACCGCGACCGGGCCGGGCCGGCGAATGCTCGCGACCTCGGCGACCGCGTTCCCCGAGGAGAGGAAGGCGTGGGCCTTGTAGAGCGAGTGGGCGACGATGTGGAGCAGCGCGAGCGTCCACAGGCCGAGGCCGCACTGGAGCAGCATGAAGCCCATCTGCGACACCGTCGACCAAGCGAGCGCGGTCTTGATCGCGCTCTGGGTGAGCATCACGGCAGCGCCGAACAGCGCGGTGAAGCCGCCGATCATCACTAGCGCGGCCATCGCCCCGGTGCTCTGCTGGACGAGGCCGGCGGCGGTGATCAGCAGGACGCCGCCCGAGTTGATGATCCCGGCGTGGAGCAGCGCCGAGACGGGGGTGGGCGCCTCCATCACCTCGGTCAGCCAGCCGTGGAGCGGGAAGGCGGCGGTCTTGAGCGCGGCCGCCGCGACGATTGCGGCGACGCCGAGCGTGCCGGCAAGGCCTAGACCGGTGGCGGTCGCGGCAGCGGGAAGCGCGGTCACGTCGAGCGTGCCGAACTTCGCGTAGAGCAGCCCGGCGGCGCAGGCGAGCATCACGTCGCCGGCGAACCAGACGCGGGAGAACTTCGTCGCGGCGCGCTGCGCCTCGGGGCGATCGGGGTAGAACAGCAGCAACTGCTTGAGCGTCAGGCCGACCGCGAAGGTGGCGATGACCAGCGTAGGGAGGGTGCCGGCCTGCACGAACACCAGCACCGCGGCGAGCGTGGTCAGCATCAACCCGTGGAAGGCCCCCTCGCGCGCCTCGCCGTCGAGATAGGTGCGGCTGTAGCGCATCACGATCCAGCCGATGAAGCCGACGAGGCTCGCCATGCTGGCGGCGACGAGATCGCTGCGCAGGCCCAGCGCGATGGGCCCGTCCAGCAGCGTAAGACCCGGGGAGGAGACGACAGCTGTCTGGACGAGGCCGGCGAGGGCGATTGCGAAGCTGGCGAAGGCCGCGCCTTCCGACCAGCGCGGCAGGCTGCCGGGGCGCTTGCCGGGGCGGGCGAGTGCGAGCAGGATGACCGGCACGAGCACCAGCGGCGCGAGCATGGAGAGGGCGAGGGCGTCGGGCATGGACGGGCACTCCGGCAGCGAGAGGTTTGCGGATGCCGTCGGGATAGGGGGTAGACGAAATTAAAGAAAATACATATTTTGCGCCGAAACGTTCGGCTTGAACGAACGATCAGGCGGGAAATCGACCATGGCGAGCCTCAATCTGCACCACCTGCGCCTGTTCCGCGCCACCGCGCGCGAAGGCACCCTGACCGCTGCCGCCAAGGCGCTCAACATCTCGCAGAGCGCGGTATCCACCCAGATCAAGGCGCTCGAGGCCGATCTCGGCCATGACCTGTTCGAGCGGCGCGGGCGCAACCTCGTGCTGACCGAGGCGGGGCGGATCGCGCTCGACTATGCCGACCAGATCTTCCGCGCCTCCGAACAGCTCCAGGCGACATTCCGCGCGGTCGGCGGGCAGAGGAAGGTGCTGCGCATCGGCGCGCTCGCCACGCTCTCGCGCAACTTCCAGATGGGCTTCCTCGCGCCGCTGCTGGGCCGCGAAGATGTCGAGGTGGTGCTGCGCTCGGGCACGCTGGCGAGCCTGCTGCGGGCGCTCGACGCGCTCAGGATCGACGTGCTGCTGACCAACCAGGTGCCCGCGCGCGATGCCGCCAGCCCCTATCTCGTCCGACGCATCGCCGAGCAGCCGGTGAGCCTCGTCGGTGCGCGCAGCCGGCTGGCGCTGGCGGCGCAGGGCCTGCCGGTGCTGCTGACCCGCGCGCCGCTGATCCTGCCCACGCCCGAGACGCAGTTGCGCGCCGGTTTCGACGCGCTGATCGAGCAGCTCGGCATCGTCCCGCGGATCGCCGCCGAGGCCGACGACATGGCGATGCTGCGCCTGCTCGCACGCTCGGATGCCGGGGTGGCGGTGATCCCCCCGATCGTGGTGCGCGACGAGCTGGCGAGCGGCACGCTCTACGAGCTTGCCCAGCTGCCGGGGCTGACAGAAGAGTTCCACGCCGTCACCATCGCCCGCACCTTCCCCAATCCGCTGCTGCGCGAGGTGATGGGCGAGGCGCTGGCGGAGAGCGCCTGACCCGCGCGCGGCGCATCGTGCGAACAGCGGCAGTGCTGGGCCTTGCGGGGGGCGGCGGCGCGCAGTAAGGCCGCGCCCTTCGCAAGCCAGAGAGTTCCATGCAGGAATCGCAAGTGTCGCTCACCGGACGCCCCGTCATCTCCGCCACCGGACTGTTCACCCCGGCCGAGAGCATCACCAACGAAGAGCTGGTCGCCAGCTTCAACGCCTTCGTCGACCGCCACAATGCGGCCAATCCCGAGGCAGAGCCGCTGGCCTATTCCTCTGTCGAATTCATCGAAAAGGCGAGCGGGATCAAGGCGCGCCACGTGATGAGCAAGGCCGCGATCCTCGATCCCGAGATCATGTGCCCGCGCCTGCCCGAACGGCCGAACGACGAGTTGTCGGTAATGGCCGAGATCGGCGTCGCTGCCGCGAAGCAGGCGCTGGAGCGCGCCGGCCGCAAGCCCGAGGATGTCGATGCCGTGCTGTGCGCCGCGTCCAACATGCAGCGCGCCTATCCGGCGATGGCGATCGAGATCCAGCAGGCGCTGGGGATCGACGGCTTCGGCTTCGACATGAACGTCGCCTGCTCCTCGGCGACCTTCGGGATCCAGACGGCGGCCGATTACATCCGCGCGGGCAATGCCCGGTCGGTGCTGGTGGTCAGCCCCGAGATCACCTCGGGCCACCTCAACTGGCGCGACCGCGACAGCCACTTCATCTTCGGCGACGTGGCGACCGCGGTGCTGGTCGAGGATGCCGCCATTGCCCCGGCGGCGCACTGGGAAATTCTCGGCACGAAGCTGAAGACGGTGTTCTCCAACAACATCCGCAACAATTTCGGCTTCCTCAACCGCGCCGCGCCCGAGGGCGAGGGCAAGGCCGACAAGCTCTTCGTGCAGGAAGGCCGCAAGGTCTTCAAGGAAGTGGTGCCGATGGTCGCGCAGATGATCCTCGACGAGGCCGGGCGGCTGGGTATCGATCCGGAATCGCTCCGGCGGCTGTGGCTGCATCAGGCGAACGCCGGGATGAACCGTCTGATCGCGCACAAGGTGCTCGGCCACGAGGCTTCGGAGGACGAAAGCCCGACCGTGCTCGACACCTACGGCAACACCTCGAGCGCTGGCTCGATTATCGCCTTTCACCAGCATTGCGAGGATCTTGCCGCGGGCGACACCGGCCTCATCTGCTCCTTCGGGGCGGGCTATTCGGCCGGCACGGTGTTCGTGCGCAAAGCAGGTTAGGGTGGTGTCGCTTGCGGGCGCGGGCGCGTCTGCCTAGAAGTCATAGCCGATGGCAGGCGAAATCGTCGATAACAAGGGCCGCGGCGAGGCGGGCTGGGATTGGCCCGCAATCCACCCGGAAGGGCGCAGGTTCGGCCTGATCGCGCTGGCGGCGAGCCTGTTCGTGCTGCTCGTGCTCGGCTGGGAACTGCTCGGCTGGCCGATGCTGGTGCTTTCGGCCGGCGTCTTCGCCTTCTTCCGCGATCCCGAACGCGTGGTGCCGCAGAGCGACACCGCGATTCTCTCCCCTGCCGATGGCCGGGTGACGCTGATCACCGAGGTCGAGCCGCCGCTGGAACTCCAGATCGAGGACGGGTCGGGCTTTCCCGGCCTGCCGGCGGGGCCGGTGACGCGGGTGTCGATCTTCATGAGCGTGGCCGATGTCCACATCAACCGCACGCCCGTGGGCGGGACGGTGCGGCGGGTGGTCTATATCCCGGGCCGCTTCATCAATGCCGAGCTCGACAAGGCGAGCGAGGAGAACGAGCGCCAGCATATCCTCGTCGAGCGGACCGACGGGTTGCGCATCGGCTTCACCCAGATCGCCGGGCTGGTGGCGCGGCGGATCGTGCCCTTCGTCAAGCCCGGCGACATCCTTGCCAAGGGCCAGCGCGTCGGGTTGATCCGCTTCGGCAGCCGGGTCGATGTCTATTTGCCTGCCGGCACCGACCCCCGGGTGATGATCGGCCAGACGGTGATCGCGGGCGAGACGGTGATCGCCGAGATCGGCGAACGCTGCCTTATCGAGGGTATCGCGCAATGAGCCGCCCGCCGCGCAAATCCGCAGTGCGCGGGCGCGGGATGCGCCGGCTTCCGGGTGCGCGCTTCCTGCCGGCGCGACTCGGCCCCAAGGCGGCCGAGGACGAGGATCAGGACGAACTGCGCGCGGGTGATCTGCGCGGCGGCGGGCTGACGCTCCGGGCGATGCTGCCCAACGCGGTGACGGCGGCGGCGCTGTGCTCGGGCCTCACCGGCATCCGCTTCGCGATCGACGCGCAGTGGACCTTCGCGATCGGGCTGGTGGTGCTGGCGGGCGTGCTCGACGGGATCGACGGGCGCATCGCGCGCCTGCTCAACGCGCAGTCGCGCTTCGGTGCCGAGCTCGACAGCCTTGCGGATTCGCTGTCTTTCGGGGTCGCCCCGGCGCTGATCCTGTTCCTGTGGTCGCTGCAGGACTGGGAGCGGTTCGGCTGGTTCGCGGCGCTCGCCTTCGCGATCTGCTGCGCGCTGCGGCTCGCGCGCTTCAATGCCCGCATCGATGTCGACGACCAGCCGCACAAATCGGCCGGCTTTCTCACCGGGGTGCCCGCGCCGGTCGGGGCGGGGCTGGCCTTCACGCCGTTCTACCTGTGGCACGAGACCGGGATCGGTTTCTTCCGCGATCCGGTGCTGATGGTCGTGTGGCTGACGCTGATCGCGATCCTGATGATCTCCAACCTGCCGACGCTGAGCTGGGCCTCGCTGCGCCCGCGCCGTTCGGTCCGCCTGCCGCTGATCGCCTTCATCGGCCTGGCCTTCGCCGCGCTGCTGCTCGAGCCGTGGTGGACGCTGGCGGCAATCAGCACGGTCTATCTCGCGCTAATGCCTTGGGGCCTGGTCAAATATGCCCGGATCAAGCGGCGACGCAGGCTCGATGCGCTCGCGGCCGCGGCTGTGCCGCCGCAGGCGCCGGACGCCGCGCGGCCATAGCCCGCCCGACCGCCGGGCGCGGAGCGGGCCGCAGGCTCATCTCGACCGCCGCCGCCTTCAGGGCGAAACCGGCCCGCAGCACCTCGCCCTCGCGCAGCAGCCGCAGGTAGGCCGCGCGCGCCTTCACCAGGCTGTCGGCAATGACCGCGGCGGCGACAAGCGCGGCGAAGGTGAACAGAGCGGTGATGGCAAGCGCGAGCATGGCAGGTCTCCGATTCGTCGGGCGGTTGACTGTTCGTTCTTTGTTCCTCAGCCTTGTTCCCTACATGTTCCGGGCTGTCAAGCGCGATTTTCTCCGCCCTTGATGCGGAATCTCGCAAGGGCCGGCAATCGGGGCTGGATTTCACGGCGCAAGGCGGCTAAGGGCCCGCTCGCCCCGGCTCGGGCACGAGGTCCGGCCGGTCGGCAAATTCGCATGGAAGGCGCACATACCGGTGCCGCGGCGGGATCTCCGCCAGCGCGGTTCCAGCCTTCCAGAGGAACAACCGGAAAGGAAATGACTATGGCGGCTCCCGTCGTCACCATGCAGCAATTGATCGAGGCCGGTGCCCACTTCGGCCACCAGACCCACCGCTGGAACCCGCGCATGAAGCCGTACATCTTCGGCGCGCGCAACGGGGTTCACATCATCGACCTGTCGCAGACCGTGCCGCTCTTCGCGCGCGCTCTGGACTTCGTGGAAGCCACCGTGCGTTCGGGCGGCAAGGTGCTGTTCGTCGGCACCAAGCGTCAGGCGCAGGAGCCGATCGCGGAAGCCGCGCGCATGTCGGGCCAGCACTTCGTCAACCACCGCTGGCTGGGCGGCATGCTCACCAACTGGAAGACGATCTCGGGTTCGATCCGTCGTCTGAAGTCGCTGGAAGAAATGCTCTCGGGCGACACCTCGGGCTTCACCAAGAAGGAAGTCCTGCAGCTCACCCGCGAGCGCGAGAAGCTTGAAATGTCGCTCGGCGGCATCCGCGACATGGGCGGCATCCCGGACGTGATGTTCGTGATCGACGCCAACAAGGAAGATCTGGCGATCAAGGAAGCCAACGTTCTCGGCATCCCGGTGATCGCGATCCTCGACACCAACGTCGATCCCAACGGCATCGCCTTCCCGGTCCCGGGCAACGACGATGCGAGCCGCGCGGTGCGCCTCTACTGTCAGGCGGTCGGTGAAGCCGCGCTCGCCGGCAAGGGCAAGTTCCAGGCCGACGTGTCGAGCGATTTCGGCGCGATGGCCGAGCCCCCGGCCGAAGACGTGGTCGCCGAAGAGCCGGCCGCGGAAGACGCCGAAGCCTGATCTTCCGGCACGGTCGGTTGCTCCGTCAATCGCCCGTCACAATCCCCCTCTAGCGCGCCCGGCATTGCCTCCCTTGCGGACGGCAGGGCCGGGCGCCCGAACACACACGAAAAGGAAACACCCATGGCCGATATTTCCGTCGCCGACGTGAAGAAGCTGCGCGAGCGCACCGGCGCTGGCATGATGGACGCCAAGAAGGCGCTGACCGAAGCCAATGGCGACATCGAGGCCGCGGTCGACGCGCTGCGCGCCAAGGGCCTCGCCACCGCCCAGAAGAAGTCGAGCCGCACGGCGGCTGAAGGCCTCGTCGGCGTGCTCGTCCAGGGCACCAAGGGCGTTGCCGTCGAGATCAACTCGGAAACCGACTTCGTCGCCAAGAACGACCAGTTCCAGAGCTTCGTGCGCAACGCCACTGCCGTCGCGCTCGAAACCGGCACCAGCGATGTCGAAGCCCTCAAGGCCGCGGCCTATCCGGGCGGTGGCACCGTGGGCGACAAGCTGACCGAGAACGTCGCCACCATCGGCGAGAACCAGCAGATCCGCCGCATCAAGCAGGTCGCGGTGACGCAGGGCGCGGTCGTGCCCTACATCCACAACGCGGCTGCCGACGGCCTCGGCAAGATCGGCGTGCTCGTCGCGCTGGAATCGGATGCCGACGCCGACACGCTCAACGCTCTGGGCAAGGACATCGCCCAGCACGCCGCGGCGATGTTCCCGCAGGCGCTGGACGCTGACGGCCTCGACGCCGACGTGATCGAGCGCGAGCGCAAGATCGCCGCCGAAAAGGCTGCCGAAAGCGGCAAGCCCGCCGACGTGCAGGCCAAGATGGTCGAGGGCGCGGTGAAGAAGTTCGCCAAGGAAAACGCGCTCCTCAGCCAGATCTTCGTCAAGGACGGCAAGGCGACGGTCGAGGAATACATCGCCAAGGCCGCCAAGGACGCCGGCAAGTCGATCAAGCTCGTCGACTACGTCCGCTTCCAGCTCGGCGAAGGCATCGAGAAGGAAGAAGTCGATTTCGCCGCGGAAGTGGCGGCGACCCTCAAGGGCTGATCCGGCTTCGAACACTCAGGGCGGCCGCCGCAGCGACATGCTGCGGCGGCCGTTTCCGTGCCGGGCAGCGCGCTTACCCTTTGCGATTTGGCGCTGGTCCCGTTAAGTGCCCCCCACCCGATTTCAGCAGGAGCCCCGAGGCCTCATGTCTCTCCCCACGATCAAGCGCGTTCTCCTGAAGCTTTCGGGCGAGGTCTTGATGGGCAACCAGCAGTTCGGGATCGATCCCGAATTCGTCGCCGAGCTCGCCAAGGAGGTGAAGGCGGCCAAGGAAACCGGGCTCGAGATCTGCCTCGTGATCGGCGGCGGCAACATCTTCCGCGGCATGGCGGGGGCGGCCAAGGGGATGGACCGCGCGCAGGCCGATTACATGGGGATGCTGGCGACCGTGATGAACGCGCTCGCTATGCAGAACGCCCTCGAACAGATCGGCGTTCAGACCCGCGTGCAATCGGCGATCGAGATGGACAAGGTGTGCGAGCCGGTGATCCGCCGCCGCGCCGAGCGCCATCTCGAAAAGGGCCGCGTGGTGATCTTCGCCGCCGGTGTCGGCGCGCCCTATTTCACCACCGACAGCGGCGCGGCCCTGCGCGCGGCGGAAATGCGCTGCGACGCGCTTTTGAAGGGCACCAGCGTCGATGGGGTCTATGACAGCGACCCCAAGCACAATCCGCAAGCGGTGCGTTTCGAAACCGTGACTTACGACAAGGTGCTCGCGGACAATCTCAAGGTGATGGACGCCTCGGCCGTGGCGCTGTGCCGCGACAACAAGATCCCGATCGTGGTCTTCTCGATCCGCGAGAAGGGCAACCTTGCCCGCGTGCTGGCGGGCGAGGGCGTCCAGACCATCGTTCAAGACAACTGACATCAGAGAGGAACCCAGCCATGCCGCAATTTGACAAGGCCGATGTCGAGCGCCGGATGAAGGGCGCGGTGGAATCGCTGAAGAGCGATCTGCAGGGCCTGCGCACCGGCCGCGCCAACACCACCCTGCTCGATCCGGTGCAGGTCGAGGTCTATGGCTCGATGATGCCGCTCCAGCAGGTGGCGACGGTCTCGGCGCCCGAGCCGCGGATGCTGAGCGTGCAAGTGTGGGACAAGTCGAACCTCCACGCGGTGGAGAAGGCGATTGCCTATGCCAATCTCGGCCTCAACCCGATCATCGACGGCCAGACCCTGCGCCTGCCGATCCCCGATCTGACGCAGGAGCGCCGCAAGGAACTGGCCAAGCTCGCGGGTCAGTACGCCGAAAAGGCCAAGATCGCGATCCGCAACGTGCGCCGCGATGCGATGGAAAGCCTCAAGACCGACGAGAAGAAGAAGGAAATCTCCGAGGACGAGCGCAAACGCGCCGAGGACCAGGTCCAGAAGCTGACCGACCAGTACGTCAAGGAAACCGACGCGGCGGCGGCCAAGAAGGAACAGGAAATCCTGACGCAGTGACCGGCCCGGGTGCTTCCTTTTCCGTTCGTGTCGAGCGTAGTCGAGACACAGGTGCTAGGCCTCTCGACTTCGCTCGAGGCGAACGGCGGTGGTGGATAGCGTCTTGAAAGCAGATCGCGCCAGACATGTCGCCATCATCATGGATGGCAATGGCCGCTGGGCCAAGAAGCGGGGCCTGCCGCGCGCGGTGGGCCACCAGCGCGGCGTGGAGGCGGTGCGGCGGCTGGTGCGTGCGCTGGAGCCGACCGGGCTCGAATGCCTCACGCTCTATGCCTTCTCCTCGGAAAACTGGAAGCGGCCCGACGAGGAGGTCGACGACCTGATGAACCTGATGCGCCGGTTCATCAAATCGGACCTGCCCGAATTCGTCGCCAACAACGTCAAGCTCAAGATCATCGGCGACTGGCAGAGCCTCGCGCCCGATATCGTCGCGATGCTGGAGGATGCGCTGGCGCAGACGGCGAACGGCAGGCAGACGCTTGCGGTCGCGCTCAACTATGGCGGGCAGCACGAGATCGCGCGTGCGGCTGCCAAGGCGGCCGGCGAGGGCGAGGTCAGCATCGAGACCATCGCCGCGCATCTCGACACCGCCGATCTGCCGCCGCTCGACCTGCTGATCCGCACCAGCGGCGAGATCCGCCTGTCGAACTTCCTGCTGTGGCAGGCGGCCTATGCCGAGATGCTCTTCGTGGACACGCTGTGGCCCGATTTCGCGCCCGAGCACCTCGCCCGCGCGCTCGACGACTTTGCCCGGAGGGAGCGGCGCTATGGCGGACGGTGATGCGCGGGTGCGCGACCCCAAGGCGGGGGTGAGCGACCTGCCGGTGCGGCTCGCGAGCGCCATCGTCATGCTGGTGCTGGCGGGCGGGGCGCTGTGGCTGGGCGGCTGGTTCTGGACCGTCTTCGTCGCGCTGCTCGCGCTGGGCGTGTTGTGGGAATGGAACCGTCTGGTCGGGCGCTTCGGCCAGTCGGCGGTGGCCGAGACCGTGTGGTTCTTCGCCGGGGTGGTCTATGTCGGCGGGGCGGCGCTGGCGATGATGGCGGTGCGCAACGGCCGCCAGATCCTGCCTGATCCCGAACTGTCGGGCTATGCGCCTCTGGGCGTGCTGGCGGGCTTCATCCTTCCCATCATCGCGGTCGATGTCGGCGCCTATTTCGCGGGCCGTGCCATCGGCGGACCCAAGATCGCGCCGCGCATCAGCCCGGCCAAGACATGGGCGGGGCTGGGCGGCGGGGCCGTGCTGGCCGCGCTAGTGGGCGTGGTCGTCGAACTGCTGGATATCGGCCCTGCCGCGCTCGTGCCGGGCTATACCGCCCTCGATCTCGCGATGGCGGGCCTTGCCGGCATGCTGATCGCGGTGATCGCGCAGGCCGGGGATTTCTTCGAAAGCTGGATGAAACGGCGCGCGGGGCTCAAGGATTCGGGCAGCCTCATTCCGGGACACGGCGGATTGTTCGACCGGCTCGACGGCTTCATCGCGGTGTTCTTCGTGCTGTTTGTGATTGCCACGCTGCCCGCTTTGCTGGGATGATGCAGCGATGACGCGGACGCTCACCCTGCTTGGCGCGACCGGCTCGATTGGGGCATCGACGCTCGATCTGGTGCGGCGCAATCGTGACGAATGGCAGGTGGAGGCCCTGACCGCGCAGTGCAGCGCGGCGGAACTGGCCGCGCTTGCCATCGAATTCGGCGCCAAGCTCGCGGTGGTCGGCGACGAGACCTGCCTGCCCGAACTGCGCGAGGCGCTCGGTTCCAGCGGTATCGAGGCGGCAGGCGGGCGCGCGGCGCTGGTCGAGGCGGCGGCGCGGCCCGTCGACATGACCGTGGCGGCGATCGTCGGCTGCGCGGGCCTTGCTCCCGTCATGGCGGCGGTGGAGCGGGGCGGCACCATCGCGCTCGCCAACAAGGAGGCGCTGGTCTCGGCGGGCGAGGTGCTGATGGAGGCGGTCACCCGCCACGGCGCGACGCTGCTGCCGACCGATTCCGAACACAACGCGATCTTCCAGTGCCTCGCCGGCAGCCGGATCGAGGACGTGGCGAAGATCACCCTCACCGCCAGCGGCGGCCCCTTGCGCACCTGGACCTTCGAGCAGCTCCACGCCGCCACACCGGCGCAGGCGGTCAAGCACCCCAACTGGTCGATGGGCGCCAAGATCAGCGTCGATTCCGCGACGATGATGAACAAGGGGCTCGAATATATCGAGGCCTATCACCTCTTCCCGGTGGGGCTTGACCGGCTCGGGATCGTCGTCCACCCGCAGAGCGTGATCCATTCGATGGTCGAATTCCGCGACCGTTCGACCCTGGCGCAGCTTGGCCCGTCCGACATGCGCGTACCGATCGCCTCTTGCCTTGCCTGGCCGCAGCGGATGGAAACGCCGCTTCCGCCGCTCGATCTCGCCGCCATCGGCGAACTGACCTTCTTCCCGCCCGACGAGGACCGCTTCCCCGCCACCCGCCTTGCCCGGGAGGCGATTGCGGCAGGGGGCAGCGCGCCCGCGATCCTGAACGCCGCCAACGAGGTCGCGGTCGCCGCCTTCCTCGCCGGTCAGATCAGGTTCACCCGCATTGCGGCACTGGTCGAGGAAACCCTCGCGCGCAGCAATGACGCGCCGCGCCCGGCGAGCCTCGAGGAAGTGCTCGCCGTCGACCATTCCGCAAGGATGCAGGCACAGGCCCTGCTGGAGACCAACGCCCTTGTTTGAGAGCCCGCCTTTCTGGATGTACGTGATCGGCTTCCTGCTGCTGCTGGGGCCGCTCGTCACCCTCCACGAACTCGGCCACCTGCTCGTCGGGCGGCTGTTCGGGGTTCGCGCCGAGGCCTTCTCGGTCGGGTTCGGCAAGGAGCTGGCGGGCTTCACCGACCGGCAGGGCACCCGCTGGAAGCTCTCGGCGCTGCCGCTGGGCGGCTATGTCCAGTTCAAGGGCGACATGAATCCCGCTTCGGTGCCCGATCCGGACGCGCCGGTCGAGGAGGGCAGCTTCCAGAGCGCCGCGCTGTGGAAGCGCGCGCTGATCGTGGCCGCGGGGCCGGTCACCAACATCCTCGTCGCGCTGGCGATCTTCTTCGCCTTCAACATCGCTTTCGGGAAGCCCCTGCCGGTCGAGCCCGACGAGGTCGGCACGGTTGCTGCCTTCACCGAGGACTCGCGCGCAAAGGCGGCCGGTTTCCGGGTCGGGGACCGGATCGTGGCGATCGACGGCGTGGACATGACCAGCTGGCGCGAGATCCAGCAGACGATCATGCTCCAGCCCAATCACCGTTTCGTCATCACCGTGCTGCGCGACGGCGCGCGCCGTGACCTGCCGGTGACGACCGCATCGCAGCAGCTCACCGACAATTTCGGCAACAGCCAGACCGTCGGCCTGATCGGGATCCGCACGCTCGAAACCGAGGAACGCTTCGCGCCCCTTTCGGTCGGCGAGGCGGCGACGATGGCGGTGCAGCAGTGCCTCGACACCGGGCGGATGATGATCACCGGCATCGCCCAGATCATCCGCGGCGACCGGTCTTTCAGCGAGATGGGCGGGCCGCTCAAGATCGCGAAGTTCTCGGGCGAGCAGATGAGCCTGGGGCCTTTGAACTTCATCAGCCTCGCCGCGCTGATCTCGCTTAATTTGGCATTCATCAACTTCTTGCCAATCCCCGCGCTCGATGGCGGGCACCTGATGTTCTACCTGGCCGAGGCGATCCGCCGCAAGCCGGTGGGGCCGCGGGCGACCGAATGGGCCTATCGCACCGGGATCGCGCTGGTGCTGATGCTGATGGTGGTGGTGACGGTGAACGATATCGTCACGCTGCCGATCTTCGGCAGCTGATCCGGGCGGTGGATAGGCACGCCGGGGCGAGGCGGTCGCGGCTTGATTGCGCGGGGCACATCGGGCAGAGGCGTGGCTCGGGACACAAGGCGGCGCAAGGGCGGGCGCGGCAGGTAGCAGGCAGGATCGCATCACGGGCCGCAAGGCGCGCGGTGCACAGGGTTGAGAACGGGATTTTAGCTGCATGAACCGATTGAGCGAGACGGGCGCGGTGCCGGCCGATTGCAATCCTGCCCACCCGCGTCCCGCCGTGCGGCTGGCGAGCCTGCTGTGCTGCGGCTCGATCCTTGCAGGCGTGCCTTCGCTCGCGCTCGCGCAGCAGCAGGCCGAACCCGCGCCTGCGGCCCAGCCCGCCGCACCCGCAGCGCCCGCTCCGCGCGGCAACGTGATCCGCACCATCACTGTGGTCGGGGCCGAGCGGCTCGAGCCGACCACCATCCTCAGCTACATCCGCCTGCGGGTCGGCCAGGAATACACCGCCGCCGCCGCGGACGAGGCGATCAAGGATCTCGGCGCGACCGAGCTCTTCGCCAATTCCTCGATCCGCAACGAGAACGGCAACGTCGTCATCAACGTCACCGAGAACCCGGTGATCAACCGCATCGTGCTGGAAGGCAACGAGCGGCTGAAGAACGACAAGATCGTGCCCGAGATCAAGCTCGCGCCGCGCCAGATCTTCACCCGTTCCAAGGTCCGCGCCGACGTTGCGCGCATCATCGAGCTCTACAAGCGCCAGGGCCGCTTCGCCGCCAAGGTCGAGCCCAAGCTGGTGCAGCTGCCGCAGAACCGCGTCGACATCGTCTTCGAGATTTCCGAGGGCCCGAAGTCCAAGGTCCGCCAGATCAACATCCTCGGCAACGAGAAGTTCTCCGACGGGCAGCTGCGCGGCGAGATGGTGACCAAGCAGGCGCGCCTCACCAGCTTCTTCAGCTCGAACACCAGCTACGATCCCGATCGTCTCGCCTTCGACCAGCAGAAGCTGCGCCAGTTCTACCTGACCGAGGGCTACGCCGATTTCCGCATCGTCTCGGCCGTCGCCGAACTCACCCCCGACCAGCGCGACTTCATCATCACCTACGTGGTCGAGGAAGGCGAGCAGTACAGCTTCGGCGAGGTCAAGGTCGACAGCCAGTTGCGTGACTTTGATAGCGAGGTGATGAGCACCCAGCTGCCGATGAAGAACGGCGATGTCTACAACGCCAAGACGGTCGAGGACACGGTCGAGCAGCTGACCGAGCTAGCCGGCCGCTACGGCTATGCCTTCGCCGACGTCCAGCCGCGCTTCAACCGCAACCCGGCCGACCGCAAGATGAACGTCACCTTCGTCCTGCGCGAGGCGCCGCGCGTCTATGTCGAGCGGGTCGACATCAACGGCAACACGCTGACGCAGGACAAGGTCGTGCGCCGCGAGTTCCGTCTGGCCGAGGGCGACGCTTTCAACTCGCTGGGCGTGCAGCGCACCACCGCGCGCATCAACTCGCTGGGCTATTTCCAGGAAAACTTCGAGGTCACCCAGACCGAGGGCAGCGCGCCCGACCGGATCATCCTCGAAGCCAATGTGGAAGAGCGTCCGACCGGCGAATTGCAGTTCTCGGCGGGCTTCTCGTCGATCGAGCAATTCATCCTTGCCGGCTCCATCCGCCAGCGCAACTTCCGCGGGCGCGGGCAGACCATCGGCCTTTCGGTCAACTACTCGCAGTTCTCGCGCTCGGCTCAGGTGAGCTTCTCCGATCCCTACATCTTCGATCGCAACATCTCCGGCGGGATCGACATCTACCGGCGCGATTTCAACAGCTTCAACTTCACCGGCAACAACCGCAACACGACCTTCCAGCAGGCCACCACCGGCTTCTCGATGCGCGCGGGTGTGCCGCTGACCGAATACATGTCGCTCGTCGGCAGCTACACGCTCAACTACGACGACGTGTCGCTCGACCAGAACCTGTTCTTCTCCGACATCAACGGCGACGGCACGCTGGAATGCGATCCGCTGCGCGCGGGCCGCTTCCTGTGCGACGCGATCGGTGAGCGGCTGAGCTCGATCGTCGGCCTCAGCCTCAACTACAACTCGCTGAACTCGCGCATCCGCCCGACGCGCGGCAGGACCGTCTCGCTCAGCGCCGAATTCGCCGGCCTCGGCGGCGACGTGCGCTACACCCGCTTCCGCGGCCGCGCGCAGCAGTTCTGGAACGTCGGCAATTCGGGCTTCATCTTCTCGATCCTCGCCGAGGGCGGGACGATCATCCCGCTCCAGGAACGCCCCGGCCCGGGCGTCGACGACGTGCTGCTGACCGACCGCTTCTTCCTCGGCGAGCCGCAGTTCCGCGGCTATGCGATCCGCGGCGTCGGCCCCCGCATCCTGACCCAGACTTCGCAGCTCGACAACTTCAACCGCCCGCTGCTCGACGAGAACGGGAACATCCTGTTCTTCACCGAGCGGCGCCAGGTGCGCGACGACGCGATCGGCGGACGCAACTACTATCTCGGCCGCGCCGAGCTGGAGATTCCGCTCGGCACGGGCGCGCGCGAACTGGGCCTCAGGCCCTCGATCTGGGCCGACGTCGGCGCGCTGTGGGGTGTCGAGACCCCGGTCCTCACCGTCAATCCTGGCGGCACGCCGATCCTCGATGATCAGGGCCGCCCGCTCTACCAGATCCCGGGCACCAACACGACCACGATCGATGCCACCCGGCCCGACGGATCGCCCAATATCCGCCTGATCCAGCCCAACACCAACATCCGCGAGCTCTTCCTCGGCAACACCCCCAGCCCGCGCATCACCGCCGGGATCGGGGTCAACTGGAACTCGCCCTTCGGTCCTTTCCGCATCGACTTCGCCCAATCCATCCGCCGGGTGGAAGGCGATGACGAGCGGCGCTTCACCTTCAACGTAGGAACCCAATTCTGATGACACGTCTTGCCAAACTGATCGCCCCTGCCGGCCTGATCCTCGCTGCCACCGCCGCGCTGCCCGCGCAGGCGCAGGTCGAAGGCCGGATGGCCACGGTCGACATCTCGCGCACCATCATCGGCACCACCGCCTTCCAGACCGCCTACGAGCAGGTCAACACCACCTACGCCCAGCAGAACGAGCTGCGCCGCACCAAGGCGCAGGAGCGCCAGACCCTGCTCGCCCAGTTCGACAAGAACGGCGACAAGCAGGTCGACGACACCGAGCAGCAGGCGATGCAGAAGTCGCCCGATTTCTCCAAGCTCCAGACCCTCGAGCAGGAAATCCAGGGCCTCAGCAACCAGATCGATTCCGCTCGCGTCTACGCGATCGAGCAGATCATCATGCAGTATCCGGCCGCGCTCCAGGACGTCACCACCAAGCAGCAGATCAAGTTCGTGATCGAGCCTTCCTCGCTGCTGTTCGCGCCGCCCGAAGCCGACATCACCCAGCAGGTGACCGCGGCGCTCAACACCAAGGTTCCGGCCGTCGGCGTGGTGCCGCCGTCGGGCTGGCAGCCGAGCCGCGAGGGCGTGCAGATCTTCCAGGACATCCAGCAGCGTCTCGCCATCGCCGCGCAGCTCGCCCAGCAGCAGCAGGCTGCGGGCGCCCAGCAGGGCAACCCGGCCGCGCCGGTCGGTCGCTGAACGCAGGCGGAGCAGGCAACATGAGCGAAGCGGGGAGCGCACCGGCAGAGGTGCTCGATTACGATATCGTCAAGATCCTCAAGGCCTTGCCGCATCGTTACCCGCTTCTGCTGGTCGACCGCGTGAAGGCGATCACCCTTGGTGAGCGCATCCACGCGGTCAAGGCCGTGAGCATGAACGAGCAGTTCTTCCAGGGCCATTTCCCGGGCGCGCCGATCATGCCCGGGGTGCTCCAGATCGAGGCGCTGGCGCAGGCCGCCGGGATCCTCGGGATCGAGACGATGGAACTGGCCGGAACGGGAAAGCTCGTCATCTTCATGGGGATCGAGAACGCCAAGTTCCGCGCCCCCGTGACACCGGGCTGCCTGCTCGACCTCCACGTCGAATTCACCCAGAAGCGCAGCCGCGTCTACAAGTTCAAGGGCGTGGCGAGCGTCGAGGGCAAGACCACCTGCGAGGTCGAATTCACCGCGATGATGACCGATCCGCCCGCCTGATCGGCGAGGGAGAACATCGAGGTTGCATTCCGGCGCATTGGCCACTAAGGCGCGCGCTTCCCATTCATAGCTGTGCCGGTCGGAACCGGCGCCACGCTGACAAGGAATTGCACCATGAAGGCCGAAGGTCACCCCGATTACCACATGATCACGGTCAAGATGACCGATGGCACCGAATTCCAGACCCGCTCGACCTGGGGCAAGGAAGGCGACGTGCTCGCGCTCGACATCGATCCGCTGAGTCACCCCGCCTGGACCGGCGGCAAGCAGCAGGTTTCCGAAGGTGGCCGCGTGGCCGCGTTCAACAAGCGCTTCGGCGGCCTCAGCCTCAAGAAGTAAGCTTCATCACAAGCTGCGCGGGCTTCGGCCCGCAACGAGGAGGGCGGCCCGACGGGGTCGCCTTTTTCGTTTCAGGCCGCGCACCTGATGCAGCGCGTGGCGACCGGCTGGGCCTCGAGCCGCTCGCGGGGGATGTCGGCGCCGCAGTTGGCGCAGGTCCCGTAGGTGCCTTGCGCGATCCGTCCGAGGGCCGCGCGCACCTGCACCGCCTCGGCCTTGAGGATCTCGTCGACTCCCTCCAGCGCCTCGTCATCGGCGAGGTCGATCGCCTGCTCTGCAAAATCCGCATCGAGCGGCTGGCGCAGGTCATCCTCGATGCCCTCGGCCCGCGCCGTCAATTCGGCGAGCCGCGCCTGCAGCCGTGCCGCGATGTCCGCATACTCTGCCATCAACCCCTCCATTCGCGCTCGCGATACCACTTGGTGATCACGTACTTGACGCCCTTCCTGACCTTCATGCCGTGGTGGAGCGTCGCATGATTCACCCCGCCATCGGCCAGCCGGTTGTTCCAGCACAGCAATTTGCCGGCCTCGGGCTGGAAGGTCTTGTCGAGCAGCTTGAACCGGGTAGCGCCGCCCGCAGCGACGTCATTGAGATAGATCATGAAGGTCCAGGTGCGGTTGCCCGAGAGTGCGCAGTAACGCTCGAAATCGCGGCCTCCCGGTGCGAAATAGTCGGTATGGGGCTTGAACTCCTGCCCCTCGGCATAGCGCTGGCCCTGCAAGGGCTCGCCATAAGCCGGGTCGATGCCTGACAGCGTGGTCAGCATCGTCTCGATGCGCTGGACGGCCGGCAGGCCGGCGGCGAGATCGCAGGTCTCGCTGGTGCGGAAATAGGCATCGCCATTGTCGTCGGCGATGGTCGAGGGCCGGCGGTCGGCGTCGATCAGCGCGATCAGCTCGGCGGCAAGATCGGGCGCGACGAATCGGCGCAGCTGGAACAGCTCGGCCTTGGGCGTGGGCACGCGCTGGATGGCGGGCTGCGCGGCCAGCCGCGCGGCGACGGATTCGCTGGTCGTGGTCATGGCACGGCAGGATAGGACGCGCCCCGTTCGTCGCAACGGTTTTGGGCCCGCGAAACATTCTTGCGCGAACGCCCCGTCAGCGCAGTTTTCGCTTCCCTTCAGCAGGGCTTTGTGCAAGAGGCGCGCCTCCCTTGTCGGCGCACTTGACGGTGTGCCTGCCTTGCGTCAACCGCAGCGCTTCGCGCAGGGCTTGGCAGCAACCGGAACGGTGGTATGCGGGCAGGGGCGTGTGGCGATCATAGCTCAGTTGGTTAGAGCGCCGGTTTGTGGTACCGGAGGTCACGGGTTCGAACCCCGTTGGTCGCCCCATCTTCCCCCTCTCGTCCCCTTTTCGTTGCCTCGGGTCCCGCGCCGGACAGGGGACTGACATGACCGCATTCTGGGCCGAGCCCGATTTCGACGCGCACGAGCAGGTGACACTGGTTCACGACCGGGCGAGCGGGCTCACGGCGATCATCGCGGTCCATTCGACCCATCTCGGCCCGGCAGCGGGCGGGACCCGCTTCTGGCACTACAACGACCCCGCCGGCGCTATGCGCGACGTGCTGCGCCTGTCGCGCGGGATGAGCTACAAGAACGCCATGGCCGGCCTGCCGATGGGCGGCGGCAAGGCTGTGATCCTTGCCGATGAGCAGCGCATCAAGACCCCCGAGATGCTCGCGGCCTTCGGTGACGCGGTCGAGGGTCTGGGCGGGCGCTACGTCACCGCCGAGGACGTCGGCATCTCCGAGGCCGACATGGTCGCGGTCTCGAAGCGCACCGCCCATGTCTCCGGCCTCCCGGTCACCGGCGCGGGCAGCGCGGGCGGCGATCCCGGCCCGTTCACGGCGCAGGGCATCTATCTCGGCATCAAGGCGGCAGTCCGGCACAAGCTCGGCAAGGACAGCCTCGGGGGCGTCCATGTCGCGGTGCAGGGCACCGGCTCGGTCGGTGGCGGTGTCGCGCGCCTGCTGGCGAAGGACGGGGCGAAGCTCACCCTCGCCGATATCGACGCGGCCCGCGCCGCCGCGCTGGCGGCGGAACTGGGCGGCGTTGCGGTCGCGAGCGATGCCATCATGGCAACCCCGTGCGACGTGTTCAGCCCCAATGCGCTGGGCGCGATCCTCGACGATGCCGGGATCGCCCGGCTCGACTGCGCGATCGTCGCGGGCGGGGCCAACAACCAGCTCGCCCGTCCGGAGCACGGCGCGGTGCTGGCCGCGCGCGGCATCCTCTACGCCCCCGACTACGTCATCAACGCGGGCGGCATCATCTCGGTCGCGACCGAATACCTCGCCCGCCGCGACGGGCGCGACGGCGATATCGCCGAGGTCGATGCGCTGATCGCGCAGATCCCCGGGCGGCTCGAATCGATCTGGGCCGAGAGCGATGCGAGCGGCGTGTCATCCGACGTCGTCGCCGACCGCATGGCGCAGGCCCTGATCGGACGCGGCTGAAGGGGCGGGCGGCGGGAACAATTCCGCGCCGGTGCCATTTGCGCTCTTGTCGGGATCGGGTGTAAGGCTACAAGCCCGCCCTGACTGCGAAACCGATGCACATCTACGCTAACCCCACCCGATTCCTTGCCCTTGCGAAGTGGCTGATGCCGCTCCTGTTCTGGAGCGGGCTGGTGCTGTCGCTGGGGGCAGTCGCCTGGGGCCTGTTCGTGGTCCCGCCCGACCGGCTGATGGGTGAGACGGTGCGCATCCTGTTCATTCACGTGCCCGCCGCCTGGCTCGGCATGGGCGGCTGGGCAGGAATCGCGATTTCCTCGGCGATGCTGCTGATCTGGAAGCACCCTCTGGCGGCGCTCTCGGCCCGCGCGATCGCGGTGCCGGGCATGGTCTTCTGCGCGATCTGCCTTGCGACGGGCTCGATCTGGGGCCGCCCGACCTGGGGCACCTGGTGGGAGTGGGACGGAAGGCTCACCTCGATGCTGGTACTGCTGTTCCTCTATGCCGGCTACATCGCGCTGACCGAGGCGGCCGAGAAGGAAGGCTCCTCCAGCAAGATCGCGGCGATCTTCGGCATGGTGGGCGCGGTCAACGTGCCGATCATCAACCGTTCGGTGGTGTGGTGGAACTCGCTCCACCAGCCGCCGAGCATCACCGCCGGCAAGAGCGCGATCGAGCCGACCTTTCTCGTGCCGCTGCTGGTCGCGGTGGTGGGCTTCTCCCTGCTGTTCGGCGCGATCGTGCTGATGCGGATGCGCACCCTGATCGCCGAGGCGCAGGTCGAGGCGCGCCTGCGCCGCCGCGCGCTCGACGATGATGCGCCCGCGGCCGCCGCCGCCGCGCCGGCGATGGAGCAGGCGTGATGCGCGAGGAGCTGAACCAGTGGGATTTCGTGTGGTTGGCCTATGGTGTGGGTGGCCTTGCGCTCGCCCTGCTGATTATCTGGGCGTGGCGTGCGATGGTGCGGGCCGAGGCGCGACGCGACGCGGCCAAGCGGCGCTGATGAGGGACGCAGCATGAAGGCCAAGCATCAACGTCTGGTTCTGGTGATCATCGCGCTTCTCGCCATCGTGGGCGCGGGGCTGCTGGCGGCGTGGTCGCTGCGCAACCAGGCGAACTATTTCTACCTCCCCGAACAGATGGCCTCCGATCCGCCCGAAGTCGGCCAGGCGGTGCGGCTCGGCGGGATGGTGCAGAAGGGCTCGATCAAGACCGAGGCCGACGGCGTGACGGTCAATTTCCTCGTCACCGGCAACACCGCCGATGCGGTTCCTGTGCGCTACAGCGGCATCCTGCCCGATTTGTTCGTCGAGGGTTCAGGCGTGGTCGCCGAAGGCAGCCTTGGCCCCGATGGCGTGTTCATGGCGACCAACCTGCTCGCCAAGCATGACGAGAACTACGTCCCCAAGGAGCTCGAGGGCATGGGCAGCCAGCAGGCCGCCAAGATGGCCGCCGAGACGACGGTGGGGCTGAAGTAGCGCAGTGACGCAAGGGATCGGAACCGGGGTGAGGGCCAGCACATGATCGCGGAAATCGGCCTTGCCGCGCTGTGGCTCGCCGCCGCGCTGGCCGTGCTGCAGATGGTCTCGGGCGCCTTCGCCCTGCGCAGCGCAGAAGGAGAAGCCAATTCGTTGGCGATCTATGCGCGTCCGGCGGCGGTGGTGCAGGCTTTTCTTGCGGTGCTCGCCTTCCTGCTGCTGCTGTATGCCTTCGCGATCACCGATCTGTCGATCAAGCTGGTCGCGTCCAACTCGCACTCGATGAAGCCGCTGCTCTACAAGCTGACGGGCACCTGGGGGAACCACGAGGGCTCGATGCTGCTGTGGGTCGGGGTGCTGGCGCTATCGGGCGGCCTGCTCGCCGCCTTCGAGAAGCGCCTGCCCGAACGCACGATGGGCGCGACGCTGGCGATCCAGGGCTTCGTGGCGCTGGGCTTCTACGCGTTCCTGCTGCTGTCCTCGAACCCCTTCGAGCGCCTGCCGGTCCCCGCTGCCGAGGGGACGGGGTTGAACCCGCTGTTGCAGGACATCGGCCTCGCGATCCACCCGCCCACGCTCTATGCGGGCTATGTCGGTCTGTCGGTGGCCTTTTCCCTTGCGATGGGCGCGCTGCTGACCCGCGAGGTCAACCCCGCCTTTGCCCGCGTGATGCGGCCCTGGGTGCTGGGCGCCTGGGTGCTGCTGACGCTGGGGATCACGGCGGGCTCCTACTGGGCCTATTACGAATTGGGCTGGGGCGGCTGGTGGTTCTGGGACCCGGTCGAGAACGCCTCGCTGATGCCCTGGCTCGCCGCGACCGCGCTGATGCATTCGGTGAGCGTCCTCGCCGCGCGCGATGCCTTGCGGACGTGGACGATCATGCTCGGCGTGCTCGCCTTCTCGATGTCGATGCTCGGCACCTTCCTGGTGCGCTCGGGCGTGCTGACCAGCGTTCACGCCTTTGCGGTCGATCCGGAGCGCGGGGCCTTCATCCTCGGGTTGCTCGGGCTCTACATCGGCGGGGCCTTCACCATCTTCGCCCTGCGGGCAGGGGCAGTCGCCGAGGGCAAGCGGTTCGCGGCGATGAGCCGCGAGGGCGCGCTGGTATTCAACAACGTGATGCTCTCGGCAATCCTCGCGATCGTGCTGCTGGGCACGCTCTACCCGCTGCTGACCGAGGCCTTCGACGTGCGCGTCTCGGTCGGTCCGCCCTATTTCAACCCGGCCTCGGCGATTTTCGCCATCCCGATGCTGCTGGTGATGGCGGTTGGCCCGCTGCTGCGCTGGAAAAGCGACAAGCCCGCCCGCCTCCAGTTCGAGCTTGCGCTGATCGCGGCGCTGGTGATCGGCACCATCGCGCTGGTCAGCTTCTTCGGGCAGTTCCCGCTGCTGCCGCTGCTCGGGCTCGGCCTCGCGGCGGCGCTGGCGGTGGCGGCGCTGCTGCCGCTGCGTGGTCGCAATGTCATGCGCATGCCGTTGTCGACCTGGGGCATGGTCATTGCGCATTTCGGTGTCGCTGTCTCGCTGTTCGGGATGGCCTGCGAGGGCGCCTTCTCGCAGGAGCGCCTCGCTGCGGTCGCCCCGGGCGGGACCGAGCAGGTCGGCGATTTCGCGGTCACGCTCGAGAGCGTCACCCCCTTCGCCGGCCCCAACTGGACCGCGATCGAGGCGCGGCTCGCGGTCAGCCGTGACGGCGGCGAAACGGTGATCCTCAACCCGCAGGCGCGCAGTTTCTGGTCGCCCCCGCAGGCGACCTCCGAGAGCGCGCTGCTGACCCGCTGGGACGGCCAGCTCTACGCCGTGATCGGCAACCAGGCCGAGGACGGACGCTGGCAGATCCGCGTGTGGTGGAAGCCCTTCGTGACCTTCATCTGGTATGGCGGACTGCTGATCGGGCTGGGCGGCATCCTCGCCATCGCCGGCCGCGTGCAGGTCGACGTGCGGCGCCGCAAGGCCACCGCCATGGGCGACCAGCGGCGCGCGGATATCGATGCTTTGGGGGCGGCCACGCCGCTGCCTGCGGAATAGGCACGCCATGCGCTCGCTCTATCTCTGGGTGCCGCTTGCCCTGTTCGCCTTCTTCGCGGGGCTCGCCGGCTACATGCTCACGCAGGAGAAGGACCAGTTCGTCGAGAGCACGATGATCGGCCAGCCCCTGCCCGCTTTCGCGCTCGAACCCGCCTTCGCAGGGCTTCCCGGCGCATCCACTGGGGATTTTACGGGGGGCAGGCCGCGGCTGCTCAATATCTGGGCAAGCTGGTGTCTGCCCTGCATCGCCGAGGCACCCCAGCTCGAGGCCCTGAAGGCGCAGGGTGCTGAAATTATAGGCATCGCCATCCGTGACCGCCCCGAGGATGTCGCCAATTTCCTCGGCCGCCACGGCAACCCCTACGCCCGCATCGGCAGCGATCCCATTTCCGAGGTGCAGCTGGCGATCGGCTCCTCGGGCGTGCCCGAGACGTTCGTGATCGATGCCAGGGGCGTGATCCGCTACCAGCACATCGGCGACATCCGCGAAAGCGATGTGCCCAAGCTGCTGGCCGAACTGGAGAAGGCGAAATGATCCGCGCCCTTGCCGCGCTGCTGCTCGCCCTGCTGGCGCTGCCCGGGCAGGCGCAGGACACCATGCCGCCCGCACCCTACGCCTACACCCAGCTCGAAGACCCCGCGCTCGAGGCCGAGGCGACCGCGCTGATGCACACGCTGCGCTGCCTCAAGTGCCAGTCGCAGAGCATCGCCGATTCCGACGCGCCGATGGCCGGCGACATGCGCCATCAGGTGCGGAGCCGCATCCTCGCCGGCGAAAGCCCCGCCCAGATCCGCCGCTGGCTGATCGCGCGCTACGGCGACTATGTCAGCTACGAGCCCGAGGTCAGCGCCACCACCTGGCCGCTTTTCGCGGTGCCCGTGCTGGTGATCCTCGTCGTGGCGGGCGTGCTGCTGCGGCGGCTCGGCCGGCGGCGCAGCGATCGCGGGGATGCAGCATGATCGACGGCTGGCTCGCGGTCGGATCGCTGACGCTTGCCGCCTTCGCGCTGGCGGTGCTGCTGCTCAAGCTCCCGCGCGAAGGGTTCACCCTTTTCGGCGCGGCGCTGGTGTTCGGGCTTGCGGGCTATGCCTGGCAGGGCTCGCCCGGCCAGCCCGCCGCGCCCAAGCCCCCCGCCGCGGAGGCGGGTGAGCAGGGCGCGGCGATGGTCGAGGGCCGCGCGGCGCTGTTCAGCCGCACACTCCCGCCGCCCAATTACCTCGTTACCTCCGATGCCTTCGCCCGCCGCGGCCAGTTCGCCGATGCCGCCGCGCTGCTCCAGAAGGGGCTGCGCGACAATCCCGACGACCTCGAGAGTTGGCTCGCGCTCGGCATGGCGCTGGTCGGCCATGCCGATGGCTTCGTGACCCCGGCCGCAGTGCAGGCCTTCGGCCGCGCACGAGCGATCGATCCGGGGCATCCGGGGGCGGAATACTTCCTCGGCTACGCCTATTACCAGAGCGGCGAGGTGGTTGCCGCGCGCAATGTCTGGAAGGGGCTGGTCGAACGCTCGCCCGCCGATGCGCCGTGGCGCGAGGGCCTCGCGGCGGAAGTCGCCCGGCTCGACGACATGATCGCCCGTGCGCCGACGTTGCAGGGACAGTGAGACGGGACGTGTCCGGCACGTGTCACGACGGAGCCGTTGTTGCAGGTGCGAACTGACGGTGCTAGGCGCGCCGCCTTACCGGCGGTGAGTCGTTCGCGCCGAATGGGCAGTACCGGGGGGATACGGGAAATCCGACAGTCATGAGCACCTCACCCGCCTCCACATTTGACCCTGCCCAGGCTCCGGGCGGGCATGGCCACGGCGCCTCCACGCTCACGCTCGCCGTGGGTGCGGTGGGTGTGGTGTTCGGCGACATCGGCACCAGTCCGCTCTACGCCTTCCGCGAAACCTTCGCCTCGCACCACGGTGCGCCCGGGATATCGCCCGACGCGGCGCATATCCACGGGGTGCTCAGCCTCGTGTTCTGGTCGATGATGATGGTGGTGACGGTCAAATACGTCCTCACCATCACCCGCGCCGATAACAAGGGCGAGGGCGGCAGCCTTGCCCTGCTGGCGCTGATCCGTCGCGCCTCCGACAGCGCAGGGTGGACGGCGCCGCTGGTCCTGCTGGGCGTGTTCGCGACCGCACTGTTCTACGGCGACAGCATGATCACCCCGGCGATCTCGGTGCTTTCGGCGACCGAGGGCCTGCAATACATCGTCCCCGGCTTCGAGCGGTGGATCGTGCCGACCGCGATCGCCATCCTCGTCTGCCTGTTCGCGCTGCAATCGCGCGGGACAGAACGGGTGGGCAAGCTGTTCGGCCCGATCATGCTGACCTATTTCGGCATGCTGGCGACGCTGGGCGTCATGCATCTAACGGCCAATCCGGCGATCATCCTCGAGACGATCAATCCGCTCAACGCGCTCAATTTCTTCCTCACCGACGGATTCACCGCCTTCATCGCATTGGGGAGCGTGGTGCTGGCGGTTACGGGTGCCGAGGCGCTCTATGCCGACATGGGCCATTTTGGGCGCAAGCCCATCGGGATTTCCTGGCTCACCTTCGTCTTCCCCGCGCTGATGCTCAACTACATGGGGCAGGGCGCGCTGGTGCTGTCGCAGACCTCGCCCGAGGCCACCGCGGCGCTGATCAAGGATCCCTTCTTCCTGATGATCCCCGATGTCGTGCGCGTGCCGGTGATCATACTCGCGCTGCTCGCCACGATCATCGCCAGCCAAGCGGTGATCTCGGGCGCGTTCAGCCTTACGCAGCAGGCGATCCAGCTGGGCTTCATCCCGCGCATGGAAATTCAGCACACCAGCGCGACGGCGGCCGGGCAGATCTACATTCCGGCGATCAACTGGGGCCTGATGGTCATGGTGATCCTTCTGGTGCTGTTCTTCCAGTCGTCGAGCAACCTTGCCGCCGCCTACGGGATTGCGGTGACGGGGGCGATGTTCATCGACACCCTCCTGCTCGCCGCGGTGCTGACGGCGCTGTGGCGCTGGCCCTTGTGGAAGGCGCTGCCGCTGATCGCGGTATTCCTGATCGTCGACATCGCCTATTTCGGCGCGAACCTCATCAAGGTGCCGCAAGGCGGGTGGGTGCCGCTCGCGATCGGCTTCGTGATCTTCACCCTGCTCACAACCTGGGCACGCGGGCGCAAGCTGATGCGCGAGCGCATGAGCGAGAGCGCCCTGCCGCTCGAGATCTTTGCCAAGTCGGCCAAGAACTCCGCGCAGCGGGTGCCGGGCACGGCGATCTTCATGGCCTCGACCACCGCCGGGGTGCCGAGCGCGCTGCTGCACAACATCAAGCACAACAAGGTGCTGCACGAACGGGTGGTGATCCTGACGATCAACATCGCCGACATGCCCTTCATCGACCCCGAAACCCGCTGCGAGATGACCGATCTGGGCGACGGCTTCTACCGGGCGGTGCTGCATTACGGGTTCATGGAGGAGACCGACGTGCCGCAGGGCCTGACGACCATGCAGCGCTGCGGCGGCGCGTTCGACATGATGCACACCAGCTTCTTCCTCTCGCGCCAGACCCTGATCCCCAGCGATCATCCGGGCATGTCGATCTGGCGCGAGAAGGTGTTCGCGTGGATGATGCGCAATTCGGCGAGCGCGATGGACTTCTTCAAGCTGCCCACCAACCGCGTGGTGGAGCTGGGGAGCCAGATAGAGATCTAGCTGCCCGTCGGCGGCTCGTTCTTGAGCGGCTCGTCCCGGTCCTCGAAGCTGAGACCGTGCTTCAGCAGCATCGGGATCTGGCTGAAGGTGAAGAGGAAGGTCAGCGGCAGGAACACCCAGATCTTCGCCCACAGCCAGCTCTCGAAGGAAAGCTGGGCGCGCAGGGCCTCGTTGAGGCCTGCAAGCGCGAGGAAGAACACGCCCCAGTTGCGCGACAGCTTGAGCCAGCCTTCCTCGTTCAGACCCTCGAATGCCGTCTCGAGCAGGATGCGCAACAGGGCCTTGCCGGCGAGGTACCCGCCCAGCAGCGCCACGCCGAAGCAGGCATAGATGATGGTGGGCTTCAGCTGCACGAAGGTCGGGTCGCCGAAGAAGATCGTGAGGCTCCCGAAGCCGACAATGAGCGCGGTCGAGAACCACAGCATCGGCGAGACCTTGCCGAGCCGCCACTTCGAAACCAGCAGCGCCGCGACCGCCGCGACCATGAAGGCCCCCGTTCCCGCCACGATGGCGGCAAGCTCGCCCACCGGATTGGGATCGGCCGGCGATTGCCAGCGATAGACGCCGAGGAACACCAGCAGCGGCCCGTAATCGACCGCGACGTTGAGCCAGCTGGAGGCGGCCTTCTTGCCTTCGTCCTCTGCCATCACGCCACCCCCGCGATCACGCGGGCGACGAGGTCGGGATCGAAGGGCCTGAGGTCCTCCATCTTTTCGCCGACGCCGATGGCGTGGATGGGCAGGCCATATTGCTCCGCCGCCGCGACCAGCACGCCGCCCCTTGCGGTGCCGTCGAGCTTGGTCATGATAAGGCCGGTGACGCCCGCGACCTCCTTGAACACATCGATCTGGCTGAGCGCATTCTGGCCGTTGGTGGCATCGAGAACCAGCACCACGTCATGCGGGGCCTCGGGATTGAGGCGGCCGAGGACGCGGCGGATCTTCGCCAGCTCCTCCATCAGCTCCTTCTTGTTCTGGAGGCGCCCGGCGGTATCGACGATCAGCGCGTCGATGCCGGTGTCCGTGGCCTGCTTGACCGCATCGAACACGATCGCCGCCGGATCGCCGCCCTCGGGCCCGCGCACGAGATCGACCCCGATCCGGCCCGCCCAGGTCGCCAGCTGGCCGATCGCTGCGGCGCGGAAGGTGTCGCCCGCCGCAAGCAGCACGCCGTAATCGTCCTCTTGGAACAGGTGCGCGAGCTTCGCGATGGTGGTGGTCTTGCCGCTGCCGTTGACCCCGATCACGAGGATCACCTGCGGGCGCGGGAAGGCGGTGATTTCGAGCGGTTTCGCCACGGGCCGCAGGATCGCGGCGATCTCCTCGGCCACGGCCTCTTTCAGCTCGCGGGTGGTGATCTCGAGCCCGAAGCGTTTCTCGGCCAGCCGCGCGCGGATGCGGGCGGCGGCGGCGGGGCCGAGATCGGACAGGATCAGCGCGTCCTCGACCTCGTCCAGCGTCGCATCGTCGAGCTTCGCCGTCCCCCCGCTGCTGCCGGGCAGGTTGGCGGCGAGCCGCTCGGAAGTCTTGGCGAAGCCGCCGAACAGGCGCTGGGTCCAGCTGGTTTCACTCATGCGAGCAGGCCCTCCCTGAGGCCGCTTGGGATCACGTCGACGATCGTGCCGGCCGCCGTGCCGGGGGGCAGGGCGACAGGGGCGTAATTCGGGGCATAGCCCGTGCCGCCCCGTTCGGCGAGGACCGGCAGGGTTTCGCCCACAAGCCCGGCGAGCCACACGGCCCGGCGCTGTGCAGCGCGCGCGCGCAGGTCTGCGGCGCGGGCCTTCACCGCCTCGCGCGGCACCTGCGGCATGCGTGCTGCGGGGGTGCCGGGGCGGGGGGAATAGGGGAAGACATGGGCGTGGACGATGTCGAGTTCGTCGATGATCGAGAGGTTCGCTGCGTGGTGCGCCTCCTCCTCGGTCGGAAAGCCGGCGATGAGGTCTGCGCCGATGGCGACGTCGCGGCGCAGCGCCTTCAGGCGGCACACCAGATCCACCGCGTCGGCCCTGAGGTGTCGACGCTTCATGCGCTTGAGGATCAGGTCGGCCCCGTGCTGGAGCGAGAGATGGAGGTGCGGCATCACCCGCGCCTCGTGCGCCAGCAGCTCGAACAGCAGCGGATCGATTTCCACGCCGTCGACGGAGGATAGCCGCAGCCGCGGGAGCCCGGGGAAGGCGGCAAGGATCGCCTCGACCAGCGCGCCCAGACGCGGTGCGCCGGGCAGGTCATGTCCCCAGGACGTGAGATCGACACCGGTGAGGACGACCTCCTTGGCTCCCGCACCGGCATGGGCTTCTATCTCGGCCAGCACCTGCGGCACCGTCAGCGAACGGCTCGTACCCCGGCCTTGCGGGATGACGCAGAAGGTGCAGGCATGGTCGCAGCCGTTCTGCACCGCGACGAAGGCGCGGGTGCGCGCCGGGGCAAGGGGAGGGGCCTCGCCGGGCAGGTTCCACGCGCGAGGATCGAGCTTGGCGGCGTTCGCCACCAGCGCATCGACCTCGTCCATCGCGCCGATGCTGCCGCGCTCGATCTCCGCCGCACAGCCCGTCACCACCAGCCGCGCCGCCGGATGATCGCGGCGCGCACGTCGGATCGCCTGCCGGGTCTGGCGCAGCGCCTCGGCGGTGACTGCGCAGGAATTGACCACCACCAAGTCCCGCTCGCCCACCAGCATCGCACGCATACGCTCGCTCTCGGCGATGTTCATGCGGCAGCCGAGGGAAATGATCTGCGGCGCGTTCAACAATAGTCGTCCCAGTCGAAGGTGCCGCGGAAGCTTTCGGTCGCGGGGCCGCTCATCATGATGGTGCCGCCCGGCTCCCACGCGATCACGAGGTCCCCGCCCGGCAGGCTCACGCGCACCGGGCTGGCGACGAGACCGCGCCGGATCGCCGCGACGGCGGTGGCGCAGGCCCCGGTGCCGCAGGCGCGGGTGAGGCCGGCACCGCGTTCCCAGACGCGAAGCCTGAGATGGTCGGGCCCCGCAAGGCTCGCGACATTGACGTTCACCCGCTCGGGGAAGAGCGGGTCGTGTTCGATCACCGGACCGAGCGCCGCGAGATCGACGGCATCGGCATCCTCGACGAAGAAGATCGCATGAGGGTTGCCGACATTGACCGCCATCGGGCCTTCCAGCGTTTCCCAGCCGACCGGCATCGCGAACGTGTCCATCGCATAGGCGAGCGGGATCGCGTCCCAGTCGAAGCGGGGCGCGCCCATGTCGACCCGCGCGCCGCCCTCCAGTGGTTCGAGCGCGATCGCCCCGCTCGCGGTTTCGACCACGGCAGGCGCGCCGTGGAGCAGGGCGACGGCGCGGCTGCCATTGCCGCAGGCACCGGCCTCGCTTCCGTCGGAATTGAAGAAGCGGACGCGGAAATCGTGCGTCTCGCTAGGCTCCAGCAGGACCAGCTGATCGAAGCCGATCCCAGTCCGCCGGTCCCCCAGAGCGCGCGCCACCTGCGGAGTCATCGCGGGCAGGGCAGCGTTACGCGCATCGAGCACGACGAAGTCGTTGCCGAGGCCGTGCATCTTGATGAAGGGGATCGTCTGCGTCACGCCCGTGCATCTATGCACGGCGGGCGGGCGCGTCCAGCCCCCCGGGACGCCGTCAGGGCCGCGCGATGCGGTAAAGCGTCGGCTCGTCCTCGCCCGCAGTGCGCTGCGCGGCCGCATCGCCGGGCATGCCGGTGAGCTTGCCCGCCGCCTTCAGCCGGGAGCGCACGCCCTCGGCATCCTCGGGCTGGCCGTAGAAATAGCCCTGCGCCTTCAGACGGCCCATCGACCTCAGCGCATTGAGGATCGCCTCGTCCTCGACCCCTTCGGCGGTCAGCGGGAGATCGAGCCCGCGCCCGAGCGATATGATGGCTTCGACGATGCGCGAACGGTTGGACGGGTCCTTCAGTTCGCTCACGAAGCTGCGGTCGATCTTGATCCGGTCGAAGGGCAGGTTGCGCAGCTGTTCGAGGCTGGAATAGCCGGTGCCGAAATCGTCGAGCGCGATCTGCACGCCCTGGTTGCGCAGCGACATGATCATCGAGCGCACCAGGCCGATGTTCTCGTGCAGGCAGCTCTCGGTGATCTCGATCTCCAGCCGACGTGGCGGGAAGTTGGCGGCGACCAGCTTCTTCAGCAGGCGCTGGGCGAACCACGGGTCGCGCAGCTGCACCGGAGAGATGTTGATCGAGAGCGTGAGCGAATCGTCCCATTCGCGCGCGTCGGCGAAGGCCTGCTCCATCAACCGCTCTGACATCTCGTTGATGAGGCCGATCTCCTCAGCGATCGGAACGAAGATGTCGGGGCTGATGAGGCCCAGTTGCGGCGAGCGCCAGCGGGCGAGCATCTCGAAGCCGACCAGCGCGCCGGTCTCCAGATCGACCTGCTGCTCGTAGAAGGGCAGGAATTCCCCGCGCGCAAGGCCGCGACGAATGCCGGTTTCGAGCTGGTTGCGGAACCTCAGTTCGCTTTCCATGCTCGCCTCGAACCAGAAGTAGCGGTTCCGGCCCTGCTTCTTGGCGTGGTAGAGCGCCATGTCCGCGCGGTGCATCAGCGTCGCGGAGTCGACCACGAGACCGATGGTACCGTCCGCGTCGTGATCGGCGGCAAGACCGATCGACATGGTCAGTTCGACCGTCAGTTCCGGCATGCGGAAGGGCTGGGTCATGCTCTCGAACAGGCGGATGACAAGATCGTCGACCCGATCGGCGTGGCCCGCGGGATAGGGCATGACGAAAGCGAATTCATCGCCGCCGAGCCGGGCCAGCCGGGCCTCGCGCGGGAGCAGGGCGCGGATCCGCTCGCACAGCATCACCAGCACCGCATCGCCTGCAGAATGGCCATGCATGTCGTTGATCTGCTTGAAGTTGTCGAGATCAATCATGCAATAGGCGACCGCCTCGCCGCGCACCGCGGCGCGCCCGCGGAGCTCCTCGGTGGCTTCGAGCATCGAGCGACGGTTGAGGCACTGGGTGAGCGGATCGGTGGCGGCGAGCAGTTGCGCGCGCGCCTCGGCGCGGCGGCGCTCGGCAATCTCGCGGGTCAGCTCGCGGTAGCGCCGCCAGCCGAAGATGATCAGCGCGATGTTGAGCAGCAGGGCGTTGACCAGCACGACATCGGGCTGGCGCCCTTCGCCGAGCAGCGCGGCCATCGTCTGCGGCAGCACCGGGCCGGCGGTCCCGATCAGGAGGATGATCGCGGCCACGGCGATGCCCAGCGCGATGATGTCGCGCTCGGCCGCCTTCAGAGGATCGTCTGGATTATGCTCCGTCAAGTCGGTTGCCTTGTGAGTCCCTGCGTCCCGATCGCGCCGGTCCTTGTGGACAGGGCACGCCTCGTTTCGCGATTCATGGCAGAGCGCGCTAAAGATCGGGTTAATCCGGGGCCGTGTGCGACAGGGCTTGGCGAAGCGCGCGGGGGCGGGCTATCGGGACGCGACGCAACACGGGGAGCAGACACAGCGCATGGCCTACTGGCTGATGAAATCCGAACCCTTCAAATACAGCTGGGACGACCTTGTGGCCGAGGGCGAGGGGACGTGGGACGGGGTGCGCAACTATCTGGCGCGCAACAACCTGATGGCGATGCAGGTCGGCGACGAGGCGTTCTTCTACCACAGCCGCGAGGGGCTGGAGATCGTCGGCATTGCCGAGATCACGGTGACCGGGATCGGCGATCCTACAGACGAGACCGGCAAGTGGGCGGCGGTGAAGCTGAAGGCGAAGGAGAAGTTCGCAAGGCCTGTCAGCCTTGCCGCGATCAAGGCCGAGCCGCGGCTGGCGGAGATGCAGCTCGTCCGGCTCTCCCGCTTGTCGGTCTGCGGCGTCACGCCCGGGGAATGGGCGGTGATCTGCGAGATGGCCAAAGGCTGAGCGATCTGTCGCTGGGCCCGTCACCCGCGGTTTGCCCCGCCTCGGCCACCGCTTGCCTTGTGGGTCGGAACGATGGGCCCCGCTACCCATTGATCTCTTGAAAAGCCAATAACTTCATTGGCTTGATATAGGAGGCCAACATGGGTGAATTCACCGACAAGATGAAGGGCAGCGCCAAGGAAGCGATCGGCGAGGCCAAGCAGCATTCGCGCGATCCCGAAACCCGCGCCGAAGGCACGGCTGACAAGATCGACGGCAAGACCGACAAGATGAAGGGTGCCGTGAAGGGCGCGACCGGCGACAAGATCTGATCGCCGCGCAAGCAAACGAGGCCGCCTCCCCGATGGGGTAGGCGGCCTTTTTATGTGTCGCGTTCAGCCCTTCGCCCGCGCGCGCAGGCCCGTGATCGTCGCCCCGCTTGCCGCGATGCGTTCGAGGTCGGTCACGGTATGGATCAGGCGTATGCCGGAGCGGCCCTTCGCTTCCTCCAGCGCAGCGACGAACTCGTCGGTCGTCTCCGCCCGCGCGCTCCACGCCCCGAAGGCAGCGCCCAGCATCGCGAAATCGGGGTTGGCGAGCGCGGTGGCCGAGACGCGGCCGGGATATTCGCGTTCCTGGTGCATCCGGATCGTGCCATAGGCGCCGTTGTCGACCACTATCACGATCAGGTTCGCGCCATACTGCGCCGCCGTCGCCAGCTCCTGTCCGTTCATCAGGAAGTCCCCGTCGCCCGCCACTGCCACAACCGTGCGCTCGGGGAAGCTTAGCGCCGCCGCGACCGCCGCCGGAACGCCGTAGCCCATCGCCCCGCAGGTGGGTGCCAGCTGTCCGGGATAGGCCTCGTAGCGCCAGTAGCGGTGCCACCAGCCGGCAAAATTGCCCGCGCCGTTGCAGATGATCGTGTCGGCGGGGAGCGCCTCGCGCATCGCCGCGACACAGGCGCCGAGGTCGATCGCCGCTTCGGAGGGCTGGGGGGTGGCCCATGCGAGCCATTCGGCATGGGCCTCGGCCCCGGCATCGAAGGGGATGATGTCTTCGCTGTCCCACAGCGCCGCGCACTCGGCGAATTCGTCCACGGCGCAGCACAACGCAAGGTCGGTGCGGTAGACGCGGCCAAGCTCCTCGGGGTCGGGGTGGATGTGGACGAGCAGCTGCCCGGGATGTTCGAGCGTAGGCACGGTGTAGCCGTCGGTCGTCGCCTCGCCCAGCCGCGCGCCCACGGCGATGACGAGGTCCGCCTGCTTCACCCGCTCGACCAGCTTGGGGTTCGGTCCATAGCCGAGGTTCCCGGCATAGACCGGGCTATCTGGCGCAATCGCGTCCTGGCGGCGAAAAGCGGTTGCCACGGGAAGGCCGATGCGTTCCGCGAACTGCTGGAAATATTCGCGCGCCTTGGCATTCCAGCCCGCGCCGCCGATGATCGCGATGGGGCTCGCGGCGTCGGCGATCATGTCGAACAGGGCGCCCATCGCATCGGGGCAGACTGCCTGCGCGGGGCGCAGCGCGGGCGGGCGCGGGGCGAGGCTGGCGGGCACCTGCTCGACAAGCATGTCCTCGGGCAGGGCCAGCACCACCGGACCGGGCCGCCCGCTGATGGCAACCTGATGGGCGCGGGCGATGTATTCGGGGATGCGATGCGGGTCGTCGATCCGCGCCGCCCACTTGCAGATGGGTCCGAAGAAGGCGGGGAAATCGACCTCCTGGAAGCCTTCGCGCCCCTGCGCCCCGCGCGCGACATCGCCCACGAACAGGATCATCGGCTGCGAATCCTGATGCGCCACGTGGACGCCGATGCTGGCATTGGTCGCACCCGGGCCGCGGGTCACGAAGGCGATCCCGGGCCTGCCGGAACTTGCCGCGTTCATCGCGCCGTCGGCGCAGGCCATGAAGGCGGCGCCGCCTTCCTGCCGGCAGGTGACGACCTCGATTTCGGGCCGGTCGGGCAGGGCGTCGAGCACCGCGAGAAAGCTCTCGCCCGGCACGGTGAAGATCCGGCTCGCGCCCTCGGCGGCGAGGCAGTCGACCAGCAGGGCCGCCGCGCTGCGGGTGGAATCGGTCATCGCATGTCTCTCCCGTGATCCGTCGGACTGCGCCTCTACCCGCGCGCGCCATGTGGCGCAAATCCGCCGACCCCGGGGGAGGCCCGTCACGCCCTGTCCCAGCTTGCGACAGCTTCGCCGCAAAGCGTTTCCAATGGTTAAGAAAGTCCTAAAACTGACGCTCCTGCCACGGGAGAATCGCAAGATGCGCCGCAGCCTGGTCCTCACCGACGAGACCGCCCGTCACTGGTTCCGCGCCAGTCTGCCGCCGCATGTGAAGCGTGATCTCATCCCGATCCCGGCCGAGGCGCTGTGGCGGCTGACGCTCGAGGATGTGCGCGGCGTCGCCAACACCTATGTGGCGATGACGCTGGCGATCTTCGCCTTCATCGCCTAACCCTTAGGCCGGCTCGGGCACCCGAAGCGCCTCGGTCGCGTGGAGCTTGCGCGCGAGGTGCGCGGAGAGCACGCAGAGCACGAGGCTCAGCAGCAGCTGCTCCTGCAGCGGAATACCAAGCGGACCGAGCGCGCCCGCGATACCTGCGCCGATCACCATGAACACCGAGGAGATGAAGTTGTTGGCCGCGACCGAGCGCGAGGCTTCAGACTTGTCGACGCGGGTAGTGAGGAAGGCATAGAGCGGCACCACGAACATACCCCCCGCGACCGCGATAAGCAGCAGGTTGACGAGCAGCACCAGCGCCAGCGGCTGGGCGAGGAACTCGCTCACGGTGAACAGCTCGCCGCTCGCGGGCGCGAGGTTCCAGATGCGGGTGATGCCGTAGAAGGCGATCAGCAGCACGCCGAGCACCAGCACCGAGCGGGCCGAATAGCGCGCCGAGATGTCGCCCTTGAGCAGGGCGTTGATCGAGACCGATCCGATCGCGATGCCGGCCGAGAAGGCGACCAGCAGGACCGCGGCGACCTGCTTGTCGGCGAGCAGCACGTTCTTGGCGAGCGGGATGAACTGCACCGAGAGGATCGCCGCGATCGCCCAGAAATAGCTGATCGCCAGCACCGAATAGCGCAGCTCAGGATTGCCCATTGCGAAGGCGATCAGCGATTTCGAGGCGCGGACCGGGTTCCAGTCGACCTTCGTTTCCTCGGTCTGGGGCGGCGCGGGCGGCACCCAGCGGCAGGTCGCATAGCCGACCAGCGCGATGGCGATCACCGCGATGATGGAATCGTTGATGTGCATCGCCCCGCCCAGCATCATGCCGACGAGGATCGCCACGTAGGTGCCCGCCTCGACAAGGCCGGTGCCGGCCAGCACCTCGTCCTTGTGGAGGTGCTGCGGCAGGATCGCGTATTTGATCGGGCCGAAGAAGGTCGAATGGACCCCCATCGCGAACAGCGCGGCGAACATCAGGGGGAGGGCAAGACCCTCGATCTGGACCCCGCGCGAGGCGAGCAGGAGGCCGGTCGCGCCGACCGACATGATGATGATCTCGGCGAACTTGATCCAGCGGATGATGGTGGTCTTGTCGCGCATGTCGGCAAGCTGGCCGGCGGTGGCCGAGAACAGCACGAAGGGCAGCACGAACAGCGCGGTGGCGATGCCGCTGATCAGCGTCTCCATCTCGGGCGAATCGTAGACCGAATAGACCACGAACAGCACCATCGCGTTCTTGTAGAGATTGTCGTTGAGCGCGTTCAGGAGCTGGGTCAGGAACAGCGGCAGGAAGCGCCGCTTGCGCATCAGGTCGGTCGATGTGGTCATGCGGTTGTTACGCTGTCGCTTCCCTGTGTGTTACCGGCACATAGCGCGAAGGGCCGCAAGGGCAAGTGCATAGGCCGCGCGCCGACGTATCATCAAGGGTTTTGCGCGGCTTCGTCCGGCGCTAGAGGGGTGCGGAAGCCCATGTCGAGCCTGCCCAATATCCTCACGCTCTCGCGCATCTTCGCGGTGCCGCTCCTGGCCTTCTTCCTGTGGTGGCCGGACTGGCGGCTGGGCTATCTGGTGGGCTTCGTGCTCTATTGCATCATTGCCATCACCGACTTCTTCGACGGCTATCTGGCGCGCGCGCAGGGGACGGTCTCGAAGCTCGGCATCTTCCTGGATCCCATCGCCGACAAGATCATGGTCGCCGCCGTGATCCTCGTGCTGACGGCGCAGGGATACCTGCGCGGGCCCTATGCCGGGGACATCCACGTCATCGCGGGCCTCGTGATCCTCGTGCGCGAGATCGCCGTCTCGGGCCTGCGCGAATTCCTCGGCGGCATCCAGGTCTCGGTGCCGGTCTCCAAGCTCGCCAAGTGGAAGACGACCTTCCAGCTGGTCGCGCTGGGCGCGCTGATCCTCGGCGGGGCGGTGCATGGAAAGCCGTGCCAGTCGGTTTTCGAAGGCTGTGGCACGCTCGCGGACAGCTGGGTGCATCTGGTGGGCCTCGTCTCGCTGTGGACCGCGGCGGTGCTGACCTGCATCACCGGCTGGGACTATCTGCGCGTCGGCCTCAAGCACATGGATTGAGTTGCAGGATTGTCACTGGAACCGCGTGGCCGGTTCGGGTTACACCATCTCGCATGGGATCGGATGCATCGGGCGAGCCGGGCGCGTTTGTCGGCCGGCTGGCGGATCAGGCACGCAAGCTTCAGCGCGAGGCAAGAAGAGCCATCGCGCAGGGCGATTACGCCCGCGCCTCGGCGCTGATCGGCGATGCGGAGATGCTCGCCGAGGATGTCCACGGCCTTGTCGACGATATCGAGCATCGCGAGACCGACCGCCTGATGGGCCACGCCGCCGCCGAGACCGAGGCCCGCACCCGGCCTGCGGCTGTCCCGCTCCCCCGCCGCCGCCTGCGCCTCGCGATCGGCGCGAGCCTCGCCATGAGCCTCGCGCTGACGGAGTGCTGAGCTGGCGCTAATCGTATTCGGGCGCCGGCCCCTCACCATGGGGGAGCCGCTCTGCGCCATACTGTTCATGCCGTTCCTCGCCGGGGTAGCGCACCAGAAGCACCAGCAGCAGCCCCATTCCCCAGATCGCGGCGATGCTGAAGTATAACAGCGGCGCATTCCCCGCGCCGGACGTGTTCGCCGCGAGTGCGGCGCCGATCGGTCGGCCGAAATTGCTGATGCCCATGTAGATCGTGAACTGGGTCGCCGCGACCGCCGGATTGCACACCCGCATCGCCAGCGTCAGCACGGCGATGAAGTAGATCAGTCGCGTCGTTTCCATCGCGATCTGGAAGGCCATGAGCACGCGCTCGTCGCTCCAGGCCGACGAGTTCGCGCCCATCGCCGCAGTCGACAGCATGCCGATCGCCAGCGCCAGTGCGACCGCGCGCTGGGGGCCGATCCGCCCGACCAGCCAGCCGCCCGCGAGAATGCCGCACAGCCCGCTCGCGAGCGTCAGGGCGGAGATGAAACCGGTGTATTGCGTCGGCGTCCAGCCCGCGTACTGCTGGTAGAGTACGGGGTGGAACGCCTCGAAGCCGCCTTCGGGGATCACCCGGATGAGCAGGATCGGCAGCAGCAGCAGGCTGACTGGCGCCAGCACCGCGCGCGTGGCACTGCGCAGCAACGGCCACCATGCCTCGACCACCAGCGTGTCATTGTGCGGGTGGCTGCGGCCCGGGCTCCATGGCAGGCGCTTCTCGCCCTCCCGCTCGCGGATCACCGTCGCGAACAGCATCACGAGGGCAGGGATGACGGCCAGCACCAGCAGGCAGGTGGCAATGCCGAAGCGCGCCAGCAGCCAGCCGCCGGTCGCGGTGGTGAGCGAAGCGCCGACAAACTGCGCCCCGGCCATGATCCCGCCCGCCCGGGCGCGCTCCTCCTCGGGCATGATGTCGATGGCGAGACTGTCGATCCCCACATCCTGGAAGGTCACCGCGAGATTGGCGAGGAACCCGAGCGCGGCGATCTGCACGACGTTATGGGCCGCGGGGGACAGAGCCGCGCCTGCGATCAGCGTCATGACGAGCGTCCCTTGCGCGCCTATGATCCAGACACGGCGGCGCCCCATCGGCAGGAAGGTGTAGCGGTCGATGAGGAAGCCGTTCGCGATCTTGAGCGTCCACGGCAGCGCCGCGGCCCCCACGACCGAGGCGATCGCTCCGGTGCCGACCCCGTTTGCTGCCATCCACGCCGGCAGGGCGAAGAAGAACAAGCCAATCGGAAAGCCCTGCGTGAGGTAGAAAAGCAGCAGCGTCGTGAACCGCAGCGGCCTGCTGTCGGTCAGCACGAAAGCATGCGCGCGCGCGCGTGCCATGTCCGGCATGGGCCTATGTCCCCCCGATTTCCCCGCGGGAAGTCTCTCACGCACGCCTGCTTTCGGCAAGCGGGAGTTCGGGTGCTGGAAATTGACGGCCGGCGCGGGTCCCTCGCCGGGCGCTAGCCGGCCCGCAGTTCCTCCGCCAGCAGCATGAAATCCGCCTCTCGCGGGGAGTTCTTGCGCCAGGCGAGCACGATCTCGCGCTTGGCTGTCGGGCTGTCGACCGGCCGCGCGACCACCTCGGTGCCGGCGAGGATGCCCGCTTCGAGCGCCATTTCGGGCAGCATGGTCAGGCCGAGGTCGTTGTCGACCAGCTGCACCAGCGTGTGCAGCGAGGTGCCGATCATCGCCGCGCTCGCGCGCAGTTCGGAGCGCGAACACGCCGCCAGCGCATGATCGCGCAGGCAGTGGCCGTCCTCGAGCAGCAGCAGCCGGCCCTGATCGATCATCTCGGGCTTGATGGTCGCCGGCGGATCGCGGGGATCGTCCTTGGGGAAGGCGATGAACAGGCGGTCGTCGGCAATATGCGCGATTGCGGCATCGCCGGTGTCGAAGGGCAGGGCGAGCAGCACGCAATCGACCCGTCCGTGATTGAGGGATTCAAGCGCATCGTGGCTCGTCTCCTCGCGCAGCATCAGCTTGAGGTCGGGGCGCTCGCGCTTCAGCCGAGGCAGGATGCGCGGCAGCAAGAAAGGGGCGATGGTGGGGATGACGCTCATCCGCAGTTCGCCCACCAGCGGCTTGCCCGCGGCCTGCACCAGATCGGCCAGCTCTTCCGCCTCGCGCAGCAGGCGGCCGGCCTTGGCCACCACCTGTTCGCCCAGCGCCGTGAAGCGCACCACCCGCCGCGAGCGTTCCACCAGCGTCACGCCGAGCAGCGATTCGAGCTCGCGGATTCCGGCCGAGAGCGTCGACTGCGACACGAAGCTCGCATCAGCCGCCTTGCCGAAATGCCCGTGCTCGTGAAGCGCGACGAGGTATTGCAGCTGCTTGATGGTCGGCAGGTACGTGGACACGGCCTTCCCTCCTTAATCCGTTCGCCCTGAGCTTGTCGAAGGGCTGTCCTTCCTCGAAGCGCATGGGGACACAAGAAAGTGCAGGGCTTCGACAGGCTAAGCCCGAACGGTTCTGGTTCCTATTCCGCCGCCAGCGCACCGGGTGCGGGCACATCGTCGATATGGGTCATCTTGAGCTTGCCCTTCTCGACGGCGAAGGCGAGCTTGCCCTCGACGAGATCGAGCGCGTCCTTGCCGAACACCTCGTAGCGCCAGCCTTCGAGCACCGGCAGCTTGCGTACGCCGGCTGCCAGCGCCTCCATTTCGTCGGCGCGGGTTAGAAGGCGGGGCGCGACGTCGATCTCGCGGGCGCGGATTTTCAGCAGCAGTTTCAGGAGGTCCGCCACCAGGGCGCCCTCCTTGCCCAGCGGCGCGCCCTGCTTGATCTTCTCGGGCATCTCGCTCTTGGGCAGGGGTTCGGCCTCGGCCAGCACCTTCATCAGCCGCTTGCCGATGTCGTTGTCCTTCCATGCGGGGCTGAGGCCGCGCACCTTGGCGAGATCGGCCTGTACCTTGGGCGGGTGGCTGGCGATGTCGGCGAGCGTCTCGTCGCGCATGATCCGGCCGCGCGGGATGTTCTTGTGCTGCGCCTCGCTCTCGCGCCAGGCAGCGAGCGCCTTCATCCGGCCGAGCACCTGCGGATTGCGCCCCGGCTGGCGGATGCGCTTCCAGGCGAGGCCCGGGTCGGTGAGGTAGTTCGCCGGATCTGCGAGCTTCTCCATCTCCGCATCGAGCCACACGCCGCGCCCGGTCTTGATCAGCTTCTTGAGGATCTTGGGGAAGATCGCGGCAAGGTGCGTCACGTCGCCGATGGCATATTCGATCTGCCGGTCGGTGAGCGGGCGGCGGCTCCAGTCGGTAAAGCGCGCGCCTTTGTCGATGGTGAGGCCAACCCAGGTCTCGACCAGATTGGCATAGCCGATCTGTTCGGACTGGCTGATGGCCATCATCGCGATCTGGGTGTCGAAGATGGGATGGGGGGTGCGCCCCGTCATGTTGACGATGATCTCGACGTCCTGCCCGCCGGCGTGGAAGACCTTGAGCACGTCCTCGTTGTCGGTGAGCAGGTCGAGCAGCGGCGTCAGGTCGATGCCGTCCGCCATCGGGTCGATCGCGGCGGCCTCTTCTGTATTGGCGATCTGCACCAGGCAGAGTTCCGGCCAATAGGTGTTCTCGCGCATGAATTCGGTGTCCACCGCGACGAAATCGGACTTCGCCAGGCGGGTGCAGAGGTCGGAGAGGGCCTCGGTGGTGGTGATCAGCGGGTGGATTTTCATGTTCTCTTGCTTCAATGGGGGCGGAGTGCCGCCCTCGGGTCGAACCCAGTTTGCGCCCGCAACCCCACCAAGCGTGGCTTGACAAAGTGCAAGGCTTGCCCTGTTAGCGCGCCGACGACGGAGCCGAGGGCCTCACGGCGCCGCGCGAGCGCGCCCTAGCGTCATAGCCGCCAACAGGACAAGAGTTTAGATGCACCCCTATCGCACGCATACTTGCGCACAGCTTTCTTCCGATCACGTCGGCCAGACCGTGCGACTTTCGGGCTGGATCCATCGCAAGCGCGATCACGGGGGCGTGTTGTTCGTCGACCTGCGCGACCATTACGGGATCACGCAGATCGTCGCCGACAGCGACAGCCCGGCGCTGCCGGTGCTTGAGGGCTTGAGGGTCGAGAGCGTCGTCACCATCGAGGGCGAGGTCAAGGCGCGGGTGGCCGAGACGGTCAACGCCAACCTCGCGACCGGCGCGATCGAGGTCTTCGCGCGCGGCGTGACGGTGCAGAGCGCGGCCGAGGAGCTGCCGATGCCGGTGGCGGACGAGCAGCCCTACCCCGAGGACATCCGCCTCAAGTACCGCTTCCTCGACCTGCGCCGCGAGACGCTGCACAAGAACATCATGACCCGCGTGGCGGTGATCGCCGACATGCGCGCGCGGATGAATGCGGCCGGTTTCAACGAGTTCTCGACGCCGATCCTCACGGCTTCTTCGCCCGAGGGCGCGCGCGACTTCCTCGTGCCGAGCCGCATCCATGCTGGCAAGTTCTACGCGCTCCCGCAGGCGCCGCAGCAGTACAAGCAGCTGCTGATGGTCGCCGGCTTCGACCGCTACTTCCAGATCGCCCCCTGCTTCCGCGACGAGGACCCGCGCGCCGACCGCCTGCCGGGCGAGTTCTACCAGCTCGACCTCGAAATGAGCTTCGTCACCCAGGAAGAGGTTTGGGAGACGATGGAGCCCGTCATCCAGGGCACCTTCGCGGCCTTTGCGGGCGACAAGCAGGTCACCCCCGCGGGCCAGTTCCCGCGCATCCCTTACGATGAGGCGATGCTGAAGTACGGCTCGGACAAGCCCGATCTGCGCAACCCGCTGATCATCAGCGACGTGTCCTCGCACTTCACGCAATCGGGCTTCGGCCTGTTCGAGAAGATCGTCGGCGGCGGCGGTGTCGTCCGCGCCATCCCCGCGCCCGGCACCCACGAAAAGAGCCGCAAGTTCTTCGACGACATGAACGACTGGGCGCGCAAGGAAGGCTATGCGGGCCTCGGCTACGTCACCCGCAAGGGCGGCGAGTTCGGCGGGCCGATTGCCAAGAACCACGGGCCCGAGCGCATGGCCGAACTCTACGCCGAGCTTGGCCTCGGCGAGAACGACGGGCTGTTCTTCGCTGCCGGCAAGGAAGCAGACGCCGCCAAGCTCGCGGGCGCCGCGCGCATCCGGGTAGGCGAGGAACTCGGCCTGATCGACGAGAGCCGCTTCGAACTGTGCTGGATCGTCGATTTCCCCTTCTACGAATGGAACGAGGACGAGAAGAAGGTCGATTTCAGCCACAACCCCTTCTCGATGCCGCAGGGTGGGATCGAGGCGCTGGAGGGGCAGGACCCGCTCACCATCAAGGCCTTCCAGTACGACCTCGTCTGCAACGGCTACGAAATTGCCAGCGGGTCGATCCGCAACCACAAGCCGGAAACGATGGTCAAGGCCTTCGAGATCGTCGGCCTCTCGAAGGCGGACGTCGAGGAGCGCTTCGGCGGGATGTACCGTGCCTTCCAGTACGGCGCGCCGCCGCACGGGGGGATGGCTGCGGGTGTCGACCGGATCATCATGCTGCTCTGCGGCGCGAAGAACCTGCGCGAGATCTCGCTCTTCCCGATGAACCAGCGCGCCGAGGACCTCCTGATGGGCGCGCCGAGCCCGGCGGAGCCGCGCGCCTTGCGCGAACTCCACCTGCGCGTCGTCGAGCCGCAGGCCAAGCCCGCCGCCTGATGCGCTTTTGCCTGTTGTGATGACAGGCAGACGCGGCATAAATCCTGCCTGAGCGCCGCACGGGGCGGCACGCGGCAGGGGGGTGTGTGATGAGATATCCGCTTTGGTTTGCAGCCGGTGCGGCGGCGCTGGTGCCAACTGGGGCACAGGGCGAGACGCTGCCGGTCGCCGGAGTCTATGCTGCCGGGACGGATGCCCCGTCGCGCGCGCGTTCGATCGCGATTGCCGATTTTTCCGGGCGCGGCGGCGAGCGGCTTGCCTTCGCGATCGATTCCGCCCTGCGCGGCGCGGTGATCGACGGGCGTCCGTGGTTCGACCTCACCTTCACCGCTCCGGCGTTCGGCGACAGCTACACCTATGACGCCGGAGCCGATCCGCGCGGCGTGCAGCGGGGCGGGGCAGATGCGGTGATGCGCGGCATCGCCGAGGTCGAGTGGCGCGATGTCGATTCCGGCACCAAGGAGGTCGAGGAATGCGTCACGCGCAACAGCGTGGGCACCTGCACCGAGAAGAAGAAGGTCAGCTATACCTGCCGCGCCCGCAACGTCACCTTGCGCCCGGAAGTGCGGATGGTCTCGCGCGGGGGCGAGCTGCTTTACGCCAAGGGTGACACGCGGACCGCGAGCCGTCGTTTCTGCAAGGATGAACAGGGTACGCCGTCCGTCGATTCGATCGTCGAGGAACTGGTGGGCGGCTTTGCCGCCGTGGTGCGCGGCGATCTCGCCCCGATCTTCCGCGACGAGGAAATCCGTGTGCTCGAAAGCCGCGACGGGATGAGCAAGTCCGATCAGGCCACCTTCCGTACAGCACTCCGGTTTACCAAGACCGATGTGTCCGAAGCCTGCGCGCTGTTCGAGGAGCTCAGGCAAGCCAATCCGCAGAGCGTTACCCTCCTGTTCAATACCGGCCTGTGCATGGAACGCCTCGGCGAGCTCGATACGGCGGCGCGGCTCTACGAGGAGGCGCTTGCGCTGATTCCGCGCAAACCCGAGCCGCAGCAGGGCCTTGATCGCATCGCCTCGCGCCTCAGGGCCGAACGCCAGTTTTCCCTGCGCGAAGCCGCAGCGGCAAACTGAGCCTCAAGCCCACTTGCACATCCCCGCGCCCTTCATTAGGGCGAGGGACGAGTTTACCCAACCCCAGTTTCAAGAGGGATTACCATGAGCGATACTGCCGATCGGGTGGCAAAGATTGTCGTCGAGCATCTCGGCGTCGAGGCCGACAAGGTCACTCAGGATGCGAGCTTCATCGACGATCTGGGCGCCGACAGCCTCGACATCGTCGAGCTGGTGATGGCCTTCGAAGAGGAATTCGGCGTCGAAATCCCCGACGATGCGGCCGAGAAGATCACCACGGTCGGTGACGCCACCAAGTACATCGAAGAACACAAGGGCTGATCGCCCGACCATTCCCGTTTCGCCCTGAGCGTGTCGAAGGGTGCTTGCCGGCCCGTTGGCCGGCAGGACAATACGGGGCTTCGACAGGCTCAGCCCGGACGGGTTGAGCCTGTTGTGCGTTTTGGAGAATGATATGCGCCGTGTGGTTGTTACCGGCCTCGGTCTTGTCACCCCGCTGGGCGGCGACGTCGAGACATCGTGGGCGAACCTCATTGCCGGTGAAAGCGGGGCGGGACAGATCACCCGCTTCGACACTTCGGACCAGAAGTGCACCATCGCCTGCGAGGTGAAGCCCAAGGATCACCCTTGGGGCTTCGACCCCGACAAGCGCGTCGACCACAAGGTCCAGCGCCAGGTCGATCCCTTCATCGTCTACGGGATCGATGCCGCAGGGCAGGCGCTCGAGGACGCCGGCCTGACCGACATGACCGAGGCCGAGAAGGAGCGCACCGGCTGCTCGATCGGCTCGGGGATCGGAGGCCTTCCGGGGATCGAGCTGGAAAGCGTCAATCTTCATGAACGCGGCCCCGGCCGGGTGAGTCCGCACTTCGTCCACGGGCGCCTCATCAACCTCATCACCGGGCAGGTGCAGATCAAATACGGCTTCATGGGCCCGAACCATGCCGTCGTCACCGCCTGCTCCACCGGCGCGCACTCGATCGGCGATGCCGCGCGGATGATCGCGATGGACGATGCCGACGTCATGCTGGCAGGCGGTGCGGAATCGACCGTCAACCCGCTCGGCATCGCCGGCTTCGCCCAGGCGCGCGCGCTCAACATGAGCATGAACGACCGCCCGACCGAGGCGAGCCGGCCCTACGACCGCAACCGTGACGGTTTCGTCATGGGCGAAGGCGCGGGCGTGGTGGTGCTCGAGGAATACGAGCGTGCCAAGGCGCGCGGCGCGAAAATCTACGCCGAAGTCACCGGCTATGGCCTGTCGGGCGATGCCTACCACGTCACCGCCCCGCACCCGGAAGGGCGCGGCGCGGAACTGGCTATGCGCATGGCGCTGAGGAAGGCCGGCCTCGGTCCGGGCGACATCGACTACATCAACGCCCACGGCACCTCGACCATGGCGGACACCATCGAGCTTGCCGCGATCAAGCGGGTGCTGGGCGATGATCTCGGCGGAGCGTCGATGTCCTCGACGAAGTCTGCCATCGGCCACCTCCTCGGCGGCGCGGGCGCGGTCGAGGCGATCTTCTGCATCCTCGCGATGCGCGACCAGATCGTGCCGCCGACCCTCAACCTCCACGATCCCGACGAAGGAACGGAAGGCATCGACCTCGTGCCGCTGGTCGCGAAGAAGCGGCAGGTGCGCGCGGTGCTGAACAACTCCTTCGGCTTCGGCGGCACCAATGCCTCGCTGATCATGCAGAAGCTGGACTGACGGCGTGACCCGCGGGCGGCTCGTCCTCGGCGGTCTGGTCGCTCTGGCGCTCGCCGGGCTGCTCTTCGCATGGAGCCTGCTCGGTTCGGCGACGATCGCCAAGGACACGAGCTTCACCATCCCCGCGGGCGCCTCGGTGTCCTCTGTCGCCAACAAGCTCGAGGCCGAGGGGCTGATTACCTCGGCCTCCGGCTTCACCTTGCAGGCGCGCATCTTCGGCTCCGACGCGCCGATCCAGGCGGGCGAATTCCTGCTGACCCCCGGCATGAGCCAGGGTGACATCCTTGAAGCCTTCCAGTCGGGCGACGTGATCCGCCGCTTCGTCACCATTCCCGAAGGCATGCCCTCGATCCTCGTGTGGGAACGCCTGATGGCCGAGGAGCTGCTGACCGGCGATATCGACGTCCCCCCCGAAGGTTCGATCCTGCCCGACACCTATGCCTTCGAACGCGGGCAGTCGCGCAAGAGCCTCGTCGAGCAGATGCAGGCGGCGATGGACAAGGCGCTGGCCGAGGAATGGGCCAAGCGCCGCCCCGGTATCCCGGTCGACACAATGCGCGAGGCGCTGATCCTTGCCTCGATCGTCGAGAAGGAAACGGGCAAGCCCGAGGAACGCCGCATGGTGGCGGGGCTCTATTCCAACCGCGTGCGCACGGGCATGATGCTGCAGGCCGATCCGACGATCATCTACCCGATCACCAAGGGCAAGCCGCTGGGCCGCCGAATCCGCCAGTCGGAGATTGCCGCGGTCAACGGCTACAACACCTATACCAAGGTGGGCCTGCCAGAGGGGCCGATCACCAATCCGGGCCGGGCCAGCATCGCCGCGGTAATGAACCCGGAGAACACGGGCGCGTTGTTCATGGTCGCGGACGGGACGGGCGGGCACTGGTTTGCCGACACCCTTGCCGAACACAATGCCAATGTCGCCAAGTGGTACGCGATCCGCCGCGAGCGGGGCGAGATGTAGGCGAGCCGGGTCCCATCGCCGATCCTTTCATCCTCACCGCTGTCCTGCCGCCCGATTTGCAAGGCTTCGCGGAAGGTCTGCGCCGTGCGCATTTCCCGCCGGAGCGCAATCACCTCCACGCCCATGTCACCCTGTTCCACGCCTTCGCTCCGGCGCTGCTGGAGGAGCTGCGCGACTATCTGCCGCAGGTCGCGGCCGAATTCGCTCCGCCCGAGGGGGCGGTGAAGGGGGTGATGGATCTGGGCAAGGGCACCGCCATCGCGCTCGAGGCGCCGCAGCTGCTGTCTTTGCGCGCTCTCATCGCGGAGCATTTCCGCGGCAGCCTCACCGCGCAGGACCTCCACGAACCGCGCCCGCACATCACCATCCAGAACAAGGTGACGAAGGAAGAGGCGCGGGCGCTCCAGGCAAGCCTCGCGCCGGTGCTCGCGCCGTGGATCGCCAGGGGCCGCTTCACCTTTCCCGCGCTGGCGCTCTGGCGCTATCGCGGCGGCCCGTGGGAACGGGTCAAGACCTGCGCCTTCCGGGGCCGCGAGCGGCTGTAACCCGCGCGCGCAACAGGGCTTGACCCTGCAAGCCGCGCGCCCTAAGTGCGCGCCTCGCCCGGGCCGACACCCGGACGCGAATCCGGCATGGCAAGGTGTGCCGGATCCCCTTGGGGCGGAGTAGCTCAGCCGGTTAGAGCAGCGGAATCATAATCCGCGTGTCGGGGGTTCGAGTCCCTCCTCCGCTACCATATCCCCTCGCTGTCACCCCCCGTTGTCAGACCTGCGGTCCGTCTGTAGGCTTCGTTCCGGGGTGACGGGGGAACATTTCATGAGATTGATGACGATCGCGGTTTCCGCAGCTGTTCTGGCTGCGGTTGTGCCGGCCAGCACTGTTGCAGCCCATGAATCGCCGGAGCATGCGCTGGAGGCGGCGCGCATCGAGGCCATGCGTGCGGCGACCGTGGCCTTTCTTGCCAGTCTCGACGATGACGCGCGCATCGCGGTGCAGGCGAGCCTCGCCGACAACGCCCGGCGCACCGCCTGGTCGAACCTCCCGGCCAGCTTCGTACCGCGTTCGGGGGTGTCGGTCGCGCAGATGAACGCCGCGCAGCGCCAGGCGCTCCACGCGATGCTGGCGGCCGCCTTTTCCAGCCAGGGTTACCTCAAGACGATCACATCCATGTGGCACGAGGATGTGCTGCACGAGATGACCTTGGCAGCGGCGGCGAGGCTGCCGGATGGCGATCCCCGCAAGGCGCAGGGGCTTGCCCTTGCCCTCAATTTCGACAGCGAGAAATTCTTCGTGACGGTGTTCGGCGATCCGGCGGGCAAGGACTGGGGCTGGATGATGACCGGCCACCACTATGCCGCCAATTTCACGGTCGCAGACGGGAAGATCGCCTTCACTCCGCTGTTTCTCGGCGCCAATCCGCAGACCGTGCCGGACGGGCGTTTCGCCGGCTGGCGTCTCCTCCAGCACGAGGCCGATCGTGCCTTTGCCCTCGTCGGCGCATTGACTCCGGCCCAGAGGCGACAGGTGGTTGTCGCCGATGCGGTCGACGGCTCTGTGTTTGCCGGGAAGGGGAGGCAGGATCTGGCGCGCGTTCCACAAGGCATTCCGGCGTCCGCGCTCGATACCGTACAGCGCCAGTTGCTGACCGCGCTGATCGACGAGTATCTTGGCGATGCCTCGGACGAGGCCGCGGCGCGCCAGCGTGCCGCGATTGCAGCAGACGGGCCGGACAAGCTCTATTTCTCGTGGTGGGGACCAACCGACGATCCCAAGGCGCGCTACATGTTCAGGGTACAAGGTCCCTCGATCATCATTGATTATGTCCGTGAAGCCTCGCCGGACGGGGGCTTCAACCATGTCCATTCGATCGCCCGTGATCCGTCGAACGATTACGGTGCGCGGTGGCTGGAGCAGCACTATCAGGAAGCGCATCAGCAGTGACGTGAGCTTGGCTGCTCCGCTACTGGTCTGGGCTTCCCGCGAAGCTGGGCGCTTGTCGAAGAACAGCACGTTGTCCGGCGGAAAGACGCCAGCGCGGCCGTTCGCTTCCATGATCGTCATGATGTGCTGGAGGAACTTCAGCTGCTTGACCGTTGCGAGCTCGAACAGCTCGAACGGACCATGCTCCATTCCTATCGCAGCCATGTGAACCACCACATTGAGCCGAAGGTGGGTCATCCGCTGCTCAACGATCTGGCCGCCGTCCATGTCCGCGATTTCCTCGACAGCACCCACGCAATGGCGAGGAGGTGTCTGACCTCGCTCCCTCGATGATCAGCGCGGCCCAGGAGCGGGGGATCGTCAAGCACAACGTCGCGCGCGATGTGAAATTGCGCCGTTCTGAGCGTCATCATCCCGACCGTGTATTCCCCACCAAGGAGGAGATCAGGGCGCTCGTCACCAATGCACTGGAGCGTCACGAGCCGCTCATCATGACGGCGCTGTTTACCGGGATGCGCATGTCAGAGCTGCGCGGGCTCAGTTGGGGATACGGTCGATTTCCAGCGAAGCATCATCACCGTGAGGAAGCGCGCTGACCGCTACTGCGACATGGGGAACACGAAGAGCAAGTCTGGCCGGCGCGAGATCCCGATGGACTCGCAACTCGCCGCGGTGCTCACGGCGTGGAAGGTTGTATGCCCCTTGGGTGAGCTCGACCTGGTGTTCCCGAACGGCCAAAGGCAACGTCGAGACGCACTCGAACATCTACAATCGCATGTTCAAGCCACTCATGCTGACGTGTGGCATCGTGAACGGGGAAGGCGGCCCACGGTTCTCACTGCACGCCATGCGTCACGCTGCTGCCTCGCTGTTCATCGAACAGGGTTGGCCGCCGAAGAAAATCCAGACCATGTTCGGGCACTCGTCGATCACGATGACCAATGACGATTATGGGCACCTGTTCCATGACCCCGCCAAGGACGTGGATTTGATGGACGGGATGGAGCGGGGGCTCATGGCTGCTTAGCGCCGCGGTGTTCCGCCGTTGGGCGACCTAGATGCTTGTAAGCAGCGTCTCGGCACCGATAGCGAAAGAAAGGATTGCCAAGTCGACTTTGGCGGTGGCTATTCTGAGGTCAGGAGATGGTCAAGTATAGCCTCAGATGAACCAGCCGAAGTCGATCACCGCAGCTGACCTGGCACGACGCAGCGATTTCGAGCTCGGCAATGCGCTGATCCGCCCATCTATCAAGACGATCGTCGGGCCGACGGGAATAGTGGTTGTCGAACCACGTGTGGTGCAGGTGCTGCTCGTGCTCCACGATGCCGCTCCCGATGTCATGAGCCGGCAGGATCTTCTGGCGGCTTGCTGGGGTGGAGTGTTCGTCGGCGATGATGCGCTCAATCGAGCGATCGCCGAGATCCGCCGGGCCATCCGCGAAACAGGAGCTGACATCGGGATCGAAACAATACCACGGGTTGGCTACCGTTTAACCGTGCCCGATGGCACAAAGAGGTCTTCACGTTCGGCTGTTCGTGAGGCCAAGGGTATCGGTCGCAGGCCTTTGTTGATCGGCGGCTTCGCCACCGCCGGCCTGCTGCTTGCCGGGATCGGCGGTTACCAGCATTATCGCGACCGCATTAAATTCGAGCAGTTGATGACCCTCGGCAAGGGCTTCGAGAGGCGCGGGGATACGGTCTCGCTCGGCAAGGCCGAGCAGGCGTTCCGGGAAGCCATCGCAATCGATGGCCGGGACGCGGGCGCGTGGGGCTGGTTGGCGCGTGTGCTCGGCAAGAGCGAGGCTGCGCGTGAGGCCGCCATGCGGTCGCTTGCCATCGATCCCCGCAACCCCGATGCGCGAATGACGCTGCTGGTGCAGGATTGGGGATTGTCCAATTGGGCGCAGTGGGAAGCGAAAGTCGATGCAGTCCTCGCCGACTTTCCCGACCACGACCTCGCGCTCGATACCCTGGTGCTTTTTCACCAAGGCGTTGGCCGGTGCGTCAGCTCATGGGATCTGAACGAGCGCGCTGCCAAGCTCCGGCCGCTCGATCCCGTCCCGCTCAATCGCCGTGCGATCAAGCACTGGATCTTCGGCCGCACCGCCGAGGCCGACCGGGTTGCCGACCGCTGCGTCGAGTTGTGGCCGCGCCAGCCCTATGTGTGGAATACGCGCCTCATGATCTACGCATTCACAGATCGTGCCGAAGCGGGGCTCGCGTTCCTCGCCGATGCCGAGGTTCGACCGGCCGATCTCAAGCCTGTCAGTCTGGTCACCTGGAGGGCGATCCTTGATGCTGTGCGCACCCGGTCACCGGCTGACGTGGCTGCTGCCGTTAGTGCTTGCAGCCAAGCAGCGCGCCTCGCACCGGGCCTCGCGGCGAATGCGATCATGGCGATGTCGTGGCTAGGCAAGCTCGATGCGGCCTATCGTATCGCGGAAGGGTTGTTTGCAGGCACTGGCGCGATCGTCCAGAAGTCTCGTGGGCGCGGGATCAAGGACACCTATTCGGACACGGCTTGGGCGCGCTCGCAGTTCATGTTCATACCCGCCATGGCGCCATTCAGGGCAGATTCGCGCTTCACAGGGATATGCGAGAGCGCGGGACTTGCCGCCTACTGGCGCGAGCGGGGGATCGGCCCCGACTCTTTCGTGCGCGGCACACTGCGGCTCGCCTGAAGCCCGGCGCCGAGCGGACCATCGGCAATCCATCGGCAAATCCTCGGACGGCGATTGCGCGCTAATCGTCTAAACTCGCGCGTGTTTGCACGAATTGATTTCGAGGGAGGGGATATGAAGCGAATGAGGCTTGCTGGCGCACTGGCTTCGGCCACGGCATTGCTCACGATCTGGGGCTGCGGCGGCGAGGACGGTCAGGCGCCCCCTACGGGAGGGACAGCGACGCCGACACCCACTCCCACTCCGACACCTACGCCTACGCCCACTCCGCCGCCCACCGGCGATTTGGGGTTCGCTGGCGCGCGCATTGGCGAGACCGTCTCCGGCCCCATGGCCTGCTCCGACGGTGCGGTTACGCGCTCCACCGACGGCGGAATTGTCGGGATTGGTCCGGTGAGCCGCATCAAGATCGACAACCAGATCGCCGTCACCTATCGCGCTCTCGATACATATTCCACCGACATCAACGGCTTTGGTGGTTCCTCCTGGTCACCGAGCGACAAGCGACCGGCGCCCAACGAGTGGTTCACGCGATACTCAAGCCCTCTGCAGGGGGAGTTGTTGCTCTCGCGGTTCAACATAAGTTTCGCAGCGCATGGACTGGAGAACGGATCGTCACTGTGCTTCTTCGCGGCGGGCCTTCCATCCAAGACACTCCCAACCGCAGGCTCGGTCCAGTATTTCGGTATCGTGGATGGGTTCGGAATTATCAACGGAGTGCCCAAGCGGTTCCTCTATTGGCAGACGAATGGGACCGTCCCCGAACTCATCATGAACTGGGCAAGGCGCGAAGGGGATCTCACGTTCCAGTTGATGGCACGAAGCGACCCCTTCGGCCAGTTCGAGAAGAATGCGGTCGAACCGGTCGGCACGATTACCGGGCGGATCCGACTCGATCAGCCGGGCACGATCGCGCTGTCCGGCGCCGGCTTCACAGGAACGATGACCTACGCGTTCGTCAGCGACGACAAGAATGTGCTCGGCACCGGCGGGGCGGGAGCGGCTCTCGTATACGAGCTGAGGCGTGCAAATGGCGATTTCGTCTACGGATCGATTGCGCTGAACGCCAACCTCATGTGAGGTCAATCTGCATCGCTTGCGACCACGGGAGCGTGCGCTGGGCGTGGCGAGCGCCTGCGCCAGCGTGGAAGGATGTGTGTCTCCTCACCTGACACTGGCGAAGCGACGCCCGCGCATTCATGCGGGAGAACAAAAAGCAGCTCCGTAGCGCGTCTATATGAGCTAACCCGCTGGAATCATCATACGCGTGTCGGGGGTTCGAGTCCCTCCTCCGCTACCAATACAATAAAACTCCGGGCCGTTCACCTTGAGCAACTGCGGAAGCGCGGCCGGTGGATCGTACCGTTGCCAGCCAAGACATTGAGCAAAGGCTGGAGTCAGGAAGCTGGGCTGCATGGTATTCCCGAGCGCGAGTTGAAGAGCCCTTCCGTTGATGCGCATTGGGACGACCATGCCGGGAATGCGCCATTTGGCGATGAGCGGTGCGACTATTCAGTTCACGCATCCGGCAAGATTGTCACCAGCCGCAAGGATGGTTCGGCGAGACGCGCTCAAGACGGTAGAAGCATGGAGCACTGTTTCGGATACCCAGTTGCGAAAGCACTCGGGGAAGACGCTGAAAGGGGTGTGGCGCACCTCACATCCCGGCTGCCGTGGGACGGACGATGACTTCGTTGATGTCGACGCCGGCGGGTTGTTCGAGGGCGAACCGCACCGCGCGGGCGATGGCGTCAGGTGTCAGCGACTTCTTGCGCCATTCGACTAGGTCGGCGGCCAGTGCCGGGTCGCTGATGTCGTGACCCAGTTCGGTGGCGACGACGCCAGGCGAGATCAGGGTGGAGCGGATCTCGTCGTGCTCCAGCCGCAGGCCTTCGGTGATCGCCCTTACGGCGTGCTTGGTGGCGCAATAGACCGCTGCCGTGGGTACCACCATGTGGGCCGCGATGGATGCGACATTGATCACGTGCCCGTCCTGCTGTGCCATGAAGCGTGGCAGCACCGATGCGATGCCATTCAGCACGCCGAGAATGTTGACGTCGATCATCCGCTTCCATTCCTCACGCTTGAGCGATGCCAGAGGCGACAGCGGCATCACGCCGGCATTGTTCACGAGCGCATCGATCCGGCCGAAGCGTTCCTCGGCTGCAGCGACGAAGGCATCGAAGCTGGTCGCATCGGTGACGTCGAGAGCGCACCATCCGGTGTGCTCGCCAAGCTCCTCTGCCAAGGCGGAAAGTCGGTCGCTGCGGCGCGCGCCCAGAAACAGATTGGCGCCGGTGTCTGCCAGTTCGCGTGCGCTGGCCTCGCCGATTCCGCTCGAAGCGCCTGTAATGAGGATGGTCCTGTTGTTGAGCTGAGCCATGTCTCGTTCCTTTCGTCCGGTGCGTTCAAGGTGCCGGAATCGGGCTCGCGGCGTTAGTCCGATCATCCGCAATGCTTGCACGATCCTCCAAAACTTCCGCATGTTTGCTTGCGCGCGGGCTCACGATCGGCGACAGGGTGATCATGTCTGACGCTCCGGATCTCGCGCCGATCATTGCCGGGCACACGCCGCAGCCCGGGGTTTTCGAGACACCTGTGCCGGGCGTATCGCTGATCCGGGCCGATGCTCCGGGCATGCCGATGCCGACGGTCTACGAGCCGTCGCTTTGCATTATCGCCCAGGGCGCAAAGACCGTGTGCCTTGGCGAGCGCAGGCTGCATTACGATCCTTCCCACTGCCTCGTCGCTTCGGTGGACCTTGCGCTGATCGGTCAGGTCACAGCTGCCACCCCGGGTCATCCTTACCTGTGCTGCAAGATCGACCTCGATCAGTCCGTGCTTGCCGATCTGATCACGGACGAGGGCCGCGCCTTGCCGCGGGGTGATCCACCCCCGCTTGCGGTGCACCCCATCGGCACAGACCTGCTCGATGCGGCCGCTCGCCTGCTGCGGCTGCTTGATCGGCCAAGGTCGATTCCCGTGCTCGCTCCGCTGGTGCAGCGCGAAATCCTTTACCATCTCCTCGAAGGGCCTCAGGGTCCCATGCTCCGCCATGCTGCCTCTGGTGACAGCCATCTGGGACAGATCGGCCGCGCGATCGGCTGGATCCGCCGCCATGCGCATGAACAGCTTCGGATCTGCGACGTTGCCAGTGCCGCGCGAATGAGCGTTTCCTCGTTGCACCATCACTTCAAGCGGATCACCGGCCTGACGCCCCTGCAGTTCCAGAAGCAGTTGCGGTTGCAGGAAGCGCGCCGGATGATGATCGCCGAGGGGGTGGGCGCCGGCTCTGCCGGATTTGCCGTGGGCTATGACAGCCCTTCGCAGTTCAGCCGCGAGTACCGCCGCCTGTTCGGCGCGCCGCCGCGTGCCGATGTCAGCCGCGTCGGCTGAGCAAGGGTCACCCGGAAACAGCCTCCCGCACCTTTCGGTCAAGGCGGCCGAGGGCACTCGCCGGGCCCGCGAGCGCGGCACCGGCATGTGCCCACACGCTGTCGCCTTCCATGAGGGCCGAACGCAGATAGGCCCAGACCATGCGCAGGGTCAGTTCGAGTCGGTCTGGATCCTCATCATCGGTTTCCTTCGCATCATATCCGGCGATACCGCCGAGGCCATGCCGGCCCCCGGTTACTGTCAGGAGCGCCTCGGCGCCCGGACTGAGGTGGTAGGGGTCAGCGTGCCAGTCGGCACCGCGGACTGTCAGGTGGGGGCTCACGTCCCGGTCGCCGAAGACCACAAGGCTCCGGGTGACGAGATGGACGAAGTCGGGAGAGAAAGCGGGGCCATAGGTCTTGCCGTTCTCGCTGAGATTGCCGCCGCCTGCACCGGGCGCTGCCAGCAGCACGCCAGCCTTGATCCGCGGGTCGCGCAGGTCGACCTTGGCGCCGTCGATCGTGACCCGCATTCCAAGCAGCAAGGCAACCGTGTGGCCGCCGAGCGAATGGCCCACGGCAGCGATCCGTTCGTGATCCAGCCGGCCCTTCAGAAGGGGCAAAGCCGCCTCGATGGAGCCTAGCCCATCCAGGATGGCGGTCAGTTCCTCTGCGCGCTCGCGCCAGAACAAGGGCGCTCCGGACATGTCGCGTGGCAGTCCGCCCACCTTGCTGTTGGCCTGCGTGGGCTGGATCACCACGAAACCGCGCTCGGCCAGAAAGTTGGCAAGCGGACCATAGCCGTCCTTGGAGGGCAGATATAGCGATGGCCCGTGACCATGCGACAGCAGCACGATCGGCAGGGAATCGCGATCAACCGGCGCGGTGACGCGCAGCTGCAAGGGTTGCGGGCGCCCGTGCATCGGCAAGGGCACCGGGCTGAAGGAAGCGGCCAGGGTCGGCTCCGGCGTCGGAATGAGCCGGGCGAGGTCGATCAGGTTGTTCATTCGCATTTGTTCCTTCTGCCGGGGCGTGCTTCCAGGTCTGTGCCAGGTCGGTCCGGCTCACTCAGGCGGCGCGGCTGTCCAAGGGCCGTGGAGCGACTGGCGATGATGCCAGGCGTGACAGGGCGCGGGTGTAGGCGTGGCCGGCTTCGGCAAGATCGTCTCCGCCCAGTGCGTCTGCGCCAAACACCAGAAAGGGATCCTGCCAGTCCATGGCAAAGCGGTTTGCAGAGGCTTGCAGGGGAGTCAGAAGCTCAGCGAGGGTGAAGCGGTTGCGCCCTTTCGGGCGGTATGTGGCCTCCTCGGCGCCCATGGTCGCAGCGACCATCAGAGGCTTTCCGGCGAGCCCTGCGCCTTCGGTGTTCCAGTGCATGTAGGCCATCCGGGTCAGGACGACGTCCTGCCACTGTTTCAGCAATGCGGGGGTCGAATACCATTGCATCGGGAACTGAAGCACGATGCGGTCGGCGCGCAGCAGTCGGGCCGCCTCTGGTGCACTGTCGCGCTCCATTGCGAGCCCTGCCGGGTAGAGGGCAGCCATGTCGGCAAGCGCAACATTATGCAGTCCCGCCGCCGCCCGCGACAGGGCTGTGTTGACCCTCGATCGTTCGGAATCCGGATGGAAGAGCAGGATCTGCGTTACGCTTGGCTTGAGTGTGTCGTGCATGGGTTGAGCTCGCCTTGTGTCCGTTCGTGACCTGCAGGACATGGGCAGTCGCAAATGATCCTTCCAATCGATATTCATTTTATCCTATTATCGAGCCCATGAATTTGCGTTCGGTCGATATGAACCTGCTCGTCGTCCTCGACGTCCTTCTCGAAGAACAGCACGTCGGGCGGGCGGCCGAGCGCGTGGGGCTGTCGCAGCCGGCCATGTCGGCCGCGCTCCAGCGCTGCCGTCACCTCTTCCGGGACGAGCTGCTCGAGCGGAGCCGGGGTACGATGCGCCCCACGCCCAAGGCCGAGAGTCTGAGGCGCCCCCTGAAGGAACTGCTTGCCGCGGCCACCCAGATCATCGCGCCCCCGGCGGTGCCGATTGCCGACCTCAGGGCAAGGCTGAGGCTCACGATGGCCGACCTCTCCTCGCTGCTCGTCCTTGAGCCGCTGCTTGCCGATCTTGCCCGGACGGCTCCAGGCATCGACATTGTCCTGCAGCCGTGGGCCGGAGCGGAGCAAGCCAGACGCGCGCTGAAGGACGGCTCAACCGATATCGCGGTCTCGGTGTTCGAAACCGACGATGACGATCTGTGCTGCCGACCTGCGAGCAAGGAGGCCTATGTCGTGGCCATGCGCGAGGATCATCCTGCGGCGCAGGGCTTCACGCTGGAATCGTGGCTGTCGTTTCCGCACATCGTCGTTTCAGGGCGGGGCGATGCGCGTACAGCACTGGACAGCGAACTTGCCTCGCGCGGGCTCAGGCGCCGGGTAGGCGTGGTGGTTCCGACCTTCGGCATGGTGGTACCGCTCCTGCGCTGCACGCCGATGATCGGAATGGTACCGGAGAAGCTGGTGGTCGACACACCCGGCCTCGCCCTTTTCCGGCCGCCTGTGTCCGTGCCGGACATCAGCCTGTCCCTCGCATGGCACCGCCGCCGCGAGAACGATCCCGCGCTGCGTCACGTGGCCGATCGGCTCGCAGCCCATCTCGGCTGAGGGGCCTGCTCCAAGTCCGGATTGGCCACCGGACTTGCCATCCGATCAGGCTAACGCACTAGGTCCGCTCACGGCCGGGGCACGCCATGTTCACGCAATCTACGCCTTTCAGTCGAGTGCGAACCGCATCTCGCGTCCGTCATCCGGCGGCGGTGATGATGCGTCGATCGAAAGGACCAGACATGACCCCCTACCGTGCCGAAACCATCTTCCGACCCTTCCGAACCCTCGGGCTCGTCGCCCTGCTGGGCGCCTCTGTCGCTGCCTGTTCCACCGATAGCGGCAGTCTACGGAGTGCCGCGGCAGCGAACCTTGCCAGCGATACGGCGCTCAACGCGCAGATCATCTCCGACCGTGCGCGCGCACAGCGTTGCGATCGTGACCCGAGCCGCAAGGAATGTCCCCGCGCGGATCGCGAGCGGGCCGAGCGCGACAGGGAGTGGCGCTGCGAGCGTGACCCCACCCACCGCCAATGTCGCCGCCCCTGATCGGACCTGCCGGCCTGACGGGCGCTCCTCGTACGTCGCCAGAATGTCGAGGAAGAGCAAGCACTCCGGGGGAGCGACAAGTGCGCTCCCCCTCCTTTCCTGCACTTGCAGATCAAGCCCAATGACGACCACCAATGGCGGCGCAATTGTCCCTGTCCTGACGTCATATTCGAGCGACGAAATCTGTTGTGGGTCACACTCTGTCGGGCGCCGGTCAGGTTGCCTTGCCGAGCCGGGGCTCATCGAGCGTGACCCGCACCAGCGCCCCTTCTCCGGGGGCGGCGAGAACATCGATCCTGCCGCTCTGGCGGGCCACCACCTCCCGCACGAGAGTGAGGCCAAGGCCGCTCCCGGACACGGACGGGCTCAGCCTGTGGAACGGCTCGAAAACCCGTTCGCGTTCTTCGGGCGGAATCCCCGGACCATCGTCCTCGATTTCGAAGCTCGAAGCGTTCACCCGAACGATGATCTTGCGCCCCCCGTGCCGGGCGGCGTTCTGGACGAGGTTCATGACGACCCGTTCGATCGCCGAGGGATCGCCGAGGCACGGCGCATCCTCCAGACCTTCGACCGCGATGGTCTGCCCGCCCGCGATGATCAGCGGCGCCATGTCCCCCACGACCCCGCGGATCAGCGCGGCCAGATCGAAGCGGCTGCGATCGGCATGGTTCTCCATGCGCTGGATGTCGAGCAGTTGCTCGGCGAGCGTCGCGAGGCGCTGGATGTCGCTTGCCAGGGCGCGGGTGACCTCGCTCTCGGAGCTCTCCACCTTGCTCTGGAGCACCGCGATCGGCGTGCGAAGTTCGTGCGCGGCGTAGCCGAAGAAACGTTTCTGCCGCTCTTGACCTTCATCCAGCCGCCGCAGGGCTGCGTTCACCGCGCTGACGAGCGGCGCGATTTCCCGGGGCGCATGGTTCTCGCTCAAGTATCGTCCGCGCGTATCGGCATCGATCGCCTCCGCCTCGCGCGCGATCCGGTGGATTCCTGCGAGCGAGCGCCGCACGATCCAGGGTGTCACCACAAGCGAGGCCAACGCCAGCAGCACGAAGATCGGCAGGACAATCACGTTGGAAGCGAGGAACACAATCAGGTTGAGATCCGAAAGGGCGCCATGGCCGAGGATCGTGAGTTCCCCGATGTCGGTCCTGTGCCTCCTGGCGACCGCAGCGAGCGCGTAGGGCGGTTTTCTGTCGCGCAACTGGGCGAAGGACAGATCCCCGAGACGTCCTACGAGCGAACTGTAGTGCCGCGGCACCGGCCCGTAACTGACGCTGGCGCCGGTATCGTCCTCTGCCAAGAACCACAGCTGCGGTGTCCCGGCCCTCAGTTCGGCCAGTTCGGGCGTGATCGTCACGGAGAGCTGCCCGGTCTCGTCGCGCTCGATTGCCCCCGCGATCACCGGGATGATCCGTTCGTCGGTGTATGGCCCGCCGCTGTCGAAGCGGATCGCCACCGCGACGATGATCGCGAAAGAGACGATCAGGATCGCGAAGTTGACGGCGAGCGGGTAGATGATCAGCGGGCGCCGGAGGGAAGGGGGGCGCTTCATGCGCCCTCCCGGAGCAGATATCCCACACCCCTGATCGCGTGTATCTCGACCCCGGCGCCCGATGCCGCCAGCTTTTTCCGCAGCCGCGAGATATGCGAATCCAGCGTGTTGGACTGCACTTCGTCGTCAAAGCCGAACACGGCCTGCTCGAGCGTTTCGCGCAGCACAGTCCTGCCGCGACGTTTCATCAATGCGGCAAGGACACGCAGTTCGCGGCGCGGTAGGTCGAGCCGCCCCCCCTCAACCTCGACTTCCTCGTTGGCCAGATCGAACACCACCGCCCCTGCGCGGATCTCGGCGCCTTCCAGTTGAGCCGGGCGCCGGCGAACGGCGCGGATGCGCGCAAGCATTTCGTCCATTGCGAAGGGTTTGACGAGATAGTCGTCCGCTCCCTCGTCCAGCCCGGCCACACGGTCGGCCACTTCGCCGAACGCGCTCAGCACGATGATGTGGATGCCCGGATTGCGGGCGCGCAAGTCATGAACCAGCGACAGCCCCTCACCATCGGGGAGCTTCCTGTCGAGCAATGCCAGATCGTAGACGGCCATCAGCCCGGCCTCTCGAGCGGTTGCAAGCCGATCGACGTGATCGACGATGAACCTCTCCTTCCCGAGGACCGCACAGACGGATTCGGCGAGCCGGAGCTCGTCTTCGACCAGCAAGATTCTCACAGCTTTTCCCGTTCATTGCCGAGCGGCGAATACGCTCGATGGACTGCATTCAACGATCGGTCCGGATCGACTGATCGAACCCGTCTTGGGGCCAACTCAGCGCCTTTGGCCGCGGAGCGCTCGCACCGCCGCGCGCGCCCGACTGGAAACACCAATCTAGCCAGAGCCTGAACGATCGACGGCTATGCCACGTGCAGTGCAGGAACAGGGCTCACCGGCTTGCACAGGGTCTTCGGGCAAGAGCTGCCAGAGACGCGGATCGGGTTGACCGCGTTATATACGAAGCGTATACGATCCGTACACAAGTGGAGGTCGCTTTGGGAATAGTCAAGATCGACGACGCACTGCACGAAGAGGTGCGGCGGGCCAGCGCCGTGATGTGCCGGTCCATCAATGCACAGGCCGAATTCTGGATGAAGATCGGCAGGCTTGCCGAGGCCAGTCCGACACTCACGTTCAACGAGATCATCAGCCAGCAACTGGCCAGCGTCCAGGTGCCCGAACCCGACGAACGTGCGGCGGCCTGACATGGTCAAGACGCCTGACGAAATTGCCCTGATGCGGATATCAGGACGCCTGTTGGCGTCGGTTTTCGAGATGCTGGACGGTCTTGACCTTGCAGGCATGTCGACCCTCGAGGTCAATGACCTGGTCGAGCGGTACATCACCGTCGGCCTTGCTTCCCGCCCCGCCAGCAAGGGTCAGTACGGGTTTGCCTTCGTGCTCAACTGCTCGCTGAACGATGTCGTTTGTCATGGTGTGCCTGATGCGAACGAGATCATTCGTGACGGGGACATCATCAACCTGGACATCACGCTGGAAAAGCACGGCTATATTGCGGACTCGAGCAAGACATGGGTCGTGGGAAATGCGTCGGGGGCTGCGAGGAGGATTGTCCGGATCGCCAATGAGGCGATGTGGGCCGGCATTCGCCAAGTGCGTCCGGGCGCCCGGCTCGGAGATGTGGGCTTCGCCATCGAAGCGCATGCGAAGAGAAATGGCTGCTCGGTGGTCAGGGACTACTGCGGTCACGGGATCGGCCGCGAGATGCACGAGGAGCCGCAGGTCCTCAATTTCGGCCGTCCGGGCACCGGCATGAGGCTTTGCGAGGGCATGGTCTTCACCATCGAGCCCATGATCAATGCCGGTCGGCGGCACGTGGTCACGGACGATGACGGCTGGACCGTGAGGACACGCGACGGACGCCTGTCTGCCCAGTTCGAACACACCGTGGCAGTGACCTCGGACGGGGTCGAAGTGCTGACGCTGAGGACAGACGAGGCGGCCTTGGTCCGAGCAATGGACGCATCAGCTTAGACATGGACGATCGTCCCTGACCGCCTCCCGAGGCACATGGGACTTGTCGGCGAACCGCATGACCGGCCTTTGCGGGGCAATGGGCGGCGCAGCCGGGCGCCATGTTCACGCAATCTGCGTGCGCCAGCAGCCGCCCATGCGCGGGATCATTCAGCAAAAGAACGAAAGCTGTCTTCTTCGGCCTGACAGGTCCGGCGAGGCGTCTGGCCTGCCTGCCGGGGTCGAATATCATCGGGTCTATGCCGTCGGAAAGCGCCGCATCATCCGGGGCATGGCCGCGATTATCCTCCTGTTCGCGGGCCTCATCGGTCTAGCGCAGGCATGCCTTGCCGGCGCCTCGGCAATCGACAGCCAGCTTTTGGGACGGACCGGCTTCACGCCCCTGCAGCATGCCGCCGGGGCGCTCTCGCTCGGCCTCCTCATTCCCTACAGCATGCTGCTCCAGCGCTGGCTCTATGGGGTCCCGGCGAACACCTTGCATTCGGTCGAAGGCCGCTTCCGCTTCGGCGTTTTCGGCCGCGCATTGATCGTATTTGGCCCCATGGTGCTTATTGTCATGTCCGTCGGCTTTCTTGCGCCTGATGGCCGGGTTCCATGGAGCACCGCCGACCTCATTGCGTTTTTCATCATCGGCATGACGTTCACCCCGCTGGCTGCCGCTGGCGAGGAATATGGAGTGCGTGGCCTGATGTTCCGTGTGATCGGTAGCTGGACCCGCGGTTCCCGTTCAGGCGCAGTCCTCGGTATCACGCTTACGACCGTCCTCTTCTCGCTCTTCCACGGCAGCCTCGACCCTTACATCCTTGGCTCCTATCTGGTGCTCTTCGCCGCATTGGCGATCATCACTTGGAGGACGGGTGGCCTTGAGATCGCCGTGGTGCTGCACGGCGTCTACAATGTCAGTGGCCTTGTTCTTGCCACGACGCTCCACATGGATCTGGGAGGTGATCTTGGCAGCCGCGGCGAGATTGTCGGCACGCCTGCCAACCTGGTCCCGAGCGCAGGGCTCGCGATCATCACCGCGGTCATCTGGTGGACCACGCGCGTGTCCGGTCCCCCGCGGACACCGGCGCTTGCAAGCGAGCGATCCGAACGGGCGGGCTTGTGAGCTTTCCGACGAAGGTGGCCATAACCGGCTTGTAGTCGTCGCGTGGCAAGCTCTCGCACGAGAACCTGGAGTTTGTGATGTCCATTACCGAAACCGCTGGCGAACACTCGCGAGTGAAGGTCGAGGAACGCGTCATTCCCGTGCCCGTCTCGATCAGTCCCGAAGCGCAGGCGCGGTTGCATGAAGCTGTCGGACCGGACGGCCTCCCGCAATCAGCCCCGCACTTCGCGCTTGAAGAAGTAGTGAAACACGAAATGGGCGGGCGAGACGACCATCACGAGTTCCCAGCCCTGGGCACCGAGCGCGTTCAACTGATCGGTATCCATGGTTTCGGTGAAAAGCTTGTATTCCCATTGCATGGTCTGATCTCCGTTTGTTGCGGAGTCCGGACTTGGGTCGACAGCCACGACGCGCAACACCGCAAATCCCGGACCGTGCCGGTGTTGCGGCGATCCGCCTCCGGCCAATGAGCCGCCGCCGGACGCAGGGCCGTGCTGCGCAAGCCCCGCCCGGTAAGGCGCAGCAAGAGCGAGACTGCGCGCCCTGCGCCTTGTCGTGCGGGCAAAGCATCATGCCTTGCGCGGTTAGCTCCGCTGTCCTGCACCTGCTAGACGTGACAGCCAGCAGCACACCAGCGCCGACGGGGTTTTCATGAACAAGCCTGCCATCATCCTGGCCTGTGCTGCGGCGCTTGCTCATCCCGCCGCAGCGGGGACAGCCCCTGCGGAAGTTCCGATCGAGGCACCCGGGCCACAAGGCGCGCTGGCGGGAACGATGGCGCGCAGCATCGAGGGCGAAGGACCGGTTGCCCTGATCATTCCGGGCTCCGGCCCGACCGACCGCGACGGAAACAGTCCTATGGGGATTGCGGCGGCAAGCTACCGCCTTCTGGCGCAAGGGCTTGCGGCAAACGGCATCACCACCGTGCGCATCGACAAGCGCGGCATGTTCGGCAGCGACGCGGCGGTTGCCGACGCCAATGCCGTCACGATTGCCGATTACGTGTCCGACATCGCCACGTGGGTGCGCCGGACCCGCGAGGAGACCGGCACCCCGTGCGTCTGGCTGATCGGGCATAGCGAAGGGGGGCTTGTCTCGCTCGCGGCGGCGCAGGAGGTCCCGGGGCTGTGCGGCCTCGTGCTGATCGCCGCCCCCGGAAAGCCGATGGGGGAGGTGATCAGGGCACAGCTTCGTGCCAACCCTGCGAACGCGTCCCTGCTCCCCGCAGCCGAGATTGCGATCGATCGCCTGACAGCTGGCGAGAAGGTCGAAGCCGAGACCCTGCCGCAGCCGTTGCTGCCCCTGTTCGGCCCGGCGGTCCAGGACTATCTGATCAGCGCCTTCGCGCTTGATCCGTCAGAACTGGCGAAGCGCGCTGATCTGCCGATGCTCATCGTGCAGGGGGGCAAGGATCTGCAGGTGCCCGCCGAGGATGCCAGAAGGCTGGCGGCGGCCAATCCGTCCGCCGTGCTCGAGATCCTGCCTGACGCCAATCACGTGCTGAAGGACGTCGCGGGAAGCAGTCCGGCGGACAACCTCGTCACCTATGGCAACCCGGACCTCCCGCTCGCCGAAGCTGTCGTCCCGACGATAGCGGGCTTCATACGCCGCTGAGACTGGGCTGTTAAGCCAATGGCGAGGCGAATACGGCACGCTGATCTTCGAGGAAGTCTGCAAAGCTGTGCGGGGGCCGTCCCGTTATCCGCTGCACCTCATCGGTGGTCCGGTCCTCGGCGCCATGGGCAATGGCCTCGTCCATGCGGGCAAGCGTGAGGGCATAGGCTTCGGGAACACCGAAAGTGGCGTAGCGCGAGGCCAGTTCGCACACCGACAGCCGGCAGTGCCGGACGGGCCTGCCGATCCGGGCGCTGATCGCCTGCGCCACCTCGTGATAGGTCAAGGCCTCGGGACCGGTGAGCACATAATCACGCGAAGCAAGCGCCGGATCAGCCAGGGCTTCCACCGCCACGGCGGCGATGTCCGCGGCATCGATGAAAGGGACGCGCCCGTCCGCTGTCGCGGAATAGAGGCACCCCTCGTGCAGCATCGACGGCAGATGCTGGGTCGTGAAATTCTGCATGAACCAGCTCGGACGCAAAACCGTCCAGAGCGGCGCATTGGCGGCAAGCCACGCGTGAATTCCCCCCATCATCGGGCCGCCGGCCTCGAGCGACGAGGCGCTCAGCAACACCAGCCGGCCGGGAACCTGTAACACCGCCTGCTCCAGGAACGGGCGGATAACCGGCAGCTGCTCGGTCCGGTCGGTCGGAGCGACCATATAGACGGCGCCGATGCCCTCGAGCGCCGGGCCGTGGGTCGCAGGGTCGGTCCAGTCGAACCGGATCTGATCGGCCGAGGAAGGATTTCGCGTTGCGATCCGTGCCTCGATCCCGCGAAGCGACAGCTGCCGGGCGACGAGCTGGCCGGTCTTTCCCGTGCCGCCGGTGACGAGGACCCGATCAATCACGACCGGCATCCACGCTTACCAGTGCATCGACATACGCCGCGCCCTTCGTTGCGCGCAGCACAGCGATCGGGTTCCAGTAATCGCGATAATGGGTGATGCGGCCGTTTTCGGTACGGACCACCGAGATATAGCGTTGATCATAGGGCTCGCCCGTTTCCACACCGTAACCGAAGCCGTCGAACTCGATGATGACGAGGTCCTGATCGGTCGAGGGATGGACGGTCGGCGCGCCCATCCGGTCGAAGGCGATGAGGCCTGCCGCCCTTTCCAGATGGCGCGCGACAGCGTCCCGGCCCTCGAGGCGAAGGGGCAGACCGGGCAGTGCATAGGGAAACTCCATCACCGCGTGTTCGGCCATCATGTCGATGAAGGAGCTGGCGCCCTGTTCAACTCGGTCGCCGAGTGCCTTGCGAAGCATGACCGAAAAGCTTTCAATATCATCACTCATGATCTATCTCCGATCCGTCGGAACGACTGCGTTCCGTCCATATGTAGGGGAATTTCGATGGAACGCAACCGTTCCGACGACATTGGTGCGAAGAGCCGCGCTCCGAGCGGCGCGGCCATCATGCGTGCTGACGTCACGGAGGCCCTGACGCGGGCGTTCTTCGAGGAATGGGCTCGCGCCGGCTATTCGGGCCTCGGCCTCGAGCGGGTTGCGCGTTCGGCCGGAGTGGGCAAGGCGGCGCTCTATAGGCGCTGGCCCGAAAAGCCGGCGATGGCGGCGGATCTTCTGTCGCGTGTCGGGCTGACAATTACCGATGTCGGCGACCAGGGCTCCCTCGAGGGCGATCTCGAGGCTTTGCTTCTCGCGCTTCGCAGGGTGCTCCGGTACCCGCTGACCCGGCGGATCATCACGGACCTCAGCGCCGAGATCGAGCGAACGCCTGCGCTCGGAGCGGCCGTTCGGCCATTCCAGCGTGCAAGACGCGAACGTATCAACGGTTTGCTCGATCGTGCCATCGCACGAGGCGAATTGTCGCCTGATGTCGACCGCGAAACGGCAGCCGATATCATCGCTGCACCACTTTACTGGCGTCTGGCGGTTGTGGGGGGGCGAGCCGACAGGGATCATATTGCACGCCTTGCCCGAATGCTCGCAGCAGCGCTCCGCGCGGACGGATGATCCGCTACGGCCTGTTCGACCCGGCTTCATCCCGCTAGCCGTCTGCCATGACCAGACCGCATTATCTGGACGCGCTGCATGGGGTGGGGGTGCTGTCCTCACTGGCACGGTTCGACCCCCATGTCGCGGGTACGCCGCCGCTGGGACTGGACCTCGCCGACAGCGACATAGACGTGCTGTGTCACGCGCCGGATCCAAAGGAGTTCACGATCGCCGTACGGGCTGCTTTCGGCAACCATCCGGGTTTCGCAGCCCGGCAATGGGTCTCAGGCGGACGCCCGGTCATCGCCAACTTCGAGGCTGAAGGTTGGACATTCGAACTCTTCGGATCCCGGCAGCCGACCGAAGAGCAGATTGGCTGGCGTCACTTTCGCATCGAGCAGCGACTGCTTTCGATCGGCGGGGAAGCGCTCCGCACCCTGGTTATGGACGAGCGGCGCAAAGGCCTGAAGACAGAGCCTGCCTTTGCCGCAGTCCTCCACCTTTCCGGCAATCCTTATGAAGCCCTGCTACGCCTGGAAACATGGTCGGACGAGGCACTGGCTGACGTGCTTTCGTGGTCCATCGCGTGACTGCCAGAACATTGCCGGGTTGATTTGCCCGGTCCAGCGATCTGATGTGGCGCAGGCCATCGCGATGGTCGCGCTCGCTTCAGCCTCGGCTTCTGACATCGGCCCCTCCGAAAACGACGTGGTTTCTCGCAGGCGCGCGCGCGAGGCTGTAGAGAATGCTCTCGCTGCCGACGCTCACCTTGTCGAGGGCGGTGAGCTGCTCTGTAGATAGCGCAAGGCCAAGGGCATCTGCATTTTCGGTGACCTGCGCGGGCCGGCTGACGCCCATCAGCGTGGAGGTAACACCCGGTCGGCCGATGACCCAGGCGAGGGCCACGCGCGCGGGTGTCTCTCCCGTCTCGGTCGCAATGCGCTTCACCTCGTCCGCTATGCGCCAGTTCCGGTCGGTGAAGAGCATGTCGCCGAAGGGATTGTCGCCATCAAGCCGCCTTTCGCTTGTGGGGCCGTCACTCCCGTCGCGGGCCCCCTCATTGGGGACGCCGCTCTTGCGTGAACCGGCCGCCTCGACGGCCGCACGATCATATTTGCCGGTCAGCAGGCCATAGGCGAGCGGGCTCCAAGGAATTAGGCCCATGCTGAATGCTTCTGCGAGGGGAAGGTGCTCGCTCTCCACGGTCCGATCAGCAAGGGAATAGAAATACTGCAGTCCGACCGGTGCGGGCAGACCCCGAACCGCTGCAAGGGTCGCGAGCTGCGCGACGTACCATGCAGGCGTGTTGGAGATGCCCCAGTACCTTGCCTTGCCGGTGCGAATGACGTTCGCCATCGTCCGCAGAAGTTCTTCAGCCGGTGTGATACCGTCCCAGACATGGATCCAGTAGAGGTCGATGAAATCGGTCCGCAGGCGCTTCAGGGAAGCTTCGATCGAGGCGTTGACGTGCCTTGCACCATTCCCCCCGGCCAGCAGGCCCCGGCCGTTCGAAAACCCTGATTTGGTCGCAAGCACGATCTCGTCCCGCAAACCTCTTTCCGCGATGAAGGACCCGACGATCTCCTCCGACTGCCCACCGGCATAGACATCGGCGGTGTCGATGACGTTGCCGCCCAGTTCGATGTATTTTTCCATGACCGCGCGGCTGCCGGCCTGGTCGAGGCCCCAGCGGGGGGTGCCGAAGGTCATCGTCCCCAACGACAGCGGACTGACGAGCAATCCCGATTGGCCAAGCGGCCGGTATGTGCGCAGGTTCATGGCAGGTCCCTTTGTGTCCGGCGACCATGTAGCTATGGAAACAGCATGACATCAGGTACTGATGACCGCATGGGTTGCTGAATGGAATTCATGAGTGGACAAGGACATCTGGGCCGGACTGTCGGTGTTTTCCGAGATCGCCGAGTCAGGGAGCTTCGCAAGGGCTGCCGCGCGCCTCGGCGTTTCGCCGTCCGCCCTGAGCCATGCCATGCGCTCGCTCGAGACGAGGCTCGGCATCAGACTGCTCGATCGCACGACCCGCTCGGTCTCTCCGACCGCAGCGGGTGAGGCGCTGCTCGCCAGCCTGCAACCGGCGCTGGCATCGGTTGAACAGGTGCTCGGCGCGCTGGATGCCGACCGTCACGAGCCGGCGGGCACCATCCGGGTCAATGCCCACCGCCCGGCGGCGGTCTATGTGGTCATGCCGCGCCTTTCGCGCCTCGCTGAAATCGCTCCCGGGGTAAAGGTCGAGCTCGTCGTCGATGACGGCATGGTCGATATTGTTGCCGAGCGCTTCGACTGCGGGGTTCGCCACGAGGGCAAGCTCCAGCAGGACATGATTGCGTTGCGGATCAGCGAGCCCATGCCTCTGATCTTCGTGGCCTCGGCGGGCTACATTGCGTCGCACGGCGTGCCTGAAGGCCCGGACGATCTCGGCAGCCATCGCTGTGTCGTCTATCGCCACACGACCTCAGGCGTGGTGCACCGCTGGGAGTTCGAGCACGAGGGCAAGCGCATCGAGAGATCGGTCGCAGGCGCATTTGCGACCAACGATGTCGATCTCATGCGCGATGCGGTCCTCGCAGGCCTCGGTATAGGCTGCCTCCTTCGCTCCCAGGCCGAGCCCTTTCTGCGGTCGGGCGAATTGGTGGAGTTGCTGCCGGGCAGGGCGCCCCCGCTGCCTGCCAATTATCTCTATTACCCCAGCAGACGTCAGCCGACCGCGGCATTTCGCGCGTTTCTCGGGGTGATGCGTGAATGAGCACCGCGGTGGCCGAGCCGTCTCGCCAAGAGGGCTTGCTGCCTCCCTTTCAGCATCGGTCAGGTTGCCGGCGCTACAGGCCCGTAATCCATGGCCTGCAAATCGGCGATCAGACCCGGACCCCTCGGCTCCCAGCCAAGCCTTGCCTTTGTCCATTCGTTCGACGCTGCACCGTTGCGGCCGATGAACAGCGCCAGCCAGCCGAAATGGGCTTCCGCCTCTTCGGGTGAGAGGGAGACCAGCGGAAGGTCGAGATCGGCGGCGACAGCGCCGGCGATCTGCCGGAAAGGGACGCCTCGCTCGCCCACCGCATGATAGGTCTCGCCGCGCGATCCGCGCTCCAGCGTTGCGGCGAACATCTGCGCGACATCGCCGACATGCGCCGCCGCCCAGCGATCATCGCCTGTGCCGACATAGCCAACAAAGCCCGAAGCGCGGGCGTGGTCGATGTAGAAGGTGATTAGGCCCTGCCTGACCGGATCATGCACCTGGGGAAGCCGGACGATCCGTACATCCACGCCCGAGCTTAGAACCGCCCTTGCGGCCTGCTCGGTCGCCACGCGCGGAATGGGTGCGCCTTCGTTGAACACGGCTTCGAGCGCGGGCTCGCCATCGCCGCTGTCACCGAGCACGGTGGCGGAGGTGACAATGAGGGGCCGGTCAGATCCTTGCAACACTCCGCCAAGCGCGGTGATCACGCGGCGGTCCTTTTCGCAGTTCGCCGCATAGTTCGCAAAATCATGGTCGAATGCCGTGTGAATGACCGCTTCAGCCTGCGCGGCACCACCCATAAGGCTTTCGAGATCCTCGATTGTCCCGAAGTGTGGGCGGGCTCCGGCAGCCTCTAGCTGGTGCCTGCCGCTTTCGGAGCGTGTGAGCCCCACAACCTCATGCCCTGCAGCCAGAAGTTCCGGAGTTATCCGCGAGCCGACGAAGCCGGTCGCACCTGTAAGGAATATTCGCATGATGAGCCTTTCACGATGGTTGCGAAGGGTCCTTCAGCGTACAAGACATCTCATTAAAGTGGTGACGTTATCATGTTATAACTTTCAACTGGGACGCCGATGACGGAAAGAAGCAGCACAACCACACCGCTCGGGGCTTTCCTGCGGGATCGCCGGGCACGGATGGATCCGGCGTCCTTCGGCTTTGGCGGCCGGCGGCGCACTCCGGGCCTGCGCCGGGAGGAAGTGGCGCAGCGCGCCAATATCTCGCCGACCTGGTACACCTGGCTCGAACAGGGACGGGGCGGGTCGCCGTCCGCCGATGTGCTCGACCGTCTGGCCAAGGGACTGATGCTGACCGAACCTGAGCGCGAGCACCTGTTTCTGCTTGCCCTCGGGCGGCCACCGGCGGTGACCTATTCGCGGCCCGATCATGTCACGCCGCGGCTGCAACGGGTGCTTGACGCCCTGCCGAACAGCCCGGCGATCATCAAGACGGCCACCTGGGACGTGATCGCGTGGAACGCTGCGGCGGCCCGGCTGCTCACCGATTACGGCAGCCTCCCTCGCGAGGAGCGCAATGTCCTACGCCTGATCTTCACCAATCCGGTCGCCAGAACTGCACAAGATGACTGGTGGAATGTCGCCAGATATGTGGTCGGCGCTTTCCGTGCTGACGCGGCCCGCGCCGGAGCGGGCGCGGAAATCAAGGCCCTCGTCGATGAACTGAGCCGCATCAGCCCCGAGTTCGAAAGCCTCTGGCGTGAAAATGATGTTGCATCTCATGCCGATGGCATGAAGCGCCTGAGGCATCCGGAACACGGGATTATCGAACTCGAGTTCTCGGCGTTTGCCGTCGAGGGTCGCCCTGACCTTGGGATGCTGGTCTACAACCCCGCGACACCGGAGGCGGCACGCCGCGTGGCAGAACTCCTGTCCGCATAGAAGCATGGCCGCGCCAGCGCCGGCGTGAGTGCGTGAGTTCGAGAGCACACCCATAAAGTTGGTCACAGCGGTCGGATGGAAGCCCACTCGGAGGCGGCTTCATCAGCGATAGAAAGCTTCGCCGCGATAGCCGTCGAAGCAGGCGTCGGGCGCGCGCTCCGCAGCCGCGCGAGCGACGATAACTTCGGTCGTGTCGTGTTCCCCATCGTGGCTCCAGCCCGGCGGCTTGACGAGATAGAGCAGCCGGTCGCGCCAAGTCGGCGCCGCTTTCAGCCGCCCCCAAAGCCACTGCGCGCCCGAGGTCTGGATGTCCCAGATCCGCCTGCTTTCGAGCTGGCTGACCAACCCGAAGGTGGGCATCTCCTCCTCGGGCTGCCACGTGCCGAACAGGCGGTCCCAGATAATGAGGGTCTGGCCGTAGTTCTTGTCGAGATATTTGGCCTCGGTGCCGTGATGGACGCGATGGTTGGCAGGGGTGGCAATCCAGCGCTCGAGCGGCCCCATACGGTGGACCAGCCTCGTGTGATTGAAGATCCCCCACAGGTTGCCGAAGAACTTAGCCGCGAGGAACATTGCCGGATGGACGCCAAGGATCGCCAGCACCAGGAAGGCGGGGGACATCAGGCCGCCTAGGCCGAGAAGCGTGCCGCGACTTGCAACCAGCAGGTTCATCTCGCGGCTGGAATGGTGGGTGGTGTGGATGGCCCAGAACAGACCCGTGCGGTGTGCGATCCGGTGATCGACATAATAGGCCAGATCGTTGAGCAGCAGAGCCAGCAGCCAGCCCCACCAGACGAAGGGGATCGTCCAGAGCCGGGCATGCTCGAACAGAACCACGTATGCGCCGATGAAGAGGCCACCGAACAGCAACGCTTCCCCGATCGCCAGAACCGTCGAATTGAGGACATTGGCGCGCGCGTCAGCCTCATCCCAGTGATGCCGCTCCTGGAAAAGGTAAAGCAGGCGCTCGGTAAGCATCATCGCCATGTACGTGCCGAAAGCGATCCAGAAACCCGAGCCATCGCCCATCTTGCGGGCGACCGTCGCTAACAGCTCGAACACCTGATCCATCTGTCATTGCCCTCGCGAATGGTTCGAGGAACGCGGCTCCAGCGATAGCATGAATACCCTCCAGCCTTGGGCGACGGCGGTTAGCGCTCGCATTCTCCGCATGCTGTGCTAGTGTATTTCATTGACTGAAAGGGTTGTCAATGAATGATGCGGTCAGCGACGAGGGCACGGCTTCGCGGCGACCCGGCGCCCGGGAGCGTCAGCGGATCAGAACCCGCACCGCGGTGATCGATGCGGCGATCGAACTTTTCGCGCAGCGGGGATTTGACGGCACCAGCCTGCCGGCGATTGCGCAGGCGAGCGGGGTCCCCGTGCCGCTCGCCATGTATCACTTCGGCTCGAAGGAAGGGCTCTGGCGGGAAGCCGTTGCGCTTCTGTGCGGCCGGGTGGAAGAGCACATTCAAGGATTTGCGTCCCAGCTTGCTGGCGCGCAAGGTCTGGAGTTCTACCGGATTGCGGCGCGGGCGCACATCACGGCGCTGGCGGCGCACCCCGAATACATGCGCATCCTGTTTCAGGAGGGGACCCAGCACTCGGACCGGCTCGAATGGCTTGTCGCCAACCATCAGAGCCGGTTGAGCGCCATGCAGATGGCGGTGATCCAGCGCGCGCAGGCCGAGGGGCTTTTTCCGCCGATGGACCTGGTCCATGCGAAGTTTCTCGTCTCGGGAATGTTCTCCCTGCCAATCGTGCTGGCGCCCGAATACAGCATTGCAACCGGGGCAGACAGTCTGGCTGCGGACTTCATCGAGCAGCATATCGACGCTTGTCTGCGACTGCTGTTTCCGAACGCATTCACCCGCGAATAGGGCGATTACCCGGCACAGAGCGACTGCTGTGCCAACTCCGAACATCGGATGGGTTGCGTCTCCTGACGCCGCAGATTTGCACATGGCCCCACAGTCCGCATCTGCTTGCGCGCGCAAGCCCTGCCGCATCGTGAACCGCCGACAGTGATTTGATAATTGCAGTACCGTCGGCAATCCGGCACCCTTTCTCCATGGAGCTGTTTTTCGGTTGGCGCTCGGCGGTGCTGCTGTGTGCGGTGCTCGTGATCATTCCGATCACCGTGGCCTTGGCGCAGAGCGCGCTCAACCGGGCCGCCAACCGCACGCTCGCGCTGCTGCTGCTGGTGCTGGTGGGAGTGATCACCCCGTGGATGATCGGCTTTGCAGGATTTTATGACCAGTGGCCGTGGCTGACCTTCCTCCCCGTGGCGCTGCCGCTGTTCGTGCCGCCGCTCGCCTACCTTTATGCCCATGCGCTGATGCACGGGCGCTGGCCGCCCCGCGCGCGTCTGGCGCTGGTGCCGGGGGCGGTGCACTTCATGGTCATGTTCGCCGGTTTCTGCCTGCCGCTGGCGATGAAGCAGGACTGGGCCGATGCGAGCGCGCCCTGGATCAACGCGGCCGTGGCAATCGGTCTGGTGACCGGCTTTATCGCCGCGCTGGGCCTGCTGGCACGCGAATTCCGCCGCTACGCCGGCTGGCTCGGCGACCAACGCAGCGACGATGCGCGCTTCGCCACCCGCTGGCTAGCCCGCGCCATCGCCGCGCTGGGACTGCTGTTCGCGGGATGGGCGGGGTTCGAACTGGTCGATCTGGTCCACCCGCTCGGCTACGAGGGGCTGATGCCGCTCTATTGCGGGATCGCGGCGGTGACGGTGTTCCTCGCCATTGAAGGCTGGCGGCACGCGGCGCTGCCCTGGCCGGCGATGGCGCAGGACGCGCCCGATGCGCCGACGCCTCCCACGCCTCCGCCGGGAGGTCACGACTGGGCGGCGCTGGGCGCGCGCTGGCAGGCTGAGTTGCGCGTGGCGGGCGTCTGGCGCGAAAGCGACCTGACGCTCGCCCGCGCCGCGCGGCTCGTTGGCACCAACACCAGCTATCTCTCGCGTGCCTGCAACGAGGGGCTGGGGGTGAGCTTTTCCACCCTCGTCAACCGGATGCGCGCCGAAGCGGTGGCCGAGGCCATGGCCGTGGCGCCCGCTGTGGGCCTGCTCGATCTGGCGCTGGCGACCGGTTTCGCCTCCAAGGCGAGCTTCAACCGCGCCTTTGCCGAGCGGTTCGGCACCAGCCCCTCGGCATGGCGGCGAAGTCTCGGATCATGAAAATCGCGCACGATTGGCGGATGTGAGGCGACCGGAGGCGGGGCTTGTCGATAGGCGGGCGGCATGAACCGACGCCATTTTCTCTCCGCCCTTGCCGGAACCTCGCTTGCCGGGTTGCTCGCATCCCGCGCTTCCGCCGCCGCGCTGCTCGACCTGAGGCCGGGGATCGACGCCGATATCGACCTGTCGATCATCCGCGCGGCAATGGGCATTCACCCCGGCCTCTACCGCTTCCAGAGCCCCCGCGCGGCGGAACGCGGGCTGATCGCCTTCGAGGAAGCCTATCGCGCGGCCGCGGCGCGCGAGGACATGGCCGGAGCCTATCTCGCCCTGTCGCGCTATCTGACGACGCTGCGCTGCGGGCACAGCTACGCCAATTTCTTCAACCAGGACGACACGGACGTGCTGGCGCTGTTCGCGCAGAAGACCCGCCTGCCGTTCTGGTTCCGCTGGGTGGGCAACCGCATGATCGTCACCCGCGACACCGAGGGCCACGGGCTGGTGCCGGGCAGCGAGGTCGAGAGCGTGAACGGCCAGCGCGCTGCCGATCTGCTCGCCTCGTTGATGCCCTTGACGCGCGGCGACGGCAGCAACGATGGCAAGCGCCGCGCGCTGCTGAGCGTGCAGGGGCAGGAGGACTACGAGACCTTCGACATCTTCCAGGGCTTAGTCGCCCCTCCGGCTAGGGACGGGCTGCACCGCGCGGCGCTGCGCACGCCCGACGGGCGGCGTCTGACCCGCGAATTGCCAGCGATCGATCTCGAGCAGCGCCGTGCCGCCATGACCCGTGCTCCCGACACCGGCGATGCCCTGCGCTGGACCTGGGAGGAACGGCCCGACGGGGTGCGCCTGCTCACCATGCCCGGCTGGGCGATGTGGAACAGCACCTGGGACTGGCGCGGGTGGCTGGAGGAGCGGCTCGACAGTCTCGCGGGCGCGAAGGGCCTTGTCATCGACATCCGCGAGAACGAGGGCGGCGACGATTGCGGCGATCCGATCATCGCCCGCCTGATCGACCGTCCGCTGGCGGGCTGGCCGTTCGAGACACGGCTGCGCTTCACCGAGATGCCCGCGCTGCTGCGCGCGCATTCGACCACGTGGGACCGGAGCTTCTACGATCTGGGCGAGGGCGCGCGGCCGCTCGGCAACGGTGAGTGGAGCCCGCGCGAGGACGTGATCCAGAACGCCATCGACCCTTCGCCAAAGCGCATCGCCTGCCCGGTGGCGGCGCTGATCGGGCCGACCAATTCCTCGGCGACCTTCGGCTTCATCAATGCCGCCCGCGCGAGTGGCAGGGTGCGATTGTTCGGCGAGACCACCGGCGGCAACCGGCGCAGCATCAACGGGGGCGCCTTCCTGTTCGTGAAGCTGCCCTATAGCGGTATCGAATTCGACCTGCCGCTCAAGGGCTACATCGCCCGCCCGCCCCAGCCCGATCGGGGGATCGACCCCGATGTGCGGATGCCCTTCGATCCGGCGTGGATCGGCGCGGCGGAAGATCCGGTGATCGAAGCCGCGGCGGCGTGGTGCGCGGGGCGGGGCTAGCCCCAGCCTTGTTCGCGCAGACTTGCCTGCATGGCGCGACTGACCGGGACGGTGAGCCCGCCCTGCAGCGTCAGTGCGGCCTTGCCCTCGCGCCGCGCCAGCGTCTCCACCGCGCCGCGCGCCGCCCACCAGCTGCGGTGGACCCGCGCGCCTGCCGTCTCGGGCAGAAGCGCGCAGGCATCGGTCATGCGCATGAGCACGAGGTCGCTCCCGGCATCGGTGTGGATGCGCAGATAGTGGTCCTCGGCCTCGATCGCGACCAGCCGCGCCTGCCTGAGCCGCACCGGGAGCTTCTCGGCTATCAGCTCGGGCAGGGCGGGGAGCGGCGACGTGTCGGCGCTATGCGGCGCCGGCGCCGCTTCAGGCTCCGGCGCAGGTGCGGGCATGGCTGCGCTCGCCAAATCCGGCACCGCCGCGAGATGGTTGATCGCGGTCAGCACCAGCGCGATCACCAGCACCGCCAGCCAGAACTCGAAGACCACCACCGGTGTGATCGCGGCAAGGCCGAAAAACAGCGCGCTGGCGACGATCACCATGAAGCTGTGCGGGAACGAGATCAGCAGCGCCACGAGCACGATCTCGCCCGCCCGGGTGCCGGAGAGTCGACCCCACGCGCCAACCATTTCCTGCACCGCCATGCCGATCAGCGAGCCGGGAAGAATCACCGCCGCCCAATAGGCCAACCGGTGGCTGAAGGGCGCAGGCCCCGTCCCCAGCGCACCGAGATAGGCCAGCAGGAAAGCCGCCGCGAGCCCGATCACGACCCCGCGAACCGCCCGGCGGCGCAGGCGCGATGCATTTGGCGAAGCGTGAAATGCAGGCTGGTTCATCTCGCGTATCCGGCGCGGCAGCTGGCGAAAGTCGGCGCGACGCCGTGCCTTAGCGATGGCATCGGGGGTTTCGCAAGGCCCGCTTCGGCAGGGCCGGGATCAAGGAGACACGACACATGCACACCCGCCTCATCACTCCGCTTCTGATCGTTGCCGCCACACTGCCGCTGGGCGGATGCGCCATCTCGATCGGCGACCGCGGCGCCCCCACGCCTGCCGCCGCCGCGCCGGCGCGGGCTGCAACGCTCGTGATCCGCTTCGAGGGGATCGAGACCCCCAAGGGTCAGATCATGCTGAGCGTCTTCGACAATGCCGCGGCGCACGACCAGAACGGCGGCCCGGTGCGCGTCGCTGCCGTGCCGGTCGAGGGCACCACCGCCCTCGCCACATTCGAGGGCCTCGCGCCCGGCGACTATGCGGTCAAGGCGTTCCACGACCTCGACGGGGATGGCAAGATGGGCAGCAATCCCTTCGGCATGCCGCTCGAGCCTTTCGCCTTCTCGAACGACGCCAAGGCGCAGGGCGGCCCGCCGCGCTGGGAGGCCGCGCGCTTCCCCGTCGCCGCAGGGGCTAACGCCGTCCGCATCGCCATCAAGTAAGGGAGCTAGGGACCATGCTCGACCGCCGTGAACTGCTCCGCCGCGGAATGCTCGCTGCCGGGGCCGCTGCCATGCCCTCCATGCTCGCCGCGCAGATCAAGCCGGCTGCGGACTGGACGCTCGGCCTCACCGATGTGCTGGAGGACATCGCGCCCCGGCCGCTCACTCGGCTCCACGGCAGGGCGCCTGCCCTCACGGGCACGCTCTACCGCAATGGCCCCGCGCGCTTTCGGCGCGGGGCCAGCAGCGTCTCGCACTGGTTCGACGGCGACGGGCTGGTGCGCGCCTGGCGGATCGCGGGCGAACGCGCGAGCCTGGCCGCACGCTTTGTCGACACCCCCAAGCGGCGGATCGAGGAGCGGCTGGGCGCCATCGTCCAGCCCGGTTTCGGCACCCCGGCGCGCTCCGGCAGCGAGCTTGGCGGGCCGGACGATGCCAACGCCGCCAACACCCACGTGATCGCGGCCGGAGGCCAGCTACTCGCGCTATGGGAAGCGGGATCGCCCTTCGCGCTCGACCCCGAGACGCTGGCGACGCGCGGCCCCGTGACCTTCCGGCCCGACCTTGCGCAGATGCCCTTCCTCGCCCACCCGCGGGTCGAGCCTTCGGGCCGCATCTGGAACATCGGCTCGGGCGGCGATCATGCCTTCATCTGGCGCCTGTCGCCCACCGGCCAGTTCGAGGCCGGCCAAACCATCCGTCTGCCGATGGCGAGCTACATGCACGATTTCACCGCCACCGCGCGGCACCTCGTGATCCTGTGCCAGCCTTGGGTGCAGACCTCGTCGCACGTCCCCTATATCCAAAGCCTTGAATGGCAGCCGGAGCGCGGCGCCCGTGTGCTGGTGATCGACAAGGACGACCTCACCAAGCGCCGCGAATACGAGCTGCCGCCGCTGTTCTTCTTTCACCTGGGCGATGCGTGGGAGGAGGCGGACGGCACGATCCGCTTCGACGGGTGCTTCCACAAGGACCCGGTCTTCCCGATCCTCGGCGCTTCGGCGCTGGTCGAGGGGCGGCACGAGCATGGCGAGATGCCCGCGCTGACCCTTGTCACCCTGCGGCCCGATGGCCGCGCCGACCTCGCTCCGGCCGGGATCACTGCAGAGTTCCCCCGAGCCGCCCCGGAGATAGCGGGACTGCCGCGCAGCCAGACGGTGTTTGTCGGCGACTATGGCAACGACCGGCCCTTCGCCCGCGTGGTCGGCATCTGGGACTGGGACAGGGGCCGCGCCGACCGCTTCGACTTCGGAGCGCAGCAGCTGGTCGAGGAATTCGTGCCCGCAGGCGATCACCTGATCGGTACGACGCTCAACCTCGCCGCAGGCGCGAGTGAGCTCCACGTCTTCGACGCCCGCCGCATCGCGGACGGCCCTGTCGTTTCATGGCGCAGCGATGTCGCCCTGCCGCTGACGTTCCATGGCAGCTGGGTAGCGTGACAGAAAAGGGGAAGGGTGCCTCCAATTCGCGCGGGTTTGGAAGTCTCTGCGAGGTTGATGGCCTCTGACCGATTTCGTTCATGGGCAGAAGCGAGCTGCGTCCCCCCTGATTCAAGGGGCGGCTTTCGGGATGTCTGGCCCTTCGGGCACTAAAGCATGCTGGACTAGTAACGCTGCTCAAGCGGAAGCATCGCCGCGCCAATTGCACAGGCATCGTGGCTGGTCCGCGAGGCAATGATCCGCGGCAAGGGGCGGGGCGATTGTCGTGGACGGCACGGTGCTGCCGGCATTGCTGCACCCCGAAATGGGACATATCGCGCTCCAGCGTCTGCCCGGCGATACCGCGCCATCGACCTGCCGGTTTCACGACAATTGTGCCGAAGGGCTCACGGCCGGCCCCGCGATCGCCGCCCGTTTCGGCGCGTCGCTCGACACCTTCGCGCCCGAGGCGCCGGAATTCCTCATGATCGCCGATTACATCGGACAATTGTGCTGCCAGCTGGTGCTGACACTATCGCCGCAACGCATCGTTCTGGGGGGAGGCGTTTGCAAAGCCCCCGGCATCATCGGCGCAGCGCAGCAAGCAATGGTCCGGCATCTCGGGGGATATGCCCCTGATGCGGTGGCGCGGCCGGATTATCTGGCAGCGCCGGGTATGGGCGAAGATGCCGGGATCACGGGCGCGGCCCTGTGTGCTGCCGACCATCTTCCTGAGGGCGTGTGAGATGGAGGGGCGGCCCGGATGACGATCCTCGAACGCTCGCTACACGAACGACCCTGGGGCAGAGAAGACTTGCCTTCGGCCTATCAAGCCGACGGGCGCAGGATCGGCGAAGTGTGGCACCAGCATGCCGATGCGCGCTTGCCGGTGCTCGTCAAATCCATCTTCACCTCCCAACGACTGTCGGTGCAGGTTCACCCCGACGATGAAGCGGCACGGCGAGCGGGGCTGTCATCGGGCAAGGAGGAGTGGTGGCTGGTGACGGCTGCCTCGGCGGATGCCGTCCTCGGCATAGGCCTGAAAGCCCCCGTTGCAGCCGAGGCGCTGCGTTTCGCGGCGCTCGACGGTTCGATCATCGACCTGATGGAATGGTTCCCGGTCCGGGCTGGCGACTTCTTCCACATCCCTCCCGGCACCGTTCATGCCATCGGCCCCGGCGTGGAGATCATCGAAGTCCAGCAGAATGCCGACGTCACCTATCGGATATTCGATTACGGGAGGGGTCGCGAACTGCACCTCGATGCCGGCCTTGCGCTGGCGAGGCGCTTGCCTCACCCGCCGGAATTGCGCGGACGTCTGCCAGATACCGGTTTCGATGCCGAAGCGCCCCGGTTGCTTACGAGCTGCCCGCATTTCACCGTGTGGCAGGTCAAGGCAGCCGCACTTGCCGCGCTGCCGAAAGGTCCAGGTTGTGCCGCTGGCCGGGCAGGTGGCGGTTGCGGATCGGATCATCGGCCCCGGACGGGTAGTGTGGTGCGATCCCGCAGATCTGGGTCAGGCCTCATCCGATTTTGCCTGTCTTGTCATCTGCGACCACGCGCGGAACTGACCACGGCCGCGCGTTTGTGAGCAGGTCTCCAGCGCCAGCCTCTGCGCCGGGGTGCAGGAAGGGGGCTTGCCATCCGGCATTTGTCCGGACAAATTGCATGATTGAAACCGCACAGGAGCGATCATGCTGTATTCGTCCCCAGTCGTCAGGCGCTCTCTTGTTCTCGTCTGCTCCGCCGTGGGACTGGCAATGGCCGCTCCTGCCCTCCCGCAGGGCGGGTCTGCCGCCACCACCGCCGCGAGCGCCGACAGCCGCGCCGCCGCGCCGGAGGAATTCCGCATGTGGATCGATGCGCGCGCGGGCACGGGCGAGCCGGTGCACTGGGTGTCGGAAGGGGCGATCTACGAATATCCCACCGGCAGGAAGCTGTTCGGCATGATCGGGTTCGATTCCAGCCGGGTGTTCTGGCCTGCCAAGCCGGGCGATCCGGTGGTGCACCTGACCCGCAAGACCTATGCCTACACCGATCCGGAAACCGGTGAGATCCTGACCGAGTACAACGGCCGGAAGGTCGACCCGATCGCCTACCCCTACCAGATGATCTCCTACCGCTACGAGAACGGGCGCATCTATGGCGACGTCGAACAGGGCGTTGCGCCCGCGGTGCAGAAGATCGAGGCCAAGACCGGCATGGCCTGGCGCTGGATGGGCAAGGACACGCTCGCCATCACCGCGCCGGTGTTCCTCGATTTTCCGCTCCCCGGCGGCGGGCGATACGAGGCTTGGGAGAACTACGACTTCTTCATCCACCGCGCCGGCACAAATGCCGAACCGCACCAGATGGCGTGGCAGCGGTATGGCGCGCTTCCGCCGTTCGCGGGGAAGGGGCAGGCGATCTACCACCTGCTTTCGTGGCGGGTCGAAAGCAATGCCGCCCTGCCGCCGCGCCTGCGCGCATGGGCGGAGCGGGAAAAGCCGATGTGGCTCAACCCCCCGCGCGATCTGGACGAGATCCGCGCGCTCCAGAAGGGCGAGGCGGTGCAGGGCTGGGCGCGCTGATTGTGCAGAGCGTCGTGCTTACCGTATGATCCAGATCAAGGACGCATCGCCCGAGGCTTGACAAACCCGCGTTCCACGTGAAATTTGTCCGGACAACTTTTCCGGCCCAGCCCAGAGGTGCCGCCATGGCCAAAGACCTGCCCCCGCCCTACACCGCGATGAGCCGCCATCCGATGATGCCGCGCACCTCCCACGACGAGGCGGCGCGCTTCAACTTCCTGACGCACTTCAACCGCTATCTTTCCGGTCCCATCGGCGGCGGCAACCGGCTGGCGTACGAAAAGCGGGTGCTGCCGGCCTTCCGGGCCGAGCATGGCCGCGATCCCGAGCACCGCTACGAGATCCGCGACGCGATGAACCGGGATCCGTGGCACCGCATGTGGTCGGCGCTCAAGCGCAATTCGATGGAGATGCGCCAGCACAACGGACGCCAGGTGGTGCTGCGCCAGCTCGACGAGCTCGATGCCATGGCGCGCCAGTTCAACGAGCATTCGGGGATGCTCGAGCTCGATCCCGCGATCGAGCAGCCCGAATACCAGACCGCCGTCGATATCCATTGCCAGCCCGGCGGCTATCACGGCGAGGAGCGTGCCGGAGACGTGACGGTCGGGGCGAACTACGATGTCGGCCTGTTCGCGACCACCGGCGGCGCGCTCGGCGGACTGAACGACGGCGGCGGGCAGGCGGTGGTCGGCTGGATCAGGTCCGAGCGGCCCGACTGGAAGCCCCGCCGCATCCTCGATATCGGCTGCACCATCGGCCACAACGCCGTGCCGATCGCCCAGGCCTTCCCCGATGCCGAGGTGATCGCGATCGACACTGCCGCGGCCTCGCTGCGCTATGGCGCGGCCCGGGCGGCGGCGATGGGGGTGAAGAACATCCGCTTCGTCCAGGCCTCGGGCGAGGATCTGTCGCGCTGGGCCGACGGGCATTTCGATTGGGTGCAGACCACCATGTTCCTGCACGAACTGTCGGCGAAGTCGATGCCGCGCATCCTCGCCGAGGCCAACCGCGTGCTCGCGCCGGGCGGGCTGATCCTGCACATCGAGCAGCCGCAATATTCTGACGAAATGCCGCTGTTCGAGCAGTTCATGCGCGACTGGGACGCGTTCAACAACAACGAGCCCTTCTGGTCGGCGATGCACGGACAGGATCTCAAGGAGGTGATGGCGAAGGCCGGCTTCCCGCGCGATTGCCAGTTCGTCGCCGGGGTGCGGGCGGTGGTCGATCCGGAGATCTTTCCGCCGTCACCCGACGCGGGCGAGGAAGACTATGGCCGCGCCGCGATCTGGAACGCCTACGGCGCGTGGAAGCCGCTCGCGGGCGAACAGCAGGTGGCGGCATGAACGCGGGCGAGGGCCCGCTCGACTGGGTCGCGCTCTCGGGTCGCCGCGCCAAGGGCAAGCGTCCCGACTTCTTCGACAACCCCGCGCTCGACCGGCTCTATTCGACAGTCTTCGCGCTCGCCGCCGAAGTTTCCGCGCTGCGCGAGCGGCAGGACACCATCGAGCGGCTGCTCGATGCGAAGGGCACGCTCTCGCGCGAGGACATCGAGAGCTACGTGCCCGATCGCGAGGCAGGCGACGAGCGGGGGATGGCGACGCGCGCCTACATCGCGCGGATCATGCGCGGCTTCCAGCAGGAGGTCGAGGCGATGGAAGCACACGATCCGCCGATCATGGACATCGTGGACAAGCTTTCGCGCGAATAGGGATCACGGCGCGGACGGGGCGCTGAAACGAGGGGGTCACAGCGACAATGGAATTTCTCGCGAGCAACGAACTCGCCATCCTGCGGTGGATACACATCCTCGCGATGGTCTACTGGCTGGGGGGCGAATGGGGTGTGTTCCAGACCAGCTATCACGTCACCAATCCCGCGCTTTCGCTGGAGGAACGGCGGCGGCACATGGAGACCGCCTACCGCATCGACATCCTCGCCCGGACCGGCATCGTGCTGCTCCTGCCGCTGGGACTGCACATGGGCAAGATCTACGGCTTCGTGCCCATGCTCGAAGGGGCGGGCGTGTGGTGGATGTGGGCCTTCTTCGCGGTCTGGCTGGCGATGACCTGGACGGCCTTCATCAAGCGCGAGACCGATATCGGCATCGCCGTCACCCGCACCGAGGAGGTGCTGCGCTATCCGCTGATCATCGCGCTGTTCGGGGCGGCCGCACTGGCCTTTGCGGACAGCGGCCCGATCACCTCGGGGCCGAGCAACCTGTGGTATCCTTCGAAGATGGGGCTCTATGCCTTCGCGCTGTGCATCGGGCTGTTCCTGCGCCTCGTGATGCGGCGCTGGACCGAGCGTTTCCGGATCCTCGCCATGGGTCCCGATGCCGCGCAGGAGGCCGCGCTCGCCCGCGAGATCGCGCTCGCGCGGGTGGCGGCCTATATCTACTGGATCACCATCGCCTCGGTCTGTTTCCTCGGCGCGGTGAAACCCTTCTGAGGAGAACGCCGCGATGCCCGCCTACATGATCGTCACCGCCGCGATCCGCGACCGGGAGGCCTTCATCGCCGGCTACGGCGCGGCGGCGGCGGCCCTGATCCCGAAGTTCGGCGGCGAATACATGCTGCGCGGTCCGGGCGCCGAATGCCTCGAGGGCCAGTTCGGGGAGGGGGCCAGCATGGTCATCTCCAAATGGCCCGACCGCGCGGCGGCCAGGGCCTTCTGGAACAGCCCCGAATATGCCGAGGCGAAGAAATTGCGCGAAGGGCTGGCCGATGTGCAGGTGCTGCTGATCGACGGGCCCGATCTTATTGCAGGATCTGGTTGAGCTCGATCAGGATCCCGTCGGGGTCGAAGAAGTTGCAGCCCATCACCCGGATCTCCGGCCCGCCGTTCCGGCCCGGATAGGTCTGGAGCCGTGCCTCGGCGGTGAAGGTCACGCCTGGGACCTGCTTCGCCCGCGCGCAGCGGCCCTCGACATCGTCGGTGTTGAGCACCAGCACCACATCGCCCGGGCCCATTCGCTTGGGATAGTCGCCCGCCGGGATCGCGGGATCGACCCACTCCATCAGCCCGACCCAGCCAACCCAAGGGTCATTGGCGTTGAGCAGCACCAGCCGCGCCGTGGCGCCCGGCTCGCCCGCCGGCAGGGCCACGCCCGAGGTCTGGACGGTGGTGTCGTAATTGACCTGAAGCCCGATCACGTCGCGGTAGAGCGCGAGCGACTTCTCCATGTCGCGCACGATGATCGTGGCGCGGCGCACATCGGTGGGCAGGCGCTCCTTCGGCGCGGCGACGCCCGGAGAGGCGGTCGCGGGCGCGGCGGCCGCGCGCGGGGCGCTGCTGCCGATATCGACAACGCAGCCCGCCAGCAGGCTTGTGGCGGCGGCCAGTGCGATCATCCTCATGCGCTCTCTCCCACAGCGCCGCTTTCAATCAGGTCGGCGATCCTGTCCTCGTCGTAACCCAGCCCCGCCAGCACGCCGCGCGCATCGCGCCCGGGCGTCGGGAGCTGCTGCGGCGCGCCGATCCGTGCGCCGCCCATCTCCAGCGGGATGGTGGGCAGGCGGACCGCGGTGCCGTTGTCGAGCGTCACATCCTCCAGCCCCCCGTGCTGGAGGTGGGGATCGTCGAACAGGTCCTCGGGCTTGCCGATGGGGGCGAAGGGGAGGCCCGAACCGTCGAGCCTCGCGATCACCTCGGCCCGCGTCATGGTGGCGACGAGCGCGCGGATCGCAGGGATGATCCGGTCACGGGCCGCCACGCGGGCGTTGTTCTCGCGCAGGGTCTCGTCCGCCCACAGATCGTCGAGCGCGAACAGACGGCAGAACTTCTCCCACAGCGCATCGGTGACGACGCCGATGAAGACCGGCTCGTCCTTCGTCTCGAACACGTCGTAGATCGCCCAGGCCGAGACCCGCGCCGGCATCGGGGCGGCGGGGCTGCCGGTGACGGCGAACTGCGCCATGTGCTGGCCGACGAGATAGGCGGTGGTCTCGAACAGGCTGGCGGTGACCTTCTGGCCGCGTCCGGTGCGGTGGCGTTCCTCGAGCGCGGCGAGCACGCCGATCACGCCGAACATGCCGCCTGTCACGTCGATCACGCTCGCGCCTGCGCGCAAGGGGCGGCCCGGCGGTCCGGTCATGTAGGCGAGGCCGCCCATCATCTGCGCGACCTCGTCGAGGGCGGTGCGGTTCTCGTAGGGGCCGGGCAGGAACCCTTTTTCCGAGCAGTAGACCAGCCCCGGATTGGCCGCCGCGCAGCTCTCGTAATCCAGCCCCAGCCGGTCGAGCGCGCCGGGGCGGAAGTTCTCCACCAGCACGTCGGCCTGCGCCACGAGGTCGCGGGCGACCGCGACGCCTTCGGCGCTTTTCAGGTCGAGGCAGATCGACTGCTTGCCGCGGTTGTACATCGGGAAATAGCCCGCGCCCGAGCCCTTGAGGCGGCGCGTGCTGTCGCCGCCGATGGGTTCGATCCGCACCACCTCGGCACCAAGGCCGGCCAGAATGTGGCCGACCACCGGGCCCATTACCATGTGCGTGAATTCGACCACGCGGATGCCGGCGAGCGGGGTGGGGGCGCTCATGCGGCGATCCTCTGCGCGTAGTCCTTCATGGGTCCTGCATCGGGGGTGAAGCCGTAGAGAGGCTCACCGGGCAGCGCCTCGGCGAGGATCGCACGCACCTCGAGGAGCTTCTCGAGGTCGATCCCGGTTTTGAGGCCCATGCTGTTCAGCATCAGCACCAGGTCTTCGGTGACGAGGTTTCCGCTGGCCCCGGGCGCGAAGGGGCAGCCGCCGAGACCGCCGAGCGAGGCGTCGAAGGTGGTGATCCCTTCCTCCAGCCCGGCCACGACATTGGCGAGGCCGAGGCCGCGGGTGTTGTGGAGGTGGAGCGTCGTCATCCTGTCCGCGCCCACCGCCGCGCGCACCCGGCGCACCAGCCTTCGCACCTGGGCCGGATCGGCATAGCCGGTGGTGTCCGACAGCGAGAGCTCCTGCGCCCCGGCCTCGACCGCCCGTTCGGCGAGGCGCACCACCGCATCCTCGCTCACCGCGCCCTCCATCGTGCAGCCGAAGGCGGTGGAGAGGCCCACGGCGAAGTGAATGCCCGCCTCGCGTGCAACGGCCGCCGCCGCCGCGATTTCGGCCAGCATGGCGGGGTGATCCTTGCGCACGTTCTTCAGGGAGTGAGTCTCGCTCATCGAGAAGGGAATGCTCATCGCGTGCACCCCGGCCTCGGCGGCGCGGGCCGCGCCTTTCGCGTTGGGCACCAGCGCCACGACGTTGAGCCCGTCGATGCCGCGCGCGAAGGCGACGAGTTCGGCGGTGTCGGCCATCTGCGGCAGGAGGCTCGGGGGCACGAAGGAACCCACCTCGATCTCGCGCACACCCGCCGCCGCCTCCGCCGCGATCCACCGCTTCTTCGCTTCGAGCGGCATGACCCGGCTGATCGATTGCAGCCCGTCGCGCGGGCCGACTTCGGAGACGAGGATCTCGGTCATGTGGCGTTCTCCAGATAGGCCCAGGGCCGCAGCTGCCGGTCACCGGCCAGCCAGTCGCGGATCGCCTGCCCCTGCTTCAGGGTGAGGTCGATCGCATCCAGCCCTTCGAGCAGCATCGCCCTGGCTTCCGAATCGATGGCGAAGGGCCAGCTTTCGTCCCCTGCGCTGACGGTCTGTGCGGCAAGATCGATGGTCAGCGTCCGCCAGCCGAGACTGCGCACGACATCCTCGGGCAGTTCGATCGGCAGCAGGCCGTTGCGGATGCAGTTGCCCTTGAAGATCGGGGCGAAGGAGGGGGCGATCACAGCCTCGATCCCGAATTCGGCGAGCGCCCAGACGGCGTGTTCGCGGCTCGACCCGCAGCCGAAGTTCGCTCCGGCCAGCAGCACGCGGGCGCCCGCGGCATCGGGCCGGTTCAGCGCGAAGGCCGGGTCGGCGATCCGGGTGGCGGCGTCGGTGTAGCGCCACGGGGCGAACAGCCCGCCCGCAAGGCCGGTGCGCCCGGTGGTCTTCATCTCGCGGCTGGGGATGATCGTGTCGGTGTCGATATTGTCGCGCAGCAGCGGCACTGCGGGGCTGGTGATGGTCGAGACCGGCTTCACGCGGGTGCCTCCTCGCGGGCGAGGGTGCGCGGATCGGCGATGGCCCCGGCGATGGCACTCGCAGCGACGGTTTCGGGGGAGGCGATGTGGGTGCGGTTGCCGGGCCCCTGCCGGCCCTCGAAATTGCGGTTGGTGCTGGAGATCACGCGCGAGCCCTCGGGGAATCCCTCGCCGCCCGCGTAGAAGCACAGCGAACAGCCGCTCATGCGCCATTCGAAGCCTGCGGCCTCGAACACCTTGTCCAGCCCCTCGGCCTCGGCCTGCCGCTTGACCGCGAGCGAGCCGGGCACGACCAGCGCCTTCCGGATAGAGGGCGCGATCCGGCGGCCCTTCAGGAGCGCGGCGGCGCGGCGCAGATCGGCGATGCGGCTGTTGGTGCACGAGCCGATGAAGGCGGCATCGATCGGCGTCCCGGCGAGCGGCGCGCCGGGGGCAAGGCCGATGTAGTCATGCGCGCGCTGCGGACCCTGAGGCACGGACGCGGTGACGGGGATCGTGTGTTCGGGGCTGGTGCCCCAGCTCACCATCGGCGCGAGCGCGCCGGCGTCGATCGCGATCTCGCGGTCGAAGGCCGCATCGGTGTCGGATCGGAGGGTCGCCCAATAGGGATCGTCGAAGGCTTCGGGGGCGTAGGGGCGACCGGCGAGGTATGCAAAAGTCTTCGCGTCGGGCGCGATGATCCCGGTCATGGCGCTGAACTCGGTCGCCATGTTGCAGAGCGTCATGCGCCCCTCCATGTCGAGCGCCGCCACCGCCTCTCCGGCAAACTCCACCGCATGGCCCGCCCCGCCGCCCGCGCCATGCGCCGCGATCAGGGCGAGCGCCATGTCCTTGGGGGTGACGCCGGGGGCAAGCCGGCCGGTAAAGGTCACGCGCATCGTCTTCGGCCGTTCCATCCTGAGCGTGCCCGTGACCATCGCGTGCTCGGCCTCGCTGCTGCCGATGCCCCAGGCGAGCGCGCCGAAGGCCCCCTGCGTGCAGGTATGGCTGTCGGGCGCGACCAGCGTGATGCCGGGAAGCACGATCCCCTGTTCGGGCGAGATCACGTGGATGATCCCCTGATCGCGGTCGTTGACATCGAACAGCCTGATCCCCGCGGCCCGCGTCGCTGCGCGGGTTTCGGTGATGAAGCCCTCGCCGCCCGGCATCAGCGTGCCGTCGCCGCGCCCCGGGCGGGTGTCGACGATGTGATCCATCACCGCGAAGACCCGCGCCGGATCGAGCACGCTCCGCCCGGTTTCGGCCATGCGCCGGAGCGCCGCCGCGCCGGTGCGCTCGTGCAGGAACACCCGGTCGATCGCGATCAGGTGCGCGCCGCCCGCCGTTTCGGCGATGCGGTGCGCGTCCCAGATCTTGTCGAACAGGGTCAGTCCCATGGGTGCCGCGTCAGCCCTTCGCCTTCATTTCCGCATCCACCGCGCGCCAGTCCCTGGTGACGAAGGTTTCCTGGATGGCGGTGCGCGTTTCCAGCATCCCGTTCCTGATCCAGTGCCACGTGCGGCAGCGGTGCTGCCCGCAATCGGAGATCTGGATCTGCTCGTAGAGATAGAGCGAGGGATCGCCGGTGCGCTGCCAGTAGAGCATCATGGTGCGGTTGTATTCGTCGAGCGGGACTTCCGCCGCCCAGCCCTGGATCAGCTCGTTGTCCCACCAGATGCGCCCGTCGCGGTAGGTCGCGGGGAAATCGCGCACCTCGGTGCGCCCGTCGGGCCAGCGATAGTGATTGGTTTGGCGATAGGGCACCTCCGGGTCGCCGGTGATGCGGCACAGCAGGCGGCTGGCGTGCTCGTCGACCTTCTCGTTCTTCGCGTTGAAATAGGAATAGGTGCCGTCCCACACGCCCTCGTGGCGCGCGAGCAGCGGCATGGCCTTGGCGAAGTCGGTCATCCGGTCTCTCCCTTGATGGTGCTGAGTGTATCATGCCAGCGGCGCGCGGCATCCCCCGCGACGATCCGGGCGCGGGCGCGGCGCTGGAGTGCGGGTGGCTCGAGCGCCGCCGCGTCGAGCGGGATCGCATGGGCGGCGCTCGCCTCGTACCACGGCGCGAAGAAGGCCTCGACGCGGGCGATGGCCCAGGCGCGCTGGAGATAGGCGCCGAAGCGGTCGGGCGTCATGTCGGGATAGAGCCGCTCCGGGTCGCCCGGCGGCGGCGCGGGCCACAGGATCGCCTCTGCCCCGAGCGCCAGCGCCGTCGCCTCGATCGCGCCTTGCAGATCGTCGAAGGGATCGGACTGGCCGTGGCCGGGAACGTCGAGCGCAAGGGTGCCAGGCTCCGGATCGGCCATTTCGCTGGCGGGCGCATGGAGCACGAGACGGTCGGCGCCGCGCGCGCCCTTCCAGTGGATCAGGCCGCCTTGCAGAGCGACCCAGCCTTCGTGCGCATCCTCGGCGATGGGAGGGCAGGGCGCATCGCCACCGTGCCGGCGCAGGAAGGCGAGGCTGGCGTCCTGATGCTCGGCGGGGGTGGCGACTTTCCTCGCCTCCCACCCGGCGGGCATCGGCCCGAGACGATCGATATGCGCCTGCAGGGGATCGCCGGCATAGGCGCTGATCAGACAGGGCGGCACGGCAGCATCCGCAGGCGGAATGTCGCGCGGCGCGCGCAGCACCGCGCCATAGCCCGCCTGATAGGCATTGCCGGCCTCCAGCATCTCCATCACCGCCTGCGCCACCCGTGCAACATCGGCATGGGCCCCGGGCAGCCGCGCTTCCTCGCGCGTGTCGAACCACGGGAAGATCCAGCTCTGTTCGAGCATCCGGTTCCACAGCCAGGCGAGGTGCTCGCCATAGGGCGCGGGGTGGAACTCGGGCAGGTAACGCTCCCCGAAGATGCGCATCTCGGCCTCGCTCCAGATCGCGTAGCCGCCGACCGCAAGCGCGCGGAACCGGTGCGGCTGGCGCTTAAGCGCGGTGACGAGGATGATGCCGCCCGAATGGAAGCCGTAGGCGGGGCAGCAACCGATCCCGAGCGCATCGATCGTCTCGCACAGCGCATCGGCGAAGTCGGCGATCTCGGGCTGGCCCGGCAGCGGATCGGACAGGCCGAAGCCCGGCGTGTCGGGCGCGATGCAGGTGAAATGCTCGCCCCACTGGCGCATCAGCGGCTCGTATTCGGCCGAGGATCGCGGGCTCTGGTGGACCATCAGCAGCGCCGGACCCCTGCCGCAGCGACGGTAGTGCACGCGCCTGCCGGTGCCGGGGATCGTCAGCATGTGCCGCGTTATCATGGCGCAAAAGTTGTCCGGACAAATTTCACTCGACAAGCCTCTACGCCCGTTTATTGTCCCGTGTCAAAGCGGAATCGAACAGGTGCGAGGGACAGCCCGGACATGACGGAATTGATCGGCACGAGAATGATTTCGGACGGCAGGACCGCGCGCCAGCTGTTCGATGAGGTGATGGCGAACCCCGCCCGCCGCAAGTTCGGTTTCGGCAGCAAGCTCGCCATCGTCAATGTCGATGTCCAGCAGGCCTATACCCGTATGGACATGTTCAGGACCGCCTACGAGACCGACCCGCGCCAGATCGAATACATCAACACGATCAGCCGCCTGGCGCGCGAGCGGGGGATGCCGGTGGTGTGGAGCCGCGTCGCCTACAAGGCCGATGCCGGGGACGCAGGCGTGTGGGGCACGCGCACCGATACCGAGGACAGCCTGCAGAACATCAAGTACGGCAGCGAGCGCCACGCCTTCGACCCGCGCTGCGACATTCACCCCGACGATCTCGAATACACCAAGCGCATGCCGAGCGCCTTCTTCGAGACCCCGCTGGCGAGCTACCTGACCTTCCACCGGGTCGATACCGTGGTGGTGACCGGCGGTTCGACCTCGGGCTGCGTGCGGGCCACCGCGGTCGATGCGCTGAGCCACGGCTACAGGACCATCGTCCCGATCGAGACCTGCGCCGACAAGCACGAGAGCTACCACTTCGCCAACCTCACCGACCTCCAGCTCAAATATGCCGACGTGGAGCCCGTGCAGGCGGTGATCGACTGGCTGGAGGCGCGCTGATGCGGGAAGGTGCGGGCGACCCGGAGCTTTACGACTACCATCCCTACAATGCCCGGCCGAAGATCATCTGGCCGGGTGGCAAGACAGTCGCCGTGTGGGTCGCGCCCAATCTCGAATACTACGAGTTCGACCCGCCCGTTCACCCCAAGCGCAAACCGTGGCCGCGCCCGCACCCCGACGTGGTGGGCTTCTCGCACCGCGACCACTCCAACCGCGTAAGCCACTGGCGCATGGCCGAGGTGATGAGCCGCCACGGCTTCCCCGGCTCGGTCAGCCTGTCGGTCGCGCTGTGCCAGCACCATCCCGAAGTGGTCGCCGATGCGGCGGCGCGCGGATGGGAGTTCTTCAGTCACGGCATCTACAACACCCGCTATTCCTATGACATGACGGAGGAACAGGAACGCGCGATCATCGAGGATTCGATCGCCACCGTGCGCGCGGCCACGGGGCAGACGATCCGCGGCTGGCTCGCCCCGGCGCTGACCCACACGCCGCGCACGCTCGACCTGATCGCGGAATACGGGCTCGACTATACCTGCGATCTCTATCACGACGATCAGGTGCAGGAGGTGAAGGTGGCGAAGGGCCGGCTGGCCTCGATACCCTACAGCCTCGAGGTGAACGACCACTACGGCTTCTTCGTCTACAACATGAGCGGGCGCGAATATGCCGAGACGCTGATCCGCCAGTTCGAACGCCTGGCGGCCGAGGGCGAACGCTCGGGCACGGTCATGTGCATTCCGCTGCACGCCTACCTGATCGGTCAGCCGCACCGGATCGGTCCCTTCGAGGAAGCCCTGCGCCACATCGCCGCCGATGGCCGCGCATGGATCGCGCGGGCGGGCGAGATCGTCGATGCGTGGCGGGAGCAGGTCGGATGAGCACGCTGCCCGAAAGCTACACGCAATATCCGCTGCGCCGCGAAGGCTATGACCATGATCTCTACGAATGGTCGAACATGCACGCCCGCCCGCCGCTGCGCTGGCCGCAAGGGTCGGTCGCGGTGTGGGTCTGCGTCAGCCTCGAATGGTTCCCGATCATCCTCGGCGGCCCTTTCGCCGCGCCGGGGCACATGGTCACGGCCTATCCCGACTACCGCCACTACACCGCCCGCGATTACGGCAACCGGGTCGGGGCGTGGCGCTTCCTCGAGGCGTTCGAAAAGGCCGGGGTAAAGGCGAGCTTTGCCACCAATGCCGCGATTGCGGAACGCTATCCCGAACTCGTCGCGGGGTTGTCGGCAGGTGGTCACGAGGTCATTGCCCATTCGACCGACATGAACGGGACGGTGGATTCCACCCTCGATCCCGACGCGGAGCGCGCCCTGGTGGCCGATGCGATGGAGCGGATCGAGCGCGCCAGCGGGGTGCGCCCGACGGGGTGGCTCTCGATCGCGCGCCAGCAGAGCTTCGCGACGCCCGGCATCCTCAGGGATCAGGGGCTAACCTATTGCTGCGACTGGGTTAATGACGAGCTGCCCTATCGCTTCGCCAATGGTCTCATCAACCTCCCGCTCAACCACGAGCTGTCCGACCGCCAGATCATCACCGTCCAGCAGAAGAGCGCCGACAGCTGGGCCGAGAGCTTGCGCGACGCCTTCGACTGGCTGGCCCGGGAGGCGGCGGAACAGGGGGCGGGGCGGATGCTGCCGATCCATATAACGCCGTATATCATGGGCTTGCCTTACCGCATCGGCGCGCTCGAAGGCCTGCTCGCCGATCTTGCCGCGCGGCCCGAGGCGTGGTTCGCGCGTGGGGACGAGATCGTTGCCGCGTGGGAGGCGCAGACATGAAGGCGCGCAATCCCCGCACCGGCGAGGCGGATTTCGCCTTTGCCGAAAGCACACGCGCGCAGATCGCCGCCGAAGCCGCGCGGCTGCGCGCGGTGCAGCCCGCATGGGAATCCCTCGGTCCGGAAGGGCGCGCAGCGGTCATGATGCGTCTCGCCGATGCCGTCGAAGCGTCGGCAGGGAGCATCATTGCTGCCCTGTCGGTCGACACCGGACGACAGGCGATAGCGGCGATCGAGGTGCAGGGGTTCATCGCCAACATCCGCCGCTGGGCGAAACGCGGGCCCGAGTTGTTCGCCGGGTTCGAGCGCGGCCCCAAGCCGTCGCTGACGCCCGGGATAGAGCTGGTCACGAATTACAGCGCCGTCCCGCTGTTCGGGGCGATCGCGCCGTGGAACTTTCCGGTGGTGCTGAGCCATATCGACGCGGTGCCCGCGCTGATGGCGGGATCGGCCACGCTGGTGAAGCCGTCCGAAGTCACCCCCCGCTTCGTCGAACCGATGCGCGCGGTGCTGGCCCGGGTGCCGGACCTTCCGCTTGCCTATGTCATGGGCGGGGCGGACGTGGGACAGGCGCTGATCGAGGAGGTCGACTACGTCTGCTTCACCGGCTCGACCGTGACCGGCCGCAAGGTCGCCGAGGCCGCCGCGCGGCGATTGATCCCGGCCAATCTCGAGCTGGGCGGCAAGGATCCGATGATCGTCACCGCCGGTGCCGACCCGGTATGGGCCGCGCGCGTGGCCTTGCGCGCCTCGATCGTCGCCACCGGACAGGCGTGCCAGTCGATCGAGCGCATCTATGTCGCGCGTGCCATTGCCGAGCCCTTCCTCGCCGCGCTCGTCGCGGGAGCGCAAGGTGTGCGTCTCACGCATCCCGATCCGGCGAGCGGACACCTTGGCCCCTTCATCTTCCCCGACCAGGCCGACAAAGTGCAGGCGCAGATCGACGCCGCCGTCGCCGAGGGTGCCCGGGTGCTGGCAGGCGGCACGGTCGAGCGGCTGGAGGGCGGGGCCTATCTGCGCCCGACCGTGCTGGTCGATGTCACGCCGGCAATGGCGGTGATGCGCGAGGAGACCTTCGGCCCCGTGTTGCCGGTGACGGTGTTCGACACGATCGACGAGGCGATCGCGCTCGCCAATGACAGCGACTACGGCCTGTCGGCGGCGGTGCTGGCGGGCTCCCTCGAAGAGGCATCCGCGATTGCCCCGCTGCTCGATGCCGGCGCGGTGTCGCTGCAGGACGGGGCGCTGACCAGCATGGTCGGCGATGCCACCAACCTTTCGCGCAAGGGTTCGGGTCTCGGGCCGAGCCGGATGGGCGACAGCGGGCTGACGCGCTTCCTGCGCGAACAGGCGCTTATCCGCCAGACCGGCACGCCCTTGACGATCGATGCCTATGCCGAAAGGGGCAATGCATGATGCGCGCATGGGAGATCGGGCCGCGCAACATCGGCAGCCGGGGTATCGGCGGGTTGCGGCTCGCCGAGCGTGCCGCGCCCGATCCGGGGCCGGGCGAGGTGCTGGTGCGGGTCATCGCCGCAGGGCTCAACTACCGCGATCTGATGGTGCTGCGGGGGCAATACGGAACGGGTGTGCCCGACACCCGCGTTCCCCTGTCAGATGGCGTCGGAGAGGTGATCGCTCTGGGCGAGTGCGTGACCGGCCTCAAGCCGGGCGACCGGGTGATCGCGCCGCATTTCCTCGGCTGGCGCGACGATGCGGCCTATTCCCCCGCGGTGTTCGCGCAGGACATGGGCGTGAGCGCGGATGGCTGGCTGGCCGAACGGATCGTGCTCCCTGCGGCTGCGGCGCTCAAAGTGCCGGAGGGGGTCGGGGACCAGACCGCCGCGAGCCTCGCCGTGGTCGGCGCGACGGTGTGGCACGCGATGGTTGCCTTCGGCGGGGCGGGTGCGGGGAGCCTCGTGCTGGTGCAGGGCACAGGGGGGGTCTCGATCTTCGCGCTGCTTCTGGCCAAAGCCCTCGGGGCAAGTTTCGCGATCACCTCGTCGAGCGACGACAAGCTCGCGCGCGCACGGGCCATGGGCGCCGATTACGCGATCAACTACAAGGCCCGGCCCGACTGGAGCGCGGCGCTGCTGGAAGCGACAGGCGGGCGCGGAGCGGACGTGGTGGTCGACACGCTGGGATTCTCCGCGCTGGGAGAGACCATCGCCGCCTGCGCGACCAATGCGCGGATCGGAACGCTCGGCGCGCTCGCGGGATCGCCGCAGGATGTCGCCGGCGCGAGCCAAGGCGCGCTGATCGGCAAGAACATCGCCATCAAGGGCATCGCCAGCGGCAGCCGCGCGATGCTCGAAGCCGCGCTGGCGGTGGTTGCCGAGCGGGGGATAGCGATCCCCGTCGATCACGAATTCGCCTTTGCCGATGCGCCCGCAGCCTTTGCCTGCCTCGACAGCGGCAGCCACTTCGGCAAGATCGTGATCCGGACCTAGCGTTCCAGTTCGACCAACTCGTAGCGGTTCATCATGTAGCCGTCGATCGCGCCATAGACGAAGACCGAATCCGCGTCCGCCGTCACCCACATGTCGTAATCGGGGTGGGTCTTCCCGCCCATGCCGTCACCGCTGTCGTCGACGAAGCGGAAGTGGCGGCAGGCAAAGGTGCCGGCGGCGACGGTCTTTTCCGCCTCGCCGACATATTCGAGCGTGATGAACACCTCGGCGAGCTGCGGCGGGGTGGCGCCACGGTGGTCAGGTGAGGGGAGGAAGACCCTGAGCCTGCGCCTGTGCGGCCCCTTGCTGACATCCATGATCCGCGTCAGGAATCCGTCGCCCGCAATCGGGTGGGTGCCGAAGCCGTCGAAGGCGCCCACGTCCTCGCGCAGTTCCGAATTGCGCCCGATCGAAGGCCCGTAGCTCTCGCAGGACAGGGTCCCGGCAGCCGCGTCGTGACGCATCCAGCCCGAGCCGAGGAATTCGTCGCCCACCGTCAGGTGCACCAGCAGGTTCTGCGGCACCATGCCCGGGCCGATGTGATAGGTCACGTTGCGCAGCACCGTGGGATCGGGCTCCTCGATCTCGCACTGTGCGCTCATCACCACCGAGCCATCGGCATGGTGCGAGAAGTTGAACCACTCGCGCCCTCGCTCGCGCCCCTGCCATTCGGGCTTGGTCGAGGTGTAGCTGATCCGTCCCCTGACATTCCTGTGCCGCATCAGATCACTCCTGCTTTGGCGAGCCGTTCGATCACTTCGGCCTGCGCGCGTTGAAAGTGGTCGCGGTCGGGAACGGCGGGCTTGCCGCCCTCCATCATGCTGTCAGGGCCGCGGAAGGGTTCGGCCGCAGCGGCAAAGCTCTGGGCGAACAGCGCCGGGCGCTGGCGGGCGAGGTAGTTCGTCATCGCCGGCGTGCGGCGCGCCTCGCGCAGGCCGGGAAGGTCGATGGCGGCAAAGGCGGTGAAGGTCTCGCCTTCGCCCGACTGGGCGATCACCCGGCCCTTCCAGTCGACCACCTGGCTGTTCCCATCGGCACTCGCCAGCGGCATCGCCGTGCCCGAAATTCCCGCCGTATTGGCCGAGACGACATAGGCGAGGTTCTCGAACGCGCGGGCCTGCTTGGCGATGTCCTTGTGGGTCGCGAGCGGCGAGCCGATTTCCGAGGAAGAATGGCAGAACACCTCCGCTCCGCGCAGCGCCAGCGCGCGGGCGATTTCCGGGTAGAGGATTTCCTCGCTGGCGATGCAGGCGAGATTGCCGATGTCGGTCCGCGCGACGGGAAAGACGCCTTCGAGCCCGTATTTGTCGAGATAGGCTTCCCACACATCGTGCGGGGAGGGGGCGAACATCGAAAGCAGCCGCCGGTAACGCAGGACAACCGCTCCCGAAGGGGCGATGATGAAGCTGGTCTGGAAGTAGAAGTCCGGAAACGCCGCGTCGGTCTCGTAGGCGTTGCCGGCGAGAAACACCCCCAGCCTCTGGGCCACGCCGCCAAGCGCCTCGTACTCGGGCCCGTCGGCCGCGAAACCCACGCGCGCGGCGAAATCGGGGATGGAGATGCGTCCCGGATAGGACGTGAAGAGATACTCCGGCAGCACCACGAGCTTGACCGGCTTGCCCGCATACTGCGCGACGAAGATCGCGCTGGTGCGGATCTGGTTTTCGAGTTCGGCGATGTGCGCGAGGATCGCCGCGCGCGCTGCTGCAATGTCAGGCAGCCGCTCGAGCGAGCGCGCGGTCAGTTGCATCGCCATTGCGGAATAAGAGGCGGTCTGGGTCACGTCGTCTCCTTGAGCGAATGCGAGCGGTGCGCGGGCGAGGGCGGCTGCGCCCAATCCTGCGGCAAGCGTGCGGCGGCGGTCAATCAGCGGCATCGCCGCCCAGCCCGAGCGCGCCCGGGTTCATCAGGCCTTTGGGGTCCACCTGCCGCTTGAGCGCGCGCAGGATCTCCCACCCGGCCGGATCGTGGCGCTCGCGCAGCGGGTAGGTCCGCGCGATCTGCAGGTGGATCGCCCCGAGACCCTGGAAGATCGCAATCACCTCGCCCTTGAGCCGGTCGACCAGCGCTGTCGCCTCGGGGCTGTCGGCGAGTTTCGGCAGGCGCGCGAGATGATCGGCCTCAACCGCATGGACGTGGAGCGGATTGTGCTCGCCCGGCCAGAAGAACACCGGCTCGATGAGGCAAGACGAGCGCCCCGTCGCCGCGATCAGCGCGCCCGTTTCGACCTTGAGCCGTGCCATCTCCTCGGCGTTTTCGTCCCACAGTCTCTGCAACCGCTCCCATGCCTCCACGAGCCGGGAGTGGGGCAGGAACCCGTGCACCGGCACCCAGCGTTCGCCCCCCGGACCGAGCATCGAATTGGGCGGGGGGAAGGGGTTGGCCCGCAGGACCTTGGGGATCGAGTTCTCCACCACACTGCCGCCATGCTCGCGCACGATCGCCTCGATCGCACGCATGTCGGCCTCGACAGCGCCTTGGTGGCGCCCCTCGGCGATGCAGTGCAGGCTGAAGGGGACCCCGTCGAGAAACGAGCGTCCGGCGAGCGCAACCTTCGCGCCTTCTTTCATCGCCTTGAAGATCCCGCCCGACCTCGCCTCTGCCTTGAGCATGTTGCCGAGCTGCCTGGCGTCCTTGACCAGCGAGTCGCGCTTCATCCTCTGGGCTTGCAGGAACGGATCGAACGCAAAGCTCTCCGATGCGAGTTCCGCCCGGGCGATGGCGCTCATCGCGCGCAGCAGCGCGTCATGCGCCGGGAAGCTGAAGGAGCCGTAGGCGAAGGCAGAGGCTTCGCGCACGAGCTTCAGCCGCACCCGCGCCTTAACGCCGAAGGCACCGCAATCGGCCGCGAACAGGCTGGTGAGGTCGGGGCCATAGGGGCGGAAGAACGCGGAACCGGTCGTGACGATCGTCCCGTCGGCCAGCACCACGTCGAAGCTCACGGCGCTGTCGACCACGCTGCCGGCACGCGCGCCCCAGAAGATGCCGTTCTGGCTCATCCCGCCGCCCACGGTCGCGCGGATGCCGGAGAGTGTGCCCCATGCCATCACGCGCAGGCCGCGGGGCGCGAGCGCGCGGTGGAGCTTGTCCCAGCTTATCCCCGCCTCGACGGTGACGACCATGTCGGTCTCGTCGATGGCGATGATCGCGTCGAGCGCCTCGGTGTCGACCAGCAGGAACGGCCCGCCATCATAGAGATAGCCGCCGGTGTAGCTCATGCCGCCGCCGCGCGGGACGATGGCGATGCCGGCCGCCGTCGCCGCGCTTATCCCGGCGGCGAGTTCCGCGACGCTCGAGGGGCGGAACACCGCCAGCGGGCGCGCGCCGCAGGTCAGCACGTCGTGGCTGTAGAGTGAAAGCGCCGCATCGTCGGTCAGCAGCGTGGCGGCACTGACCGCTGCCGTGACCGCGGCAAGCGGATTGTCCTTTGCGAGGCTCGCCATCAGGCCGGCTCCAGCCCTGCCGGAGCAGGCTCGTCCTCTCCCTCGGCCTCGGGAAGGGTCTGCGGATAGCGGCCCAGCAGCAGCAGCAAGGCGCCCCCGACCACGAAAGCCCCGATCGCAAGTCTCAGCACCGGATCATAGCTCCCGGTCCGGTCGAACGCCTGCGCGTAGATGACGGGCGAGGCGGCAGACCCCAGCCCGAAGGGCATGTAGAGCATCCCGTAGATCCGCCCGTAATTGGCCATGCCGAAATAGCGGCCCGTCAGATAGGCGATGAGGTCGCTCTCCGCGCCGGCGGCGAAGCCGAGCAGGAACCCCGCCAGCGCGGCGAGCGGGAAAGTGATCGAATCCCCCAGCAATATCCACCCCGAGGCGGCCGGAAGGCACAGCAGCGGGAAGGCGACAAAGCCTTGCCAGAAGCGGTCGAGCAGCGCGCCGGTGATGAGCCGTCCGGCGAAGATGCCGATGCCGAGGATGCCCATAACGCTCGCGGCGGTCTTGGCATCGACTCCGCGCAGCGCAAGCATCGTCGGCAAGTTGATGAAGGCCCCCCCGAAAGCGGTCGCGATGCAGGCGATCGAAAGCCAGATGATCCAGAACCGGTAGTCGGTCATCGCCTTGCCGAGCGTCACGCCGGTGAGCCGCCCGCTGGCGCTCTCGATCGCGCGCGGGCGCTCCTCGGGACGGGGTTCGCGGAACAGGAAGAAGGCGACCGCAAGCGCCGCCAGCGGCAAGAGCGCCACGGCGGCGAACATCGCGCGCCAGCCCTGAGCCTCGATCACCTCGACGGCAAAGCGCGGCACGATCATTGCGGCAAGGCTTGTGCCGAGCAGCAGGATCCCGAGGGCAAGACCGCGGTTCTTGTAGAACCACAGGTTGATCGCGCGGCTCCATGTCACCGGGGTCGAACCGATCCCCATCAGCCCGATCACCGCCCACAGGCTGTAATAGATGTAGAGCGCCGCGCGCGGATCGCCCGTTGGCGTGAGCGCCACTGCGGCGAAGGACAGCGCAAAGGCAAGCAGCGACCACAGGGCCACGGGGCGCACGCCGAAGCGGTCGGCCATCCAGCCGAACACCGGGGCGAGCACGCTGGCGATCACACCGAACAGGGTGATCGGCACGACGGCCTCGGTCTGGCTCCAGCCGAATTCCTCGCGAAGGGGGCCGACCGTGAAACCGATGATGTTGTAGGGGATCGGCGAGGCGCCGCACATCACCCCCAGCACGCCGGCCAGCAGGACTTTCCAGCCCTTGGCGAATTCGCCGCGCTCCTCTGCGATCTCGGGTTCGGTCCTTGTCGGGTCGGGGCTCACATGTGCTCCTGTACATGACTGGCGGGGTGGGCTGGCGGAAGGTGACTGAGGCGCGGCAGCGTGTCCAGCAGCAGGCGCGCCACGTCGTCCGGCGCGGTCAGCATCGCCTCGTGCCCTGTCGCCAGTTCGGCATAGGACCAGGTCGGGTCGGACGCGGCCATCTGCGCGATGTAGGGGAACTGCGTCTGCGCCATCGCCGGATCGGTGCAATGCACATAGGTGCGCGGGATGCCGTCGGCGCCGCCGTGCTCGAGCCGGATCGGGTCGAGCCACGTCCTGAGCGGGTGCGGAGTGAGACGTTCGGCCACCCAGTCGTGCAGCGGATGATCCTCCGGAATGCCGAGCATTGCCGGAGGAAAGGCGGCCATCGCGATACCGTCGGGCGCGAGGCGGCGCAGACCGGCCTCGGTGGCGGCAATCGCCTCGGGCGGCCGCGGCGCGCCATAGGTGATCATGCTCTCGCCGTCGCGGGGCAGGGCGGCGTCGAGGTAGAGAATGTGGGCGATCCTGTCCTTGAGCCGGTCGGCCACGCCGGTGATCACCATTCCGCCATAGGAATGGCCCGCCAGCACGATGTCCGACAGATCGCGGTCGGTGATGTATCGCGCCAGATCGGCGATGTGACCGGCCAGCGATATGTCCGCATCGAGCTCGCTCGCCCGTTCGGCAAGGCCCGGCAGGGTAGGGGCGTGGACGCGGTGCCTCGCCGCCTCGATCCGTTCGCGCACCGGATCCCAGCACCACCCGCCGTGCCATGCGCCGTGCACCAGCACGAAATCACGAGAAGCCGGGACGGCGACGTCAGCGGGCACGGTAGAATTCCGTCAGATTGCCGTCGGGGTCGCGGACCGCGAAGATATCGGCACTGCCGATCCCGGTGATCGCAACCGCAGTGGCGGCGTAGGCCGGCGCGACCGAATTGCCTGCCAGGAAGGTGCGGTATCCCTCGAGATCGGTGACCGGATAGCGCAGCGAGATGATGCCCCAGTTGGGCGGCACTGCGAACTGCGAGAGGTCGCGCCCGGCAAAGCCCTCGAACTGCATCATCTCGACCCGGCCTGTCTCGCCCGGCAGCACCGGTTGAGCGACCGCTGCGCGGCGGACCAGGGTGGTGGCGAGGTTGGCAGGCACCGAGAAATTGTTGGCGCGCGGTTCGGGATCGGTGAAGGGCGCATCAAACAGCACCCCGAACCCCAGTCGGTCGCGGTAGAAAGCCAGCGCGGCGGGCTGGTCCCTCACCATGCGCATGGCATTGAAGGCTTGGCTCAATCGGCCCACCGGAAAGCTCTCGAAGGGCGGGGCATCGCGCTGGTAGAGCGCGTAATTGACCCCGTGGGGCCCGCGAACCACGACATTGACGAGATCCGAGCCGCCGAAGCGGAAGGCATAGGGCGGGCTTTCCGCCCACCAACCGCGCGCTATCGCCGCATCGAACAGCGCGGGGACGTTCTCGCTGCGCAGCATGATGGAGAAAATGCCACCCGTGTCCCACGGGCGTGCAGCGAGGCGGATGGGGCGCTGTCCTTCGGCATTGTCGAAGCGGACATAGCGGATGCATCCGGTTTCGGCCGCCGGGGCGCACACGAGAAGGAAGGCGCCCGAGACGGTCTTCGGCAGCCCCCAGTAATCGAGTTCGCCGCGCGAGACGGCGCCGCGCATCCTCTCGCGCCAGCCACCGTCAGCGAGAAGCCATGCCGCGCTCGCGTCGAGATCGGCAACGCTCACCACCGCCTCGGTCCAGGGCGCAACCTCGAAACGGACCGCCGCCGGCGGCGCGGGCGCGTCGGCGGCGGCGGCAGGGCTGGGGAGGAGCGCCGCCGCCACGGCGAGCGAGGCAGCGGCGAGGACACGAGCAGCGGTCAGACGCATCGACTGGGTCCGGATCGCTGCTCTTGCATGGACAGTCCGATCAGAAGTCGTATTTCGCCCGCACCACCCAGGTGCGCGGCGGGTTCAGATAGCTGAAGTTGGCCAGAGAGCTCTCGACCGCCTCCTCATCGAAGCAGTTGCGGCATTCCGCGACCAGCGCCCAGCCGCCGACATGCTTGAGCGTCAGGCCGGCGTTGACGATCCAGCGATCCTCGCTGAACGAACCGGTGATCGGATCGATCAGATTCCCGAGCCGCAGCGTGTTGGCCGGGAACACCGTCCCGGTCGGTCCGGTCACGTCCTGATCGTAGAAGGTGACGTTGCTGGTGCCCACTTCGCTCTCGCTGCGCCAGTTGGCATTCACCGAGGGCGTGAGGGTGAGATCACCCATGGCGATATCGTAGCTGCCGCCGACCGCGATGGTGAAGTCGGGCGTGCGGACAGGTTCGGCGATCGTGCCATCGGGAGCGACGATCCCGACACCGCAGGCAGCGGCGTTGTTGGCACCGGCGGGGGCATTGGGAATGCGCCGCGCGGCCAGCTGCGTAAGGCAGGTCGCTTGCTGCGCGGCCACTGATTGCACCCCGAATTCATCCAGCGCCGGAGCGTTGCGGTCGATACGGTACTCGTCGTCCTGGTAGCCGATCGACGCAAACAGGTTAAGCCCCTCGACCGGCACAGTCGTCAGCTCGAGTTCGAGACCCCTGTTGCGGTAATCGGCGAAGTTGCGGATCAGGAACGCGAGCGATCCGTCTGGCCGGATGAAGCCCGAGGGCGTCTGCAGGTCGGCCAGATCGATCCAGAAGGCGGTCAGGTTGAGGCGCACCTTGCGGTCGAGAAATTCGGTCTTGGCGCCCGCTTCGTAGCTCCACGCGGTCTCGGGCCCGAAGGGCAGCAGTTCCGAGGCTGTGGTCCCACGCGCGTTCCAGCCGCCCGACTTGAAGCCGCGGGTCGCCGAGGCGAACAGCAGCACATCGTCGGTCGCCCGGAAATTGACGGCAAAGCGCGGGGTGAAGATGTCGATGGACTGGTTTGTCGGGATGGGCCGGCCGTTGGTCGCGATCAGATTGGCCGTGTCGATGCACTGCGACGGGCCGAGCTGCGCCGCAGCACGGCACAGATTATTGCCGAGGCGAGGGCGGTTGTCACGGATCGCGAAGGTCTTCTCTTCGTCGGTGTAACGGATGCCGGCGGTCACCGTCAGGCGATCGGTGAGGTTGAGGTCGGCCTGGAGATAGCCCGCCCATGCCTCGGCACCGTTGTCGATCACGCGGTCCGCAAGCACCAGCGGGAAGCCGTCGGGCAGCGGGGCGATGGCGAGCGAGAAGATGTCGCCGAAATCGGTGCGGTTGTCCTCGTGGAAGTAGAACACGCCGCCGACTAGATCGATCAGCCCGTCGCCGATGGAACCGGTGAACTTGATCTCTTGCGTGAACTGAGTGTGCTGGCCCTCGTTGACGATGGTGAACCCGCCGAAGGTGAAGCCGCGGATCGGCGGGACCGGTGCGGTCAGGCTCGGCAGGGCGCGACCATCGGCGAAGTCGACGGCGAAGTCCTGGTTGAGATCGACGAAGCCGGTGATGATGTTGACCGTCCAGTCGCTGCCGAGGTCAAACTCGAGGTTCGACGAGATGAAGTCCATCGTCGCCTCGTTGCCAAGACCGAAGCCGGACTTGCGACCTGTCAGCAGCGGCCCGAACGTGGAGCTGACGAAACTGCCGTTGCGCCTAATCCCGGTCGCCGCGAAGCGGCCGTCGCAATTGGCCGGATTGGTCGGGTCGCAATCGAAATTGAGCGTGTTGCCCGCGCTCGAGGAGGTCTTGATGTACGAACCCGTCCAGCGCGCCCAGTCGGCGAGCTCGCCGCGCAGACCGAGCCGCACGCCCCAGCCGTCGTTCTCGTTGTCGCGCTCTTTGGTGACGTTGTTGATCGTGAAGCCGTTGTCATCCTGCCAGTAGCCCGACACCTTGATGGCGAAGGTGTCGGCAAGAGGCAGGTCGATCGAGGCGCGGGCGAGCTTCTGGTCGTAGCTGCCGTATCCGATCTCGGCATAGCCGCCGAAGCGGTCGCCCGGTTCGTTCATATGAACGCTGATCGCACCGCCTGTCGTGTTGCGTCCGAACAGCGTGCCCTGCGGGCCGCGCAGCACCTCGATCCGGTTGACGTCGAACAGCGACAGGTTGTTCGCATTCTGGCGCGAAAGGTAGATATCGTCGACATAGGTGCCGATCGGCGGATCGAATGTCGCGATCGACTCGGTGTTGCCGATACCGCGCAGGTAGTAGGAGTTGGCCGAACCCAGACCGGTGTTGTTGAGCCCGACGAGGTTCGGCACGAACTGCGCCACTTCGAGCGCATTGGCGATCCCGCGGCGCTCGAGCTCCTCCTGCCCGAAAGCGGTGATCGCGATGGGCACATCCTGAACGCTTTCCTGCCGGCGCTGGGCGGTCACGATGATGTCGGACACGCCGCCCTGCTGCTGGCCGGCCTGCGTGTCCCCACTGGAACTGTCCTGTGCCAGGGCGGGAGCGGCGGTTGCGCAGAGCGCAAGGGCGGAGGTCATGCCGGCAAGCGCCGGATACAGCCGAACACGGATTGTCATGGAATGGGGCTCCTTACCGAATGTGAGCCTGGTCGCCTGCTGACGATCCAGCGCCGCTCTCCTGCGCACCCTGAAGTTGTCCGGACAAAAGCTTGCCTGTCAAGCGTCGAAATGCAATTTGTCCGGACAATGCGCATGAAAAATGTCGCCGGACGTGATTTATGCGCAACACTCTGACACGGGAGCCGTCGCCTTGGATCTTGCCGCACTCGCCTATCCGGCGCTCGTCTACGCGCATCTTCTGCTGTTCGTGCTGTGGCTTGGCGCAGACGTCGGCGTGTTCATGCTGGGACAGCATTTCCGCAAACGCGACAAATGGTCGCTCGACCAGCGTATCGCCCTGCTCACGCTGCTGGTCGAGGTCGACATGATCCCGCGCAGTGCCTGGGCCCTGATGGTGCCGCTGTCGCTGAGTGTCGTCGAAGCAGGCGGGTGGTGGGACGTCCCCGGCGGACTGCTGGCCGGCGCATGGGGCGTCGGTCTGGGCTGGCTGTGGCTGGTGTGGGACTCGCACCGCCACGACCAGACCCCGCGCGCCGCACGCAACCGCCGCATCGAGGGTTGGCTGCGCTGGCTGGTCGGCGGGTTCTACCTTTGGCTGGGCGGTCAGAGCCTGCTGGTCGGCGCGCCGCTTGAGCCGGATTGGCTCGCTCTCAAGGCGCTGCTGTTCGGCTGCATCTTCGTCGCTGCGATCATGATCGACGTGACGTTCAAGCCTGTCGGGGCGCAGCTGGCGGCAGTCCTGACGCAAGGGTCGAGCGACGCCACCGAGATCCCGCTGCGCCGCACGATGGACCGCACCCGCATCTGGGTGTTCGCGGTCTATCTGCTGTTGGTCGCAACCGCCTTCCTCGGCAACGCGAAGCCGCTCTGACCGGGGCGATCCCGTGTCGTCGCAAAGCCACGCTTTAGCACCACGATTGGTCTGCGACAAAAATTTGTCTGGACAAATTTTTCGGCACAGGCAGAAATGCTAGGGGGACTTAACGGTGCCGCTCCGCGGAGCAGGGGCCAATGGGAGGCAAACACATCATGAAGAAGCTTGTTCGTAGCATCTTGCTGACGGCCACGATCCTGACGCCGGCCACGGCGATGGCGCAGACCGTGACGGGTGATGATGATCGGGAAGCGGTATCGACAGTGCCCAGCGGCAACGAGATCGTCGTTACCGCGCGCAAGACCGAGGAACGGCTTCAGGAAGCGCCGCTGGCGGTTTCGGTGGTGACATCGGAAGGGATCGACCGGCTCGGTTTCAACAGCGTCACCGACCTGACCCGCGCCACCGCCGGCCTTGTCTTCGACGACAGCTTCGGCCGGGACGCGAACCGTCCGGTGATCCGCGGACAGGCGAACATCCTCGGGGATTCCGGCGTCGCCTTCTTCATCGACGGCATCTACTTCAACGGCTCCATTGCCGACTACGACGTCGACTCTATTGCCCGCATCGAGGTGGTGAAGGGACCGCAGAGCGCACTCTACGGCCGCAATACCTACTCGGGCGCGATCAACATCATCACCAAGTCGCCCGGCGACCGCTGGGGCGGGCGGGTTCAGGCCGATGTGGCCGAGGGCATGACCTATGACGTCAGCGGTTCGATCAGCGGCCCGCTCGCACCCGGGCTCGGCCTGATCGTCGGTGGGCGCTACTTCAAGAACGAAGGCCTGTTCACGAACCAGTTCGACGGCACGCCGATCGGTGTGCAGGAGACGAGTTCGGGCTTTGCCATGCTCAAGTACGACAACGGCGGCGCACTGCGGGTCGGTCTGCGCGGCAACTATACCCGGACGCGCGATGGCCAGCCGGCGATCTTCGCAACCGATGCCAACGAGAACAACTGCCTGCCCGACAACGGTGCCCTCTATGCCGGGCGTGGCCGCTATTTCTGCGGCGTGATCCAGCCGCGTCCGGTCAGCAGCGACTACAGCCGCCAGTTCGCGGGCGAGTTCGTCGGCAACGCAATCGACACCTGGAACGCGGGCCTCAGCATTGACATCGATCTGACCGACAATTTGACGCTAACCTCGCTGACCGGCTACAACAACCGGGAAGCCGTGCAGCGCACCGATGGCGACTATTCGCCGAACCGCTTCCAGGGGGTGATCTTCGCCACCATTCCGCTCGGCTCGCCGGTGGCGCCTTCGGTGCCCTTCGGTTTTGCCAGCTCGCAGACCGATTTCTCGTTCTCGAATGCCTCCGAACGCGAAGACTGGTCGCAGGAGCTTCGCCTGCAATACACCACCGAGCGCGCGCGGGTCCTTCTGGGCGGCTACTACTGGGATCAGGACAGCGTCTCACGCGACAACCGCGTGCTGCCTCCGGGGGCGCAGGCCGAAGCCAATGCCAACATGCTTGCGGCCCGTCAGGCACGCTGTGCGATCACGCCGCGCTGCGGTTCGCTGAGCCCGGCCTTCCCGCTCGGCACCCTTGCGGAGAGCCGCAACAGCTCGATCGACAATATCCGCAACATGGCGGTGTTCGGCTCGATCAGCTACAATCTGACGGATCAGCTCTCGATCAGCGCCGAGGGGCGGTATCAGGAAGAGCGCATCCGCACGCTGGCGCAGACCGCAACCGTGGCCGCAGGAAATATCGGCGCGCCCGTCCGCGGCGAGGCGACATTCCGCGAGTTCCTTCCGCGCATTACCGTCGATTACCAGCTGACCCCGGACAATCTGCTCTATGCCGTTTATTCGGAAGGTCAGAAGCCCGGCGGTTTCAACGGGGCAGCGGCGATCTCGGTCGGTCGCTCGACCTTCGATGCCGAGGACGTGAAATCCTATGAGGTGGGCACCAAGAACACCTTCCTCGACGGCGCGCTGGTGGTGAACCTCGCCCTGTTCCACAACCAGATAACGGGATACCAGCTGACGCAGCCGGTTGAGGTGATCAACCCGCCGGCTGCTCCGCAGCAGGTGACCGCGATCAACAATGCCGGCGACGCGCGCATCAACGGCTTCGAGCTCGAGCTGATCGCCCGCCCTTCGCCCGAGCTGACCCTCACGGCCAACTACGCCTATGCGAACAGCCGCTTCCGTCGCGGTCTGGACGAGAACCAGGGCGTGCTTGACGATGTGGCGGATGATCGCCTCGTCAACTGCTCGAACGGCGACCAGCTGCCCAACATCTCGGGCTGCCAGTCGCGGTTCGGCGACATCACCGGCAAGTCGCTCCCGCGTGCGCCCGAGCACACCGTTTTCGTCGATCTCGACTATCGCCGCGACATCGGCGATTCCGGGTGGCAGGGTTTTGCGGGGATCAACGCCTATCTGCTCTCGAGCAGCTTCGCGCAGGTCCACAATCTGGCCGAAACCGGCGATTCGGTGATCAGTGATGTCCGGCTCGGCGCGCAGAACGACAACTTCCGTATCCAGTTGTATGTCCGCAACCTGTTCGACGAGACGGCGGTCAACCAGCTGATCCGCTATGCCGACGCCAACCGCGACCTGCGCCGCAGCTTCATCGCCGGCCTCCGTCCGCCGCGCCGCTTCGGGGTGATCGCCGAGGTGCGCTTCTGACGGATCAGCCTCCGAGATGACGCATCGGACGGCGGGAGCACACGGTGCTTCCGCCGTTCGCCTTTCGGCCGCTCAGACGCGCGCCAGCACCGCCTCGACCGCTGTCTCGGCGCTTTCCAGCGCCGCTTCCATGCCGCTCGCCGCTTGGCCGAGATGCTCGCCGGCGAAGTGCATCCGGGTTCCGCGGTGGCGGGTGAGGGCGGCGAGGTCGGCGGCCATTCCGGTGCCGATATGGTGGTAGATGCCGCGCGCGCCGGGCTCCTTCTGCCAGCTGAAGAACCGCAGCACGCGCAGCTTGCCTCTGGCCGAAGGACGCATGGCCTCGAGCCGCGCCACGATCAGGCGTCCTGCCTCGTCAGGCGGCATCCGGTCGAGCAGGTCCGCGCCGGCCCCGGTGGTCCAGAGCTTGAGCATGGGCGGGTTCGATCCGAGCACGAACACGCGTCCGATCAGCGGCTCGTCGGTCCAAAGCGTTTGCGGCAGTCCGTCGGCTTCCCAGAACGGATCGCTCGCCGCGATGTAGGCGAAGCTGGCGCGGGTGTAGGGCAACTCCACGAGCATCCGCCTTGCCGCGGGGGTAAAGGGGACGTCCATCGGTATCCGGCGCAGGGCGGCGAAGGGGATCGTGCAGATCGCCTGTGCCGCATAAAGGGTCCGGTCGCCGAGCCGGAGGCTGATCCCGCCGGCGTCCTCGCGGATGCCGCCGACGGTCTGGCCGAGCCGCACTTCGCGCCGCAAGCCCGACGCCATCGCTTCGGGCAGGCGCTGCGATCCTCCCGCGATCGTCGCGACCGGGCCCGGCTGGCTCGCGTAGATGGCGAAGGTTCTGGCAAGGTTGAGCTGCGACATGGCGTCGAGCGAATTGCCGTTGAAATTGGCACCGATCAGTCGCAGCGCCTCCTCGCTCGCCCCGGCCTGCCTCAGCGCATCGCGCACCGAGATGTCGGCATCGGGCGGAGCATCGCGCCAGGCGGCAGGTCCGGGCAGACGGGTAAAGGCGCGGGCGTAATGCCGCATCAGCGCGGCCGGTTCGACGGCACGCTCGCGCTCGGCGAGGCGGTTGCCGGCGCTGGTTGCCCACGCCGCAGGCGCTGCGGTGGCACCATTGATCACGTAAAGATTGCCGGGCGCATCGGCGAGGCCCGCACCGCTGCCGGCACCATCGGGGAGGTCGATCCCGAGCTGGTCGGCCAGCGCGCGCAGACGGGCATATCCCGCCCCGACCTGGATCCCTCCGGCTTCGGGGGCACCCGGCAGGTCGCGCAAGGTGTGGAGCCTCCCGCCCACGCGCTGTCCCGCCTCGAGCACCACGACCGACAGGCCCGCCGCCTCGCAGAGCCGCGCCGCGTGAAGCCCGGCGAGCCCCGCGCCGATGATCGCTACATCGGCCTCGGTCCTGCTGCGCGCCCCTGCCGGAGCGGCGCCGGCGATGATCGCGGCGCTCCCCCCGGCCAGAAAGGCGCGCCGCGTCGTCGGGATCAATGGCCCTCGCCGGTCTTGCCGCTGGTGCCCGCAGCCTTGCGCGCCTGATCGGTCAGCAGCTTGAACTTCGTCCAGGTGGTCTCGTTCGGGCGCATATCGTCGGCGGGCGGGGCCTGCTCGTAGATCGGGTAGTTGGCCCGGATCTCGTTCTTGAGCACGGCTGGCAGGTCCTCGAAGCCGCCGGGCAGCTTGCGCCCCATGGCATTGAACACCATCTGCCCGGGGCGGCTGCCCATCTTCATCCAGGGTGCCCAGCCGGAAATCCGCACCCAGCTGATCATCGGATAGGCCGTCGGCTTGGTGCTGTCGTAAAGCTCGCTCTTGAGCGCGCCGAAATCGAAGATCTCCATCGCGTGATATTCGCCGCCGACATACTCCTGATAATCGCCGGCGAGCGGATTGGTGTAGAATAGCGGCGCCTCGAAGGGCATGAAGACATAGTCGCCCGCCTCGCGCAGGCTGTCGAGCGTGAGCGGTTTGCCGTCGGCACCCACCGCGAAGTTGGGGCGACCGTTCACCGGGTCGTTGTGGATGTGCATTACCTCGACCGTTTCCCCGGTATAGGGGTTGGTCCATTGCTTGAGGACTTCGCCGGTCTTGGGGTCGAGCATCAGCATGACCTCGCGGCTGACCAGTCGCCAGCCCTTGCCGCGCTGGGGATCGTTCACCTCGACGCAGCGGCGGATGTTCATGCCTTCGCCCTTGAACAGCAGCTTGTCGCGCACCCCGGGGCTGCGCCCGTAGATGTTGCCCGACCAGTGATAGACCGCCGGCTTGTCCGCAGAGACGCCGCATTGCAGCCGCTTGGAGATCTCCAGCGCGTCCTGCGGATTGGCAGGGTCGAGCGTGCGGGCATCCGCTGCCCCCGCTGCCAGCGTCGCGCCGGCGAGCAAAGCGGTAGCCCAACGGCCGAATTTCCTGGATGTCATCTTTTCCCTCCAAACCAGCGTGATATGCGGAACAAGCGCGATGGATCGCACAATTCCTCCTTGACTTTAGATTTGTCCGGACAAATTGTGAAGCCTCAATTCTGAGTGGTGCGGTAGAGCGCCGATAGGATCAGGACCGCCATCGTGTTTGCCGCAGCCAGCCTGTTGTTCGTCCCCGGATCGCGGCCCGATCGCTTCGCCAAGGCGAAGGCGGCGGGCGCGGGTCTGACAGTGATCGATCTCGAGGACGCGGTCGCGGCTGACGACAAGGATGCCGCCCGTGCGGCTGCGCTGGGGCAGGTGGCCGAAGCGCCGCAGGGCTGGGCGATCCGCATCAATGCGGTGCGCACCGCCGCCGGCGTCCGCGATCTTGCCGCGCTGGTCGATTCACCCGCATTGCCCGAGGTGTTGCTCGTGCCGATGGTCGAACTGGCGGGCGATCTGGAGGTCATCGCCGGCGCGCTGGGCGACCGGTGCCCGCAGCTGATCCCGCTGATCGAGACACCCCGGGGCCTGCGCCATGCTCTTGCCATCGCATCCGCCGATAAGGTCGCTGCGGTGATGTTCGGCGGCGGCGATTTCTCGGGCGAGCTGGGCGTCGAACTGGCGTGGGAGCCGCTGCTCGCTTCACGCCAGCAGCTTCTGCTCGCCTGCGCCGAGGCAAGAAAGCCTGCGATCGACGTTCCCTTCATCCGGCTGGAGGACGAAGCGGGCCTTGCCGAGGAAGCGGCGCGCGCCCGCGCGATCGGCTTTTCCGCCAAGGCGGCGATCCATCCCGCGCAGCTGCCCGCGATTCATGCCGCTTTCCTGCCGACCGAGGCGGAGGTTGCAGAGGCGCGCGAGGCGCTGGCCGCCTACGAGGCCGGCGGCGGGCGCGCGATCCGGTTCCGCGGGCGCATGCTCGAGGCGCCCTTCATCATCAGGTATCGCGCGCTTGTGACGCGCCACGAGGAGCAAGCGAATGCGTGACAGCTACATCGAGGTTTCCCCCGGCCGCTTCCGCGAGGTGCAGGGGCGTTATTTCGAGGATTTCGTGGTCGGCCACGTCTACGAACACCGCCCCGGGCGCACTATCACCGATGCCGACAACGTGTGGTTCACGCTGCTCACCATGAACACCCACCCGGCCCATTTCGATTACGAGCTCTCGAAGGACACCGAATTCGGCAAGCCGCTGGTGGTCAGCCCGTTCACGATTGCCTTAATGACCGGCATGAGCGTCTCCGACACCAGCGGCAAGGCGATCGCCAACCTTGGCTGGGACGAGGTGCGGATGGTCAAGCCGCTGTTCGTCGGCGACACGCTCTATTGCGAGAGCGAAGTGCTGGAGAAGCGCGAAAGCGCCAGTCGCCCCGAACAGGGCATCGTCACCTTCAAGACCATCGCGAAGAACCAGCACGGCGACATCGTCGCCCATTACAAGCGCACCGTACTGGTGTGGAAGCGCGGCTTCGGCGCGCTCGACAAGTAACCCTGCAAGACCCCGAGGACCCAAAGTCATGGCCACCGCCGCAGCAATCGCCAACCCGATCCGCACGATCGACCCGGAGGAGGAGCGCGCCTTCATGGACGCGATCGACCGCTGGCTCGAGCGCGAGGTGATCCCGGTCATCAAGCACCACGATCACAACGACATCTGGCCTGCCGAACTGGTCGCACAGATGGCCGAGATGGGCCTGTTCGGGGCTACCATCGGGCAGGAATACGGCGGTCTCGGACTGCCCGCGACGACCTATGCCAAGATCGTGATGAAGATCTCGAGCCACTGGATGGCGATCACCGGCATCTTCAACTCGCACCTCATCATGGCCGCAGCGGTCGAACGTTTCGGCACGGCGCAGCAGAAGGCCAAGTGGCTGCCCCGGTTCGCGACCGGCGAGATCCGCGGCGGGCTGGCGCTGACGGAGCCCAACGCCGGAACCGACCTTCAGGCGATCCGCACCGTGGCGAGGAAGGATGCGAACGGCGACTACATCCTCAACGGCACCAAGACGTGGATTTCCAACGCGCTTAACGGCCAGTGCTTCGCGCTGCTGGCCAAGACCGACCCTGCCGCCGAACCGCGCTACAAGGGCATGAGCCTTTTCATCGCCGACAAGCGCGAAGGGCTTTCCACCGGCAAGAAGTTCGACAAGCTCGGCTACAAGAGCATCGATAGCGCGGAACTCGTCATGGAGGACTACCGCATCCCCGCCGACCAGCTGATCGGCGGCGTCGAGGGGCAGGGCTTCTTTCAGGCCACCGGCGGGCTCGAGCTCGGACGCATCAACGTCGCCGCGCGCGGTGTGGGGCTGGCCGAAGGCTCGCTCCGGCTCGCCACCGAATACGCTCAGCAACGACAGACCATGGGCAAACCGATCGCGGAACACCAGGCGATCCAGCTCAAGCTCGGCGAAATGGTCACCCGCGCACGGGCCGCACGGCTGCTGACGCTCGACGCCTCGGAGGCCTACGATCGCGGCGAACGCTGCGACAAGGAAGCCGGCATGGCCAAGTACTTCGCCAGCGAGGCCGCGGTGGAGAACAGCCAGGAGGCGATGCGGATCTACGGCGGCTATTCCTATTCCAAGGAATACGACATCGAACGCTATTACCGTGACAGCCTGCTGATGTGCATCGGCGAGGGGACCAACGAGATGCAGCGCATGATCATCGCCAAGCAGCACCTCAAGGAAAACCCGGCCTGAGAGGGCGGCGCGCGATGGAGCCGGCAACCGATCTTCCGCTCCGGGGCTTCCGGATCATCAGCGCCGAACAATACGGCGCTGGTCCCTACGGCACGATGTTCCTCGCCCAGATGGGCGCCGAGGTCATCAAGATCGAGCCGCCCGGCAAGCCTGCTCCCGATGGCACGCGGCGCGGCGGCGGCGACACGGCGCGCGCCGTGGGCCCGCATTTCCTGCGCCCGGGGGAAAGCGTCTACTTCCAGGCCTTCAACCTCAACAAGCGGTCGCTGACGCTCGATCTCGGAACCGACGCCGGACAGGAGGTGCTGCACCGGCTGGCGAGGCAGAGCCATGCCGTCGCCAACAATATGCGCGGCGATCTGCCTGCGCGGCTGGGGCTCGATTACGCCGCGCTCGGCAGGGTCAACCCGGCCATCGTCTGCGCGCACCTGTCGGCATACGGACGAGACAACGCGCGCGCCAAGTGGCCGGGCTATGACTACCTGATGCAGGCCGAGGCGGGTTATTGCCAGCTGACCGGCGAGCCGGGCGGCGACCCGCAGCGCATGGGCCTGTCGATGGTCGATTTCATCACCGGAACGATCTTCTGCATCGGCCTTTTGGGCGCGCTGGTCGACGCGCAGCGCAGCGGAAGGGGGCGGGACGTCGATACCGATCTGCTGTCTGCCGCGGTCCACCAGACCTCCTATCCGGCACTGTGGTACATGAACAACGGCGACGAGACCCAGCGCACGCCGCGCAGCGCCCATCCCACCGCTACCCCCAGCCAGATGTTCCGCGCCGCCGACGGCTGGATGTTCGTGATGTGCCAGCTGCCCAAGTTCTGGGACATCCTCACGACCCGCATCGGCCGCGAGGATCTGGCCGCCGACCCCCGCTTCGCCACCAATGCCGACCGGCTGGCGAACCGCGAGGTGCTGACGCGGTTGCTCGACGAGGAATTCAGCCGGAAGCCGATGGCCCATTGGCAGGAACTGCTCGGCGGCCATGTCCCCGTCGCTCCCGTCTATGAGCTTGGCGCGGCGCTCGACAATCCGTGGCTTGCCGAGATCGGCCTGCGCGACAGCGTGGACCACCCCGACGCGCCGGAGCTCAAGGTGCTGGCCAACCCGCTCAAGTTCGACGGCAAGCGGCTGCCCAACCGGGCCGCGCCGCTGCTCGGAGCCGACAGCGAAGATATTCTCGCCGACCTCGGCTATGATCCCGACGAGATCGCCCGCCTGCGCGCGGACGGGATCGTCTGACGCCGGCCGCAAGGGAGGGAGAGGGCAGGAGCATGGGCAAGCTCAGCGGCATACGCGTGATTGATCTCTCGCAGTTCCTGCCGGGCCCGATGCTGACCGTGATGATGGCCGACCAGGGTGCGGAGGTGATCAAGATCGAGCCGGCCGCAGGCGATCCGGCGCGCGAGCAGGCGCCCTTCGATACCTATGACGGTGCCACCCATTCGGTGTGGTTCGCCAATCTCAATCGCGGCAAGACAAGCGTCGTGCTCGATCTCAAGAGCGAGGACGGCAAGGCCGCACTGCGGGATCTGGTCGCCGGCGCGGATGTGTTCGTGGAAGGCTTCAGGCCCGGGGTGATGGCGCGGCTCGGCTTCGATTATGCGAGCGTCAAGGCCATCCGCCCCGATATCGTCTATTGCTCGATCTCGGCCTTCGGGCAGGAAGGCTCGCTGTCGCATCACCCCGCGCACGACATGGCGGTGCAGGCCCTGAGCGGGTTCCTTTCGGTCAATGACGGCGCGGACGGGACGCCAGTTGTGCCCGGCGCGCCGAGCGCCGATCTGGCGGCAGGGCTGACGGCCCTCTCCGCGGTGCTGATGGCGCTGGTGGGGCGCGACCGGACGGGGGAGGGCGCCTATATCGATTGCGCGATGTTCGACAGCCTGCTGCCCTGGTGCGCCCATATTGCCGGCAGTGCCATCGCGGGCGGCGAAAGCCCGCGCTCGGCTGCGCAGCGCAGCCTAGGAGGGGCGGCGTTTTATCAGGTCTATCGCACCGCCGATGATCGCCACATCGTGCTGGGCGGGCGGGAGCTGAAATTCGCGCGCAACCTGCTGGTCGCACTGGGCCGCGAGGACCTCTATCCGCTCGCCGATGCCCCGGCCGGCGAGCAGGGCGAACTGATCGCCTACCTGCGCGAAACCTTCGCCACGAAAACCCGGGCCGAGTGGGTGGAATGGTTCGCCGACAAGGATGTCGCCTTCGCCCCGGTGCTCGACTTCCGCGAGGCGCTCGATTCCCCGCACGTCGCCGAGCGCGGCCTGACGGTGGCGGACGCGAGCGGCGGCCATTTCATTGCGCCCGCGATCCGTTTTGCCGGTGAGAACTGGTCGCCGGGCCGTGTCCCGGGGCTGGGAGAAGGGGCTGCGTGATCTCCGCCTCAAGCCTCGACGTCGATGTGCATCGCGTAGGCGAAGCGGTCACCGGGATGGTGGCTGACCGAGATCTCGAAGATCCGTCCCTTGGGATCGAAATAGCACCGCAGGATCCGCAGCACCGGGCTGCCTTCGTCCACCTCGAGCGCGGCAGCGATCGCGGGGTCGGCGGCGATCGCTTGAATGTCCTGCGTGACCTTCCCGATCTGCACGCCGGCGAGTTGTTCAATCTGGCTGAACAGCGTGCCGGCGCCGAGATCGAGAGCCTCGACCGCATCGCCAAGCATCTCGTGGAAATAGGCGTCCGTCGCAGCAATCGGCGGCGCATCCCCGGCATGACGACGGACCCCGCGAAACGCGGTCCATTCGCCGTCGGTCGGATCGGCAAGCTGCACCGCGACCTCGCCGGGAAGCGGGCCGTGACCCTGCCTTTCGTAGACCACTTCGCTGCCCTGGGCATATTGCAGCAGCTCGCCCACGTTGGAGAGCGGCTGGTGCAGCGCGCCGCCACGGGCGGCGGCCGGCTGGACGGTCGTGCCCGAACCGCGCCGTCGCTGGATCAGTCCTTCCGCTTCGAGCCGGCGCAGCGCCTCACGGATGGTGTAACGGCTCACGTCGTACTTGCGGCACAGGACGGTCTCGGTCGGGAACTGCCGACCGCCAGCGAAATCGCCCTTGAGGATCTCCTCGCGCAGTTCGGCTGCAAGTTGCAGATAGCGCGGGATGCGCTGCATCTTCGCTCCGGTGGCGGTACTGGCCAAGCTTTGCTCCGAATCTCTTGCGGCAGGGCGGAGGCGGCGCGATGACCGGACCGCTCCTGACCGGACTTGGCACAAGGTTAGCGCGCCCCGTCACAAAAGGCGAGCGTCAGCGTGCACGTCTGCACCTGCTCGACTGGCTCGCCTGTGTCGCCGGTGCGCGGGGCAGCGAAGCAGGGGCGCTGGGCGCAAGCATCGCGCTCGCCGGCTGGGAGCGCGCGACCTATCTCGGCAACGTGCTGGAAATGGACGATGTCCACCGCACCGCGCTGCTCCATCCCGGTCCGGTGGTGTGGCCGGCAGCGCTGAGCATGGCGAGCGCGCGCTTGGAGGCGCGGCTCGATGCGGCGGTGCGCGGCTACGAGGCGATGATCGCCGTCGGCGCGGCGATGGACGCGCACCACTATGCCCGCTGGCACCCGACCGCGACAATGGGCGGCTTCGGCGCGGCGGCGGCCTTCGGCTCCCTGATCGGCTTCGCTCCGGTTGAATATGCCCACGCGCTCGCCAATGCCGGATCGGTCGCCGGGGGACTTTGGCACATGCGTCACGCGCCGGGCGTGCTGACCAAGCAGTGGCACATCTACCACGCAGTGCGCACGGGACGCGATGCGGCGCTGCATATCCATTACGGCGCGACCGGGCCGCTCGAACTGCTCGAGGGGGCGCAGGGGCTGTTCGCGGCGATGGCGCAAAGCCGGGGTGCGCTGGCGGGGGATGAGACGGGCTGGCTGATCCACGCGGTCAGCTTCAAGCCTTTCGCAGCCTGCCGCCATGCCCACCCCGCCATCGACGCGGCGCTCGAGCTGCGCAGGCAGGGCCGCCTCGTCGCGCCCTACGTGGTCGAAACCTATGCCGACGCGCTGACCTTCTGCAATCGGCCCGATCCTGTCACCGAACTCGACGCGAAATTCTCGCTTCAGCACGCGGTGGCGGTGGTAGCCGACGGGCGAAACGCCGAACCGGAGGACTTCACGCCCGAGGCCATCGCCGCGCTCGCTCCCTTGCGCGCGCAGGTGAGCGTCGCCGAGGACCCTGCGATCACCGCCCGCTACCCCGCGCATTTCGGGGCGAGGGTCAACGGGCTGGAGCTGGTCGACACGCTCGGCGATCCCGAAAGGCCGGTGGGCGAGGAGCACATCATCGCCAAGATGCACAGCCTCGCGCGATGGGGCGGCTTGCCCTCGGACGAAGCGGATCGCGCCGTGCGGCTCGCACTGGAGAACGACGATGCCGCCGCCATAGACGCCATGCTCGAGGCATGGATCCGGTGAGCGCGACCGCCGATCTTCTCGCCTTCGCGGGCGCCGAGCACGCGCTGCCGAAAGCCGTTCGCGCCGATGCGCTGCGCCTGCTTGCCGACACGCTGGCGGTCGGCGCGGCGGGGGCGGGCGCGCCGGGCGCGGATGCGATCCTTGCTGCGGCCCGGACTATGGGAAGCGGCGAGGAGGCCCGGCTGATCGGCACCCCGCAGCGCCTGCCCGCGCCCGCAGCGGCCTTCGTCAACGGCTACCGCATTCACTGCCTCGAATGGGACGCGGTGCACGAGCCTGCCGTGGTTCACGCGCTCAGCACCGTGGTCGCGGCTCTCGGCGCGGCGATCGACCGGCGGGGCGGCTGCGATCCCGAGGCGGCGCTGGCGGCCCTTGCGGTGGGGGTCGATGTCGCCGCGGGCCTCGGCCTGGCTGCCGATACCCCGCTGACTTTCTTCCGCCCCGCTACCGCCGGGGTGATCGGCGCGGCGCTCGCGGTGGCGCGGATCGACCGTGCACCGCTGGACGACACGCTGGGCCTCGCCTTCTCAAGCGCGGCGGGCACGATGCAGGCCCATGTCGAGGGGCTGGCGACGCTTCCCTTCCAGATCGCCAACGCCGCCCGCGCGGCCGTGACCGCCAGCGATCTCGCCCGCGCAGGCTTTCCCGGGCCGCGGGACCCGCTGGAAGGCCAGTTCGGCTATTTCCGCCTGTTCGACGGAGGCGACCTTGCACACTACACCCGCGATATCGGCAAGGTCTGGCGCATCGCCGAAGTGAGCGTGAAGCCCTTCCCGAGCGGTCGGGCCAGCCACGCGCTGATCGGCGCGATCGGGGAGCTTGGCCTCGGGGCGCAGGATGTCGAGGCGCTCGAGATGCATGTCCCGCCGCTGGTGCACCGCCTCATCGGCCGGCCTTTCCGGCCCGACATGACCCCGGCCTATGCCCGCCTGTGCGGCCCGCTGCTGGCGGCGCTGGCCCTGCGCGACGGGCTGATCGACCCGCGTGCCTTCACCCCCGGAACCTTCGCCGACCCGGCCATCGCCGCGCTGGCGGGGCGCATCGCCATTCTTCCCGACGACAACCCCGATCCCAATGCGCTTAGCCCGCAGCGGATGGTGGTGCATGTCGCGGATGGACATATCGACATGGAGATTCCTCACACGCTCGGCAGCCCGGCCAGCCCGCTTTCGCCTGCGCAGGCGGAGGCCAAGCTGCGCCTCGCCCGCCATCTTGCCCCCGCCGATGCCGACCCGCGCATCTTCGCCGACCCTCTCAGCTACTTCACCGGAACGCCATGACCTACCCGACCTATTTCGAAGCGCTCGACCACCGGCAGATCCTCGCCGACTATCCGATCGGCGAGGCCTTCACTGCGCGCTACAGCAGCATGAGCCGCGACGAGCTCTTCGCGATGCAGGATGCGCAGTTCCGGCGGCTGATGGCGCGTGGCTGGCAGGTGCCGTTCTACCAACGGCTGTGGGGCGCGAAGGGGATCGAGCCGGGCGACATCCGCGGCCTTTCGGACATCGGCAAACTCCCGGTCTACGACAAGAGCGACCTCATGGCCTCGATCGCGGACTACCCGCCCTTCGGCGACTTCCACGGCATGGGCGATCCCGCCTCGCGCGCGCCGAGCATCTTCCACACCACCTCGGGCACCACCGGCAAGCCGCAGACGCTGATCTTCGGCCCCAAGGGGCGCGAGGTCGGGAATCTTCTCGTCGGCCGGATGTATCGCTGGATGGGTCTCGAGCCGACCGACGTCGTCCACTCGGTCTACGGGCACGGCATGATCAACGGCGGGCACTATATCCGCGAGGCGGTGACGCACTTCACCAATTCGGTGTTCCTCTCTGCCGGCACGGGGATCGAGACCCGCTCCGTCAACCAAGTGCGGCTGATGGCCGATTTCGGCGTCACCGCGATCGTCGGCTTCGTCGACTACATCAGGAAGCTCGCCGAGACCGCCGAGGCCGAGGGGCTGTTCGACAAGATCAATATCCGCATGATCATCGGCCATCTCGGCACCGAGGACCGCGCCTCGACCGAAGCGGCGTGGCACGGCGCGAAGGCCTATGACTGGTACGGCGTCGGCGATACGGGAAGCATCGCGGGCGAGGGGCCGGAGCGCGACGGAATGTATGTCTGGGAGGACGCGCAGTATCTCGAGCTGCTCGACATCGAGACCGGACGGCCGGTGGCACGGGGGCAGACTGGGGACATGGTCGTCACGTGCCTCTACAAGGACGACATCGCTCCCTGCATCCGCTTCAACACCCACGACATCACCCACGAACTGGACGGGCGCGGCGAGATCGTTTTCAAGCGCATCGCCGGGTTCAAGGGCCGCAGCGACAACATGGTCAAGCTTCGCGGGATCAACGTCTTCCCCCACGCGATCGGGGCCATCATCGAGAACCGGCCCGACCTTACCGGCGAATATGTCTGCCACCTGCGCCGCGACGAGGCCCAGAAGGATCACATGACGGTGACGCTCGAAAGCCGGGGCGGAACCGACCCGTCGGAACTGGCGGACCTGCTGCGCCGGGGCCTCGGCGTCGAGGTCGAGGTCGCGCTGGTCGCTCCCGGCGAGACGGCGGCGGCAACCGAGATCGATACCCGCCAGAAGCCGCTGCGGCTGATCGACAAGCGCGGGGTCTGAGGGCGCATCCATGATCGACTTCGACGCCCTCGACGCGGCCAACGAACCGCTCAACGCCTTCAGCGACTTCGACCGGACGGCGGTGTTCGGCGCGGGGCCGCTGGCGGGGATGACCATCGGGGTCAAGGCCAACATCGCAGTTGCCGGAATGCCGTGGCACGCCGGGCTCGCCGCCTTCGAGACGCGGCTGGCGGAGCGTGACGCCGATACCGTGGCGCTGCTGCGGCAGGCGGGGGCGGCGATCATCGGCGTCCTCAACATGGAGGAAGCCGCACTCGGCGCAAAGACCGACAACCCGCATTTCGGCCCCGTCCACAACCCGCACCGGATCGGCTATTCCCCCGGCGGCTCGTCCGGCGGGAGCGGGGCGGCGGTGGCGGCGGGGCTGTGCGATGCGGCCCTCGGCACCGACACGATGGGCTCGATCCGCATCCCGGCCAGCCATTGCGGGGTCTACGGCTTCAAGCCCGCCACTGCGAGCGTCAGCCAGCAGGGGCTCGAGCCTGCCGACCTGACGCTCGATGCGATCGGGCCGCTGGCGCGCGATCTCGACACGCTGGAACGGGTGGCGCGCGTGATCTCGGGCTTCGGCGACGATCCGCTGGAAGGCACCGGCGCGACGCTGACGGAGCATGGCGTGGAGGTGCATCCGGACGTCGCCCGCGCCTTTGCTGCGGCGCTGGCCGCATTGCCCGAGACGCCGGCGCGCGCGGTGCTCAGTCACCCCCTGTCCCGCATCCGCTTTGCAGGGTTCATCGGCGTCTCCCGGGAGATGGCGGCGCATCTTCGCGGTGTTCCCACTTCGGAACGGCTGGCCCGGCTCCTGATCTACGGCCCGCGCCGCAGCCTTGCCGACTGGGCCGAGGACCGCGCCATCCTGGAGCGGACCGCCGCCGAGGTGCGCTCTGTGGTGGAGGAGCACGGCTTCCTGATCCTGCCGACCGTCCCCAACCCGCCGTTCCCCCACAGCGATCCCGAGCCGCCCGCGCAGGCCGATTTCACCTGTCTCGCCAACATCGCAGGCCTGCCTGCACTCAGCATGCCCGCCGGATGGACCGCCGACGGCCTGCCGACGGGTGTGCAACTGGTGGGCAACGCCGGCGCGGAAAGCGGCTTGTTCGCGCTCGCCCGCCAACTCGACGACAGATTGCGGGCCTATCGCCCGTCCCAGAACCAGCAAGGAGCCTGACCGATGCGCATCATCTGCCTGTTCAACCTGAAGCCCGATGCCAGCATTGCCGAGTACGAGGCATGGGCAAAGACCCGCGACATCCCGACCGTCAACGGCCTCGGCTCGGTCACCAGCTTCACCGTCCACAAGGCCACCGGCGTCTTCGGCGACGATGCCGCCACCCCGGCCTACCAGTATATCGAGATAATCGACATCACCGGCATGGACGCCTTTGTCGCCGACATCTCGACCGCAGACTTCCAGGCCGCCGCCGCACCCTTCCAGGGCTTTGCCGATGCGCCGCAGTTCATCCTGACCGAGGACCTCTGACATGGCAGGCGCATTCGCGGGCAAGACGATCGTCGTCACCGGATCGGGCAAGCACAAGGGGCTGGGGCAGGGCATCCTTCAGGCCTTCGCCGACGAAGGCGCCAATTGCGTCGTGTCCGACCTTGCGATCGATGCCGAGGCCCTCGCTGTCGCCGAGGATCTGCGCGCCCGCGGCGCGGCGGTCGCGACCATCGCCTGCGACGTCTCGAGGGCAGACCAGTGCCGCGCCCTTGTCGATCAGGCGGTGGAGCGTTTCGGCAGCGTCGACATCCTCGTCAACAATGCCGGGATCGGCTTCAAGATGAAGCCGCTGCTCGAGGTCGACACCGCCGACGAGTGGGACCAGGTGATCGCCGTCAACCTCTCTGGCGCGTTCTACTGCACCCAGGCCGCGGCGCGGGCGATGGTGGCGGCCGGCAAGGGCGGGCGGATCATCAACATCGCCAGCCAGGCCGCCAAGACCGGCTTCCCGCATCTGCCGGCCTATGTCTCGTCCAAGCACGGCTTGGTCGGGCTGACGCGGGCGAGCGCCGTGGAACTCGGCAAGCACGGGATCACCGTCAACGCCGTGTGCCCCAATCACGTCACGACCGGCCTTGGCGCGCAGCAGAACGAATATTTCAGCAAGCTGCTCGGCTTTGCGAGTGTCGAGGACTATCTCGCCAACATGGCCGCCAAGAACCCGATGGGCCGCCCGGGCCTGCCCTCCGACACCGCCGCCGCCTGCCTCTGGCTGGCGAGCGATGCCGCTTTCTACGTCACCGGCGAGGCGCTGAATGTCAGCGGCGGGGAGGAGATGCACTAGCCCCGCTTCACCCCCACCGTTCGTGTCGAGCGAAGTCGAGACACACAGGCGCGAACGGTTCTCGGCTTCGCTCGAACCGAACGGAGATTTCATGTGTTGACCGAAGAGAGAATGGACTGGCCGGGCGGGGCGAAGCTGGCGCTCAGCGTGGTCGTCAATGTCGAGGAGGGCAGCGAGATGACCATTGCCCGCGGCGATCGCGGGATGGAGCCGGTCGACGAGCTGGGCGTCTTCGTCAAGTCGAAGATGCGCAACTACTCCAACGAATCCAACTACTTCTATGGCATCAAGGCGGGTGCGCCGCGAATCGTGAAGCTGCTCAGGCGCTACGACATCATGGCGAGCTGGACGGTCGCGGCCATGTCCCTCGAGAACCACCCCGAGATCGCCGCGGCGATCCGCGAGCTTGGCCACGAGCCCGTCAGCCACGGCTGGCGCTGGGTCCACCAGTTCAAGATGGACGAGGACGAGGAGCGCGACTTCATTCGCAAGGCCGTTACCAGCATCGAGGCGACCTGCGGTGTGCGCCCCTACGGCTGGCTCTCGCGCTACCTCCTCACCGACAACACCCGCCGCCTGCTGTCGGAGGAGGGCTTCACCTACCACATGGACGATTACAGCGGAGACGTGCCCTTCTGGGACCGCGACACTGTGCCGGGAAGGCCCATGTGCATCGTTCCCTACCAGCTCGACAGCAACGACATGAAGATGTGGACCGACCCGGCGCTGACCCCGCACCAGTGGCTCGACTATGCCAGGGCGAACTTCGACCAGCTCTACCGCGAGGGCGAGGAGGGTTTCCCCAAGATGATGAGCCTCGGCCTGCACCTGCGCATCATCGGCCGCCCCGGGCGGATCTGGGCGCTGGAGGAATTCTTCCGCCACGTCCGTGCGCACGAGGGCGTGTGGGTGACGACCCGCAAGGCCATCGCCGATCACTTCATGGCGGCCCACCCGGCATGAGCCTGCGTCTGACTCGCGAGGGCGCCGTGGCGCGCCTGCTGATCGACCGCGCCGACAAGCGCAACGCCTTCGACATGGCCATGTGGGAGGCGCTCCCCGCGCTGGTCGCCGAGGCGGCCGCCGATCCGGCGGTGCGGGTGCTCGAGGTGCGCGCCGCCGAAGCGGGCACGGCGTTCTGCGCGGGCGCCGACATCCGCGAACTGCTCGCCAACAAGGACGATGCCGCGTGGCGCGCGGCCAATCAGGCGGCGATCAACCGCGCGCAATGGGAGCTCGCGCGGGCCAACCTGCCGACCATCGCCTTCGTCGAGGGCGACTGCGTGGGCGGGGGCTGCGGGATCGCGATGGCCTGTGACATCCGCGTGGCGACCCCGGCGGCGCGGTTCGGGATCACGCCCGCGAGGCTCGGCCTCGTCTATCCGCTGCACGATGTGAAGCTGCTGGTCGATCTGGTCGGGCCGGGGCAGGCGAAGCGGATGCTCTACACCGGCGAACTGCTTGCGGCCGAAGAGGCACAGCGGATCGGGCTGGTCGAGATCATCGCCGAAAGCAGCGATGAAATCGCTTCCCGGATCGCCGCAGCCTCGGGCAGCAGCGCGCGGGCGATCAAGGGCTTCGTGCGCCGGGTGCTCGACGGACAGGTGGCGGACGATGCGGAGACGCTCGCGACCTTCGCGGCGGCCTTCACCGGGCCGGACTTCGCCGAGGGCACCGCAGCCTTCGTGGAAAAGCGCCAGCCGGATTTCAAGGCATGACCATCCCGCACGGAACCATCCTCGGCGGCCTCTCGACCGTTCCCGACCTTGCACAGGGGATTGCGGCCTATCACGGCGTGCTCGGGCTTGAGCTGGTGGAGCAGGGCAGGTTGCCGGCCGATCTTGCCGCAGGCTGGGGCTGCCCAGCCAACGCAGGCGCGCCTTATGCCGTCCTGCGCCCGGCGAGCGGCGCGCCCTGCTGGTTCCGGCTGGTCGAGCAGCCCGCGCACCCCGCCTTTCGCCCGACCACCACCTTCGGCTGGGCCGCATTCGAGACCACGGTCGAGGACGTATGGCACTGGCCCGGCACCTTGCCGCGCGATCTGTGGGAGATTGTCGGCCCGCCGAAGAAGCTCGAGAACGTCGCGCCCGCCTTCATCCCCATGCAGGCACTGGGGCCGGGGCGCGAGATGATCTATCTCAACCAGGTGCTGGCCGACATGGGGGACACCGATCTGCCGCGGGCAGGGGCGTCGGTCGACCGGATCTTCATCACCGTCCTTGCCGCGCCCGATCGCGAAGCGGCGCTGGCGTGGTATCGCGATGTCCTCGGACTGGAGCGGGGCGCGGACTACACGCTGCCCTATTCGATGATCAACAAGGCCTTCGCCCTGCCGGCCGACACGCAGACGACGATCTCGATGGTCAAGGCGGGGCGAATGCCGATCGTCGAGGTGGACGATTACCCCGCCACTGCCACCGCGCGTGCCCGCCATGAAGCGATGCTTCCGCCGGGCAATGCGCTGGTCACGCTGGCGGTGCGCGATCTCGACGCCTGCAACGCCCGCTGGATCGTGCCGCCAGTGGTGCGCGAAGGGGCGCTCTACGAAGGCCGCCGCAGCGCCACCGTCATTGGCGCGGCGGGCGAGCTGGTCGAGTGCGTCGAGGTCGGCGGGTGATGCTCTTCGCCTTCCGGTGCCGTGACGGCGCGAACGGCGCGGCGCTCCGGGCGGAACTGCTGGGGGCGCATCTCGCCCACGTCGAGGCGCATATCGATCACTATGCTGTCGCCGGGCCGCTGAGGGACGGGGATGTGACTGTCGGATCGCTGCTCGTCATCAAGGCGCGCGACATGGCCGAGGCGCGCGCGCGGTTCGAGGCCGACCCCTATTTTGCCGGCGGGGTGTGGCAGTCGGTCGAGGTCGAGGAGTTCCGGGCTGTCGCCGGGGACTGGGTCGGCGGCGCGGCGTGGAAGCGGTGAGTCCGGCTCAGCGGGCGGCGGTCGCGTCCGGCGCCAGATTGTCGATGTCGCGCCACAGCAGCCACTGGCCGCCCTTCCACTTGTAGACCAGCATCGAACGGCCCGCGACCGAGACGGGCGGCTTGCCGGGGAAGGTGATCGCCATCGCATACCGCGCGGTGACGAAGCCGTGCCCGCCCTCGGCCCGCGCTTCTTCCGGGGCGAAGTCGATCGTCGCGCTGCCGCCAGCATCGCGCACCCGGCGCAGATGGGCGATGATCGCGTCGGCGCCCGTCAGCTTCGGGGTGCCTTGCGTCATCAGCACCGCGTCGTCGGCGTAAAGGCGCCGCAACGCGTCCCAGTCGCCGGCTTCGTAGAGCGCCTTCCAGCGCGCACCCGCGTCGACCAGCCCGGCAGCCGCCGCCTCGCCGCTTGGCGGCGGTGTGTCGGCGGCCGAGCAGCTGCCCTGCATCCAGCGCAGGTTGATCCCCACGAGGCGCGCATCGGGCGAGGCCCAGGCGTAGCTTTCGGCGCGCTCGGGATCGTCCTTGTGCACGTATAGCACCAGCGACGGCTTGTTGCGGCTGCCCTTCGCCCAGGTGACGTTGCGCAAGCGGATCGAGATGTCGGGGGCGACGCCTTGCCCGGGGATGGCGACCCGTCCGCCCTGATCGAAGCTCGCCAGCCCGCCGGCGAAGGTCCAGTCGGGCGTGCCGTCGGGCTTGGCGGCGAACTTGCGCACCGAAACCCAGCAGGTGAAGGGCTGTGCGCGGCGGATCTCGCTGCCCGCGATCTGCCAGCCCGCGCCGCCGGCGCGCGGCGCGAGGCCGGGAACCGTGCCGCGCTGCCATTCGCCCTTGGGCGCGCCGAAGGCGTCGATAGGGCGCCAGCGCCCGTCCTCGCCGACCTCGACGAGAATTGCTTCGGGCCGCGCGCGCCCCTCTTCCTCGGCGAAGTAGGTGTCCTCGGTGTTCGTCCAGATGCCGGCGGGCAGGGTGTCCTGCGCCTGTGCGGCAAGCGGCGCGGCGCCGACGAAAGCGGCGGCGAGTGTGCGAAGGCGGCGCATGGCGCTTGCCTAGAGCAATGCAGCGTGGTTGAAAAGATGTCCGGACAATTGCGGGGCGGGAGACGGGACATGCGCGGTATCATGGCGGCGGCGATTATCGCTCTGGCGGGCCTGTGGACCGGGCCGCTGCATGCCGAGCCGTCCCCGCCCGGGCCGCGCGCGATTGTCGAGCGCGCGGTCGCGGCGCATGGCGGCGCCCTCTGGCTCGATCCGGGGACGCTCGAACTGGCGGGGACGGCGACCTTCTACGACCCGGCGACCGGCGCCGTGCGCTCGCAGGCGGACGACTATCGCATGTGGCGCACCTTCGAGGAGGGCCGCACCGCCGCCCACGAGGCTTCGGGCAAGGTGCGGATCATCGCCAAGGCCGGCGAGAAGGTGATCTTCGAGGTCGGCTATGATGGCCAGACCACCTGGACCGAACGCGGCATCATGCCCCGCGCCGAGGCCGACGCCTACTGGGCGAGCAATTTCGGCTTCGGGATAATCCGTTCCGCGCTGGAGGAGGGCTTTGCCCTGCACAACGCCCCGCCGCGCGACATCGCCGGCCGCCGCACGACCATCGTCCGCATTCTCGACCCCGGGGGCGCGCAGACCCTGTTCGGCTTCGATGCAGAAAGCGGCTTCGTCACCTACATGGCCTTCACCACCCCGCGCGGCTTTCACGAGCGGTTCTATGGCGATTTCGTCCGGCTCGAGAACGGCTGGGTGCAGGCGCGGCGGGTGACGCTGGCCTATGACGGGCTTATCGCCAACAGCGTGTTCTGGCGCGAGACGCGCGTCGGTGCGCCGCTCGATCCGTCCCTGTTCCTGCCGCCCGTACCCTGACGCCATCGCGAGGCGCAAGATTGTGCAGGATTGGGCAATCTTCTGCGCACAAGCGGCTATTCCTGCACATTCTTCGTTCCAGCAGGGGGATCATCATGGAACTTGATTGGGCAACCATTTCCGCCGCGGTGACTGGGGCCGCATTGCAGGTCGCCGCGGGCTTTGCGCTTTACATGATCGGGCGCTGGCTGATCGGCTTCGCGATCGGCATTCTCGGCCGCGTGCTCACAGCGCGCAACTTCGACCCGACGCTGCAACGCTACATCGCCTCGATCCTCGCGGTGGTGCTCAACATCGTTCTGGTGGTGGCGATCCTCGGGTTCTTCGGGATCGAGACGACGAGCTTCGCCGCGCTGCTCGCCGGCGTCGGCCTCGCGGTCGGGGCGGCATGGTCGGGCCTTCTCGGCAACTTCGCGGCTGGGGCCTTCCTGATCATCTTCCGTCCCTACAAGGTCGGCGACTACATCGTCGGCGGCGGGGTCGAGGGCACGGTGACCGAGATCGGCCTGTTCAACACCGTCATCACCAGCCCCGACAACGTCCAGACCATCGTGGGCAATTCCAAGGTCTCCGGCGATGTCGTGAAGAACTTCTCGACCCACGCCTACCGCCGGGTCGACCGCACCGCGCAGCTCGCCTTCGGGGTCGATCCGCTCGATGCCATCGCGCGCCTGAAGCCCGCGCTGGCGGCGATCCCCAATGTCATGGCCGAACCCGCGCCCGATGTCGAAATCCTCGATTTCAACGAGCGCGGTACGGTGCTGGCGGTGCGACCCTATTGCCATACCGACCATTACTGGCAGGTCTATTTCGACACCAACCGGCTGATCGCGCAGACCTTCGGCGAAGCGGGCTACGCCGCGCCCTTCACGGTCGAGCGCAAGACCACCGCCTGAAATTCGCGCCGGGGCTTTCGTGCGGCACCGGCTTGATCGGCGGCGCCATGCCGATAAGGTGGTGTGGGGCAATGATAATCCGGGGGCAAAGGGTGGCAAGACCGGTCTGGGCACTGGTGCCGGCGTTGGCGCTGCTTTCGGGCTGCGCGACGCTCGGCCCGGATTTCGCCCTTCCTGACGAGGACCGCTGGGCCGAAGACTGGCGCAGCGAGGCGCTTGCCGGCCTGCCGCAGGCGCCGGCGCCGGGTGCGGCGTGGTGGGAGCAGTTCGACGATCCCGCTCTCACCGCCATTGTCCTTGCCGCCGAGGCGGGCAACAACAACGCGAAGATCGCGGGCCTCCGGGTGCTCGAGGCGCGCGCGCAGCTCGCCGGGGCCGAGGCGCTGCGCCTGCCGCAGCTGGTGAGCGGGACCGCGGGTGCCGGCTATGCCGCCGCGCCGCGCGGGCCGCTTTCGATCGGCGATGCCGATTTCCTGTTCGGCAATGTCGGCGCGCAGGTCGGCTGGGAACTCGACCTGTGGGGCCGCTTCCGCCGCGCCATCGAGGGCGCCGGGGCGCTGTGGCTCGAAAGCGAGGCGACGCGGCTCGACGTGCTCATCATCGTCCGGGCCGAAGCGGCGCGGCTGTACCTCCAGCACCGCACGCTCGAGGAACGCCTTGCGGTGATCCGCGACAATGCCGAGCTGCAGAAGCGCAACGTCGCGATCACCGGGACGCTGTTCCGCGAGGGCGCGGCGAACGAGCTGGATCTCCAGCAGGCCAGGGCCCAGCTGCTCGCCACCGAGGCGGCCATTCCTGCGCTCGAGGCGGCGATCCTCCAGACCCGCAACGCGCTGTGCGTGGTGCTGGGGAGGGCGCCCGGCGAGGTGCCGGAACTGGCCCTGTCTTCGCCGCGCCTGCCTGTCGTTCCCGAAGCTATCGCCGTCGAGGTGCCCGCCGACCTCCTGGTCCGCCGCCCCGACGTGCGGGCGGCCGCGCTGCGCGCAGCGGCGCAATCGACCCGCATCGGGCTGGCCAAGGCCGAGCTCTATCCCGCGCTGTCCTTCGGCGGGTCCTTCCAGCTGACCCGCACCAGCCCTTCGATCGGCAACGGGATCGACCTCGGGATCGGCCCCGCGATCCGCTGGAACGTCTTCGATTTCGGGCGCATCCGGGCCGATGTCCGGGTGCAGGACGCCCGCTTTGAACAGGCCGTCTTCGCCTATCGCGACAAGGTGCTGCAGGCCGCGGCCGAGGTCGACAATGGCGCGATTGCCTTCGCCAAGGACCGGCAGGAGGACGCCCGCCTCGCCGAGGCCCGGCAGACCGCGCGGCGCGCTCTCGATCTGGCCAACCTGCTCTACCGCGAGGGCATGATCGATTTTCAGCGCGTGCTCGAGGCGCAGACGACGCTGCTGCAGCAGGAGGAACGGCTCGTCGCCAACCGCGGCGAGATCGCGATCAGCCTGGTGCAGCTCTACAAGGCGCTCGGCGGCGGGTGGGTGGCGCCGGCCAGCGCCGATCCGGTCGATCCTGCCGTGCGGGAGCGGATGCGGGCGCGGACCGACTGGGGCAGGCTGCTCGATATCGCGCAAGGGGATGGCAATGACACAGAACGATGATGCGCCCGAAGACGCCAAGCCCGCGCGTCCGGGCCTTGCGGCGCGGATCCTGCTGGTGGTGCTGGTGGTGCTGCTGGGACTGCATCTGCTCGGCGACCGCCTCACCCCCTTCACCTCGCAGGCGCGGGTCCATGCGCGCGTGGTACCGATCGCGAGCGAGGTCGGCGGGCGGATCGAGGCGATCCATGTCCGCAACGACCAGATCGTCAAGCCGGGCGATCCGCTGTTCACGCTCGACGACAGCAGCTTCCTGATCGGGGTCGAAAAGGCCGAGGCCGATGTCTCGGCGACCATGCGCGAACTGGCGGCGCAGGACGCGGCGATCGATCTTGCGCTCTCGCAGCGCCGCATTGCGCTGGAGGAAAGGCGCAAGGCCGATCTCGACTGGGCGCGCCACCAGCGCATCCGTGCCGCGGATGCGGGCGCGATCTCGGAGCGGCGGATGGAACTTGCCCGGGCGAGCGCGATCGAGGCCGCGGCGCGGGTGGCGGCCGCCGATGCGCAGGTCGCGCAGGCGCGTGCGGCGCGCGGGCCGACGAGCGACGCCAACGACCGGCTCATCGCGGCGCGCAGCGCGCTCGCCAAGGCCGAACTCGACCGCACCCGCACCACTGTGCGCGCGCCCGGACCCGGCGTCATCACCGACCTCAAGATCGAGCGCGGCCAGGTCGCCAATCCGGGCAGCCCGATCATGAGCTTCATCAGCCTCAACGACGGCTGGGTCACCGCCGACATGACCGAGAACAACCTCGGCCTGATCCGCCCCGGCGCGCGGGCCGAGATCGTGCTCGACGCGCTGCCGGGCCAGGTGATCACGGGCAAGGTCCGCTCGGTCGGCTACGGCGTGGCGAGCGGCGGGCGCAGCCAGCCGGGCGGTCTGACCGAGGTCAGCAACAACCGCGATTTCCTGCGCCAGTCACAGCGCTTTCCGGTGATCATCGACTTCGAGCGGCTCGATCCGGCAACCCTGCGCCAGCTGCGCGAGGGCGGGCAGGCGGACGTCATCGTCTATGCGGGCGAGAACACCGTGATGGACGCACTCGGGAGCCTCTACATCCGCGCGATGGCGTGGGCCTCCTATGCCTATTGAGCGCGAGCGGCGCGCGACCTTGCGGTTTGCCGCCGGCCTCGCGCTGGCGGCGCTGATCGGCTGGGGGCGGGGCGGGCCTTTCGCCTATGTCCTGCCGCTGCTGGCGCTGCTGCTGCTGGCCCCCGGCACGCCGCCGCCCGCGCCGCGTCAGGCGCTTGCGCTGCTGGTGATTACGGGCCTGTCCTGCATCTGGGGGCTGCTGCTCACGCCGCTCCTGACCTACGCGCCACCTGCCGGGGTGACGGTGATCCTCGCCGGCGTCGCGCTGTCGTCCTTTCTGGCGGGAATGAGGCCGGGGCTGGCGGTGCCGCTCAAGCTGTTCATCGTCGGCAACACGCTGATCGCGGTGGTGGCCTTCCATTCGCAGGCGCTCGCGCAGTTCGTGGCGGTGCAGATGGGCGTCGACATCGTGCTGGCGGTGGCGATCGCGTGGGTGGTGGCGGTGCTGCTGCCCGACCGGCGTGACGAGCCCGCGCCGGTGCCCCTGCCGGTCCCCGAGCCGCTTGCGGCCCCGGCCGCGGGTTGGGTCGGGCTGCGTTCGGCGCTGGTGATGGTCCTGCCGGTGGTGCTCGCGCTGCAGAACCCCGGCCTGTTCCTGATGACGCTGATGAACGGCGCGCAGCTTGCCCAGCAGCCAGATGCGCAGCGCCTCCACCAGAACGCGCTGGCGATCGTCACCAGCACGGCGGCGGGCGGCGCGATGGCGCTCGGCTTCTGGTGGGTGCTGGGATTGTGGCCCGCACTCCCGCTGCTGGTCGGCGGAATCGCGCTGGCGGCGCTGGTCGCTGGCCCTTGGCTGCACGGTCCCGCCGCCAGCGAGGCGAGCCGCCAGTGGTGGCCGCCGGCTCTCTCGACGATGATCGTGGTGCTCGGAAGCACGGTCGCCGACAGCGACATGGGCACCGACATCCAGGTTCTGACCATCCGCCGCATCGCGGTGATGCTGGCGCTGGCGCTGCTTGCCGCGGTGCTGGTGCAGGGGCTCGACACATGGCGGACGCGCCGTATCGCCAGACGACAAAAAACTGGGGCAATGGGGTAAACAACATGGAATTCAGCGATCTGCTGGTGATCCTTCTGATCACCGCCGGGGCCACAAAGGCGGCCGCCTTCTTCGTGGCGCAGGCCCGCGACATGAGCCGACCGGAAAAGCTCACCGTGGTCACCCGCGCGCTGGCGATCCAGGCCGTGGTGCTAGGGATCTTCGCCCTGCGCGGCGAAAACATCCTCGACTTCTTCCACGTCTCGGTCGCGGCGCTCGAGGTGGCGGGCGGGCTGGTGCTGCTGCTGTTCGCGCTCCAGCTGGTGCTGGGCGAGGATCACGGCGACGAGCACGGTGCGCCCCCGGGGGTGAGCATGGCGGTTTACCCGCTGGGGATGCCGCTGCTGGCCTCGCCGCAGTCGATCGTCGCGGTGACCATCGCCTCGACCCGGATCAACGAAAGCGGCGGCAGCACGGGTCCGCTGTGGCTGGCGCTGGCCATCGTCCTCGGGCTCAATGCCGCGATCCTCTACGGGATCGTCTTCCTCGGCGGGCGCAAGCAGCGCACCGAGGGCGGCTTCTCGGTCGCGCCGGTGCTGCTGCGCGTGGTCGCGCTGCTGCTGTGCGCGCTGGCGATCGAGATCATGGCGCTGGGACTGCGCGGTTACGGCGTGCTCCCGCCGATGCCCGCAGCACAGCCGCAGGCATCCGCCGCCCACTAGCCCCCCTTACGAGGGCCTGTGCCGGTGCCCTTGCGGGCGCCCGGAACCGGGCTTGCGGCTGCGGTGCGGCTTGCCGCCGGGCGCTCCGGAGGACGAGGCGGGGCGGGGCGGCTTGCGACCGGCGCCCTGGCCCACGGGCTTCGCCTTGACGAAACCCGCATCGGCGTTGCTGCGCGAGGGGCGGCGCTGGCGGTTGCTGCGCGCCACCTCGCGTGGGCCGGTGTCCGACCGGGCGATCGCCAGCGCGGCTTCCTCGCCCTCGGCCTCGCCGGTGCGCGCGGCGGCGGCGGCGAAGCGGTCGGCGATCGCGCGCGGGATCTGCACGAAGGTCTCGTGCTGGCCGATCCGGATCGCGCCGATCTCGCCGCGGGTGACATGGCCGCGGCGGCACAGCAGCGGCAGGATCCAGCGCGGATCGGCATTGTCGGCGCGGCCGACGTCGAGCCGGAACCACACCGTGTCATCGAAGCCGGGGCGGTGATGCTCCTTGCCGGGCTCGCGGGTGACGGCGGTGAGTTCTTCCGGCTCGGGCAGGCGGGCGCGGTGGGTGCGCACCAGCATCGCGGCGATCTCCTCGGCCGGGCGTTCGGCCAGCAGGCGCGCTGCGAGCTCGCGGTCGGCCTCGTCGGCCTCGACCGGCGCCAGCAGCCGCGAGAGCAGGCGCTCGCGGTCGCGTTCGAGGATCGCATCGCGGTCGGGCACCTCCTGCCACTCGGCCTCGATCCGGGCGTGGCGCAGCATGGATTCGACCCGCCGCCGCCGTGCGAAGGGCACGATCAGAACCGCGACGCCCTTGCGGCCGGCGCGGCCGGTGCGGCCCGAACGGTGCTGGAGCGTTTCGGCATCGCGCGGGATCTCGACATGGATCACGAGACTGAGGCTCGGCAGGTCGATGCCGCGCGCGGCGACATCGGTGGCGACGCAGACGCGCGCGCGGCGGTCGCGCAGGGCCTGCAGGGCCTGGTTGCGCTCGCCCTGCGAATGCTCGCCCGACAGTGCCACAACCGCAAAGCCGCGCTCCTGCAGGATGGCGTGGAGATGGCGCACATTGTCGCGCGTGGCGCAGAACAGGATCGCGGTCTCGGCCTCGTGGAAGCGCAGCAGGTTGACCACCGCGTGTTCGATCTCGGTCGGCGGGACGGTGACGGCCTGATAGGCGATGTCGCCGTGGCCGCGCCCCTCGGCGATGGTCGCGATGCGCAGCGCATCGTCCTGGTAGCGGCGGGCGAGCGCCTCGATCGGGCGCGGCATGGTGGCCGAGAACAGCAGCGTGCGGCGCCCGGGCGGGGTGGCATCGAGGATCGCCTCGAGCTCCTCGCGGAAGCCCATGTCGAGCATCTCGTCGGCCTCGTCGAGCACTGCGACCGCAAGCTGCGACAGGTCGAGCGCGCCGCGTTCGAGATGGTCGCGCAGGCGTCCCGGGGTGCCGACCACGATGGCCGGACCCTGTTGCAGCGCGCGGCGCTCGGCCGAGGGGTTCATGCCGCCGACGCAGGTCGCGATCCGCGCGCCGGTGCGGCCATAGAGCCAGTCGAGCTCGCGGCTGACCTGCAGCGCCAGTTCGCGGGTGGGCGCGATCACCAGCGCGCGCGGGCTGCCGCCGGGCGCGATCCGCTCGCCCCCTTCGAGCAATTCGGCCGCCATCGCGAGGCCGAAGGCGACGGTCTTGCCCGATCCGGTCTGGGCCGAAACCAGCAGGTCGCGCCCGGCCGCCTCGGGCCGCAGCACTTCGGCCTGGACCGGGGTGGCGGCGGCATAGCCGCGTTCGGCAAGCGCGGCTTCCAGCGGGGCGGGCAGGGCAGGGAATGTCATCGTCGGGGGGCTCGTCTTCAGGAAATGCGCCGGGGCGGCGCGGCGAACGCGGCTCGGGGGGAGCAAGGCATCCGGCAGGAAGGGGGCAGAGCCGGAGCGGCTGTGCGGGGGCGGTTCGCGCGCCCATACGCCAAGACGCGCAAATAGGCTCGTGAAAAATGCGCGCAGGACGCGCGGGGTGCGGGCTAGCGCGCGCTCAGCACGTGGAGCTGGTAGTACCCGAGGGGTCCGCGGGTGCTGGCGAGGCTCAGGCCGCGTGCGGCGGCGATGCGGGCGGCGGCTTCGGGCAGGGCGGTGCGCGGTTCCACGTGGAACTTCGCGAGCCAACCCCTGAGCAGGGTCTGGAAGGGACCGGGAAGCCCCTGAAGGTCGCCGAAATCGACCACGTGGAGCGATCCGCCCGGTGCCAGCTGGCCCGCGGCATGATCGAGTGCGCCCTGCCAGTCGGGAATCATCGAGAGCGAATAGGACAGGAGGATGCGCTCGAAAGCGGGTTCGCCGAGCAGGTCTGCCGCATCGAAGGCGCAGGCGTCGCCTTGCCCCAGCCGCGCCTCATTGCCGAGGGCGGCTCGCGCGCTCTTGAGCATTTCGGCGGAGATATCGAGCCCGAACAGGCGCACCCCGGGCCAGGCCTTGCCGACCTTCGCGAGATTGCGCCCGGTGCCGCAGGCGACCTCGAGCACGCGCATCCCCGGCCGCGCCGCCAGCCCCGCGATCAGGGTGTCACGCCCGAAGAGGTAATATTTGCGCGTGAAATCATAGATATGCCGCTGGCCGCGATAGACTTCGTCCATCAGCGCGGCATGACCGCCACTCGCCGCCATCAGGCGAGCTCGTAGACGTGCACGCCGCCGTAAATCGACGAGCGGTCGCGGCGGGTAAGGTCGGCGGAAGTCTCCTCGAGATAGCGCCACTTGGACAGGATCGCATCGTCGAGGCGGCTCGGCAGCAGGCTCGGCTCGGCGGCGGTGCGGAACAGCACGCGCGCGCCGGGGCGGCTGGCGCGGGTGATGCGGCTCCAGAGGCCATCGAGCTGGGCGTTGTTCATCCAGTCCTGCGCATCGAGCAGCACGAAGCGGTCCATGCTCGCTTCCTCGCGGGAGCCGATCCAGTCGACCATGTTGGCGCGGGTGACGTCGAGCCGGTCGATCCGTTCGCGCATCGCCTCCCAGTTGGCGCGCTGAAGATAGGGGGGCAGGGCGGCGTTCTCCGAGCGGTTGTAGCCGCGCCCGAACGCCTGCCAGGCGAAGTAGTTGTCCTTGACCTCGAAATCGCAGGCGAGCTTTTCCAGCCGGCGGCGCAGCACCTCGGCCATGCGTTCGTCGCCCGCGAGATGCTCGAACTGTGCGGGCGGGATGCCGAGGCCGAAGAGCGAGGCGGGCTGGTCGGTCAGCCAGCGGATGAACTTCTTCTCGAACACCGGCGCAAGCTCGCGCTCGAACACGGCGCGCTGTTCCTCCAGCGTCTGGGCCTCCAGCAGCTTGGCGAGATCGATCTTGTAGAGCTTGGCAAAGACGTGCGCCAAGCCGATGAAATTGCCCAGCAATCCCTGCCGGTAGATTCCTGAAGTAAAGTAGCTGATGCGCCGCCGCCCGCGGATGTCGCGCTTTTCCCAATAGGCGCGGCTTTCCGCGTCGAGATGGGGGGCGATCATGGTCTTGTAGACCTCGGCGTTCTCCTTGTGGTCGGCATGGGCGAAGAAGCGGTGGAAACGCTCGTAATTGGGCAGATGCCGGATCGCCGCGATCTTGAGCTTGCCCAGCGCGACATGGGCACGGTTGAGATCGACCGCGGTGACACTCTCGGGGTTCGCCGTCAGATAGGAAAGCGCGTTGCACGAGCCGCTGGCGATGCACATGACACGGCTGCCGGGCTCGATCGCGAGGCCCTCGATGTCGACCACAGGGTCTTCCCAGATCTGGGCATAGACCAGCCCCTTGAAGGCGAGCGCGAAGGCCCTGTCGAGCAGCTTGTCGCCGACCTTTGCATCCTTGCGGACCACCGCATCTTCGATGATCCGCTTTGCCTGGGTAGCCATGGGGGAGGAGCGTCCTTACGTTACGTCAAGCGCTTGTCGTATTCGGCTCGCGTTTCGTCAATGTGACGGTTTCCACAGCTATCCGCTTGCCGCGATCGTGGCGGCATAGGCGGCCGGGTCGGCATTGCCGCCGGTGATCATGATGACGGTCTCCGCGTCGACCGGCACCTTGCCTGCCAGCGCCGCCGCCAGCGCCGCCGCGCCGCCGGGTTCGACCACCAGCCTGAGGTTGGCGAAGGCGAAACGCTGGGCGCTGCGCACCTCCTCGTCGGTGACGGTGACGCCCGGCTCGGCGCGGCCCGAAAGGACGGCGAGATTGATCGGCTTGGTGACCGTCGGCTGGAGCGCATCGCAGATGGTCTTCGGCGCATCGGGTGCGGCGGGGACCAGCTCGCCCTTCGCCATGGCCTGACCGACCATGTCCCAGCCCACGGGCTCGACCGGGTGAATCGCGCTCGTCGGCGCACCGAGCGAGAGGCCCGCCGCCAGCCCCCCGCCACCGCAGCAGGCGAGGATCCGCGAAGGCGCGCGGCCCAATTGCGCAGCGATTTCAATGGCCGCGCTGCCCTGGCCCTCGATCACCCAAGAATCGCCGAAAGCATGGACGAGGGTGCCGCCGCGTTGGGCGATCAGCTTTGCGGCCACTTCGTCGCGGTCCTCTCCGGGACGCTGGTAGAGCACCACCTCGGCCCCCAGTGCCCGGGTATTGGCGAGTTTCACCGCGGGCGCGTCATGCGGCATGACGATGGTCGCAGCGATGCCGAGCCGCCGCGCAGACCATGCAACGCCCTGCGCATGATTGCCCGACGACACCGCGACGACACCGCCACGCCGTTCCGCGTCCGAAAGGTTCGAGAGCCGCCACCACGCGCCCCTGATCTTGAACGAGCCGATGGGCTGGAGATTGTCGGCCTTGACCCACGCCCGCACCCCGTCGATCTCGACCGGCAGCAGAGGGGTCGGGGGCAGGATCGCGGCCACCGCGGCGGCGGCGGCGCGCACGCCCTCGGTGGTGGGCATTCTGACATCGGTCTGGATCATTTGTCCCCCCGCTCGCGTTGCTTTAAGGCGCTGCGCAAGATTCGCATCGCTTCACGAAAGGTTCCTATCATGCCCGCAGCCCAATCCAGCAAGGTCCTCGTCATCGGTGCGGGCGGGGTGAGCTCGGTGTGCGTCCACAAGATGGCGTTCAACCCCGACATCTTCCCCGAAATCCACCTCGCCAGCCGCACCAAGGCCAAGTGCGACGCGATCGCCGCAAGCGTGAAAGAACGCTGCGGGCGCGACATCGCCACCTACGAGATCGACGCCGAGGAAGTGCCGGCGATGGTCAACCTGATCCGCAAGACCGGCGTGGGCCTCGTGGTCAACCTCGCGCTCCCCTACCAGGACCTGCCGATCATGGACGCCTGCCTCGAGGCGGGCGTCGACTACATCGACACCGCCAATTACGAGCCCAAGGACGAGGCCAAGTTCGAATACAAGTGGCAGTGGGCCTACCATGACCGCTACAAGGATGCGGGGCTGATGGCGCTGCTCGGCAGCGGCTTCGATCCGGGCGTCACTTCCGTCTTCACCATGTGGCTCAAGAAGCACAAGCTGAAGACGATCCGCCAGCTCGACATCCTCGACTGCAACGGCGGCGACCACGGCCAGCACTTCGCCACCAATTTCAATCCGGAAATCAACATCCGCGAGGTGACCGCCCCGGCGCGTCACTGGGAGAACGGAAAGTGGGTCGAAACCCCGGCGATGTCGAACAAGGTGCAGTTCGACTTCGAGGCGGTGGGCCCCAAGAACATGTACCTCATGTATCACGAGGAGCTGGAAAGCCTCGCCAAGTTCGTCCCCGAACTCGAGCGCGCGCGCTTCTGGATGACCTTCGGCGACCAGTACATTACCCACCTGACCGTGCTGCAGAACGTCGGCATGACCTCGATCGAGCCTGTGCGCTATCAGGGCAAGGACATCATCCCGCTGCAGTTCCTCGCCGCGGTGCTCCCCAAGCCCGAAACCTTGGGCGAGACCACCAAGGGCAACACCAACATCGGCGTGATCGCGACCGGCGAGGCGCTCGACGGTTCGGGCGAGAAGACGTTCTACATCAAGAACATCTGCAACCACGAGGCGGCCTATGAGGAGACCGGCAACCAGGCCGTCAGCTACACCACCGGCGTGCCTGCCATGATCGGCGCCGCGATGATGGTGCAGGGCCACTGGCAGGGTGAGGGCGTGTTCAACATCGAACAGCTCGATCCCGATCCTTTCATGGCGATGCTGAACGAACACGGGTTGCCGTGGACGGTCGAGGAAATGGCCGGACCGGTGGATTTCTGAGAGGAAGAAATTCTCTCACACGAAGACACGAAGATGGCGCGCCAGGAACATCTTGAGGAGATTGCAAGGCGCGTCGTCGATTGCGGTTACCATCTGCATCGCGACCTTGGGCCGGGCTTGCTCGAAAGTGCCTATGAGGTGCTGATGCAGGAGACGTTGCGGCAATCGGGCTTGCACGTTCAAAGGCAAGTCGCCGTGCCCCTGAAATATAAAGGCGTTGTCGTAGACAACGCTTTCAAGATCGATCTGCTGGTCGAAAACCAGCTTGTTGTTGAGCTCAAATCTGTCGAGAAGTTATCGGCAGTCCACGGCAAGCAGGTTCTGACCTATCTCAGGCTTATGGACTTGCCTCTCGGATTGCTGATGAATTTCGGGCAAGCGATATTCAAAGATGGCCTACGGCGCATTGCCAACGACTACTTCGGAGAGATCGGCAAGCAATGAACTCTTCGTGTCTTCGTGTGAGCAAAAAAAGCACGCGCTTGATTGCGTTGACCACGTTGTTGTTGATCGCTGCCTGCGATGCCGCACCGCCGCCGTGCGAGGATGTGCCGAAGCTTGCGGTCGATGCCGGTTGGCCCACGATTCCTGCGGGCGCCAAGTTCGGCGAGGTCAGCGCGGTCGATATCGACGCGGCTGGCAATGTCTGGGTGCTTCACCGCGCCGGGCGCAAATGGGAGGAGCCGTTCCCTGGCGAGCCCATCGCCGAGCCCACCGTCTTCAAGTTCGCGCCCGACGGCACGCTGCTGGCCAAGTGGGGCGCGGGGCTGTTCGTCATGCCGCACGGGATCTCGATCGACCCCGAGGGCAAGGTGTGGATCACCGATGTCGCGCACGAGCAGGTGTTCCGCTTCAGCCCCGAGGGACAGCTGGAACTCACGCTCGGCGAGAGGGGCGTCACCCGTCAGGACCCGGGCCATTTCGGCCGCCCCGCCGATGTCGCCTTCCTGCCCGGCCGGGTGCTGGTCGCGGATGGCTACGTCAACACCCGAATCGCCGAGTTCTCGCCGGCCGGGCAGTTCGTCCGCGACTGGGGAGACTTCCGGATCGCCCACGCGGTCGCCGTGGACGAGGCGCGCATCTATGTCGCCGACCGCGAGAATGCGCGCATCCAGATCTTCGACCACGGCGGCAAGCTGGTCGAAAGCCGCGTCTCGCCGGCGGGGAACCACACCTACAGCCTCAAGCCGCTGGGCGACGGGCGGCTGCTCGCGATCGAGGGGCGTGACGGGGCCGACCGCAAGGGCGCGGTGATCCGCGTCTATGCCAAGGACGGCACAATCGAGGCCAGCCACGACATCAGCCTGCCCGGCAAGGATGCGAGCCTCGGGCACGACCTTGCGATCGGGCCGGACGGGCATATCTACGTCACCGACGTGGCCGGCGGCCGCGTGGTGCGCTTCTCTCTCCCCAGCAAGTCGGACAAATAGCCATGCAGACCAAGGCCGGCGATCCGGGCGCCTTTGCCCATTTCGATCTGTCGCGCGTCGACAGCCCCGCCTTCGTGGTCGATGCCGCGAAGCTGCGCGCCAATTGCCGCGTGCTCGCCGCCGTGCGCGATGCGGCTGCGGCGGACGGGGGCGATATCCGGGTATTCGCCGCGCTCAAGGCTTTCTCCATGTGGTCGGCCGCGCCGATCATCGGCGAATATCTCGATGGCGTGTCGACCAGCGGCCTGTGGGAAGCGCGCCTCGCCTCCGAGTTCTACGACGGCGAGATCGCGACCTATTCGGCCGCTTTCAAGCCCGAGGAGCTGGAGGAAATCTGCCGCCTCTCCGATCACGTGATCTTCAATTCGCCCTTCCAGCACCAGCGCGCCCGCCTGATTCTCGAACAGGCCGCCGCCAACGGCGCGCCGGTCAGCGTGGGCCTGCGCATCAACCCGCAGGTGCCGACCGGAGAGGTCGCGAAATACGACCCCTCCGCCCCCGGATCGCGGCTCGGCTTCCCGCTCGACCAGCTTACCGAGGAGCACATGGAGGGCGTCGAGGGCATCCACTTCCACAACCTGTGCGAACAGGATTTCGAGCCGCTCAAGGCCACCTGGGACCGGGTGTTCGACGTGATCGAGCCTTATTTCGATCAGCTCAAGTGGATCAACATGGGCGGCGGACACCACATCACCCGCGCCGATTACCAGCGCGATGAACTGGTGGAGTTCCTGAAGGATGCTGCCAGCGACACCGGCTGCCAGATCATCCTCGAACCCGGCGAGGCGGTGGCGCTCGATGCCGGGATTCTCGTGGGCACGCTGCTCGACACGCATTTCAACGAGATGCCGGTGGGGATCACCGACATCTCGGCGACCTGTCACATGCCCGACGTGCTCGAGGCGCCCTATCGCCCGGCCATGCTGGGCGAACTGACCGATCCCGACCTGATCCCGATCCGCCTGGGCGGGCCCTCGTGCCTCGCCGGCGACGTGATCGGCGACTATCGCCTGCCGGTGCCCGCCGAACCGGGCGCGCGTTTCGCCTTTCTCGACCAGGCGCATTACTCGATGGTCAAGACCAACACCTTCAACGGCGTCGCCCTGCCGAGCATCTGGATGTGGGACTCCGAGACCGATGCGCTCGACTGCATCAAGCGCTTCGATTACGAGGATTTCCGGGATCGCCTGAGCTGAGGCGCACAGCCCGCGGGCGGGCGCGAGGGGGGAGACGCATGAGGATCATCGGGGCTTTCGCCGCAGCGGCCTTCCTCGCAACGCCGCTATCGGCGCAGGATTACGCGGCGCAGCGGGTGGTGAAGTCGGTCGGCCAGGCCGATCTGCTCGCGCTGGTCGGCTCGCTCGGCCATCAGGTCAAGGAAGAGGGCGAGCCGGGCGAGGTCTTCGTCGCCGCCGAGGATGCCGAAGGCGTCACCTATCTGCTCTACGGCACGGCCTGCGAGGTGAACGGGGTGAGCGGCTGTCAGGGCGTGATGATGCAGGTGCGCTTCGATCTGCCCGCGACCACCACCTTCGAGAGCCTCGCCAAGGCCAATCTCGAACAGGCGGCGATCAACACCTGGGCCGATTTCGAGCGCAGGACGCTGGGCTTCACCCGCTATGTCGTGCTCGACCACGGGGTGACGATGGCCAATATTCGCGAGAACGTGAACGTGATGCTCGCGATCGTCGCGGACGTCTACCCGATCGCGGCAGGCGAGCCCGAAAGCCCCGCGCCCGGCGTCTAGAGCCTCCCCGCCGGTTGCGGGTCGGCGCGCAGCACCCGCCCGCGCTCGTTCTGGTTGATCGCCAGCGCCAGCCCCGCCAGCGCGCCGAACTGGCGCGCGGCGCGCTCGGCCTTCTCGCGGTCCTTCTCCGCATCCATCCCGCCGCTCTCGAACAGGTCGTCCGCCTCGAGCGCGACGATCACCTCGCCGCCCGCGAACAACGCCCGCAGCTCGCGCGCACCAAAGGCGCTCTCGAGGCGCAGCAGGTGCTCGACATAGGCGGGGTGGACCAGCACCCGCGCCTCGACCTGATCGTCGGAAAAGAGCGCGAAGGTCTCGCCGAAGGCCGGGTGCACCTGGTCGACCCGCTCCAGCCGCTTGCCCCCCATCGCGACATGATCGCTCGCCCCGCCCAGCCCGAGCCACTTGCGGTGCTTGCCCGCGCGTTCGAGCAGGGTGGTGGAGCGGAACGGACGGCCGAAGGCCATGCGGATCAGCGGCCCGCGAAACACCGTGACCCAGCGCTGGTGCTTGCCCGATCCGCGCCGCTCCTCGAGATGGCATTCGTAGAGTTCGAAGGCATGGCCCTCGAGCGTGCCGTGCCAGCGGTCCTCGAAGCTCGAGCGGTCGAAGCCGGGGACCAGCCCGAAGGTGCGCGCCGCGGCGAATTCGGGACCGGGTTCGACCTCGTGTTCGTAGGCGAGGCCGTAGGCGGCGGCGATGGCGGAATTGATGCCGATCTTGATCGCCTGCTTGGCCGCGGCGATCGGCAGATAGCCCCACCATGCTGCCCCGCCGATCCCGGCCATCGTCAGCAGCGGGGCGAGCGAGGTCTTGGCGGCAGGGCTGAACCATATGAAGGCGAGCACCGGCATCAGGATTGCCGCGCTCCACACCCAGCGGCTCGTCGCCTTCTCCCTGGCCTCGGCGCGCATCGCACCCTGTCCGGCGAGCCAGTCGTCGAGGCCGCCAGCCATGAGGGCGTCGATATCCGTCTGCACTGTCGCCGTCATTTTGTGAATCCCTAGCGGCTAACTCTTAACATATGTGTCGTATGCTCAGGGTTGCTGGCAATGGAGTGACGCGAAGTGATCGAGATTTTCGGCTGGTTCTGGACCTCGGCGATCGTGGTGATCGCGGTGGCGGTGGTGCTGCTGCTGATCGGCATCTACAACAAGCTGGTGCGCCTCAGGCAGGGCGTGCGGCAGGGCGTCGCCGACATCGACGCGCAGCTGCGCCAGCGCCACGATCTGATCCCCAACCTCGTCGAGACCGTGAAGGGCTATGCGGGGCACGAATCCGCCACGCTCGAGGCGGTGATCGCGGCGCGCAATGCCGCGGCCTCGGGCGCACCGTCCGCCGGGAGCGAGGCGCAGCTGCGCGGCGCGCTCGACAATCTGCTGGCGCTGGGCGAGGCCTATCCCGATCTCAAGGCCTCGGCCAACTTCCAGTCGCTCCAGCACGAACTCGCCGATGTCGAGGACAAGCTCGCCGCCGCCCGCCGTGCGCTCAACGCCGCGGTCGCGCGCTTCAATGCCGCGCGCGAATCCTTCCCCGCGGTGCTGTTCGCCGGGATGCTCGGATTCGCGGAGGCGGACTTCCACCGGCTCGACGCGAGCGAGCAGGGGCGGGTCGACCAGACCCCGAAAGTCGCCTTCTGACGCGGGAAAAATCCCGGCATTTCCGTCACATTCCGGTCGTGTTCCGAAGGGTGTCTTCGTAAAGTAACATTTCGTCCCGGCGGCGTGCATTTTTCGATTGCATTTCCCCCCCCAGGCCCTATCTGCGCGCTTCCGCTGCCCCAAGGGGACTTCCAAACCGCAAGGCAGCTTGTCGTTTTATGGTTCAACAGAGCCGTTTTGGGGGTCCCTTGAGTTGCACATCTATCCCGACGCAAAGGCTGTAGTCCGCGACCTTCGTCCGGACGAACCCGTCATCCTCAACCGCCCGCACGCCGCGCGGCGCGCCGCCCGTTTCTTTGTCGAGAAGTTTCCGGGCAAGGTGCTCTATGCGGTCAAGGCCAACCCCGCGCCGGACCTGATCAAGGTCCTGTGGGATGCCGGCGTGACCCACTTCGACGTCGCCTCGATCACCGAGGTGCGGCTGGTGCGCGGCATCCTGCCGGATGCGGTGCTGTGCTTCATGCACCCGGTGAAGACCCCGCAGGCGATCCGCGAGGCCTATTTCGAGCACGGCGTGCGCACCTTCAGCCTCGACACCTTCGAGGAGCTGGAGAAGATTATCGCCGCCTGCACCGATCCCGCGACCGGCGAGGCCCCCCGTGACCTCCGCCTGTGCGTGCGCCTGCGCGTGTCCTCGGAATATTCCGAGCTGAGCCTCGCGTCGAAGTTCGGCTGCGACCTCATCGAAGCGCCCCAGCTGCTCCAGCAGGCCCGCCAGCATTGCGACTGGCTGGGCGTGTGCTTCCATGTCGGCAGCCAGGCGATGACCCCCTTCGCCTTCGTCCAGGCCCTCGACCGCACCCGTGCGGCAATTGCCGAGGCGTCGGTCGTGATCGACATGATCGATGTCGGCGGGGGCTTCCCGAGCGCCTATCCGGGGCTCGAGCCGCCGCCGATGGAGGATTACTTCGCGATCATCGCCAAGCACTTCGAGAGCCTGCCGATCGCCTACAACGCCGAGCTGTGGTGCGAACCCGGCCGCGCGCTGTCGGCCGAGTACAGCTCGATGATCGTGCAGGTGAACAAGCGCCGCGGCGAGGAGCTCTACATCAACGACGGTGCCTACGGTGCCCTCTACGATGCCGCCCACGTCGCGTGGCGCTTCCCGGTGCGCGCGCTCGAGGACGACCTGATCGAGGAGGACGAGGACTTCGCGTTCTACGGCCCGACCTGCGACGATGCCGACTACATGAAGGGCCCCTTCGCGCTGCCCGCCGACATCCAGGCCGGTGACTACATCGAGATCGGGATGCTCGGCGCCTATGGCGCGGCGATGAAGACCGGCTTCAACGGCTACGGCAATGCTGTTGCGGTGACCGTGCAGGACGAGCCGATGATGAGCCTGTTCAACGGCACCCGCGTGCGCGAGGCGACCGACAACGTCGTCAGCCTGCGCTGACCCGGCGCGCGCCGCCCCGCCCGTGACGGGCGGGGCGGCGGCCCCGCCCGTGCCGGCGCGCTAGCGGGCCACCACCGACAATCCGCCGCGCGCGCGTCCTCTGTCGTAAGGTTGCGGGGCATAGAGCCCGCGTGCGCCCTCGGCGGTCTGCTCGCCGACCTCGAAAGCGCGCACCGTGCGCCACAGCCCGTCGGCTTCCTGCGCGAGCGAGGCGGCCGCGGCGGTGCATTGCTCGGCCATCGCCGCGTTCTGCTGGGTCGAACGGTCGATGTCGCTCACAACCTTGTTGATGTGGGCAAGGCTTTCCGACTGCGCCTCGGTCGAGGCCGCGATGCTCTCGACCGCCGCGGTCAGCTTTGCCACGGCCTCGGTGATCTCGGCAAAGGCGCTGCCGCTCTTGCCGACGAGGTCGACGCCCGAGACCACTTGCTCGCTGGTGCCGTAGACCAGCGCCTTGATCTCCTCGGCCGAGGTCGAGCAGCGCAGCGCCAGCGCGCGCACCTCGCTGGCGACCACCGCGAAGCCGCGCCCGCTCTCGCCGGCGCGTGCGGCCTCGACCCCGGCGTTGAGCGCGAGCAGGTTGGTCTGGAAGGCTATGCTTTCGATCACCCCGACGATGTTGGCGATGTTCTGGCTGGATTGCTCGATCTGGGTCATCGCCGCCGCGGCTTCGGCGACGATCCGCGTGCCTTCTCCGGCGGTGGCGTTGCTCTCGCGGATCGTGCGGCGCGCGTTGCTCGCGTCCTCGCGGGCCTGCTGCACCTGGCTGAACACCTTGGCGACCGCGGCGGCGGCTTCCTCGAGATTGGCGGCCTGTTCCTCGGTGCGCTGGGCGAGATCCTCGGACGCGGTGCGGATCTCGCTCGACCCCGCAGAGATCGCATTGACCCCGCTCACCACGGTGCTGATGGTTTCGTGCAGCGCCCCGACGGTCTCGTTGAAATCGGCCGCGACCCGGGCATATTCGGGCGGCAGGTCGATCGGGTCGATATCGAGCTTGCCGCTCGCCAGCTTGGCCAGTGCCTCGCCGAGCACCGCGTTGAGCGAGTTCACCTTGCTGCTGACATCGAGGAAATAGGACGATAGCGCGATGTCCATGTCGAGCAGCGAGACCTTGACCAGCGCCGCGATGCGCCGCGCCTGCGCCCGCTTCCACGGCAGGTAGCGCCTCCAGCCCGGCGCGATCATCTGCATCAGCAGGTCGTTGAGGATCCGCGCGTAGCTGCCGATATACCACTTGGGCTCCAGCCCGATGCGGGCATGAACCCCGCCGATGTGGTTGGAGCGCTTGAGGAAGGCATCGTCGAGCCCCTCGGTGAAGGCGCCCTTCCAGTGCCTTGCCTGCGCGCTGCGGGCGCGCGCCATCGAGGCGGCATCGACGAACTTGCCGGCAAGCTCGTCGCGGGTCTGGATTTCACGGTAGAAGCCGTTGAGGGTCGGCTCGATGTAGCGTTCGATTGCCGCGGCTACGGCCTTGAAGTCCGGATCACGGGTCTGGAGCCCGTAATAGTCCAGGCGTTCGGTGAGGGATTGTTGTGTCATGGGATGATGCTCCTGGGGGCCTCTGAGTGCCGGATCGGATGCAGCCCGTGACAGTGGCAACCTTGCGCGCCCCGGCCGCCGCGTGTCTGCGCGTCGGCGGCCCGGGGGGCGGTGCAGTCAGGTTGTGTTCCCATCAGATGGTCCAGTTCAGGCGACTGACGTCGCTTGCGTCAGGAGCGGCACGATCCATGTTTCAGGATAGCGGCCACATCTGAAGAGCAGGGTCGGGAAGGCTAGGGGGAACTACCGGCCTGCTTGCCGATGCGGCAGTCCCGGCCGGCGCAAGGCTTAGAGCTTCACCTCGGCGACCTTGTCCTTGTAGTCCTGCTTGGGATCGATGCCGATCAGCATCTTGATCCCCGCGACCAGGGACGAGGCGTCGATCCAGATCTCGGCATCCTCGGGATCGAGGCGGATGAGGGCGATCTTCGGATCGTCCTTGCCCTCGTACCAGGCCGCGACGAAGCGGTTCCAGAGCCGGTCGATGGTGGCGCGGTCGCGGCTGGTTGAAAGGCCGCCGTGCAGCGTCGCCCAGACATCGTGCCCCTTGGAGGCGAAATGCGCCATCGCGCGGGGCTGCCCGCCGCCGGCCTCGGCCTGCTGGATCATCTGGTAGAGGTTGTTGTCGGTGGCGGTGAAGAACCACAGCGGGCCGTGGTATTCGCCATCCCTGTAAAGCTCGTCGTCGAGCTGCGCCGTCATCGGACGGGCGTGGCCGTCCTCGCCCTCGGCCAGGCCGAGGAACATCGTCATGTCGCTTTTCAGCGCCTTCCAGAACTTCGAACGGATTTCCGCGTCGGTCGCCATGCCTGTCTCCTTTGAATGGGACAGACGCTAGCGCCGACGCAGATGAAAAGTTCCGCTTAGAAGACCTCGAAGAGACCGGCCGCGCCCATGCCGCCGCCGACACACATGGTGACGACCACATATTTGGCGCCGCGGCGCTTGCCTTCGATCAGCGCGTGGCCGGTGCAGCGCGCGCCGGTCATGCCGTAGGGGTGGCCGATCGAGATCGAGCCGCCGCTGACGTTGAGGATGTCATTCGGGATGCCGAGCTGGTCGCGGCAGTAGAGCACCTGCACCGCGAAGGCCTCGTTCAGCTCCCACAGGCCGATGTCGTCCATCTTGAGGCCGGTCTGCTTGAGCAGCTTCGGAATCGCGAAGACGGGGCCGATGCCCATCTCGTCAGGCTCGGTGCCCGCCACCGCCATGCCGACATAGCGGCCGAGCGGCTGGAGCCCGCGCTGTTCGGCGAGCTTCGCTTCCATCAGCACCGCGGCCGAGGAACCGTCCGAGAGCTGCGAGGCGTTGCCCGCGGTGATGTTCATGCCCGGGCCCATCACCGGCTGGAGGCTCTGGAGGCCTTCGAGGGTGGTCTCGGGACGGTTGCCTTCATCCTTCGAGAGCGTGATTTCCTTCTGCGAGACTTCCTTCGTCTCCTTGTCGACCACGTTCATGGTGACGGTGACGGGGACGATCTCGGCGTCCAGACGGCCCTCGGCCTGCGCCTGCGCGGTGCGCTGCTGCGACTGCAGGGCGTATTCGTCCTGCGCCTCGCGGCTGATGTTGTAACGCTTGGCGACGGTCTCGGCGGTGCCGAGCATCGGCATGTACACGTCCTTGTGCATCGCGATCAGCGAGCGGTCGGGCGAGACGCGCATTTCCGGCGTCTGGACCATCGAGATCGAATCCTGGCCGCCGCCGACGACGATATCCATGTTGTCGACGATGATCTGCTTGGCCGCGGTCGCGATCGCCATCAGGCCCGAGGAGCACTGGCGGTCGATGGTCTGCGCCGAAACGCCGACCGGGCAGCCGGCGCGCAGGGCGACCTGGCGGCCGATGTTGCCGGCCTGGGTGCCCTGGGTAAGGACCGCGCCCCACACCACGTCGTCGATCTGGCCCGCCTCGATCCCGGCGCGTTCGATCGCGGGAGCCAGCGAGAGCGCGCCGAGCGTGGCGCCGGGGGTGGCGTTGAAGGCGCCCTTGTAGGCGCGCCCGATGGGCGTGCGGGCGGTGGAGACGATGACGGCGTCACGTGCCATGATGATATTCCTTTTGAGAGAGGTGTCCCCCGCCGGCGCGGCGGGGGGACAGGTCATGCCGGGCGGCGCGGGGCAAGGGCCCGCACGGCCGCGATCACACGAAGAACTGCGTGATCCACTCGCAGATCAGGGCGGGCTTTTCCTCGCCCTCGATCTCGATGGTGATCTCGGCGGTCTGCTGCCACTGGCCGGGGCGCTTCTCGACCATCTCGACCAGCTTCCAGTGGCCGCGGATGCGCTTGCCCGCACGCACGGGGGCGATGAAGCGGGTCTTGTTGCCGCCGTAGTTGACGCCCATCTTCACCCCGTCGACCCGCGGGGCACCGCCCTGCGCGCCGAGATAGGGGATCATCGACAAGGTCAGGAAGCCGTGGGCGATGGTCCCGCCGAAGGGGGTCATCTTGGCCATCTCTTCGTTGACGTGGATGAACTGGTGGTCACCGGTCGCCTCGGCGAACTGGTTGATGCGCTCCTGGCTCATCTCCACCCATTCGCTGGTGCCGATCGTTTCGCCGACCTTGGCGGCCAAATCCTGCGGGGTCATCGGGCTCCTCCTTAGTGTCTCGCGGGCGAGATCCCGTGCCCGCCGCGCTTGCATTTGCGGGGGGCTTCATGGCCCAACACAGGGGGGAGCGCAACGCCCGTGAAGCGGCGCGGGCTATGCCGCTACGGCACCGCGCACCTTGCCAGCGGCCGCCGCCTTCCTCGAGGCGCTGCGCGCGAGCGCCGAGCGCGCCGAATCGATCCGCGCGCAATAGCTCGCAAGGCCCGTCTGGAGGCCGACCAGCATCAGCATCACCGGCTGGTGGGCGATCCCCTGGAAGGTCGCGCCCACAAGATAGATCAGCGCCCCCATCTGCAAGGCCGCCGCAAAGGGCGCGATCCAGCGTTCCGCCTCGTCCTCCACTCCCTTCCAGCGGCGCTGGATGCGTTCCATCTGCCACAGGCCGACCGCGTGGAGCGCAAGCCAGATGAACAGCCCCGGCCAGCCCTGTTCGCCGAGCATCTCGAAGAACGAGGAATGGAAGGCGCGGCCCTCGTCGACCACCGGCTGGTAGGTGACGGTGGTGGTGTTCCCTTCGGTCTGCTTGACCGGCATAACATAGGTGAAGCGGTTGCCGCGATAGGAATCGAACCCGCCGCCGAAGGGCTTCTCGGCGACATAGTCGAGAGTCCATTTCCACACCGCCACGCGGGTCGAGGCGCTCTCGTCGCCGCTCGGCTGGCCGAGGGTCGCCATGCGCTCGTAATAGGACTGGGGGAGGAAGGGCAGGGCGGCCAGGCCCAGCAGGCCCGCGCCGGCGATGAACAGGAAGCGCCGTTTGGTGTAGCGCAGCATCAGCCCGGCCAGCGCGGCGATGCAGAGCAGGCCCGTGCGCGCCTCGGTGCCGATGGGAACGAGCAGGCAGGCGAAGGTCAGCGCCGCCGCGAAGGCGGTCACCATCCAGTGCGGGCGGAACACCGTTCCGTGGCGGGTGAACCACCAGATCATCGGGATCAGCCCGATCGCGACCGTGGCCAGCGTCGAGCTCTCGTAGATCCCCGAGTTGTCGTTGACGAAGAACTTGAGGTTCTCGTAGCCCCCGCCGCCCAGCACGGTCTTCATTCCCGTCCCGATCACGATGGTCGCGACCGACAGCACCAGCACCAGCGCCAGCGCCTCGATCCGCGCGCGGGTGGTGAGGGTGAAGGGCAGGAAGATCGCGAACAGCAGCGCCTTCCACACCCATTCCCACTTGGTCTGCGCGTCCTCCGGGAAATCGGCGTTGCCGGTCGTCCAGAAGCAGTAGGCGAGCAGCAGCAGCAGCAACCCCTGCCTGAGCGAGAAGCGCGCACCCTCCTTGCGGTCGAGCGCGACCCAGCCGCCGAAGGCCGCGGCAAAGGCGATCAGCGAGACCGGCAGGCTGGTGATCAGCGAATAGCCGATCCGCTGCGGCGCGAGGATGTCGATATAGACATAGAGCAGCACCCACAGGAACGGGCGCTTTAGGCCGAGCACCAGAACGTAGCCGATGAAGGCGAGGAAGACGAGATCGAGCATTTTTGTCGCGCTACCGCTGCGCTGCTTGAGCGCGGGTGGGGTCGTCCGGCTCGGAGTTCCCCGAAGCTTCCGCCCGTCCGCGGCGCGCGGCGTTGCGGCCCGAGGTGCTTGCGGCCTTGCGGTTGCTGGTCGTCGTCTCGGCGATCTCGCCGATCAGCGGATCGGCATCGAGGTCCGCCCGCAGCACCAGCCGCAGCAGGGCGATGGCCAGAAGGCCATGTCCGAGAGCGAGCGCGAGGTAATCGATCATGGTCCAGCCGTTCCGGTGCGGGGCAATGGCCCTGTTTACAGGGGGGCAGTTGACGCGGCGTTAAGCACGCCTGCGATAGGTGCCCTTGCCATGACCCGCGTTCTTCATGTCCTCGACCACTCGTTGCCGCTCCACAGCGGCTACACCTTCCGCACCCGGGCGATCCTGAAGGCGCAAGAAGGCCACGGGCTGGAGGTGCGCGGGATCACCGGGCAGCGGCACAATCTCGAGGCGGCGGTGACGGGCGCGCGGGAGAAAGCCGACGGGCTGGTCTTCCACCGCACGCCCGGCACGCCCTCCGGCCCGCCGGCCCTGCGCGAACTCGGCGAGATCGAGGCGCTGGCCTCGGCGATCATCGCCATGGCCGACGAATGGCGGCCCGACATCATCCACGCCCATTCGCCCGCCCTGTGCGGCGCCGCCGCCGAGCGGGCCGCGCGGGCGCTCGGGGTGCCCTTCGTCTACGAGATCCGCGCCTTCTGGGAGGATGCCGCGGTCGGCAACCTGTCGGGCACCGAGGGCAATCTCAAGTATCGCCTGACCCGCGCGCTCGAGACCCGCGTGGCGCGCAGCGCCGATGCGCTGTTCACGATCTGCCACGGATTGAAGGACGATCTCGCCGCGCGCGGCATCCCTGCCGATCGCATCCGCGTCATGCCCAATGGCGTCGACCTGACCCTGTTCGGCGACCCGCCGCCGCGCGATGCGGCGCTGGCGGCGGAACTGGGCATCGGCCCGCAAGCACCGGTGATCGGTTATATCGGCAGCTTCTACGCCTACGAGGGCGTCGACGACCTCATCGCCGCCATGCCGTTGCTGCGCCGTACGCATCCCGATGCGCGCTTGTTGCTGGTCGGTGCGGGGCCGATGGACGCCGCCTGGCGCGCCGCGGCAGCCGCCTTGCCGGAGCCGGAAGCGGTGATCTTCGCCGGCCGCGTGCCGCACAGCGCGGTCGAACGCTACTACTCGCTGGTCGACGTGCTCGCCTATCCGAGAAAGGCCCAGCGCCTGACCGACCTCGTCACGCCGCTGAAGCCGCTCGAGGCGATGGCCCAGCGGCGCCTCGTCGCCGCCTCCAGCGTCGGCGGGCACCGTGAACTGATCGCGGACGGGATCACCGGCACGCTCTTCGCGCCCGACGATCCGGCGGCCTGCGCCGCCGCGCTCGCGCGGCTTCTGGAGGCCCGTGGCGCGTGGGAGGCAATCAAGGACCGCGCGCTCGCCCATGTGCGAGAGCGCCACGACTGGGCGCTGAATGCGCGCGATTATCTCTCTGTTTACCATCTGTTGCTAGCCGGAGCCGACAGCGGCGGCGCGACGCGGCTCGCCGCCAGCACGGGGTGACAGAGACATGAAGCTCGGGAAGCAGGGGCGCAAGGAAAAGGGCAAGCGCCGCAAGGAGAAGGCCCGCACGAAGGTTCCTCTGAGCGCGCATCCCGCCTTTGCCCCGCTGCTGGGCCTGTGGGGCGCGCTGCTCGGTGGACTGCCGGTGATGGTTTTGCCGTCTGAACTGGTCACCGAAGCGACCCGCGGAACCATGATCGGCCTGTGGGACATCCCCGTTCAGCCGGTGCTCGCGGCGCTCAGCGCGCTGCTGGTGGGTACGTTGATGTTCGCGGGTGCGATGATGAAGTCGGGCGGGTTCCGCCGCGGCGCCAGCCCGCGCACGATCGTCGGGGCGGCGGCACGCCGCGTGCGGCCGATCGATCCCGTGCGTGACCTGGGGACGCGGAGCATCGACGATCCGATCGAGACCATGCCCTTCGCCACCCCCGCCTGGCGCGACAGCGCCGTCGAGCCGGAGGAAGCAGGCGCGGACAGCGTTGCCGCAGCCGAGGCGGCGCCTGCCCCGCGCGAGCTCGACCTTGCCGAGTTCGCCCAGATCCCGGGCCGCAACGCGGTGTGGGTAGAGGAACCCGGTATGCCCGAAACCGGGGCCGAACCGTTGACCGAGCCCCAGCCCGAGCCCTCTTTCGCGCCCGCTCCCGAACCCCTTGCGCCCGCCGCGCCGGTGACCGAACTGCGCCCCGCCGCCCCGCCATCGCCGCCCGAGCCGGGCACCGCGGCGCTGGCGCGTCTGCGGGCCGTCCCGCCGAGCGAACTCAGCCTTGCCGAGATGGTCGAACGCTTCGCTGCCGCGCTCCAGGAACATCGCGACACGCCGCCCGCCCGGGCGCTGGGCAGCGCCGATCTCGCCGCGCGCGAGGCCGCGCTGGCCGAGGCGCTGAAGGCACTGACCGCGCTCAGCGGGGGCGTGCCCACCGACAGCCGGGCTGGCGAGCGCGATGCGCCGCTCCGTGCCGCACTCGCCCAGCTTCAGACCCGCCGCGGCGCCGCCTGAGACCGCCGAGAGCGCAAAAGCTGCAACCGAACGGCGCAGCCCATGCAGCGTGCGCAATCAAAAGATAGTCTGAATAGGTCTGCGAGAAATAAAACTTCGCGCAAAGCCATTGCCAAACCCGCTTCCTGTCGGCATGAGGGCCGCGAAAACGGACCCGGCCGGATCCTGAGCCAAGGCTCCGGCAGGCCCGTGCGACCTGCCCAAGGCGTGTTCCCCTGCATGAGCGATCATGGCCGGGGTGCGCGCCTGTCGGCATCTGACAGAACGGACTTGATGCATGGGATACCCTTCCTCCCAGGGTCTCTACGACCCCGCCAACGAACATGACGCCTGCGGCGTCGGCATGGTTGCGCATATCAAGGGAGAGAAAAGCCACGCGATCATCGCGCAGGCGCTGGAGATCCTCGAGAAGCTAGACCATCGCGGTGCGGTGGGCGCCGATCCGCTGCTGGGCGACGGAGCGGGGATTCTGATCCAGATTCCCGATCCGCTGATTCGTCGCTGGGCGGAAGGGGAGGGTCACGATCTGCCGCAGCCGGGCGAATACGGGATCGCCATGTGCTTCCTGCCGCAGGACGAGGCCGCGCGCGTCTTCGTCAAGCAGCGCATGGAAGCCTTCACCGCCAAGGAAGGCCAGAACTTCATCGGCTGGCGCGAGGTGCCGACCACGATGGACGGGCTGGGCAAGGCGGTGATCGCCTCGATGCCGGTGATCGAGATGGCGGTGATCGGGCGCGGCGCGAACTGCCCGGATCAGGACGCCTTCGAAAGGAAGCTGCTCACCATCCGCAAGCAGGTCCAGAACCCGCTCGCGCAGCTTGCCGAAAAGCACGGCCTGCCGGGGGTCACCGAGACCTACATCCCGAGCTTCTCGACCCGCACGCTGGTCTACAAGGGGCTGCTGCTGGCGACGCAGGTGGGCAGCTTCTACGACGACCTGCGTTCGCCCGATTGCGTCTCGGCGCTGGGGCTCGTCCACCAGCGTTTCTCGACCAACACCTTTCCCAGCTGGCGTCTCGCGCACCCGTTCCGCTTCATCGCCCACAATGGCGAGATCAACACGGTGCGCGGCAACGTCAACTGGATGAATGCCCGCCGCCGCACGATGGAAAGCGAGCTGCTCGGGCCGGACCTCGACAAGATGTGGCCGATCATCCCGCACGGTCAATCGGACACCGCGTGCCTCGACAACGCCCTCGAACTGCTGATCGCGGGCGGATACAGCCTCGCCCATGCGATGATGATGCTGATCCCGGAAGCCTGGGCCGGCAATGCGCTGATGGACCCTGCCCGGCGCGCCTTCTACGAATATCACGCCGCGCTGATGGAGCCGTGGGACGGCCCGGCCTCGGTGTGCTTCACCGACGGGCGCCAGATCGGCGCGACCCTCGACCGCAACGGCCTGCGTCCGGCGCGCTTCTGCGTGACGAAGGACGATATCGTCTGCCTCGCCTCGGAAAGCGGCGTCCTGCCGTTCCGCGAGGAGGACATCGTCCGCAAGTGGCGGCTCCAGCCGGGCAAGATGCTGCTGATCGACCTCGAACAGGGCCGCATCATCGAGGATGACGAACTCAAGGCCGATCTCGCCAACGCCGAGCCCTATGCCGAGTGGCTGCACCAGGCGCAGTACAAGCTGTCGGACATCACCGACATCGTGCCCGAGCTTGCCGCGATTCCGGCCGAGGAATCGACCCTGCTCCAGCGCCAGCAGGCCTTCGGCTACACGCAGGAGGATGTCTCGCGCTTCCTCGAACCGATGGCGGTGGAGGGCGACGATCCGGTCGGCTCGATGGGCACCGACACGCCGATCGCGGTTCTGAGCAACCGCGCGCGGCTGCTCTACGACTACTTCAAGCAGAACTTCGCGCAGGTGACGAACCCGCCGATCGACCCGATCCGCGAGGAGCTGGTGATGAGCCTCACCAGCATGATCGGCCCGCGCCCGAACCTGCTCGGCCGCGATGCGGGGACGCACAAGCGGCTCGAGGTCGACCAGCCGATCCTTACCAACGAGGACCTGGCCAAGATCCGCTCGGTCGAGGAGGCGCTCGACGGCGCGTTCCGCTGCGCCACCATCGACATCACATGGGATGCCAAGAGCGGGGCCGAAGGCCTTGAAATGGCTCTCAAGGAAATGTGCTGGGCCGCCACCGAAGCGGTGCTGCAGGATCACAACATCCTGGTGCTGTCCGACCGCGGCCAGAGCGAAAGCCGCGTGCCGATGCCTGCGCTGCTGGCGACGGCGGCGGTGCATCACCATCTCGTGCGGCAGGGCCTCAGGATGCAGACCGGCCTCGTCGTCGAGACAGGCGAGGCGCGCGAGGTGCACCATTTCTGCGTCCTCGCGGGCTACGGCGCGGAGGCGATCAACCCCTATCTCGCGCTGGAGACCATCGAGACCCTGCGCGCCAAGCGCCACCCCGATCTGCCCGCCGCCAAGGTGCAGGCGAACTTCATCAAGGGCGTGGGCAAGGGCATCCGCAAAGTCATGTCCAAGATGGGCATCTCGACCTACCAGTCCTATTGCGGCGCGCAGATCTTCGATGCGGTGGGTCTGTCCTCCGCCTTCGTCGAGAAGTACTTCACCGGCACCGCCACCACCATCGAGGGCATCGGCCTCGCCGAGGTCGCCGAGGAGGCACTGCGCCGCCATGCGCAGGCTTACGGCGACAACCCGCTCTATGACGGGATGCTCGATGTCGGCGGCATCTACCAGTATCGCCTGCGCGGCGAGGAGCACGCCTGGACCCCGCAGAACGTCGCCCAGTTGCAGCACGCGGTGCGCGGCAATGACCCGAAGAACTACGAGGAATTCGCCAGGTCGATCAACGAGCAGTCCGAACGGCTGCTGACGATCCGCGGGCTGCTCGAATTCAAGAAAGCCGACACGCCGATTCCGCTCGACGAGGTCGAACCCGCAAGCGAGATCGTGAAGCGCTTCTCGACCGGGGCGATGAGCCTCGGCTCGATCAGCCACGAGGCGCACTCGACCATGGCGATCGCGATGAACCGCATCGGCGGGCGTTCGAACACGGGCGAGGGCGGGGAGGAGCCGTTCCGCTTCAAGCCGCTGGCGAACGGGGATTCGATGCGCAGCCGCATCAAGCAGGTCGCCTCCGGGCGGTTCGGCGTCACCACCGAATACCTCGTCAATTCCGACGATATCCAGATCAAGATGGCGCAGGGCGCGAAGCCCGGCGAGGGCGGGCAGTTGCCCGGGCATAAGGTCGACAAGCGCATCGGCGCGGTGCGGCACTCGACCCCCGGCGTGGGCCTGATCTCCCCGCCGCCGCACCACGACATCTATTCGATCGAGGACCTCGCGCAGCTGATCCACGATCTCAAGAACGTGAACCCGGTCGCGCGCATCTCGGTCAAGCTGGTGTCCGAAGTCGGCGTCGGCACGGTCGCGGCGGGCGTCTCGAAGGCGCGCGCGGACCATGTGACCATCGCCGGCTATGACGGTGGCACCGGCGCCTCGCCGCTGACCTCGCTGACCCATGCGGGCTCGCCGTGGGAGATCGGCCTTGCCGAGACCCAGCAGACCCTGCTGCTCAACGACCTGCGCGAGCGGATCGCGGTGCAGGTCGACGGCGGCCTGCGCACCGGGCGCGACGTCGCCATCGGCGCGCTGCTCGGCGCGGACGAGTTCGGCTTTGCCACCGCCCCGCTGATCGCGGCCGGGTGCATCATGATGAGGAAGTGCCACCTCAACACCTGCCCCGTCGGCGTCGCGACGCAGGACCCGGTGCTGCGCGCGCGGTTCACCGGCCAGCCCGAGCACGTGGTCAACTACATGTTCTTCGTCGCCGAGGAACTGCGTCAGATCATGGCCGAGCTGGGCTTCCGCACCGTGGCCGAGATGGTCGGCCGGGTCGACCGGCTCGACACCCGCAGGATGGAACGCCACTGGAAGGCGCGCGGGATCGACCTGTCGCGCATCCTGCATCAGGTACCGCTGAAGGAAGGCGCATCGCTGCGCCAGACCGGCGTGCAGGATCATGGGCTCGAGGGCGCGCTCGACAACCGGCTCATTGCCGATTGCCGCACGGCCATCGACACGAGGCAGCCGGTGCAGCTCGAATACGAGGTGAGGAACGTCAACCGGACGGTCGGCGCGATGCTCTCGGGGGAGATCGCCAAGGCGCACGGACACGAGGGCCTGCCGACCGACACGATCCGCATCAACCTCACGGGCGTCGCGGGCCAGAGCTTCGGCGCTTGGCTCGCCCACGGGGTGACGCTCGATCTGGTCGGCGATGCCAACGATTATGTCGGCAAGGGCCTTTCGGGCGGCCGTATCATCGTGCGCCAGCCTGCCGAGGCCCCGCGCGCGGCGCAGGAGAACATCATCGTCGGCAACACCGTCATGTACGGCGCGATTGCGGGCGAGGCCTATTTCAACGGCGTCGCGGGCGAGCGCTTCGCGGTGCGCAATTCGGGGGCCATCGCGGTGGTCGAGGGCACCGGGGATCACGGCTGCGAATACATGACCGGCGGCGTCGTCGTCGTGCTCGGCAAGACCGGGCGCAACTTCGCGGCCGGCATGAGCGGCGGGGTCGCCTATGTCTATGACCCGGAAGGGCGCTTCACGGACCTCGTCAACCACGCGCAGGTCGATCTGCTGCCGATTTCGGCGGCGCCCGACGCTGACGAAGGAACGGGCCGTCCGTCGCAGCGCCCGCGCAGCGTCAACGATTTCGGCATGGGCGACATGCTGCGCCACGATGCCGAGCGGCTGCGCATCCTCGTCGAACGGCACCAGCTCCACACCGGCAGCAAGCTGGCGGGCGAGCTGCTGGCGGACTGGGACGCGGCGCTGTCGCGGTTCGTCAAGGTGATGCCGCGCGACTATGCGGCGGCGCTGCGCAAGCTGGAAGCGGAACGTCACGAAGCCGAAAGCGTCGCGGCGGAGTGAATTGATAATGTCTCGTCATTGCGAGCCGCAGGCGAAGCAATCCAGAGCGGCACGGTGCGGCCCTGGATTGCCGCGGGGCCTTCAGCCCCTCGCAATGACGAAGTAAAACGAAGGTAACGACACGTGGGCAAGGAAACCGGATTTCTCGAGCTGGACCGCCGCGAGCGGGACTATCTTGATCCCAAGGAGCGCCTGAAGAACTACCGCGAGTTCGTCATCCAGCCGGATGATGCGACGCTGACCGGGCAGGCCTCGCGCTGCATGAACTGCGGCATTCCCTACTGCCACAACGGCTGTCCGGTGAACAACATGATCCCGGACTGGAACCACCTTGTCTACGAGGCGGACTGGAAGCGCGCGCTGGCGAACCTCCATTCCACCAACAACTTCCCCGAGTTCACCGGCCGCATCTGCCCCGCGCCCTGCGAGGCAGCCTGCACGCTCAACATCATCGACCAGCCCGTGACCATCAAGTCGATCGAATGCGCAATCGTCGACCGCGGGTGGAAGGAAGGCTGGATCACGCCGCAGGTGCCGGAAAAGAAGACCGGCAAGTCGGTCGCCATCGTCGGCTCGGGCCCCGCGGGCCTCGCCTGCGCCCAGCAGCTGGCGCGCGCCGGGCACAGCGTGACGGTGTTCGAGAAGAACGACCGCGTCGGCGGGCTGCTGCGCTACGGCATCCCCGACTTCAAGATGGAGAAGCACCTCATCAACCGCCGCTGCGTGCAGATGGAGGCGGAAGGGGTGACGTTCAAAACCTCGAAGGAGGTGGGCGTCGACATCTCGTTCAAGTCCCTTCAGGAGAACTTCGACGCGGTGGTGCTGGCAGGCGGCGCGGAAGATGCGCGCCAGCTCGCGATTCCCGGTGCCGAGATGCCCGGCGTCCGGCTCGCGATGGAATTCCTGACCCAGCAGAACAAGCGCGTCGCGGGCGATGACGAGCTGCGCGCCGCCCCGCGCGGCAGCCTCACCGCCACCGGCAAGCACGTCGTCGTGCTCGGCGGCGGCGACACGGGGAGCGACTGCGTGGGCACCTCGAACCGGCAGGGCGCGCTCAGCGTCACCCAGCTCGAGATCATGCCCAAGCCACCCGAAAAGGAAGACAAGGCGCTGACCTGGCCCGACTGGCCGATGAAGCTGCGCACCTCCTCCTCGCACCAGGAAGGCGTCGAGCGTGACTGGGCGGTGCTGGCGAAGCGCGTGCTCGGCGACGGCGAGACGGTCACCGGCCTCGAATGCGTGCGCGTGGAATGGATCGACCGCCAGATGCGCGAGATCGAGGGCAGCGAGTTCGTCATCAAGGCCGACCTGATCCTGCTCGCGATGGGCTTCGTCGGGCCGAAGAAGGCAGGCTTGCTCGAACAGGCGGGCGTGACGCTCGATGCGCGCGGCAATGTCGCGGCTGACACGAACAGTTACGCCACCAGCGAGCCGAACGTCTTCGCCTGCGGCGACATGCGGCGCGGGCAGAGCCTCGTCGTCTGGGCGATCCGCGAGGGCCGCCAGGCCGCGCGCGCGGTCGACGAGGCGCTGATGGGCGTCTCCGAACTCCCGCGCTGAGGCGTCCTGCCCCTAGGTCCGGCGCGGCGCGAGATCGACGAAAGGCGCGAATTTCAGCTCGCGCTTGACGAAGCTCGTCTCGTAGCGGCGCACGATCGGCTCGCTTTCGAGCAGCGTTTCGACGAGGTGATTGAACTCCGCCATGTCGCCGCAATCGAGCAGCAGCAGCAGATCGACCGTGCCGGCGAGCTCGTAGCAGAACTGCACCTGCGGCGCGGCGTCGAGCCGCGCGAGGAGGGCACGCTTGCCCTCCTGGTCGGCATGTTCGGTGAGCTGAAGCGTCACGATCGCGCGCAGCCGCTGCGCCGTAAGCCGCCGCGACAGCAGCGCGACTGTCGCGGTGATCCAGCCCTCGCTCCGCAGCCGCCGCAGCCGCCGGGCAATCGCCGACGGCGAGAGCGGAACGCTCTCGGCCAGCTTTTCAGCGGTCGCGCTATCGTCGCGTTGCAGGAGGTTGAGCAGGGCGCGGTCGAAGGAATCCAGCATGGCCTCTCTGTGCCAGATTTTGGCACGCGGTGCACGAAACTTGCACAGACTTGCCCCGGCGATGGCGGTAGTGTGCTGCTGGACTAACACAGTAGAGGTTCGCAGATGCATCGTGTCCTGCTGGCGGCCGCCGCCGCCGTTCTTCCGTTTTCCCCTGCTTCCGGCGAGGCCCCGGTCGCTCCCGCCGCGGCACAGGCGCCGGCGTTCGATCGCGCCGTGGCGCGCGAGGCGGTCGGCAGCCTCGCCGAGCGGCTCGAAGCGGATTTCGTCTTTCCCGAGGCAGGCAAGGCCTATGCAGCCATGCTGCGCGCCCGCCTCGCCGAGGGCGCCTATGACAGCTTTCCCGATCAGCGCGCCTTTGCCGAGGCGGTGACGACGGACCTGCAGAAGGTCCACCGCGACGGCCACCTGCGCGTCCATGTCGTCCCGCCCGAGGCACGCAGCGGCCCGCCGCAGGAAGGGCCGGGCGGCGGCGGACCGGACCCGGCGCTCAACACCATCACCCGTTCGGGCTGGGAGGCGGACGGGGTGGCCTACATCGCATTCGACGCCTTCTTCGGGACGCCCGCCACGATGGCCGCGCTCGAGCGGTTCATCGCCGAGCACGCCGGCGCCCGCGCGCTGATCATCGACATCCGCGCGCACCGCGGCGGCGGGCTCGCCGAGATGGACCTGCTCTTCCCGCACCTCTTCACCACGCCGACGACGCTGGTGACGATGGACACGCGGGCCAGCGTGGTCGCGCGCATGGGCGGCCAGGGCCCGGCGGAGGGCCGCCTGCGCCGTGTCGCGGCGCCCGAGGGCGTGGTGCGCGACGAGCACTATGTCGAGCCGGCGGCGAACGGCGCCTTCCAGCGCAGCGCGATTTATGTGCTGACCTCGAAGCGCAGCGCCTCGGCAGCCGAACACCTCGCGCTGTCGCTGAAGCGGGCAGGCCGCGCCACGCTGGTTGGTGAGACGACCTATGGCGCGGGCAATTTCGGGGGCATGGTGCCGCTCGACAAGGCCTTCACCTATGCCGCCTTCGTGCCGAACGGCCGCACCTTCGATCCCGACACGGGGCAGGGCTGGGAAGGCACCGGGGTCGCGCCCGATGTCGCGGTTGCTGCCGGCGACGCGCTGGCGAAGGCGTTGGAGCTCGCAGGCGTGGCCGCTCCTGCCGCCGGGCAGACGACTGGCGAATAGGGCAGCGCCGGATGTGACGTGGCGGCGCGGTCAGTCGAACCCGACGAAGCGCGCCGCCTCGGCCACGCTGCGGCGGGTGATCTTCACCGGGTTGGCCGGGAAATCCGGATCGGGCCAGCCCATCGCGACCGCCTTCATGATCACCTGATCGTCAGGGATGCCTGCATGTTCGCGCACCACCGGGCTTTGCATGATCCCTTGCGAGTTGATCACGCAGCCCAGCCCCCTGCTCCAGGCCGCATTGACCAGCGCGGTCGTCACCGCGCCGCAATCGAAGGGCGTGTCGTCGCTGCCGTCGAGCTCGCGGTCATAGGTGATGATGACGCAGACCGGCGCGTCGAACTGGCGGAAGCCTCGCAGCACCCAGTCCTGTCGTGCCTCCTTGTCGTCGCGGGCGATGCCCATCGCCTCGAACAACTGGATCGCGCAGCCCACCTGCCGGTCGCGGTGTACGCCCTTGAAAGGTTCCCCCCGGCGGAATTCGCGGCTGTCGGGCTCGCCCGCCAGAATGCGCTCGGTGTTGCCCTTGCGGATGCGGTCGAGCGGCTCTCCGGTGATGACGTGGAAGTGATAGGGCTGGGTATTCATCGAAGAGGGCGAGCGCATCGCCATTTCAAGAATTTCCTCGATCAGCGCGCGCGGGACGGGCTTCTTCAGGTAGCCCCGGATGCTGCGCCGCCCGAGCACCACCTCGGCGTAAGTCTGGTCAGGCGTGCCGCCCATTTTCGCTCTCTCCCGAATCTCTGTCGGGAGCCGTGCTAGCGCACCGGCAGCAGGGCGCAAAGGACGCTAGGGAATGGCGGATCAGGCCGCCTCGGCGAGGCCCAGCTCCAGCCGATCCCAGATCTCGACCAGCGCCGCGGTGAGCTCGTCCATCATCGCTTCGGTGTGGTGAGGGCCGGGGGTGAAGCGCAGGCGCTCGGTGCCGCGGGGGACGGTGGGGAAGTTGATCGGCTGCACGTAGACGCCGTATTCGGCGAGGAGGATGTCGCTGATCTTCTTGGCGCGGACCGGATCGCCGACCATCAGCGGGACGATGTGGGTGACCGAGTCCATCACCGGCAGGCCCGCTTCGGCGAACTTCAGTTTCAGCATCGCGGCGGCGCGCTGCTGGGCGTTGCGCTCGACCGAAGACTCCTTGAGGTGCCGAACCGAGGCAAGCACGCCTGCGACCAGCACCGGCGAGAGCGAGGTCGTGAAGATGAAGCCGGGCGCATAGGAGCGGATGCAGTCCACCACCTTGGCGGACGCGGCGATATAGCCGCCCATCACCCCGAAGGCCTTGCCCAGCGTGCCCTCGATGATGTCGATGCGGTGCGCCGCGCCGTCGCGCTCCGAGATGCCGCCGCCATGCGCGCCGTACATGCCGACCGCGTGGACCTCGTCGATATAGGTGAGCGCGTTGTACTTTTCCGCGAGGTCGCAGATCGCGTGGATCGGGGCGACGTCGCCGTCCATCGAATAGACGCTTTCGAAGGCGATCAGCTTGGGCGTGTCGATGTCGACGCTCGCCAGCAGTTCCTCGAGGTGGGCCACGTCATTGTGGCGGAACACCTTCTTCTCGCAGCCCGAATTGCGGATGCCGGCGATCATGCTGGCGTGATTCAGCTCGTCGGAGAAGATCACGCAGCCCGGCAGCAGCTTGGCCAGCGTCGAGAGCGTCGCGTCGTTCGACACGTATCCGCTGGTGAACAGCAGCGCGGCGTCCTTGCCGTGGAGATCGGCCAACTCGGCCTCGAGTTCGACATGCAGGTGCGTGTTGCCGCCGATGTTGCGGGTCCCGCCCGAGCCTGCGCCGACATCGTGGAGCGCGGCTTCCATCGCGCCGATCACCTTGTCGTGCTGGCCCATGCACAGATAGTCGTTCGAGCACCACACCGTGATCGGCTTGGGGCCGTTGTGCCCGTGAAAGCAGCGCGCATTGGGATAGGCGCCCTTGTTGCGCATGATGTCGATGAAGACGCGGTACCGGCCTTCCTCGTGCAGACGGTCGATCGCGGAATCGAAAATCTGGTCGTAGTTCACTCGCGTCTCGCTGCTCTCGCGGCCACCTTGCCGGGGCGGGCGCGGCTCCTGCTGTGCTGTTATCGTCCCGCCCAAACGTGCCAGAGGGCGGAAGGTTTCAGAGCGCGTATTTAAGGGCGGGCGGGCGCATTGGCTATCACGATCTTTGCGAGCGGCTCGCAAGGCGCCGCGGGTTCAGAAGGCCTCGGCCACCCCGAATCCGCGTGCGGCGAGGGCCTCCTCCAGCCCCTCGGCACCGGCCAGCGGGCCGGTGACGACGAAGCGGTCGGGCCCGGTCGCGGCAAAGCCCTGTCCCTCGAGCAGGTGGGCGATGCGCCGAGCGATCCCGTCCGCGCCGTCGACCTGCCGCACCTCGTTGCCGAAGGCGGCGGCAAGCTCGTCCGCCAGCAACGGGAAGTGGGTGCAGGCGAGCACCAGCGTGTCGATCTGGTCGGGGCCCGCCATCGCCGCCAGCCTGTCATGCACGTCGGCGATCAGCGCCGGGTCGACGGGCCGCCCGCGCAGCTTGGCCTCGGCGGCCTGCACGAGGCCAGGGGCGGCGACGCGCAGCAGCCGCTTGCCGGCGGCGAACTGCGCCTCGAGATCATCGACATAGGCTTGCCGGATCGTCGCCTCGGTGCCGACGAGGCCGATGGTGCCGGTCTGCGTCAGCGCCGCAGCCGGCTTGATCGCGGGAACGGTGCCGACCACCGGGATCTCCAGCACGTCGCGCACCATGCCGAGCGCGATGGTGCTGGCGGTGTTGCAGGCGATGCAGGCGAGGCGCGGCTGCCAGCGTTCCGCCATCCGCCCCAATAGACCCGCCACCCGCGCGGCGATCTGCGCCTCGGTCTTGGTGCCATAGGGCAGGCCGGCAAGGTCCGCGGCATAGATCACAGGCGCTTGCGGCAGCACCTTGCGCAGCGCGTCGTAGACGGTGAGCCCGCCCACGCCGGAATCGAACAGCAGGATGGGGGAGGACGGGTTGTCCGACAAGAAAACCTCCGTTCGGGCTGAGCTTGTCGAAGCCCTGTCCTTTTCTTTTCAGGATCGGCCATTAGAAGAAAGTGCGGTGGTTGGGCAACGCCCAGCTACGCTTCCGACAAGCTCGGCACGGACGGGACTATTTCAATGGATTTCGCTTTCGCCGCCCTTCTGGGCTTTGCCCTCGGCTCGATCCCCTTCGGCCTGATCCTCACCCGCGCGGCGGGGCTGGGGGATGTGCGGAACATCGGCAGCGGAAGCATCGGGGCGACCAATGTGCTGCGCACCGGGAACAAGGGCCTTGCTGCGGCGACCGTGCTGCTCGATGCGGCCAAGGCGGTGATCCCGGTTCTGGTGGCGAAGGCCGTCTGGCCGGGCACGGAGGGCATCGCGGCGGTCGCGGCGGTGGCGGGGCACTGCTTCACCCCGTGGCTCGCCTTCAAGGGCGGCAAGGGCTTCGCCAGTGCCGCCGGAGCCTTGGGCGCCCTCGCATGGCCGGCGATGCTCGCCTGTGCCGTGATCTGGGGCGCTACGCTGTTTCTCAGCCGGATTTCCTCGGTGTCCTCGCTCGTCAGCGTCATTGCCGCGCCGGTGGTGGCGTGGGGCCTCGGCTATCCGGAGGTTATCCCGCCGCTGATCGCCATCGCCGCGATCGTCATCGTCCAGCACCGGGCCAATATCGGACGGCTGATGCGGGGGGAGGAGCCGAAGCTAGGTTCCTCGGGCAAGGCGTGACGGGGGCGCCCGTCTGATGGAGCACCAGGGGTCGCAGCCGGTGCTCAGCCAAGCCGAGGCCTTCGCGCGCATCCGCCTGCTGCGCTCGCCCAACATCGGGCCGGTCAGCTACCGCCAGCTCATTGCCCGCTTCGGCAGCGCGGGGGCGGCACTCGACGCGCTGCCCGATCTCGCCAGCCGGGGCCGCGCGCCCTATCGACCGGCCAGCGCCGAAAGCATCGAGCGCGAGGTTCTGGCGGTGCGCAAGGCGGGGGCGCGTTACCTGTTCCACGACCAGCCCGATTATCCGGCGCTGCTCGGCGAGCTCGACTCCGCCCCGCCGATCCTCACCTGTCGCGGCCGCCTCGCGCTGGCGAGCGAGCCCTGCGTTGCCCTCGTCGGTGCGCGCAATGCCAGCGCCGCCGCGGTCAAGCTCGCCCGCGATTTCGCCGCCGCGCTGGCCGAGGCGGGCTTCACCGTCGTCTCCGGCCTCGCGCGCGGGATTGACGGTGCGGCGCACGAGGGCGCGTTCCCGCAGACCATCGGCGTCATCGCCAGCGGGATCGACATCGCCTACCCGCCGCAGCACGCCGAGCTTCAGGAACGCATCGCCAGCGATGGCCTGCTGATCGCCGAACAGCCCCCCGGCACCGAGCCGCGCGGGCGGCACTTCCCCTCCCGCAACCGCATCATCGCCGGACTGGCTTCAGGCACGCTGGTGATCGAGGCCGCGCCGCAATCGGGCAGCCTCATCACCGCGCGGCTGGCGGGCGAGGCGGGGCGCGAGGTTATGGCGATCCCCGGCTCCCCGCTGGATGCCCGGGCGAGCGGGTGCAACCAGCTGATCCGCGAGGGCGCGGTACTGGTGCAGGCGCCCGACGAGGTGATCGAGCTGCTCCAGAGCTTCACCGGCGCGCCGCGTTCGCGCTTCCGGGTCGCCGATGGCCCGAGCGATTTCGATTATGCCGAACTCGCGAAGCTCGACTGGGGCGAGGCACGGGTGGATTTCAGCCACGACATCGCGCACCTGCTCACCAACGCGCCGGTGGAGGTGGACGAACTCATCCGACAGACGCAGGCCTCCCCTGCCGAGGTGCACATGGCGCTGCTCGAGCTGGAACTGGCGGGCGAACTGGTGCGCGAGGCGGACGGGACCGTGCGGCGCGCCTAACCCTTGGGGAAGATCACCCCGCAGGCCTGCCGCCCGCCGCTCGAGTCCATCGTGCGATAATCGTCGGTCGCGGCGTGGATGATCACCGCCGCGCCGTCCGCATCGCTCAGGCTGTGGGGCAGGGCATCGCTGGCGGGGCCCTTGATCGTCACCTTGGGTACGAAGAACTCTGCGCGCGCCGTGCCGTCATCGGCGACGTCGAGATTGGGTAGGTCGCCCGCGTGATAGCCGCCCGCGGTGTGGAAGCCGTGTTCGGTATCGGCGGGGTTGAAATGGCCTCCGGCGGCCTGGAAATCGGGCGTGCAGGCGCCGGTCTGGTGGATGTGGAGCCCGTGCTTCCCGGCGGTCAGCCCGCGCACGTCGACGCGCATCACCACGCCGTGCTCGGCCTGGGCGAGGCTGATCGTGCCCACCTCGCTGCCGTCGGCAAGGCGCATCGCGGCGACCGTCGTCTTTTCGGCGGAGGAGGGGGCGGGATCGTTCGCGAGCGCGGGTGCAGCGGAGGCGAGCAGGGCGGCGGCAAGGGCAAGGGGGCGGTTCATCGTCAGGGGCTCCTTCGTATCACCCGGACGCTACGCCTGCGGGCGAGGCAGTGTTCCGGACCGGCACGGCAGGGCGGGCAACCGCGTCGGCGGGGCGATCATGCGCGCCTCACCCCTCGCGCGGCTTTCCAAAGCTCACCGCCGCCCGCCCCTTCGCGCAAGGCGGCTTGACTTGGCCGGAGCTTCCTCGCCACCCTCGCGCACACGTACACGTAAGGGACAGTCCTCCTCTCGCCATGCAACTCGTCATCGTCGAATCCCCCGCCAAGGCAAAAACCATCGAGAAATATCTCGGGCAGGACTTCAAGGTCCTCGCCTCCTACGGCCATGTCCGCGACCTGCCGGAGAAGGACGGCAGCGTCGATCCGGAGGACGGCTTCGCGATGCAATGGGAGCTCTACGGCGACAAGCAGAGCCGCTTCCGCGAGATTGCCGATGCCGCCAAGGGGGCCTCGCGCCTCGTGCTCGCCACCGACCCCGACCGCGAGGGCGAGGCGATCAGCTGGCACGTGCTGGAGCTCTTGAAGAAGCGCAAGGCGCTGCCCGCGCAGGTCCAGCGCGTCACCTTCAACGCGATCACCAAGCAGGCCGTGACCGAGGCGATGGCCCGCCCGCGCGAGCTCGACCAGCCGCTGATCGACGCCTATCTCGCCCGCCGCGCGCTCGACTACCTGTTCGGCTTCACCCTCTCGCCGGTGCTGTGGCGCAAGCTCCCGGGCGCCAAGAGCGCCGGCCGCGTGCAATCGGTGGCGCTGCGCCTAATCGTCGAGCGCGAGCGCGAGATCGAGGCCTTCCGCGCGGAGGAATACTGGAGCGTCGTCGCGCATATGCAGCACGACGGCACGGCCTTCGATGCGCGGCTGGTGAAGTTCCGGGGCGAGAAGCTCGAACGCCTTAGCCTCGGGGCGGAAGGTATCGCGATGGAGGCCAAGGCCGCCGTCGAGAACGGGCGCTTCACCGTCGAGGGCGTCGAGACGAAGCCGGTCAAGCGCAACCCCGCGCCTCCGTTCACCACCTCGACCCTCCAGCAGGAGGCCGCGCGCAAGCTCGGCTATTCGGCGCAGCACACCATGCGGCTCGCGCAGACGCTCTACGAGGCGGGCGCGATCACCTACATGCGCACCGACGGGGTGCAGATGGACATGAGCGCGATTCACGCCGCGCGCGATGCCATCGCGGCGCGCTTCAGCGAGGATTACCGCCCGGAAAAGCCGCGCTTCTACAGCACCAAGGCCAAGAACGCGCAGGAGGCCCACGAGGCGATCCGTCCGACCGATTTCACCCGCGAGCGCGTAGGCAGCGGCGACGAGGCCAAGCTCTACGATCTCATCTTCAAGCGCGCGATGGCGAGCCAGATGGCGACCGCGCAGCTCGAACGGACCACCGTCACCCTGCGCGATGCCACCGGGCAGCACGAGCTGCGCGCCACCGGGCAGGTGATCCGCTTCCCAGGCTTTCTCGCGGTCTATCAGGAAGGCCTCGACGATGCGGACGACGACGAGAGCGGCCTCCTGCCGGTGATGAAGGCGGGCGATAGCCCCGCCAAGCTCGGCGTCGATGCCACCCAGCACTTCACCCAGCCGCCTGCGCGCTTCTCCGAGGCAAGCCTCGTCAAGCGGCTCGAGGAGCTGGGCATCGGGCGGCCCTCGACCTACGCCTCGACCATCCAGACCCTCAGGAACCGCGCCTATGTGCGGATGGAGAAGAACCGCTTCTTCGCCGAGGAGAGCGGCCGGCTGCTGACCGCCTTCCTCGAACGCTTCTTCCCCAATTACGTCGCGTATGATTTCACCGCGGGGATGGAAGACGAACTCGACGTCGTCTCCGACGGGCGCGAGGACTACAAGATCCTGCTCGAACGCTTCTGGCGCGATTTCAAGCCCAAGGCCGACGAGGTGATGGCGAAGATGCCCTCGGAAGTGACCGAGGCGCTCGACGAATATCTCTCGGACTTCCTCTTCCCCCCGCGCGAGGATGGCAGCGACCCGCGCGCCTGTCCGCTCTGCGCGGCCGAGGGGCGGGCGGGCGGCCGCCTCTCCCTGCGCGGCGGGCGCTACGGCGCCTTCGTCGCCTGCGCCAATTACCCGGAGTGCAAATACACCCGCCGCTTCGCCCAGCCGGGCGGCGAGGGCGGGGCCGAGGACGGCGTGATCGGCCAGCATCCCGAAACCGGCGAGGACATCACCCGCAAGACGGGCCGCTACGGCCCCTATGTCGAGATGGGCAGCGGCAAGGAGGCCAAGCGCGCCAGCATCCCCAAGGACCTCGACGATTTCGATCTGGATTGGGCGGTGAAGCTGCTCGATCTGCCGCGCATCATCGGCGCTCATCCCGACACGGGGCTCGAAATCGAGGCGAATATCGGGCGTTACGGCCCCTATCTCAGGCATGACGGCAAGTACGGCAAGCTGTCGAACACCCGCGAGGTGTTCGAGGTGGGCATGAACCGCGCGGTCGATATCCTCGCGCAGGCTGCCAATCGCGGCGGGGCGGGGGCGGCACGCGGCAAGGCCGAGGCCATCGCCACGCTCGGCCAGCATCCCACCAGCGGGGGCGAGATCAAGGTCATGCCCGGCCGCTACGGCCCCTATGTCACCGACGGCACCACCAACGCCACCATCCCGCGCGACACAAAGCCCGAGGACGTGACGCTCGCCGCCGCGATCGAACTGATCGATGCGCGCGCGGCCAAGGGGCCGGCCAAGGGCAAGGGCAAGAAGAAGGCCCCGGCCAGGAAGACGGCGGCGAAGAAGGCTCCGGCCAAGAAGGCCCCTGCCAAAAAGAAGGCGGCTGCGACGAAATGAGGGGCAGGGCGGTGCGAAACGCCGCCCCGGGCCTTCCGGCGTTGAGAAAACATAAAGCATTTGCCCCCTAGAACCGGTGCCAGACGAGGGCTGCGCCGTGATCGAAATCGAAGTCCAGAACGAGACCCACCAGACCCAGAGCCGGATCCGCTTCGCTGCGGTGCCGCGCATCGGCGAAGGCCTGCGCCTGCGCGAGCCGGACGGCATGTGGGCAAGCTACGATGTGCTCGACGTGTGGTACCAGAAGGCCGAGTTCGGCGATGTCTGGATGCCCTATCTCCATGTCCGGGTGACCCCGGGCGAGGTGGTCGGCGCCATCGAGGCGGACCCCTATTCCGACGATTACGCGGCGCAAGGCTACGAACAGGGCTATGCGGCGATGGGCGGGGGGCGCTGACGTGCAGAACCTGATCAAGCGCCAGACCGGTCCCAACCGCCGCCCGGCGATGGAGGGCAAGACGCTCGCCGAGAAGCTGGCCCAGAACGAAGCGATGCTGGCCGCCGCCGCCGAGGAGGACGCCGCCCGCGTCGCCGCTGCCGCCGCCGCCCCGGCTCCTGCCGCTCCCGCTGCCGGTTCCCCCGAACCCGACGAGACTGCCGCGATCGTCGCCGCCGCCAAGGCGATGCGCGACCGCTATCCGGGCCGCGAGGCACAGGCCGCGCCGCAGCGCACCTGCCTGATCGTCGACGACAGCCGGGTGATCCGCAAGGTCTCGAGCAAGATCGCGCTCAGCCTCGGCTATGTGCCGGTGGAGGCCGAGAACGGCGAGGAGGCGCTCGCGCGCTGCAAGAAGTCGATGCCCGATCTGGTTCTGACCGACTGCAACATGCCCGAGATGGACGGGATTGAGTTCGTCACCAAGCTGCGCAGCATCCCCACGCCCAAGGAACCCGTGGTGGTGTTCTGCACCTCGAACGGCGAGGCCAAGGACATCCACGACGGCATAGCCGCAGGCGCGGACGACTACATCGTGAAGCCTTTCGACGAGGCGGCATTGCGGTCGAAGCTGGAGAAGCTCGGGCGGGGGTGACCTTGCCTTGCGGCGACCTGCGCCGCTTATCGGACAGGTCGCCTGCAATTCATTACCGGGTTGTGGACAGGTGAAATGCGATTGCGGACGCGGGCGGGATGAAACCCGACTTCGTGATCGGCGGCGCACCGAAATGCGCGACGACGGCATTGTTCGACTATCTGGCGCAGCATCCGCAAATCTTCGCGACCGTTCCCAAGGAACCCCACTACTTCGCTTCCGCGGCGCTCGGGCGTCCGTTCATGCGGCACGACTTTTCAGCCGAGGCATATCAGGCTCTCTACAGCGGATGCCTGCCCGGGCAGATGGCGGGTGAGGGCTCCACGCACTACCTGCACCATGCGCCGGCGGTCGCGCCGCTGATGGCAGCACAGGCTCCGCAGGCGAGGCTGATCTTCTGTCTGCGCGAACCTGTGGCCCGCGCCTATTCGCATTTCCTGTTCCGATACAGCGTTGCCGGTCCGCATGACCTTGGCGGCATGGGCCAGCGGCGCGACTTCGTCGCTTTCGCTCGGGACCCCGAGATGTTCGCGGCGGGGAATTACGCGGATAATCTGCGCGTCTTCCTGAAGCATTTTCCGCGATCGCAGATCCATCTGGTGTTTTTCGAGGATGTCGTCTCGGACCTTGCCGGTTGCCTGGCCGGCATCTGCCGCTTTCTCGGCGTGGACGAGAGCTTCTCCTTCGATCTTTCGCGGCGTTCCAACACCACGGCCTATCCGCGCTCCACGGGCCTGACGAGCATGGGAGACCGGCTGGTGGGCGCAATCTATCCCCGCCTTTCCGTGTCGGGTCGGCGCAGGCTCATGCGGCTTCGCAAACGGGTCCTGTTCAGCCCCCGCGCCGCGAAACCGCGGATATCTCCGGAAGAGCGCGACTGCGTCAGGTCGCTGTATCGCCAATCGGTCCTGCGTCTCGAGGATCTGGCCGGACGGGACCTCGCCGCCTGGCGAGCCGAAGAGGCATGACCGGACCCGCAGACGGCGCGCGCTTTACCGCACCCAGTCGAGCCCGATTTCCTCGAAGATTTCCTTGTCCTCGGCCCAGTTCTCCAGCACCTTGACGTGCAGGTAGAGGTGCACCTTCACCCCCAGCACCTCGGCCAGTTCCGCGCGGGCGGCGGCGCCGATGGCCTTGATCTTCGAGCCGCCCTTGCCGAGCACGATCGCGCGCTGGTTGTCGCGCGTGACGACGATCTGCTGGTGGATCTCCACGCTGCCGTCGGGCCGGACCTCGTATTTCTCGGGCCGCACGGCGCTGTCGTAGGGCAGTTCCTCGTGGAGCTGCTGGTAGAGCTGTTCGCGCGTGATCTCGGCGGCGAGGAGTCGCTCCGACGCATCGGAGACCTGGTCCTCAGGATACATCCACACGCCCTCGGGCATGGCGCGGGCGAGCACCTCCTTCATTTCGGGCACGCCCTCGCCGGTCAGGGCGGAAACGAAGAACACTTCCGAGAAATCGACCTTGCCGGTGAGCTCCTGCGCCAGCGCCAGCAGTGGCTCCTTCTTGGCGCGGTCGACCTTGTTGAGGACGAGGATCTTGCGCTCGGGCCGCCCCGCCAGCGTCTCGAGCAGCGGTTCCAGCTCGTGGCGGCGCTGCTTGATCGGATCGACCAGCAGCAGCACGGCATCGGCGGCCTCCGCGCCCTCCCACGCGGCGCTCACCATCGCCCGGTCGAGGCGGCGGCGGGGGGCGAAAATGCCGGGGGTGTCGACGAGGATCATCTGCACCGGCGTCCCGTCGGCGAGGTCGTGCAGCGCGATGCCGAGCATCCGCGCTCGGGTGGTCTGGGCCTTGGCGCTGGTGATCGCGACCTTCTGGCCGACGAGGGCGTTGACGAGGGTCGACTTGCCGGCATTGGGTGCGCCGAGCACGGCGACGACACCGCAGCGTGTTGGGGGATTTTCAGTCATATCAGAAAAATATCCGTTCGGGCTGAGCTTGTGGAAGCCCCGCACTGTCTTTCTAGAAGATGCCGCTTACCAGAAAAAGGACGGCCCTTCGACAAGCTCAGGGCGAGCGGGCGTCGATTACCCGAAAGCCTCCAGAAAGGCCTTGGCGGCGAGCCTTTCGGCCTCGCTCTTGCTGGTCGCGGTCGCCTCGGCGTGGCCGACATTGCGGACCGTGACGCGGACGGTGAAGCGCGCCGCGTGATCGGGGCCGGAGCGGTCGGTGACCTCGTAGACCGGCGTTGCACGGCGGTTGCCCGCGGCCCATTCCTGAAGCGCGCTCTTGGGGTGCTTGGCCTTGCCCTCGTCGCCCTCGAGTTCCCTTGCCCAGAGCCTGTAGATCAGCGCCTGCGCGGCATCGAAGCCGTGCTCGATGAAGCAGGCGCCGATCAGCGCCTCCATCACGTCGCCGAGGATCTTGTCGCTGTCCGCCCCGCCATCGTCGCGCGCCTGCTTGCCGAGGCGGATGTGGACGGGAAGGCCGATGGAGCGCGCGATCCGGGCGCAGGTGGCACCGCTGACGAGGGCGTTGAGCCGCTGGGACAGCCGGCCCTCAGGCGCATCGCCCGCGCGGAACAGCCAGGCCGCGACCGACAGGCCGAGCACCCGGTCACCGAGGAATTCAAGCCGCTGGTAATCGGCGGCATCGGCTGGGCCAGAGCCGTTGAAGCTGCCGTGGGTCAGCGCCTCGAGCCAGGTCGCCTCCCTGACCGGCGCCAGCCCCTGCTGCTCGAGCCATTCGCGGGTCGCGGGATCGAGCGTCCCGGTCACAGCAGTTCCCCGATCCGGTCCCAGCGCGCGGCGGTGAACCATGTCCACGGCTTGAGCCAGTCGGCGCTGCCGTCGGTCGACCACACGATCACCGCGGCGCGCCCGACCAGCAGGTCCTGCGCGACGAAGCCCACCCCCTCGCCCGGCGAGGCGGGGAAGCGGCTGTCGAGCGAGCTGTCGCGGTTGTCGCCCATAACGAACAGCGCGCCCTCGGGCACGGTGACCTCGGCGAAGTCGTCGGCGCCGGTGCGGCCGAAATCGAGCACGCGGAAGGAGGGGCCGCCGCCGGGCAGGGTCTCGCGGAAGGCGCCATAGCGGCACGCCTCGCTCCCGTCGGCGGCGCGTTCGATGTCGCCGCCCCAGGCGCAGCCGGTGTTGGGCGAGACCGGCACCAGCGCGTCCTGCGCCCGCACCCGCGCGACGCGCGCGCCGTTCAGCACCACCTCGCCGCCCCGCACCGCCACCCGGTCTCCCGGCAGGCCGATGACGCGCTTGATGTAGTCGCGCCGGTCGACGGGGTGCTTGAAGATGACGATGTCCCCGCGCTCGGGCGTTGCCGCCAGCAGCCGTCCCTCGGGCAAGGCGAGATCGAAGGGCAGCGAATGGCGCGAGATGCCGTAGGGCCACTTGGCGGCGAGCAGGTAGTCGCCGTTCATCAGCCGCGGCAGCATGGATTCGGACGGGATCGAGAACGGCGAGAAGACGAAGACGCGGAAGGCGAGCACGGCCAGCAGCAGCTTGACCAGGAACCAGGCGAAGCTGCCCCAGCCATCGCCCGTGCGGGGCCCGGCTGCGGCGGGCGGCGCCGCGCCCAGCGATTGGGTCTTAACATCCATCGCTCATGCCCTTACTCGCAGCCGCACAGTTGCGCAAAGGGGAACGATGATGAGCGGCATGGACGGGTCTGGCGGCGGCGATGCGGCAGCGGTATGGGCGAGCCTGCGCGCCGCGGAACACCCGACCCTTGCTGGGCTGTTCGCGGCCGATCCCGGTCGTCCCGCTGCCCTGACCCGGCGGATCGACTGGCCGGTGGAGCCCGGCAGCGAGACCCGCGCAGGGATGCTGATCGACTTCTCCAAGACCCACCTTGCAGGCGAGACGCTCGGCCTGTTCGAGGCGCTGGCCGATGCGCAGGGCTTCGGCGCGGCGCGCGAGGCGCTGTTCGGCGGCGGGATCGTCAATCCGACCGAGGGCCGCGCCGCCACTCACGGCGCCCTGCGCGGCAGCGGCACGCCCGCGCAGGTGGACGAGGCCGAGGCCCTGCTCGCCCGCATGGGGATGCTGGTCGAGGCGATCCACGAAGGCGCACTGGGTGAAGTGAAGCACTGCATCGCCATCGGGATCGGCGGCTCGGCGCTCGGACCTGCGCTCGCCATCGACGCGCTGACTCGCGATCTGGCGCTGGTCGACGTGCACGTTGTCTCCAACATCGACGGGCTCGCGCTGGAAGCCGCGTTCCGCTCCTGCGATCCGGCGACGACGCTGATCGCGGTCGCCTCCAAGACCTTCACCACCATCGAGACCATGACCAACGCGGCAAGCGCGCTGAAATGGCTCGCCGACAACGGGGTCGAGGACCCGGGCGGGCGCGTGGTGGCGCTCACCGCCTCGCCCGAAAAGGCGGTCGAATGGGGCGTGGACGAAACCCGCGTGCTGCCCTTCGTCGAGAGCGTGGGCGGGCGCTATTCGCTGTTCTCGAGCATCGGCTTTCCGGTCGCGCTGGCGATCGGGATGGACGACTTCCGCGCCATGCTGGCGGGCGCCAAGGCGGTGGACGACCATTTCCGCGAGACCGAGGGCCGCGCCAACGCGCCCCTGCTCGCGGCCTTCTGCGACCAGTATTACACCCGTCTGCGCGGCTGCCAGACCCGCGCGGTGTTCGCCTATGACGAACGCCTCGCGCTGCTGCCCGACTATCTCCAGCAGCTCGAAATGGAGTCGAACGGCAAGAGCGTGACCGCCGATGGCAAGCCGGTCGACGGGCCGACCGCGGCGGTGACCTGGGGCGGGGTTGGGACCGATGCGCAGCACGCGGTGTTCCAGCTGCTCCACCAGGGCACACACCTCATTCCCGTGGACTTCATCGCCTCGATCGCGCCCGGCGACGATCTCGACCCGGCGCATCACCGCATCCTGCTGATGAACTGCCTTGCGCAAGGGGCGGCGCTGATGGCGGGCAAGCCGTCGGACGATCCCGCGCGCGCCTATGCCGGGGACCGCCCCTCGACGACCTTCCTCGTCGACGATTGCGATGCGGGCGCGCTCGGTGCGCTGATCGCCTTCCACGAGCACCGCACCTTCGCCAATGCCGTGCTGATGGGCATCAACCCCTTCGATCAGTTCGGGGTGGAGCTGGGCAAGGCGATCGCCAAGCAGATCGAATCCGGGGAAGGAACCTTCGATCCCAGCACCCGCGCGCTGATGGCGGCAGCGGGGCTCGCCTGACGTCACCTGCCGCTGGTGCAGAATCGCCACACCGCGTGGGCGGCATTGCGCGGCAAGCTATTCTTGTTCCTCGCGGAAGTTGCAGTCTTTCTCGTGCGGGCAACTTAATTGCTTCCGCGCGCCGAAGCTGTGCAAGAAACCGCTGATTTAAACGGTTGGGCGTGTTCGAATTGCACCGCAGTCATGATGGGTTAAGGTGGGGATCCGGCGGCGCTGTCCGCATTCTTCCATTCTCGACCAAGGCCCGTTCATGAACTTCGCGCTTCTCCTCGCCCCTATAGCCGCTCTTGCCGTGATTGCCGCTCCCGCGCTCGCCGACGAGAAGGCCCAGAACGACGGCACGGCGCGCTCCAAGGTGAAGCCGGCAAGGCTGATCGAGTTCACCGGCGACCGCGAGTTCCTCAAGGAATCCTCGCGCCTCAGGGTGTGGCGCGGCGAAGTGGGTTACACGCTGGAGGTCGACGCGGCCGGAACGCCGACCGATTGCGAGCTGACCGAGAAGTTCCGCATGAACTACGTCAACGACAAGCTTTGCGAGGTGCTGCTCAAGCACCACAGCTTCGAGCCGGCGGTGGACGACAGCGGCGCGGCGGTCGAGAGCAGCTACGAGGGCAAGCTCAACTATCTGGAAATGCGCGAGAAGGATTGATTTTCCGCCGGAACCGTGTTTTCCTTCAGCCGTTTCCAAGGCACCGCCACTGCAAAGGGTCGCAGATGAAGGTCGCTCGTCTCTCGCTTGCCGCATTCGCCGCCATTGTCGTGTCCGCTCAGGCGTCGGCGTCCACGCCGCCGGTCACCGAAAGTGCTGCCGTGCGTGCCGCGATCGGGCAGGCCCAGACCTCCGCCGCGCCGTCATCGGGAGGCGGGGCCCAGCCTGCCGAACTGGTCGATTTCGACTACCACCGCTTCTTCGAGCGCGCCTTCCGGCTCGGGATCCCGACCCAGCGGATCGCCTATGAGCTGACCGTTGGGGCAGACGGCAAGCCCACCGATTGCGCGCTGAGCCGCGACTACCGCTACGCCGCGACCGACCGGCAGATGTGCCGCCAGATCATGCGCGTGGCCCGCTTCAATCCCGCCCGCGATGCCGAGGGCAAGGCCGTCGCCAGCACCTACAACGGCGAGGTCATGATGGTGAATGTCATCACCTACGACCGATAATCCTTTGACATTCGGGTGCCGAGGCCCCATCTGCGCCCCATCGAAGCGCGCTAGCCAGCGTGAAGCGGCGGAATTCTGAAAGCATCCGCCCCGGCCGCGCCTCGGTTTTTTCCAAGGACTTCCCTTTTCACGCGGGCGGTTTGAACCCCCGCGCCGCGCGCCCCGTTCGGGCTGCGCGCGTCGCACATATTGCGAGTATTCACATGACCACTTTCGCTGAACTCGGGTTGTCGCAGCCCGTGCTCCAGGCCCTCGACATGAAGGGCTACACCACTCCCACGCCGATCCAGGAACAGGCGATCCCGCCCGTCCTCAAGGGCCGCGACCTGCTCGGCATCGCGCAGACCGGCACCGGCAAGACCGCCGCGTTCATGCTCCCGAGCATCGATCGGCTGCGCGAGAACGACAAGCAGATCCCCTTCAAGTCCTGCCGGATGCTGGTGCTCGCACCGACCCGCGAACTCGCGGTGCAGATCGGCCAGAGCGCCAAGGATTACGGCGCGCTCGCGGGCCTCAAGGTGCAGGTGATCGTCGGCGGCACCTCCGTCGGCAAGGACCGCAACAAGCTCCACCGCGGCACCGACATCCTGGTGGCGACCCCGGGCCGCCTGCTCGACCTCGTCGACCAGAAGGCCTTCAACCTCAACGGCATCGAGGTGCTGGTGCTCGACGAGGCCGACCAGATGCTCGACCTCGGCTTCATCCACGCCCTGCGCAAGATCCGCGAGCTTGCTCCCAAGGATCGCCAGACGCTGTTCTTCAGCGCGACCATGCCCAAGGCGATCAAGGAGCTGGTGGGCGGATACTGCAACAACCCCGTGCAGGTCTCGGTGACGCCCGAAAGCACCACCGCCGAGCGGATCGACCAGTATCTCTTCATGGTCCAGCAGGACGAGAAGACCGCGCTGCTCGAGATGATCCTCAAGGGCCGCCACACGGTGCCCGGCGAGTTCGAGCGCATCCTGATCTTCACCCGCACCAAGCACGGTGCCGACCGGGTGGTGAAGAAGCTCGCCCATGCAGGCATCGAAAGCAACGCCATCCACGGCAACAAGTCGCAGCCGCAGCGACAGCGCGCGCTCGACGAGTTCAGGAAGGCCCGCGTGCCGATCCTGATCGCGACCGACGTCGCCGCGCGCGGGATCGACATTCCGGGCGTCAGTCACGTCATCAACTACGAACTGCCCAACGTTCCGGAGCAATATGTCCACCGCATCGGGCGGACCGCGCGCGCCGGGCGTGACGGGGTCGCCATCGCCTTCTGTGCCGAGGACGAGCGCGCCTATCTGAAGGACATCCGCAAGACCACTGGCGCGGAACTGGAGCGCCTGCCGCTCCCCGACAACTTCCGCGCGGTGGTGGAAGGCGAGGGGCCGGAAAAGCCGGCGCCGCGCCAGCCGATGAAGCGCGTGCAGCCGCGCCCGCTCGGGCAGCGCAAGCCGCAGGGCGAGCGTCGCGAGGGCGAGAACAGGGGCGAACGCCGTCCGCAGCAGGGCAAGCCGCAGGGCCGTCCGCAGCATGATCGCAGCGGCGGTGGCGGCGAGCGTCGTCCGCAACAGGGCGAACAGCGCCCGCAGGGTGATCGCCGCCAGCCTTCGGCCAAGGCCGGGCAGGGCGGCCGTCCGGGCGGCGGTGGCCGTCCGCAAGGTCAGGGTCACGGCGGCGGCGCCAACGGCGGGGGCGGCAATCGCAACCGCGGGCGTCGCGGCGGCGGTGGCGGTGGCGGCGGGCGTCCGCGTGCCGCACAGGGCTGATCGCCCTTTCAGGACTCTTGTCTGAAATACGGCATTTCGGGCCCCGATGGTTGCCGCCATCGGGGCCTTCGCCCATATGCGCTTGCGACAAAGCGGGAGCAGGCGATGGCCGACGAATACGATTATGACCTCTTCACCATCGGCGCCGGGTCCGGCGGGGTGCGCGCCAGCCGCGTCGCCGCCGCGCACGGCGCACGCGTGGCTGTGGCCGAGGAATACCGCGTCGGCGGCACCTGCGTGATCCGCGGCTGCGTGCCCAAGAAGATGCTGGTCTACGGCGCGCACTTCGCCGAGGACCTGGTGGATGCGCAGCACTTCGGCTGGACGATCGAGGGCAAGCGTTTCGACTGGGCGGCCTTGCGCGACCATGTGCAGAAGGACGTGACGCGTCTCGAGGGGCTCTACGGTCAGACCCTCGGCAACCACAATGTCACGATCTACAACGAGCGCGCGACGATCACCGGCGACCATGAAATCACGCTGGCGAGCGGCAAGGTCGTGACCGCCAAGTATATCCTCGTCGCCACCGGTGCGCGCCCGCACGTGCCGGAGTTTCCGGGCAACGAGCACGTCATCACTTCCAACGAGGCCTTCCACCTCGACGAACTTCCGCGCCGCATCCTGATCGCGGGCGGGGGCTATATCGCCAATGAATTCGCGGGCATCTTCAACGAATTCGGCTGCAAGGTGACAATCGCCAACCGCTCCGACACGATCCTGCGCAGCTACGATTCCGCGCTGCGCGACCGGCTGCTCCAGATCTCGATGGTGAAGGGCATCACCTTCCTGTTCCACGCCGAGTTCGAGAGCATCGAGAAGCAGGCCGACGGCACGCTGATGGTCAAGCTCACCGGGCAGGAGCCTTGCGAATATGACGCGGTGATGGTCGCAACAGGCCGCGTCCCCAATGTCGAGGGGCTGGGGCTCGAGACGGTCGGGGTCGAACTCGGCCGTAAGGGCGAGATCGTGGTCGACGCCTTCAGCCGCACCAATGTCGATTACATCTACGCCGTGGGCGACGTGACCGACCGGGTGCAGCTGACGCCCGTCGCGATCCGCGAGGGCCAGGCCTTTGCCGACTCTGTCTTCGGCCCGGGCGAACCCTATGCGGTCGATCATTCCTGCGTGCCGAGCGCCGTCTTCAGCCACCCGCCGATCGCCGCGGTCGGCATGACCGAGAGCGAGGCGCGCAACACGCTCGGCAACGTCAAGGTCTTCCAGTCGGACTTCCGCCCGATGAAGAACGTCGTGGCGGGCCGCAACGAGCGCAGCCTCTACAAGATGATCGTCGATGCGGCGAATGACCGGATCGTCGGCATCCACATGATCGGGCCGGATTCGCCCGAGATCATGCAGGCCGCCGCAATCGCGGTGAAGGCGGGCCTGACCAAGGCCGATTTCGACGCGACGGTGGCGATCCATCCGACCATGGCCGAGGAGCTGGTGCTCTTCAAATAGGTTGCAGGCCGAAACCCACCTGCTAGGCTGCGGTCGATCGAGGGGAGAGGGTGCGCATGGCAGGCACGGTTCTGGTGACGGGGGCGACCGGCTACATCGCCGGGGAGCTGATCCGGCAGTTGCTGGCGAAGGGCTGGACGGTGCACGGCACAGTCCGCAATGTCGCCAAGAGCGAAGCGGGCTTACGGGTGCGGCTCGGCAATCCTTCGGCGGATGCATTCAAGCTGTTCGAGGCCGAACTCATGTCCGACAAGGGCTGGGCCGAGGCGGTGGCCGGCTGCACCCATGTTGCCCACGTCGCCTCGCCGATCCCTGCCCAGGCACCCAAGCACGAGGACGACCTGATCGTTCCCGCGCGCGAGGGCACGCTGAGGGCGCTGCGCTTTGCGCGCGATGCCGGCGTTACGCGCTTCGTTCAGACCTCCTCGACCGCCGCGGTGGTCTATGGCGTCGACCGCGGCACCTACACCTTCGACGAGAGCCACTGGACCAATGTCGACCATCCCGACGCCTATCCTTACGTCAAATCCAAGACCATCGCCGAGCGTGCCGCGCGCGACTGGGTGGCGGCAGAGGGCGGCGCGCTGGAATTCGTCTCGGTCAATCCAGGCATGGTGCTGGGGCCGGTCGACAGCGGCGACTTCTCGGCCTCGGTCGAGCTGGTGCAGCAATTGCTCTCGGGCGCGATGCCGATGGCGCCGAACCTCGGCTTCCCCATCGTCGACGTGCGCGACATCGCCGCGCTTCACGTGCTGGCGCTGCAGACCCCGGGGCTGGCGGGCGAGCGGTTCCTGGGGGCGGGGCCCTTCCTCAGCGCGCTAGAGGTCGCAGGCGTATTGCGCGCGCGGCTGGGCGCGAAGGCGCGAAAGGCCCCGACCCGGCCCATGCCCGACTGGATGGTCAACGTCCTCGCGCTGTTCAACGCCGAGGTCCGGGGTATCAGGACCGAGATCGGCAAGGTCCGCAACGTCGATGCGAGCCACGCGCGGGAGCGGCTCGGCTGGACGATGCGCCCCGTCGAGGACACGATCGCGGACTGCGGCGAGAGCCTGATCGCGCATGGAGTGGTGAAGGTCTGATGGATGTGAACGGCAAGAATGTGCTGCTGACAGGGGGCAGCGCGGGCATCGGGCGCGAGCTTGCCCGCCAGCTGAAGGCCAAGGGCGCGAAGGTGATCCTCACCGGACGCGATCCGGCGCGGCTGGCGGCGATGGAGGCGGAGGGTTTCGAGACCCTCGCCGCCGAGCTGTCGAGCGCCGCGGGCGTCGATGGGCTGGTGGCGGCGCTCGGGGACCGCGTGATCGACATCCTCATCAACAATGCCGGGCTGGGCGTGCCGCACGATGTCCGCAACGGCATGCCCGATCCCGATGCCGCCGACGGTTGTCTCTACGCTAATCTCTCTGCGCCGGTGCGGCTTATTACCGCGCTGCTTCCGCGTCTGCGCACCCGCCCCGAGGCGGCGATCATCAACGTGACGAGCGGCCTAGCCATCGCGCCCAACACCGCAAGCTCGGTCTATTGCGCGAGCAAGGCGGGTTTGCGCAGCTACACCATGGCCCTGCGCGCCCAGCTGGCGGACGAGAACATTCACGTGATCGAGGCGCTGCCCCCCGTCGTCGACACCCGGATGACCGCCGACCGCAAGACGAAGAAGCTGCCGCCCGAGGAATGCGCCCGCCAGATCATCGCCGCGCTGGAGAAGGGGCACGACGAGGCCAATGTCGGCATGGTCAAGGTGCTGCGCGCGGTCTATTCGGTCTCGCCCGCGCTGGCGCGCAGCGTGATGCGGCGGTTCTAGGCCCCGAACCGCGCCGGGGCGAAGGTCTCGAACGACAGTCCCGCCGCCGCGCTATCCGCAGGGAAGGGCTGACCCAGCGCCGCCGCCGCCGCGATGCGCGAAAGTGCGGGCGCGGTCTGGAACCCCGCGCCACCTTGCCCGGCGCACCACACGAAACGCGGCGCACCGGCAGCAGGGCCGATCACCGGCACCTCGTCCGGCGCGAAGCTCCTGAGACCCGCCCAGCTATGCGCGATGCGGCGGATCGCGAGGGTGGTCGCCTGCTCCACCCGGTCGGCGGCGATGGCGATGTCGAGTTCCTCGGCGGCCGCATCGCAGGGGCCTGACGGGGTCTGGTCCATCGACGATGCGAGCAGCGCGCCGCGCCCCTCGGGCAGCAGGTAGAAGCCCTCGCCGACGGTCTTGGTGAAGGGCCAGCGCCGCACATCCTCCCCCTCGGGTGCGGCGAAGCTGATGACGGTTCGGCGGCGCGGTTGGATGCCGACCGGACGGACGCCTGCCATGCGTGCTATCCCGTCGGCCCAGGCGCCTGCCGCGTTGACGAGGATCGGCGCGCTGAATTCCCCGGCAGAGGTATCCACCCGCCACCCATCGCCCTCGCGCGCAATCGCGCTTACCCGCGCGCCGGTCACCAGCGTTCCGCCCGCCGCCTTGAGCGCGGCCGCATGGGCCTGAAGCATGGCGTTGGTATCGAGCTTGAGAGATCCGTGATCGACCAGCGCCGCCAAGCAGGCCTCGGGCCTGAGCGCCGGCATCAGCGCCCGCGCCTCCTGCGGTCCGATCCGCGCGTAATCGCACCGGAATTGGCGATGCACCTCCTCCAGCGCATCGAGCGCGGCGCGTTGCTCCCCGCTGGCGATATGCAGGGCCGGGTGGATGCTGCCATGCGCCGCCAACTCGGCCATGCTGAGCGCGGTCAGCGTGCGCACCACCGTTTCGCCGAGCCCATAATGCGCGAAGGCGACCGAACGGCCCGAGGCATGGTATCCAGGCGCGCTTTCGCCCTCGAGCACCGTCACCCGTGCGTCCGGCGCCATCCGCGCGGCGACCGAAAGCCCCGCGATCCCTCCGCCGACCACCACCACATCCGCCATCTTCACCCGCGCACCTCCTGCCGACCGCCACTTTTGCCACGTTGACGCTTGGGACGCGCTAAGGCAACGCACCCGGTCAAGAGAGCCACAGGAGAGGAACCCCCGTGTCCGCCAACATCGCCGAAATGGAACGCCGCCGCGAAGCCGCCCGCCTCGGCGGCGGGATCAAGCGCATCGAGGCCCAGCACGCCAAGGGCAAGCTCACCGCGCGCGAGCGGCTCGACGTGCTGCTCGACGAAGGCAGCTTCGAGGAAATCGACACCTACGTCGAACACGACTGCATCGACTTCGGCATGGAGACCCAGCGCATCCCGGGTGACGGGGTGGTGACGGGGTCCGGGACGATCAACGGGCGGCTGGTCTACGTCTTCTCGCAGGATTTCACCGTCTTCGGCGGCTCGCTGTCCAAGCGCCACGCCGAGAAGATCTGCAAGGTGATGGACACCGCGATGAAGGTCGGCGCACCGGTGATCGGCCTCAACGATTCGGGCGGCGCGCGCATCCAGGAGGGCGTGGCTTCGCTGGGTGGCTATGCCGAGGTGTTCCAGAGGAACGTGCTGGCCTCCGGCGTCGTCCCCCAGATCAGCCTCATCATGGGGCCATGCGCGGGCGGGGCGGTGTACTCGCCCGCCATGACCGACTTCATCTTCATGGTGAAGGATTCGAGCTACATGTTCGTCACCGGCCCCGACGTGGTGAAGACCGTCACCAACGAGGTCGTGACGCAGGAGGAACTGGGCGGGGCGATCACCCACACCACCAAGACCTCGGTCGCCGACCTCGCCTACGAGAACGACGTCGAGGCCCTGCTGGCGACCCGCCGCTTCTTCGACTTCCTGCCGCTGTCGAACCGCGAGGAAGGGCCGACGCTGCCGACCAGCGACCCGTGGGACCGGCTGGAGAACAGCCTCGACACGCTGATCCCCGACAACGCCAACCAGCCCTACGACATGCACGAGGTCATCACCAAGGTGCTGGACGAGGGCGATTTCTTCGAGATCCAGCCCGCCCACGCGGGCAACATCATCTGCGGTTTCGGCCGCGTCGAGGGCCGCACCGTGGGCGTGGTGGCGAACCAGCCGATGGTGCTCGCCGGCGTGCTCGACATCAATTCCTCGAAGAAGGCCGCGCGCTTCGTGCGATTCTGCGATGCCTTCGAGATCCCGATCATCACCTTCGTCGACGTTCCCGGCTTCCTCCCCGGCACGGCGCAGGAACTGGGCGGGATCATCAAGCACGGCGCGAAGCTGCTCTTCGCCTATGCCGAGGCGACCGTGCCCAAGATCACCGTCATCACCCGCAAGGCCTATGGCGGGGCGTACGACGTGATGGCCTCCAAGCACCTGAGGGGCGACCTCAACTACGCCTGGCCCACCGCCGAGATCGCGGTGATGGGCGCCAAGGGCGCGGTGGAGATCATCTTCCGGCAGGAAAAGGACGACCCCACCAAGATCGCCGAGCGGACGAAGGAATACGAAGACCGCTTCGCCAACCCCTTCGTGGCGGCCCAGCGCGGCTATATCGACGAGGTGATCCACCCGCACTCGACCCGGCGGCGGATTGCTTTGGGGCTAAGGAAGCTGCGGACGAAGCAGTTGGAGAACCCTTGGAAGAAGCATGACAATATTCCGTTATGAGGTGATCTAATGCTCTCCTCTCGTCATTGCGAGCGTAGCGAAGCAATCCAGAGTGACTCGCTTGGGGCCCTGGATTGCCACGTCGCCTGCAGCTCCTCGCAATGACGAAGTTGCCCTGCGTCTACATCATGGCAAGCAAGCGGAACGGAACGATCTATGTGGGTGTCACCTCCGATCTGCCCAAGCGCGCGTGGCAGCACCGTGAGGGAGCGGTTGAAGGGTTCACCAAGCGATACGGATGCAAATTGCTGGTCTGGTTCGAGCGGCACGACACGATGGAGAGCGCGATCTCGCGGGAAAAGCAGATCAAGGCAGGAAGCCGTAAAGCGAAGCTGGCGCTGATCGAAGCGAACAACCCTACCTGGGACGACCGGTTCGAGGAAATTGCACATTGACCGAAGGGCCGTCATTGCGAGCGCAGCGAAGCAATCCAGAGCGCCGCGCGAACAGCTCTGGATTGCCACGGCGGCTGCGCCGCCTCGCAATGACGATTGAGAGAGGAATGGAATGAAACTCGGCCGCTTGAACCACATCGGGGTCGCCACGCCCTCCATCGCGGACTCGATCACTTTCTACCGCGACGTGATGGGCGCGACCAAGATCCACACGCCCTTCGACCTTGAGGAGCAGGGCGTGAAGGTCTGCTTCGTCGACACCCCCGGCGCGGACGGGGCAATGAACGGCACCCAGATCGAGCTGATCGAGCCGCTGGGGGAAAACTCCACGCTGGCAGGCTTCCTCGCCAAGAACCCCTTGGGCGGGCAGCATCACCTGTGCTTCGAGGTGCCCGATATCGCCGAGGCGCGCAGCGAGTTCGAGGCGATGGGCAAGCGCATCCTCGGCCCGACGCGCATCGGCGCGCACGGCACCCCTATCTTTTTCGTCCATCCCAAGGACATGGGCGGCATGCTTACCGAGATCATGGAGACGCCCAAAGAGGGCACCCACTGGTCGAATTGATTTTGAACCGTTCGGGCTGAGCTTGTCGAAGCCCCGCACTTTTCTTCAAGCCCGAAGCCACGAAGGAAGAACACCCCTTCGACAGGCTCAGGGCGAACGGGAGTTGTTGGAAGAATGTCCTACGAAACCATCCGCGTCGACCGCGAAGGCCCGCTGCTCACCATCACCCTCAACCGCCCCGAGCGGCTCAATGCCATGCCGCCGCAGATGGCGGACGAGCTAGGGCAGGCGTTCTACGATCTCGGCGATGCGCGCGCGGTGCTGATCACCGGCGAGGGCAAGGGCTTCTGCTCGGGCGCGGACCTTTCGGCGCGCGGCTCGGGCTCGGCACTCGGCGGGAAGGGCGGCAGCCACGAGGCGCTGATCAACCACTACAACCCCGCGATCAGCCAGCTGATCCGCGCGCAGGTGCCGGTGATCTGCGCGGTCAATGGCCCGGCGGCGGGCGTGGGCTGCTCGCTTGCCCTCGCGGCGGACTTCACCATCGCGGCGAAGAGCGCATACTTCCTCCAGGCCTTCGTCAATATCGGCCTTGTGCCCGACGGCGGCTCGACCTGGCTGCTCGCGCGCGCCATCGGCCGCGCCCGCGCCACGCGGATGATGATGCTGGGCGAAAAGATCTCGGGCGAACAGGCCGAGGAATGGGGCCTCGTCTACAAGTGCGTCGAGGATGCCGACCTGATGACCGAGGCCCGCGCGCTGGCCGAGAAGCTCGCCAACGGGCCGACCGTCGCCTACGCCACGATGAAGCGCAACATCGCGGTCGCATTGGACCAGAACCTCCAGATGGTGCTGCTCGCCGAGGCCGAGGGCCAGCGCATCGCGGGCGCGACCAAGGACGCGATGGAGGGCGGCATGGCCTTCCTCCAGAAGCGCAAGGCCGAGTTCAAGGGGCACTAATCGCGCCCATCTCCGTTCCTATCGAGCGGAGCACGCAGTGCGCAGTCGAGATACCCGGGAGCGGTGTCTCGACTTCGCTCGACACGAACGGATGTGATTGAGACATGACCGACAAACCGACCCTCTCCGACTGGAACGCCCTAGCCGCCAAGGAAGTGAAGGGCCGCGACCTCACCTGGCACACGCCGGAAGGCTTCGCGATCAAGCCGCTCTACACGGCGGAAGATCACGCGGGCTTCGATCCCGGCCTCCCCGGCTTCGCGCCCTTCACGCGCGGGGTGAAGGCGTCGATGTATGCGGGCCGTCCGTGGACGATCCGGCAATATGCGGGCTTTTCGACCGCAGAGGAATCGAACGCCTTCTACCGCCGCAATCTGGCGATGGGGCAGAAGGGGCTGTCGGTCGCCTTCGACCTTGCCACCCACCGCGGATACGATTCCGATCACCCGCGCGTGGTCGGCGACGTCGGCAAGGCGGGGGTGGCGATCGACACGGTCGCGGACATGGAGATCCTGTTCGACCAGATCCCGCTCGATTCCATGTCCGTTTCGATGACGATGAACGGCGCGGTGATCCCGGTGCTGGCCTTCTTCATCGTCGCGGCGGAACGTCAGGGGGTGAGCCAGGACAAGCTCGACGGCACGATCCAGAACGACATTCTCAAGGAGTTCATGGTCCGCAACACCTATATCTACCCGCCCGAGCCGAGTATGCGGATCATCTCGGACATCATCGCATATACCTCGGCCAACATGCCGAAATTCAACTCGATTTCGATCTCGGGCTATCACATGCACGAGGCCGGGGCGACGGCGGTGCAGGAACTGGCCTTCACCATCGCCGACGGCAAGGAATACGCCCAGCGGGCGATGAACGCGGGGCTGGACATCGACGCCTTCGCCGGGCGCCTCAGCTTCTTCTTCGGCATCGGCATGAACTTCTTCATGGAGATCGCCAAGCTGCGCGCCGCGCGCACCCTGTGGTGGCGGGTCATGGACGGGCTGGGCGCGAAGGACGAACGCTCCAAGATGCTGCGCACCCACTGCCAGACCTCCGGCGTCAGCTTGCAGGAGCAGGACCCCTACAACAACGTCATCCGCACCACGGTCGAGGCGATGGCGGCGGTGCTGGGCGGCACGCAGTCGCTCCACACCAATGCGCTCGACGAGGCGATTGCACTGCCGACCGACTTCTCCGCCCGCATCGCCCGCAACACCCAGCTGGTGCTGCAGGAGGAAAGCGGGATCACGAGCGTCGTCGATCCGCTCGGCGGCTCGCACTATGTCGAGGCGCTTACCTCCACCCTCGTTGACGAGGCATGGAAGCTGATCGAGGAGGTCGACGCGGCGGGCGGCATGACCGCCTTCGTCGCCACCGGCGCGCCCAAGGCCGCGATCGAGCGCGCGGCGGCGGAAAAGCAGACCAAGGTCGACAAGGGCGAAACCGTCATCGTCGGCGTCAACAAGTACCGCAAGGAACAGGAAGACGCGCTCGAGACCCTTGAGGTCGACAACCAGAAGGTGCGCGCCGGGCAGATCGCCCGCATCGCCAAGGTGCGCGAAGGCCGCGACGAGGCCGCCTGCCGCGCGGCGCTGGCGGCGCTGACGGAAGGCTGCAAGACCGGCGCGAACCTGCTCGCACTCGCGGTCGAGGCCGCGCGTCACGATGCGACGCTGGGCGAAATCTCCTCGGCGATGGAAGAGGTCTTCGGCCGTCACGACGCGACTCCCGCGCCGGTCACGGGCGTCTACAAGAGCGCCTACGAATTCGACCGCCGCTGGGCGCAGGTGGTGGACGGGGTCGAGGCCGTGGGCCGCCGCCTCGGCCGCAAGCCGAAGATCATGATCGCCAAGATGGGCCAGGACGGCCACGACCGCGGCGCGAACGTGATCGCGTCTGCGTTCGGTGACATGGGCTTCGAGGTGATCTCGGGCCCGCTGTTCCAGACCCCGCAGGAAAGCGCCACGATGGCGCTGGAACACGACGTCGACGTGGTCGGTGCATCGAGCCTCGCTGCGGGCCACAAGACCCTGATCCCCGAGCTGATCCGGCTCCTCCGTGAAGCCGGCCGCGGCGACATCAAGGTCACCGCCGGCGGCGTCATCCCCCCGCAAGACTACGACTTCCTGCGCGAGGCCGGGGTGCAGGGCATCTATGGGCCGGGCTCGAATGTGGTCGAATGCGCTGCGGATATTCTGGTGCTGCTCGGCCACAACATGCCGCCGCTGGGCGAAGGGCTGGACGAGGCGGCGGAGTAGAGGCTACTCCCTCGTCATGGCGAGCGAAGCGAAGCAATCCAGGTTCTGACATCGCGCCGCGAGGAAACGGCAGTCGCTGGATTGCCGCGTCGCCTGCGGCTCCTCGCAATGACGAAGGAGGCGGCGTGAGTTTCAGCTCTAGACCCGGCCTGACAAATCCTCAGAAAGCGGGCTGCGCGCTCTACGCCGTGCTGGGCGGCATCATTTCGCTCACCGCCATGGGGGGCGCGGCGCTCGGGGATTGTGTCTCTGACGGCGATTGCATCAGCGAAACGGGCCGCGCGATTTTGTTCTATGGCGTGCCGCTGGCAGTGCTTATGGGCGGTGCACTCATGATCCGACACTTCATGCGAGACAGAAATTGACCAACCCCCGCACCGACTGGACCCGCGCCGAAATCGCCGCGCTCTTCGACCTGCCGTTCACCGAGCTGCTGTTCCAGGCCGCCAGCGTCCACCGCGCCTACCACCCCGCGACCGAAGTCCAGCTGTGCACCCTGCTGAGCATCAAGACCGGCGGGTGCCCGGAGGATTGCGGCTATTGCTCGCAGTCAGTGCACGCTGATTCGGGCGTGGAAGCCACCAAGCTGATGGACGTGCAGGCCGTGCTCCAGCGCGCGGCGCAGGCGAAGGATGCGGGCTCCCAGCGCTTCTGCATGGGCGCCGCGTGGCGCAATCCCAAGGACCGCGACATGCCCGCGATCGTGGAGATCGTGAAGGGCGTGCGGGCCATGGGCCTCGAGACCTGCATGACGCTGGGGATGCTCGAGCCGCATCAGGCCGAGATGCTGGCCGAGGCGGGGCTCGACTACTACAACCACAATATCGACAGCTCGCCCGAATATTACGAGCGCGTCATCTCCACCCGCGACTTCCAGTGCCGGCTCGATACGCTCGACCACGTCCGCAAGGCCGGGATAAACGTGTGCTCCGGCGGCATCGTCGGCATGGGCGAGACGCGCGAGGATCGGGTGGGGTTCATCCACACCCTCGCCACCCTGCTGCAGCATCCCGAAAGCGTGCCGGTCAACGCGCTGGTGCCGGTCAAAGGCACGGTGCTCGGCAACATGCTCGCCGATACCCCGCTCGCCAAGATCGACGATATCGAGTTCGTCCGCACCGTCGGGGTCGCGCGCATCACCATGCCGCGCTCGATGGTGCGGCTCTCGGCGGGGCGCGAGTCGATGAGCGAAGCGACGCACGCCCTGTGTTTCCTCGCGGGCGCGAATTCGATCTTCACCGGCGACAAGCTGCTGACCGCGCCCAATGCGGGCGACGACAAGGACGGCGCGCTGTTCGCCAAGCTCGGCCTCACCGCACTGAAGGGCGAGGAGCCCGCGCGGGCCTGCAAGTCGGTGGTGGCGGCATAACCTTCCGTTCGCCCTGAGCTTGTCGAAGGGCTGTCGTTCTTTCAGTCTGAAGCCGCAAAGGAGAAGGACGGTGCTTCGACAAGCTCAGCACGAACGGGTCATTAGCTGATGCTGTTCAACATGATCGCTGCCGCCGCGCTCGCAATGGCACCCGCGCCGCTGCCGGAGCCGCAACCGCTGACTATCGGCGAGACGGTGACAGTGGAAGCCATTGGCGCGGAGCGGCAGGTCAATATCGTCCTGCCGATCGGGTATGCCGAGGAACCCGACAAGCAGTGGCCGGTGGTCTACCTGCTCGATGGCGGCGTGACGCAGGACCTCATGATGGGCGCGGGGCTCGAGCGCTGGAACACGATCTGGGGCCGCAGCGCGAACGCGATCATCGTCGGGATCGAGACGAAGGACCGCCAGCGCGAGCTGCTCCCACCCACCGGCGATGCCGCCGAACGCACGCGCTGGCCCACGGCGGGCGAGAGCGCGGCATTCCGGGCGTGGATTGCCGGGACCGTCAAGCCGCTGATCGAAGCCCGCTATCGCCACGATGGCACCGCCTTCCTCGTCGGCGAAAGCGCGGCGGGGCATTTCGTGGTCGAGACCTGGGTGAGCGCACCCGGCCTGTTCGCCGGTTACGCCGCGATTTCGCCCAGCCTGCAATGGGATAGCGAGGCGCTGAGCCGCCGCGCGCCGGGCGAGGGCAAGCGCCCGCCGCTATACCTCAGCCTTGCCGACGAGGGCGGGGCGACCGAGACAGGGATGATGCGGCTGCTCGCCACCCTGCCGCCCTCGCAGCCCTACTGCTTCTCCGACCGCCGCAAGGAGCTGCGCCACGCCACGGCCTTGCACGGCCTGTTGCCCGAGGCGCTGCAATATCTGCTGCCGACCGGGGTCGACTATCTGGATGACTACGGCTTCACGCTGAGGTGCGAGCGGCGGGGAGGGTAACGCCGCAAGCCGTTCGCCCTGAGCTTGTCGAAGGGCCGCTTTTCTTCCAGTAGACGTTGAGAAGGAAGAAGAACGGTGCTTCGACAAGCTCAGCACGAAGTGGGGCGGACCAAATGACCCTCGGCTTCTCCGTCGATAGCCTGCTGCCCAAGGCACGCGGGGGCGGGCAACTTCGGATGGGGCTGGTCAAGCTCGAGGAGCGTGACTGGCTCCAGCCAGAGCCTGACCTTGCCGCCCGTGCCGCCGGGTTCGCCGACTGGCCCGAGGGCGTGCAGCTCACCCCCGAGGTCGGCCTGCCGGGCCGCGAACTTGCCGCCATGCTCGGCGCCCCCGGCGCGCTCCCCGAGGCGGCGCTGGCGGTCCACGAGGACCTGTGCCTGCTGACGAAGCGCGAAGGCGAGGAGGTCTATCGCCTGATCGGCGCGGCGGTGGCGTGGCCCTCTGACTGGCACCCCGCGGACAAGATCGGCCTGCCCCTGCGTGCGCTTCACGCCCCGATTGCAGGCTATGAGGAGCAGCTCGCCTCCGGGGTCGACCGCTTCATGGAGACGCTTCGGCCCGGCCTCATCTATGGCCGCTGCAACTGGTTCATCGCGGCCACCGGTGAGCGTCGCTGGCTCCCCGACCGGCCCCCGCACGAGGCCTTCGCCCATGTCACGCCGGAGAACGCAGGCGAGACCCTGTTCGTGCGCTCGGAACGCCAGACCCTGCGCCGCTTGCCGCAGACCGGCGCGATCCTCTTCACCATCGGCATCTATGTCGAGCCGCTCGGCAGCCTTGCCGCCGCCAATATCGCCATGCTGGGAAAGGCGGTGCAGACCCTTGTGAGCGGCGAGGGTGACCGCAGGGGCGCGCCCGCCTATGCTGCCAGCCTGATCGCCTACGCCGAAAGGAACGCCGCATGATCGCCACGCTGATCCTCCCGCTGCTCGCCCAGTCCGCGCAGCCGCCCGTGCCCGAATGGAATTGCGCCGACCCGCAGGTGCAGGCCGAAATGAACTGGTGCGCCGGGCAGGATTACGAGGCCGCCGATGCCGCGCTCAACGCCCAGTGGGCGATCACCGCCGAGGTGATGAAGAAGCGCGATGCCGAATGGGCCGAACTCGGCTCGTCCGACAAGCGCCCGGGCTTCTTCAGGAGCCTGCTCGAAGGCCAGCGCGGCTGGCTGCGCTATCGCGACGCGCATTGCCGGGTGGACGGCTACACGGCGCGCATGGGGAGCCTAGAGCCCTTCCTCGCCGCGACCTGCAAGACGCGCCTCACCCGCCTGCGCACCGCCGAGCTGAAGGAACTGGTCGAGGTGCCGGGCTGAGAGCGCAAATCCGCTAGCTTGCCTGCCGGCGAAACCCTCGGCATAGCCCTCGGCCGTAACGGCACCCCCTGGAGAGAGGTTCACCGCCCTTGTTCTCGAAAATCCTGATTGCCAACCGCGGCGAGATCGCCTGCCGGGTCATCACCACGGCCCGCAAAATGGGGATCAAGACCGTCGCGGTCTATTCCGACGCTGACGCCCGCGCGCCCTTCGTGGCGATGGCGGACGAGGCGGTGCATATCGGCCCTTCGCCTGCGGCCGAGAGCTACCTGGTCGCGGACAAGATCATCGCCGCCTGCAAGCAGACCGGGGCCGAGGCGGTGCATCCGGGCTACGGCTTCCTGTCGGAACGCACCTCCTTTGCCGAGGCGCTGGCGAAGGAAGGCATCGCCTTCATCGGGCCTCCCGTGGGCGCGATTGCCGCAATGGGCGACAAGATCGAATCCAAGAAGCTGGCGAAAGAGGCGGGCGTCAATGTCGTCCCAGGCTTTGTCGGCGAGATCGAGGATACCGAGCACGCGGTGCGCATCTCGAACGAGATCGGCTACCCGGTGATGATGAAGGCCAGCGCCGGCGGCGGGGGCAAGGGGATGCGCCTCGCCTATTCCGAGGCCGATGTGCGCGAGGGCTTCGAAAGCGTGAAGCGCGAGGGCCTGAACTCCTTCGGCGACGACCGCGTCTTCATCGAGAAGTTCATCCTCAACCCGCGCCACATCGAGATCCAGATCCTCGGCGACCAGCACGGCAACATCCTCTACCTGAACGAGCGTGAATGCTCGATCCAGCGCCGCCACCAGAAGGTGGTCGAGGAAGCGCCGTCGCCTTTCGTCACGCCCAAGATGCGGAAGGCGATGGGCGAGCAATGCGTCGCCCTCGCGCGCGCGGTGGGGTATTACAGCGCGGGCACGGTCGAGCTGATCGTCTCGGGCGCGGACCCGACGGGCGAGAGCTTCTACTTCCTCGAGATGAACACCCGGCTTCAGGTCGAGCACCCCGTCACTGAAGCGATCACCGGGATCGACCTCGTCGAGCAGATGATCCGCGTGGCGGCGGGCGAGAAGCTTGCCATGACGCAGGACGACATCGGGATCGACGGCTGGGCGATCGAGAACCGCGTCTATGCCGAGGACCCCTATCGCGGCTTTCTGCCCTCTACCGGACGGCTGGTGCACTACTCGCCCCCGCTCCCCGGCTGGAGCGAGGACGAGACGGTCGCCGGCAAGCCCCGGCGGGGCGTTGCGCGCGGCACCGGCTCGGTGCGCGTCGATGACGGCGTCTACGAGGGCGGCGAGGTCTCGCGCTTCTACGACCCGATGATCGCCAAGCTGATCACCTGGGCACCGACCCGCGACGAGGCGGCGGACTTGCAGATCGAGGCATTGGACAATTTCCGCATCAAGGGCCTCGGCCACAATGTCGATTTCCTCTCCGCGATCATGCAGCACCCGCGATTCCGCTCGGGCGAGCTGACCACGGGCTTCATCGCCGAGGAATATCCCGAAGGCTTCCACGGCGCGGCGACCTCGGACGAGGTCAAGCGCCTGCTGGCAGCGGTATGCGCGGGCAACGAGTTCACGCTGCAAAGCCGTGCGCGCCGCATTTCCGGCCAGCTCGACGGGCCGTTGCCGGTGACCAGCAAATGGCTGGTGAAACTTGGCGACGAGCGCTTTCATGTGACCCTCGGCGAGGGCCATGCGGTGGTCGATGGCGTACGGGTCGAAGGCACCTGCAACTGGCAGCCCGGCATGGTGCAGGCCGAAGCGACCGGCAAGGTGGGCGAGGGCGATGAACAGCGTTTCGGCCTGATCGTCGAGCGCGTCGGCAACCAGTGGAAGGTCACCACGCGCGGCGCGGCGCACACCGCGCTGGTCCTGCCGCAGCGCCTCGCACGGCACGAATCGCTGATGCTCGAGAAGGTCCCGCCCGATCTCTCGCGCCTCCTCATCTGCCCGATGCCGGGGATGCTGGTGAAGCTTCATGTGGCCGAAGGCGAGAAGGTGCAGCCCGGCCAGCCCCTCGCCACGGTCGAGGCGATGAAGATGGAGAACATCCTGCGCGCCGAGAAGGAAGGCGTGATCGCCAAGATCAACGCCGCCGAGGGCGAAAGCCTCGCGGTCGATGCGGTGATCCTCGAGCTCGAATAGGCGCAGGCGTTGTCGGCGCTGACTGTGGCGGTGCCGGTCGATCCGGCACTGTCGCGCGCCGGGAGCACGCTTTCGGCGCGCTTGACCAAGTCGGCGAGAATGGCCCAGCCGCGTCAACTCGGCGCAAAGCTGCGCCGCACGGCAAGATTCTTCCAAAATTTGTTGTAGTTTTGCGCCAGTTTAATGATTTCCGACGGAAATTTGCCGACCCCTCTGTCCTACACTGCGCTTCGTGAGAAACTCTGTCCTTGCCGAGTCGCGGTATTCTCCGCGCGAGGGATTGAATCTCAGTGGGAGGATTTGATCATGGCACATACAGGGACCGGTTTCTTCGACCGGAAGGGCAATTTCTTCAAGACCGCGCGGGATGCGACGGTGAGCGATCTGGCGGGCCTGCTCGGCCAGATCGGCGAGGGCGAGAGCCTTGCGCCGGGCATCGCCTACATGCTGCTCGAACGTCGCGCCGAGATCGAACGCCTGTTCGCCGAGCATGACAAGATGCTCGAGGAAGAGGCGGCGATGAAGGCGGCGCGCGAGGGCGATCCGCTCGGCAACGTCGCCAAGCTGCCGAGCCGCCCGGTCGCCTGAGGCCGGGCCGCGCTGCCGCTCACCCGAGCGGCAGGTGCAGGCACTGGTTGAAGTCGGTCAGGGTGTAGTCGGCGAAGGCAGGGCCATTGGCAAAGCCGCGCCTGCGGTAGAGCGCCAGCGCCGGCCCGAAGGCAGGGCCGGTGCCGGTCTCGAGGCTCATCACCCGGAACCCTTCGGCGCGGGCATGGTCGATGATCGTCTCCAGCAGCGCCGCCGCACAGCCCCGACGCAGGAAATCGGGATGGGTGCGCATCGACTTGAGCTCGCAAGCCGCATCGTCGATCCGCTTGAGCGCGCCGATCGCGGCGGCGCGACCGTCCAGATGCACGGCCCAGACCGTCACGCCCGGCGTCTTGAGGCCGGACAGGTCGAGCGCGAAACTCAGTCCCGGCGGCGAGCCTTCGATCATGTTGCGCTGGTGGTAGGCGATCAGCGCCCGGACCTCCGGATCGTCCAGGTCGGCCAGCGCGATCCGCACCCCTATTCCTCCACCATCGCCACCGCGCGGATCCAGCCCGCGCTCGCTCGCTCGATCTTCACCGGGAAGCAGCTGACCATGAAGCCGTGCGGCGGCAGCGCGGCGAGATTGGCGAGCTTCTCGATCTGGTAATAGGGCCGGATGCGCCCGGCCTTGTGGCCCTCCCAGATGATCGCGGGATCGCGCGTCTCGGCCCAGCGTTTCGCGGTGTGGCTGAAGGGCGCGTCCCAGCTCCAGGCGTCTGTGCCCACCACCTCGATGCCTTGCTCGGTGAGCCAAAGGGTTGCCTCCGCGCCCAGGCCGACGCCCTGATCGGTGAAGCCCTCGGTGCCGTAGACCGCGCCCGATTGCACCAGCACGATATCGAGCGGCTCGAGCGTGTAGCCGATCCGCGCCAGCTCGGCCTCCACTTCGGCTGCCGAGACGACATGGCCGTGGGGGAGGTGACTGAAGTCGAGCTTCACGCCGGGGCGGAAGAACCGGTCGAGCGGGGCCTCGTCGATGCTCGGGGCGGGGCGGGCGCCCGCATCCGTGGTCGAGTGGTAATGCCACGGCGCGTCCATGTGAGTGCCGTTGTGGGTCGAGAGCTCGACGAATTCGACCGCCCAGCCTTCGCCGTCCGGCAGGTCCTCGCGCCTCAGGCCGGGAAAGAACATCGCGATCTGTTCCCACGTGGTCTCGTGGGTCATGTAGGTGACCTTGGGCCGCATCACCTCGGGATCGGAGACCACGGTGTTGGTGATCGGGATCGAGAGGTCGATGAAGCGCGTCATCCCTTGAGTTCCTCGTCCAGAAAAGCGGCGATGTCGGTCAGATCGACATCGCGGGCGACATGGGCCTCGCCCAGCCGGCGCAGCAGCAGGAAGGGCAGGGTGCGCCCTTCCGCCTTCTTGTCGTGGCGCATGTGATCGACCAGCGCGGCGCCGTCGCAGGCAAGGCCGAGACCGGGCAGGTGCGCGGGCAGGCCCGCCGCCGCGATGGCCGCCGTGGCCCGCGCGGCATCCGCCGCCGAGATCGCACCCCGGCGCGTCGAGTATTTCGCCGCCAGCACCATGCCCATCGCCACCGCCTCGCCGTGGAGCAGCCGGTCGGAGAAACCCGTTTCCGCCTCGAGCGCGTGGCCGAAGGTGTGGCCGAGATTGAGCAGGGCGCGCTGATCCAGCGTCTCGCGCTCGTCGGCGGCGACGATCCGCGCCTTCATCGCGATGCTGGTGGCGATGGCGTGTTCGAGCGCGGCAGGCTCGCGCGCGAGCACCTTGTCGCCGTTCGCTTCGAGCCAGGCGAAGAAGGCCGCATCGCCGAGCAGGCCGTATTTCAGCACCTCGGCATAGCCGGCGCGCATCTCGCGGGGCGGCAGGGTCGCCAGCACCCGCGGGTCGATCAGCACCAGCGAAGGCTGGTGGAAGGCGCCGATCAGGTTCTTGCCCGCGCGCGTGTTGATCGCGGTCTTGCCGCCGACCGAGGAATCCACCTGCGCCAGCAGCGTCGTGGGCAGCTGCACGAAACCGACCCCGCGCTTCACCACCGAACAGGCAAATCCGACGAGGTCGCCCACCACCCCGCCGCCCAGCGCGAAGACATGATCCGACCGCGTCACGCCGAGCGCCAGCAGCCAGTCGCACAGGCGCTCGAGCACGGCCCAGCTCTTGGCGTCCTCGCCCGGTTCGACCACGAACCACTCTGCCGCCATTCCCTGCGCGGCGAGATGCGCGTCCACCGGAGCGGCGAACAGGCGGTGAGTGTTGGTGTCGGCCACGAACGGCACGGGGCGCTGCGGACCGTATCCCATGAGGTACGGTGCGGCAGCCTCGGCGAGGTGCTCGAGCAGCCCCTCCTCGATCACCACGTCATAGGCGCGCCCGGCCAGCGCGACGGAAATCACAGCCATTTGTCGATCGCCTCGATGATCGCGCGGGCGGTGTCGGCGTGGGGGCCGGTCTCGCTGACGACGCGGATATGCGCCTGCCCATAGAAGGGCGCGCGCTCTGCCGCCAGCCGGGTCAGGATGGTGCGCGGGTCGCCCTGCTTGAGCAGCGGGCGGGTGGCGCGGCGCGAGGTGCGCTCGACCAGCGTGTCGATGTCGCAATCGATCCACACCGCGATGCCCTTTTCGAGCACGGCGGCGCGGGTCTGCGGATCGACGAAAGCCCCGCCGCCGGTGGCGATAACGCCGTGGCCTTCCTCGATCAGCCGGGCGATCACGCGCCGCTCGCCGTCGCGGAAATAGGCCTCGCCATAGGTCTCGAAGATCTCGGGGATCGACCGCTGGGCGGCGGCGACGATGGCCTCGTCGGCATCGACGAAATCGCGCTTCAGCAGGCCCGCGAGCTTGCGCCCGACAGTCGTCTTGCCGACCCCCATCAGCCCGACCAGCACCACCGGCCGCGTGATGCGCGCGGCGATGGCGGCAAGATCGCTGTGATGCGAGGCGGAGGGCGCGGCGGACATTGCCGCAAGGCCTATAGATGGGCTAGGGCACGCGCAATATGCGAAGCCCGCGACCCCCGCGTCTCTCCCCGACCGCCCTTCAGGAGGCCGCCCCGCCGCCGCGTCTCGCCGTGCGGGCTTGGTGGCCCGTGGCCGTGCTCGTTGTTGCGGGTCTGCTCGTGCTTGCCTGGGTCGACGGCGGCGAGGAGCCGCTGCGCCCGATCGCCGAGGATGTGGCCCTGCCGGAGCAGGGGCAATGAGCGCGCGGCGGCCAGGCTGGGGCGCGAGCGTGCTGGCGCTTGGCCTTGCGGGTGCGCTCGGCGGAGCGGGGCTTGCGGGCCTCGCCGGCGCGCAGGGCAAGCCCGAATCGCTCCTGCCTCCCGGCTTCGACGATCCAGCGCCGACGCCCAGTCCGCGCTCCAGCGCGAGCCCGCGCCCGGCACCGACACCGGCGCCAGGACCCGCCACCGTGCCGGGCACCGCGCCGCCGCCCGGCGGCGCGATCGCTCTGCCTCCGCCGGGCGTGCCGGTCGATCCTTCGTCCCTCCCGCCGCTGCCGAGCATCACGCGCGACGATCTCGCCCGCCTGCCGAGCCTTGCGGAGCTGGAGAACATGTCGACCGAGGAGCTCGACCAGCTGCTCGGCCTCAAGCCCAAGTCCGACATTCCGCCCGGCGCGCAGCGGGCGCTGACCCGCGTCGGCGTGCTGGCGGCGGACGAGGGCGGCCTGCCGCCGGTGGCGCTGGCGAACCAGTCGGACAAGCTCGTGCGCGCGGTGCTGAACGGCACGCAGGGGCCGATGGTGTCGCGCTGGGGCCACATCCTCCTGCGTCGCGCGCTGGCGAGCCGCCTTGCCGCGCCGCTCGGCATGGACCCGATCGAATTCGCCGCCCTGCGCGTCGGCGTGCTGAACCGGATGGGCGAGTTCGCGCTCGCCCGCGCGGTGGTGCAGGATATCGACACGGCAAACTGGTCGCCCGCCCTCACGCAGGAGGCGCTCGGCGCCTATCTCGCGGGCGGGGACGTTACCGGCGCCTGCCCGGCCGTGCGGCTCCAGGGCTCTGCCCGCGAGGACGGGGAATGGCAGCTGTGGCAGGCGATCTGCAATGCCTATGCGGGCGAGGCCGCGCTTGCTGCCTCGCAGCTCGACCGGGCGCTGTTCCGCGGGGTCGCGCCGCGGATCGACGTGCTGCTGGCGCGCCGCTTCGCCGGAGCGGCGGGGCGCGGCCAGCGCGCGGTGCAGATCGAATGGCAGGGCGTCGATGATCTCAACCCCTGGCGCTTCGGCCTTGCCAATGCGCTCGGCGAACCCCTGCCCGAAGGCCTGCTCGACGGAGCGTTGAAGGCGAGGGGCGGCGCCTACTATGCCCGCGCCGGCGCGCTGCTGCCGATGCTGCCCGCCCGCCAGCGCGCGCCTTTCGCCGGACGCGCGGCGCGCGAGGGGATTCTCTCGGCCGATGCGATGGTCGATCTCTATTCCGAGATCCACGCCGATCCCGCCGCGAGCGGCGATCCGCAGACCCATGCCGCCACCCTGCGCGAGGCCTACCTCGCCACCGATCCCGCTGCGCGGATCGACGCAATGGAGCGCCTGTGGTCGGCAGGGCCCGCCCTGGGCGGCGGGGACGGTTACGGCGCGCGGGTGCTGACGGCCTATGCCGCGGCACGGATCCCGCCCTCGGCCGATCACGCCTCCGCGGCGGGCGAGCTGATCGCGGCCATGCTCGCCGCCGGGCTCGATCGCAACGCGGGCCGCTGGGCCGGCGTGGTCGAGGAAGGCTCGCTCGGCTGGGCGCTGATCGCGCTTTCCAGCCCGCGCGGCGATGCCGTGGGGCAGGGTGCGGTGCAGAGCTTCATCGGCGGGGATTCCAGCGAGGACCGCCGCAAGTCGGCCTTCCTCGTCGCCGGCCTTGCCGGACTGGGACGTCTCGATCCGGGCGACGCCGCCTCGCTTGCCGGCGATCTCGACTTCGATCTGGCGCGCCGGACCCGCTGGACAAGCGCCATCGCGCGCGCGGCCGAAGTCGGCAATCCGGCGCTGGTGGTGCTGCTGGCGGGGCTGGGAATGCAGGGCACGAGCTGGTCGCAGATGACCCCGCTGCACCTCTACCACATCACCGCCGCGCTGACCCGCGTGGGGCTGGAGGCCGAGGCCCGGATGATCGCCGCCGAGGCGGTCGCACGCGGGTAATGTCCGCGGCGACAGAGGCGTTCCTCGCCATGCTCGCCGCCGAGCGCGGTGCGGCGCTCAACACGCTCGCCGCCTATCGTCGCGATCTCGAACAGGCCGAGGAGGCGATCGGCGATCTCGCCGCGGCGCCGCGCGATGCGGTCGCCTCGCTGGCGGGGGAATGGGCGGACCTTGCCCCTTCGAGCGTCGCGCGCAAGGCATCGGCGCTGCGGCAGTTCTTCGGCTTCGCGATCGACGAGGGCTGGCGGCAGGACGATCCTTCGGGCGCGCTGCCCGCGCCGCGGGCCCGCCGCCCGCTGCCCAAGGTGATGGGGCACGATCAGATCGCCGCCCTCTTCGCCCGCGCCGAGACGGAGGCGGCGGGCGATGATCCGCGAGCGGTGCGGCTGCTGGCCCTGATCGAGCTGCTCTACGGCTCGGGCCTGCGCGCAACCGAGCTCGTCAGCCTGCCGCTGGCCGCCGTGCCGCGCGATGCGCCCTTCCTCACGGTCACCGGTAAGGGCGGCTCGGCGCGGCTGGTGCCGGTCGGCGGGCGGGCGCTCGAGGCGCTGGGGCGCTGGCGGGTGCTGCGCCCGGCGACCCCTGCCTCGCGCTACCTGTTCCCGTCGGGCAAGAGCGGCCATCTCAGCCGCGTCCGCCTGTTCCAGCTTCTGAAGGCGCTGGCGGCAAGGGCGGGGCTGGACCCTGCCGGGATCAGCCCCCACGTGCTGCGCCACGCCTTTGCAACCCACCTGCTCGAGGGCGGGGCGGACCTGCGCGTGCTCCAGACCCTGCTCGGCCATGCCGACATCGCCACCACGCAGATCTACACCCATGTCGATGCCGCGCGGCTGGTTGCCCTCGTCAATTCCCGCCACCCGCTTGCAAGCAGGGCAACATCGGACTAGCGCCGCCCGATGATTTCCTATCTCGATTTCGAGAAGCCGGTCGCCGCGCTCGAGGAGCGCATCACCCAGTTGCGCAGCGTCAACGCGCTGCACGATGTGGACGTGGAGAGCGAGATCGCCCGGCTCGAGGCCAAGAGCGCCGAACTGCTCGCCAGCACCTATGCCTCGCTCACCCCGTGGCAGAAGACGCAGGTCGCACGGCATCCGCAAAGGCCGCATTTCCGCGACTATGTGGCGCACGCCTTCACCGATTTCATGCCGCTGGGCGGGGACCGGCTCTATGCCGACGATCTCGCGATCATGGGCGGCTTCGCGCGGCTGGATGGGCGGCGGGTGATGCTGATCGGGCACGAGAAGGGCCACGACACCAAGACCCGGATCGCGCACAATTTCGGCATGGGCAAGCCCGAGGGCTACCGCAAGGCGATCCGCCTGATGGAAATGGCGAGCCGATTCGGCCTGCCGGTGGTGACGCTGGTCGACACCTCGGGCGCCTTTCCGGGGATCGAGGCCGAGGAACGCGGTCAGGCCGAAGCCATCGCCCGCGCGACCGAGGCCTGCCTTGCGCTCGAGGTGCCGATGGTTGCGGCGATTGTCGGCGAGGGCGGATCGGGCGGCGCGGTGGCGCTCGCCAGCGCCAACCGGGTGCTGATGATGGAACACGCGGTCTATTCGGTGATCTCGCCCGAAGGCTGCGCCTCGATCCTGTGGCGCACGTCGGAAAAGGCACCCGAGGCCGCGCAGGCGATGAAGGTGACGGCGCAGCATCTCAAGCGCGACAACGTGATCGACCGGATCGTCAAGGAGCCGGTCGGCGGCGCGCATCGCGATCCTGTCGGCGCGGCGCGGATGCTCGGCGAGGCACTCGCCGAGGAGCTGGACAGGCTCGCAGGGCAGGACGGCGCTCAGCTGGTCGCCGCACGCGAGGCACGATTCCTCGCCATCGGGGGCTAGGGCGGCCAACCCAGGTTAAGCTTTCGTTTGCCAAGCCCTTGTCGCGCGCTGCTTTCCCGATAGGCTGGGGAAAGACCTGAAAAGGCGCAAGCGAGGACTGAACATGGCACGGATTTCACGCAAGTGGCTGGCTTTCGGCGCGGCAAGCATCACGCTCGCCGGGTGCATGGGCGCCGGGGCGCAGGTGCCCTCGGCCTCGTCGCCGATCACGCCGCAGGAAGCCCAGATGGGCGCGCAGTATCACCCGCAATTCCTCGCGGAATTCGGCGGCGCGATGAGCGGCACCCATGCGCAATATGTCGAGCAGGTGGGCAAGAACATCGCGGTCCAGTCGGGACTCGGCAATGCCCGCGAGGCCTTCACGGTCAGCCTGCTGAATTCGCCGGTGCACAACGCCTTCGCCGTGCCGGGCGGCTATATCTACACCACCCGTCAGCTGGTGACGCTGATGAACAGCGAGGCGGAACTGGCCGCTGTGCTGGGGCACGAGGTCGGCCATGTCGCCGCGCGGCACTCGCAGCGGCGCCAGCAGGCGGCGCAGAAGAACTCGCTGCTCGGGCTGGGCGGGGCGATTCTCTCTGGCGTGCTGTTCGGCAACAGCGAGCTCGGGCGACTCGGCCAGCAGCTCTCGCTCGAGGGGTCGCAGCTCTTCACCCTCAAGTTCTCGCGCAAGCAGGAGCTCGAGGCCGACGATCTGGGGATCATGTATCTGGGCCGTGCGGGCTATGACCGGCGGGCGATGGGCACGGTGCTGGCGAGTCTCGCCGCCCAGAACGCGCTCGATGCGCGCCTTCAGGGACGCAATGCCAGCGTTCCCGAATGGGCCTCGACCCACCCCGATCCCGCGAGCCGCGTGCAGAGCGCGCTGGCCAAGGCGCGCACCGCCGGGGGTGCCACAGCCGGTGTAACGAATCGCGACACCTTCCTCACCCGGATCGACGGACTGCTCTATGGCGACGATCCCGCGCAGGGGCTGATCGAGGGCAGCACCTTCACCCATCCCGAGCTGCGTCTCGCCTTCACCGCGCCCCAGGGCTTCTACATGGTCAACGGGACGCGCGCGGTCAGCATCAACGGGCAGGGCGCGCAGGCGCAGATGACCCTGGCGAACTACAACGGCAATCTCGAGACCTATGTGCGCCAGCAGTTCGCTGCGGCGGGCGGCCAGAACGGCAATCTCGCCCCGCAGCAGCTGGAGCGCACGACCGTCAACGGTCTGCCGGCGGTTTACGGGGTGGCGCGCGTCAACAACGGGCGCAGCCAGGTCGATCTGGTGGTGTTCGCCTATGAATTCGCGCGCGACCGGGCCTATCACTTCACCGCGATCGCCCCGGCGGGCCGTGCGGCGACCTTCAATCCGATGTTCCAGTCGATGCGCCGGATCACGCCGAGCGAGGCCGGATCGGTGGTGCCCAAGAAATTGCAGGTGGTGAACGTGGCGCGCGGCGACACGATCGCGAGCCTCGCGCGGCGGATGGCCTACGACAGCGCGCAGGAAGAACGCTTCCGGGTGCTCAATGCCCTCGGCAGCAACGATACCCTCACGCCAGGCCAGAAGGTCAAGCTGGTGGTGCGGGCGCGGTAGTCGCGGGGGGCGCTTGGCCTGGGGGGCCGCGCGAAAACTAGGTAATACACAAAGAAAAACGGCGGGGATTGCTCCCCGCCGTCTTCCTTTTGCCAGAGGCGTTGGCCTTACGCGGCCGCGCCACCCGGGGTCATGTTGTCGTTGACGTCCTGGAAGGTCTGCGACAGCGTGCCGCCCAGCGAGGTCATGGCGGTGATCGCGGCGACGGCGATCAGAGCGGCGATCAGGCCGTATTCGATGGCGGTGGCGCCCTGTTCGTCACGGACGAGGTTCTTGAAGAAGGTCATGTCTAGTCTCCTGGTTTGGTCTTCGGTACCCGTGCCCCCCTGTTTCGCGGCGGGCTGTGGTCTTGTTAGATCGCTACCTGTTGAGAAATTCCTAATCCGAAAGTTGAACCGGAATTAATTCGTCATGGCATCGACCGCGCGGGTCTCGATGTCGTTCCACATGGCGATGGTCGTCGTGGCAACACTTTGCAGCGCGAAGACCATGGCGAGAACGATCAGCGAGATGATCAGCCCGTATTCGACGGCGGTCGCCCCCGACGTGTCATCGATCAGCTCTTTCATGAAAGTCGACGACATCGGGATTTTCCCCATTCCCTTTGGACTGATGCAGCAAGAATCGCGCGCGGGAGTTAAGAAAAGGTTGAGAAGGCGGCCTTGCATGGAAAGAAATCCGACATGACGCATCGCTGGATACCCGTCGTCGCGGCGGCGCTGCACCGGCCGGACGGGCGCTGGCTGATGCATCGCCGCCCGCCGGGCAAGCACCATGCGGGGCTCTGGGAATTTCCCGGCGGCAAGGTCGAACCCGATGAAATTCCGGCGGAATCCCTTGTGCGCGAGCTCGCCGAAGAACTCGGCATCCGCTGCTTGCCCGAAGCCTGCGTGCCGGCCTGCTTCGCCCAGGGCGAGGCGGACGAGGGGGGCAGGGCGCTTGTCATTCTGCTTTACACGGTCAGCACCTGGGAGGGCGAGCCCGAGGCGCTTGAAGGCGGGGCGGTGGGCTGGTTCACGGCCGACGAAGTGCTGGCGCTGCCCAAGCCGCCGCTCGACATCCTGCTCGCGGAGCGGCTTCTCCAAAATCGCTGACAGGCCGCGAAAAGCCCCTTGCCAAGCCCCGCCGACCCCCCTAGATGGCCCCCCTCAGCGCGCACCCGTAGCTCAGCTGGATAGAGCACCAGACTACGAATCTGGGGGTCAGAGGTTCGAATCCTTTCGGGTGCGCCATTTCGGTTCAAAGGCACGAACGCCTAGCACCGCCGCCTCTACGCCAGAGGCGGCGGTTAGCGTTCGGAGCAGTTCGCTCCGCAGACCACGGATGCGGACCTCCTTCCGGCTCACCACTTCGACCCGCTGCGCTACCGCACGAACCTGGTCGCGGGCGAACGTCCCGTCGTCGTTCCGCAGCTTCTTGCGCAGCGCGGTCGCAAAGGCGCGCAGGCTGTCCGGCGTGATCGCCGGACCGATCTTCACGATATGCGCCAGCGCGCGTTCGGCATCGCCCTTGGCCTGATCGCGAGTCGCGGTCAGCTCGGCGATGCGATCCTTAAGCGAAGAATCGTTCACGTCGATGACGCCGTTCTCGATCGCATCATAGAGTCGCTTGAGCTTCGCTTCGGCCTCGGTCGCACGCCGCTCAAGATCGGCGACATGCTCGCGGCGCTGGTTCACCCATTCGTCGCGGCGTTCGAGAATCTGATCCATCAGAGCTTCGAGCCGCGCCGGGTCGAGCAGCCGGGCTTCGAGATGATCGACCACGGCCTCGTTGAGCCGATCCATGGGCACGGTGATGCCGGGACAGCCGGTCGCACCCTGCCGCGCCTTCGTCGAGCAGGTATAATAGCGATACTCGCGGCCGATGCTGCTAGTGCCCGTGCGCAGCGTCATCGCGCCGCCGCAGCACGCGCAGAAGCAGATGCCGGTGAGCAGCGTCGGGCCGCCCACCGCCATCGGCGCCATCATCTTGGGGCTGCGCGCCTTGAGCGAGCGTTGCACGGCCTCGAACTCGGCTTCCGACACGATCGCCGGCACTTCCATGACGGCGTGCTCGCTCTCCGGCTTCGGCGTCTTCGTCTTGTGATCGCGGGTGTTGAAGCGGTGCTGGCCGACATAGGTCGTGCGGGTGAGAACCTGATGCACCGCGCCCAAGCCCCAGCGCCCGCCATCGCGAGTGCGGATGTTGTTCTCGTTGAGCCAGGTGGCGATCGACTTGAGGCCCATCGGCCCTTTGTTATCGACGCCGTTGAGCGCCATGCGGTAGATGCGCCGCACTGTCTGGCCTGGATCGGGTCGATTTCCAGCTTCTTCTTGATCTTCGCGCCACGCTCGCCTGCCGCAACCACGCGATAGCCGATCGGCGCCCGCGCGCCGTTCCAGAAGCCTTGGCGGGCGTTCTCCTTCATCGCCCGCAGCGTATGCTTGCCATTCTCCTTCGACTGGTATTCGTCGAACAGCGTCATGATCTGACGCATCATCACGCTCATCGGATCATCACCCAAGTCCTGCGTGATCGAGACGAGCTTCACCCCGTTCTTCGCCAGCTTGCGGACGTAGAACTCGAACTGGAACTGGTCGCGGAAGAACCGCGAGAAGCTGTGGACGAGGATGACGTTGAATGCCGGTGGCTTGACCATCGCCGCGTCGATCATCGCCTGAAACGCCGGCCGGCGATCGTCGGTGGCGGTGTTACCCGGCTCGACGAACTCAGCCGCGACCTCCCAGCCGCGCGACAGGCAATAGCCTTCGATTTGGCGGCGCTGGTCGGGAATCGACAGGTCGCTCTCGGCCTGGCGGCCGGTGGAAACCCGCAGGTAGAGCGCGGCGCGGGCGGTGGCCACGACCGGTGCCTCATCCTCATCTCGTCGCAGGGCGGCGCTGGTCATGACGCTTCACTCCTCACTTCACGGCAACGGTCCGAACAGCTTGTCCAGCTCGTGTCGCATATGGCCTTCGATCGCGCGCAGCTCGGCGTCGCCGATCGGAACCTGCTCCGGCCAGTCGTCGGTGACGACAATCGGCCCGTCATCCTCGCGCGGCCGGCGCGAAGCCCGGCGCGGCGCGACGCGGTTGGTGTAGTCATGCAGGTTATCCGGGCATTCGGCCCAGCGACGAGGCGTGCGGCGACGGACTTTGCGAGGAAGGGCCATCTCGGCACGCTGCCGCGTGTCCACACCTCGCACAAATGCTTCATCGCGGCGTAGCGCAGATAGGGACGTGGGGCGGCGGGCGTCATGCTTCGCCCCACGGATCGACCACCGTGGTCCGCCGATCGACGAAATCGCGGGCATTGCGAGTCGCCCGCCGCGCTCCACACGATCGCAACGATCTGTTTGTCGATCAAGCATCGATCGGTCGCACGATCCCCCCGTGTTCTGCCAGCACCATATCTCATCCTTTTTGCAAGGGCCGGCTGGCACCATGCACCACAACGCCTCACATTCGCACCATACACCTATTGATATGCAACGCAAAGCCATATACATGCATCATCCTGGCGTGATCGTGCAACGCGCCACTGGGAATCGCTTATGGACCATTTCTCGATCATCCAAGCCCTCTGTCGCGCGGCAATGGCCGACGCTTCACCCGCTCTGCGCAAGCAGGTCGAGCGACTTCGTGACGCGCTGGCTAAGGATGGGGAATCCAAGCAGTCCGCCGCTCTGACCAGCATCCTCACGACCGCCGATCGGACGAAGGAGCTTTCGCCGAGCCGGATCGAGCGCTCCAAAGCGCAGCTCTCTGGTGAGACGCTGACACGGAACACGCCTGTTCCGGTCGACCGAGAGACAGCCGCGCCGTTGGCGGAGATTCTCTTTCCGGCGGACATTCAACCGACCGCGCCGCTCTTCAACACGACCGTCAGTCACGCCATTGAGACCATTATCGAAGAATGGGCCAACTTCGATGCACTGTCGGAAATCGACATTCGGCCTTCCAAGACCTGTCTTATTTACGGTGCTCCGGGGACGGGAAAGACCAGGCTTGCGCTTTGGATCGCGCAACAGCTCGATCTTCCCGTCGTGCTGGTGAAGCTGGACGGGCTCGTATCGTCATTCCTCGGCACGACCGCACGCAATATCGGGAACCTGTTCGCCTTCGCGAACCGCCACCGCTGCATCCTTCTGCTCGACGAGTTCGATGCGATCGCGAAAGTTCGGGACGATCCGCAGGAAGTTGGCGAGATCAAGCGCGTCGTGAACGCGCTTCTGCAGAATCTCGATACGCGCCGCGATGTCGGCTTCACGATCGGCATCACCAATCACCCGAAACTCTTGGACACGGCCGTCTGGCGGCGTTTCGAGGTTCAGCTTGAGATTCCCAAGCCCGACTTCGAGATGCGAAAGGCGATCGCCGCGCATTTCATGCCGCCGGTAAAAGCCCCGGACATCCATTTGCGCCTGATCGCATGGTTCACCGAGGGCTCGACCGGCGCTGAGATCGAGTCTCTCGTGCGCACCTATAAGAAGGCCACCACCGTTCGCGAGGAGGACAAGCGCGGGCTACTCGATACGCTCCGCCAATTCGCCACGCTGAACGCGGCTCGGGTGCAAAGTGAACGCCGCGCGCTGCTGTTCGACGATTCCAGCAATCTATTTCGGGCCATGCGAGATGATCCGATCCTCGGCTTCTCGATGGCCGACATCGGCGAGATTGCCGGCAAAGATAAATCGACGGTCAGCCGTCAACTCGGCCGAGCGGCCAAGTCTGGTGATGGGGAGACGCTAAATGGCTAGTCCCATTCAGATCGTCCTCAATCCTGAAAACTATGAGGAGGCGCGCGACGCTGGTGGCGGAGGCGGCCGGAAGGACTTTTTCGCTCACCGCGATGCCGAGTTCACCGCCCATCGCGCCGCGCTGATGAGCCAGATCGACACGATTGCTGGCGTTCTCAGCGCCCAAGCACAAGGCGATGTCGGCTTCGTAAAGGTCATCCTTCGTCGCGAGGCTTGGGCCAAGAGCCATCGCCCGATCGCCAGCCTGTTTCGGCACGATCGCACTCCTGTCGTTGGCGGCGGAGATCTCGGGGTTATGCTCGTCGAAGCCCGACCCGGCACGCTCCGCCAGGTGGCCGCGGAGATCGCAAAGGCCGAAACCCACACAGAAATGCGCTTCAACGAGCAGAAGCAGAAGGACGAACCTTATCCGTCTGCCCGAAAGAGCGAGACCGGCGCCATCGACCGGATCGAACTCTATGGGCCGAGCGATCGGCGCAACTTCTCGGTCGATGAAGCTGTGGCGTGGCTCTCTAATCCAATGACCGGCAGCAGCTATCAGGTCGAACTGTTCGACAGCCCGCCGCCGCGCTCGGAGTGGGACCGCCTCGACCCGAGCCACCGGCGCCTTGTCGAGAGCTTCGTTGCCGGCTTCGCCGCGCTGGATCGCGGCCTCGCCGTCGAACGCTTGCCGAACCGTCGCCACAAACAGCCGATCCTCTCTGTCCGACTGGATCAGTCTGGAGATCAGCCGGTTCTACGGCTGAATGATGCCCCGGTCAGCGAGCGGCGGCGAGAGCTTGTCGCCTTCAATCCAGACGTGAGTCGCCACGCCCGGCTGCTCGCCTTCCTTGACAGCCATCCGCTTGTGCGCCGGATCGAACTGCCAGGCATTGTCGTGCGGGCCGTCAGCACGCATATCGTGCGCGCGCGGCCTGCCGATGTCACCATTCCCGCCCGCGACAGCCGCCGCAGTCATCCTCGGCTCGGGATCATCGACGGCGGAATCGGCGAAGCGCTGTCAGACTGGGTCATCGATCGGTGGGACGTTCTTGCGGAAGAAGATACCGACCTTGCGCATGGGACGTTCATCGGCGGATTGGCTGCGGTGGGAGGTGCGCTTAACGGCGCGGAAATTTGCCCTGAGCCCGACGGCGCGGAGCTGGTCGACGTCGCAGTCTTCCCGAACGAACGCAAAGCCGGAGCCTTCGCCTCCTACTATCCTGATGGCTTGCCGCAATTCTTCGATGAAATGGAGACAGCCATTTCGGACGCCCGCGCTCGACATGGGGTGCGCGTGTTCAACATGAGCCTGAATATTCTTCAGCCGGCGGCGCCAGATCGTTACAGTCCCCACGCAGCGCGGCTCGATCAGATCGCTGAGAGCAACAACGCGATCGTTTTCATTTCGGCCGGCAACATACAGCAGCAAGACCTTCGCCCCGAATGGCCTGCCGATGCCACGGCCGCGCTCGCCAACCTCGCCACCGCCCGCAACGATGGTCTGCTTACGCCGGCCGAGAGCGCGCGCAATGTCGCTGTGGCGGCTCTAAACCCGCCCGGCCATGACGGGTGCCTTCCATTCGCACCGACGCGCTACAGCCGACGTGGCCCGGGACTTCGCGCTGGCGTCAAGCCCGACTTGGCGCACATCGGTGGCGCGGGTTCCCAGCACCCTGAACTCGGCCACGGGCTTTTCTCGATCTTGCCGGATGGGATCATCGTCGATGGCTGCGGGACTAGCTATGCCGCGCCCCTTGCAGCGAAGACGGCCGCTGTCCTGGATCACGCCATTGAGGGTGAGGTCTCGCGTGAAACCCTGATCGGCCTGCTCGTTCATCATGCCGAAATGCCGACTCCTTTGCAGGTCAAGGCACTCGCGCCGATCGCCAAGCATATGGCGGGGTTCGGAATGCCGCCTTCGGCCGACCGCATCCTAGAAACGGGTGACCACACAATCACTCTCGTCTTCGCGTCGCGCATCCAACGGGACCAGCAAATCAACTTCCGTTTCCAGTGGCCGGCGTCGCTGGTCGGTCCCGGAGGCAAGTGCCGTGGCCGCGCGAAGATTACGCTCGTCTCCACGCCCCCGCTCGATGCCCGGTTCGGATCGGAGTTCGTGCGCGTCAACATTAACGCTGTCTTGCAGCAGGAACAGGCCAATGGCGGGTGGAAGGGGCGGCTTGAGCCGCTCTATCTCCCGTCACGGCGGGAGGCTCCTCCGATCGAGGCGGAGCGCATCGAGCACGATCTCAAATGGAGCCCGGTGAAGGTCTTGGCGAAAACCTTCCCGCAGGGAGTGGGTCCATCCTCGAACTGGCGTCTCTTCGTCGAATATCTGACGCGGGCGGGCGAGATCATGCCCGAAGAAGGCGTGCCGTTTACGGTGATCGTGACCATCAGTGATCCCGACGCCGAACAGCCGGTGTTCAACGATATGCGTCAAAACCTTCAGGCCCTCGGCACCCAGATCGCCGACATCCGAACCGCAGCACGCATTACGCCGCGCGTGTAGTCGCCAGTAGAAGGCGCAGACTCGCTTGCAGAGGCACTACAGGAGATTGTGATGGCAAAATCAGTGACGCTCAGCACCGGAAGGACGTTCCCGACCGTCACCGCCGCAAAGGAGCATTTCGCGGAAATCCTCAACGGCCAAGAGCTGAAGCAGGCTTTCTCCGGCAAAGAGTTCGCAGATATTCAGGCCACCTATGTCGCCTATTGCGCCAAGACCGACTGGCCGTTGCCGTCAGCGCCAGCTTCGTTCTATCCCGTGCATGATCGCGGCCCCGGCTACACCACGCGATGTTTCGGCGTGACGTTCGAAGACGGCACGACGGGAAATTTTTCGATGGATAAGGCACTTCGGGCGATCGCGGCGTAGGGCGGTTCCGTCCTCTTCTTCGGCTTTCAGACCATTGCGTTTCTGAACTGGTCTCGATTTCTGGACCTGCTGCCGCCGGGAATTTGGCGCCTCCCTGCGGGACCGCCGCTCTATCTCCGCTGCGCTCCGACCGAACCCCTGACGGGTTTCGACCCTGCCGGGTGACGATCAGCATGGCGGGGCGGCGCTGGCGCGCCGGTCGGTCAATCCGCCCTGCGGATTGCAGTGCTTTCAAGCTGCGGAGATCGGGCCAGGGCTGCGCCGACCCGATCGCGCTGCTGTAGCTCTCCCCGTCGGTGGGGTGGGCGACGCTTCCCTTTAGGCCCGCCGCGCCGGGCCGCAACGCGCACGGGGCGCGCTTACCTCCTCTGCGTTCCGGCCCTGCGGGTGCTGCCCGACTCCGCCGGCGGGCCTGCTGGTCCGCTTCTTCGCCGCCCACCCCATTCCGGGGTGAGTGTGGTTTGAAGGAGAAGTGTGATGAACGTTGTTACCCAAACCGTTGCCGCCGAGCCTGTGTCGGGCGTCGAGATGTTCGTGCCGCTCGCCAAGCTCAAGAAGTCCCCCAAGAACGCGCGCAAGGTGCCGCACGGGGAAGCCGCTATTGAGGCGCTGGCCGCTTCGATCCAGCACAAGGGACTGATCCAGAACCTTGTCGTCGAGCCGGAGACCAAGGAGGACGGGACGCCGACCGGCTATTACCTCGTCACCGCTGGCGAGGGCCGCAGGCTGGCGATGCTGCTGCGCGCCAAGCGCAAGCAGATCAAGAAATCCGAGCCGGTTCGCTGCTGGCTCGATACCGCCAACGATCCGTCCGAGATCAGTCTGGATGAGAACGTGACCCGGACCCCGATGCACCCCGCCGACCAGTTCGAGCGGTTCCGCGAGCTTGCGGACGGCAAGGGATGGGGCGCGCAGGAGATCGGCGCGCGGTTCGGCGTTTCGGCTGGCGTGGTGAAGCAGCGGCTTCGCTTGGGCGCGGTCAGCCCGAAGCTGTTGCAGGTCTATCGGGAGGACGGCCTTACGCTGGACCAGCTTATGGCCTTCGCCATCACCGAGGACCACGACCGGCAGGAGCAGGTGTTCGCCAACCTGCATCATAACCGCGAGCCGTGGATCATCCGGCGTGACATGACCGCTGCCAACGTCCCGGCGACCGACCGGCGCGCGGTGTTCGTCGGGGCCGATGCCTATGTCGAGGCGGGCGGCACCATCATCCGCGACCTGTTCAGCGAGGACCGTGGCGGGTTCTTCGAGGATGCGGGCTTGCTCGACTTGCTCGCCGCCGAGAAGCTGCGGGAGGTTGCGGAGCAGGTTCAGGCGGAGGGCTGGAAATGGACCGAAGCGTATATCGACTATCCCCACGCCCACGGGATACGGCGTTTCTATCCGCAGCCCATCGCTCTGTCCGACGAGCACGAGGCGCGGCTGGAGTCGCTGTCCGCCGAGCATGACGAGCTTGCCGAAGGCTATTCGTCCTATGACGAAATGCCGGAGGACGTGGCGGAGAAGCTGGAGGCGGTGTCCGACAAGATCGACGCCATTTCTGCCAAGCGTTCGGCGTTCGCGCCCACCGTTATCGCCAACGGGGGTGCGTTCGTGATCCTCAATCACGATGGCACCGTGAGGATCGAGCGTGGCTTCGTTCGGGCCGAGGACGAGGCGCTGGCCGACCCGCAGCCGGAGCCGGAGGCCGATGGCGACCCGACCGAGCCGCCGAGCGGCGAGGACGAGCAGCCGGAGGACGGTGAGGACGAACAGGAAATCGACGAGGAGGACGAGGAACCGGGCAAGCCCATTTCCGACTGCCTCACCCGCGACCTGTCCGCCTACCGGACGCTGGCGCTTCGCGTCGCGCTTGCCGAGCAGCCCGCAACGGCGTTGATCGCGCTGACCCACACGCTGACCGCGCAACTTTTCTACAGCTACGCGGAGGCCGGATGCCTTGAGGTCCGCCCGACCGTGACCCCCTTGGGGAGCCACGCGGACGGGATCGAGGACACGCCCTTGGCGGCGCGGGCGAGCGAGCAGCACGAGGCATGGGCCGAGCGGATGCCGCGTGACTTGGCGGACCTGTGGGGTTTCATCGTCGGGCTGGACGACGGGAAGCGGCTGGCGCTGCTCGCGCATTGCGCCGCCCGCACCGTCAATGCGCTGCGGTTGCCGTGGGACCGCAAGCCCCGGTCGTTGCAGACCGCCGACCGGCTGGCGAGTGCCTTGGCGCTGGACGTGGCGAAGGACTGGACGCCTACGGTGGACAGCTACCTTGGCCGCGTCACTAAGGCGCATATCGTTGAGGCCGTGAGCGAAGGGGTTTCCGAGGATGCCGCTCGCCGCATCGCCGACATGAAGAAGCCGGACATGGCGCAGGCCGCCGAGCAGCTTCTGGCGGGAACGGGATGGCTCCCCACCGCGCTGCGGACCCCGCAGCCGGAGGCCGAGCAGTCCGCGCCGGTCGAGGGAGCGGAGGCGGAGAGCGTGGCGGAGGTGGACGAGGAAGCGCCTTACGCCGTCGCCGCCGAGTAGCAACCTAGGCCGGGGCCGCGCGAGCGGTCCCGGCCTTCCATTCTGCCGAGCGTCAAAAAAAACGCGGCCGCGCCCGATGGGGCGCGGCCGCACCTACAACTCCCATCGACGTAGAGCGGGATCTTGGCCGAGCCGCACGACGCCCCGCTCGGTGGAGCGCGGCGTCGTCGCCGGAGTGACCTGATAGACGACTGCTGCGCGTCGGCCCCGACTAGCCGACACCGCAAGCCAGGAGGTTGGGCGCTTGCCGGGCTAACTCCTGTTGGCGGCTCTCTCAAGCGCAAGGCGGGCCGGGCGCCGGGAATGCGACGATGCGTGGGTCGGCTAGTTGCCCGCTCTCTCGGATTGCCCCCGCGCCAAGGGCGAGCATCTTGAACGCATCACTCGTTTTGCCGCTTGGTTTGGACGAGTGCGGATTGAACGCCGTGCCCGTCTCGCCCGACCGGCACCGCAGCCCGCGGCCTCTCAAATGGCTGACTGCCCGAGGACGGCTTCGCCTTTCTCGCCCTCTGCGCAACGGCGCGGGGCGACTTTTTTCCGCCGCCTTCGGCTTTGCACCGCGAAGCAAAAAAGTCGCCCCGCGCCGTCCTCCGCTGACGCTGCGGTCCTGTCGGATGCGCGGTCGATCACCCCGGACTGCCGAACCCCATCGAGGCCGCGATGGGCGCGGTTCCGAAGCAAGACAGGAGTTTCACATGGCGATCATCGGCACCTTCACCAAGAGCGGCGACGGCTTCAACGGTACGATCAAGACGCTCACCCTCAGCGCCAAGGTCAGCTTCAAGCCGATCGAACTGGAGGGCGACAAGGCTCCCAACTTCCGCGTCACCGTCGGCACCGTCGAGTTCGGCGCCGCCTGGAAAAAGACGAGCCGCGAGAACCGGGACTACCTCTCGGTCAAGCTCGACGATCCGACCTTCCCGGCACCGATCTACGCCAGCCTGGTCGAAACCGACACCGCAGGCGAATACGCGCTAATCTGGTCCCGCTGACCGGCGACGACGCCCCGCTCCACCGAGCGGGGCGTTTCCCGTCTATCCCGACGATCCGGGCTTTGATTAACGCGCTGCGCGTCTCAACAAATTGCGCAGCCTCATTTTCGTTGCTGTTCTAGGCATTCGAGCCTGGCCTGCCGGATAATCCTGATTGACGAAAGCTAGATACTTTCGATCTTCCTCCCGTCGTTTCTTCCCTTCAAAGACGGCTTCGATATGACCGCTGGTCATAGCGTAGTGCCACATGACTTCATTTTGACTGAGGCCGAATCGCCCCGCGATCTCGGCGTCCTCCTCTCCCGCCCAATGCCTCAGAGTAATTTCGCGCCGAAGCCGCGGCACGCCTGCCAACGCGTAGTTATACCAATCGAAGTCGGTCTGGGGCCACTCACGCCCCCACGAGCGCCAATTCGTGATACGCCAAGTCAGCCATAGCGGCAAAAGCCTTCGTGCCGGGCGATGGATTAGCCTGCCAAGCACAGGTCTACTCTCATGTTGAGGTCCACCGCCAGGGCCGTTGCTGCTTTCACGAATGCGCGAGGCCAGACGCAAGTCGGCGGACGCCGGAATCCTCCGCTCGCATACCTGCGGCTGATGACCTCGATCATCTCGGTCTCAATCAGCTTTGGAGGATCAAAACCGCGTTCTGTGGCAAACCGAGATGCCTTGGACAGGTCGTGTCGCACTAACTGCCGGGTCTCGTCGTCAGTCATCCCGGTGTGCCGGAGGTAGGCTTTCAATGAAAGCTCGATGCTGATGGCCAAGAAGTAGAGGCTTTGATCGCTGTCTAACGCGGTCGTGCTGACCGGCAGGCGGTAAAAGTTTCGCGCATTCTGGCACAGAAAAAGCGCATCAAGTCTGTTCGAGGAAAGCATCTCGCGCCGATCGAAGCATGGCCGATGCGATATACAAAGTTTATATCACGAATATTTTCAGAATATTTTCCGGACATCCCTTTCCAGCGCTTCCGCACCCTAACCACTTTGCGGTTGCAGTTCTCCTCTCGGCTGGCTGGCGTGATCCGCAGCGGTTGTTGCTTAAGTGCTTGGGGCTCTGCCCCCAGCGCCCTTCGGAGCGGCTTCCGCCCAGCTTCCTCCACGCGCGAGCGCGTTCCGTGCAGCCGGTTCCCCGCGAAGCCGCCCACTCCGGTTGCACCCCCGGTCTCGCCGACGGGCAGGGTTTCAGCGCGGCGCTCCGCTGCGCGGAAACCCAAGCCCAAGGAGTTCAGCCATGTATCATCAGCTTGCCACCCGGTTCGGCCGCAACGCCCATCAGATCAGCGGCCGGGAGCCGCTCGACAACGAGGCGCTGTATCGCCACGTCCCTTCCATCTTTGCCCGTGAGGCGCACGACAGCCGCTCTGAGCGCTACGTCTATGTTCCGACCATCGACATCGTGGAGGGACTGCGCCGGGAAGGATGGTTCCCGTTCTTCGCCGTTCAGTCGGTTCCCCGCGACGGTTCGCGCCACGGCCACGCCAAGCACATGCTGCGCCTGCGCCGGGATGATGGTATCGGCAAGCCCGAGGCCGCCGAAGTTATCATCGTCAACAGCCATGATGGGACCAGTGCCTATCAGATGTTCGCCGGGATGCTGCGTTTCGTTTGCACCAACAGCATGATTGCGGGCGAGCGGTTCGAGGAAGTCCGCGTGCCGCACAAGGGCAATATCGAGCATGATATTATCGAGGGCGTCTATACCGTAGCGGAGGACTTCCCCCTGCTGATCGACGCCAGCGAGTCGATGAAGGCTATCCAGCTTTCTCCGGACGAGCAGCGCTTGCTTGGCGAGGTGAGCCTTGTTGCCCGCTACGGCGACGACGAAAGCCCGATTCGGCCCGAGCAGATCATCGAGCCGCGCCGCCGCGAGGATGCAGACCGCAGCCTTTGGACCACCTTCAACGTCATTCAGGAGAATGTCGTTCGGGGCGGATTGCAGGGCCGCAAGCGCAATGCCCAAGGTCGTATTCGCCGCGCGCAAACGCGCGCCATCAACGGCATCGACCAGAACGTGACGCTCAACCGTGCGCTATGGACGCTCGCCGAGGGGATGCAGCGCTTGAAGGTGGCGTGAGCCGCCGCCGCAGGGCCGAACTTCCGGCCCTGCGGCCCTGCTGACGCTACTCTGAACGCTACCGGCCCGCCCGGATCGGCGGCGGCCGCGCGTCCCAAGGTCCGCGCGGCCGCCGCTAAATTTGCGCTCGCCGGGCCGACGCCCGGCTCGCGATCAGGAATGGTGAAAGTCAGTCCGGCTCGGTTTCATCGGGATAAACGACAAGATCAACAGGCGCGACGCCAAGTGCCGAGGCCAAATGGAACAGAGTGACGACGGTCGGATTGCGGCGGCCTCGCTCCAGGTCGCTGACATATTGCTGCGTGAATCCCGACGTCTCGGCGAAACGCTCTTGGGTGAAGCCCTTCTCCTTTCTCAGCCTGGCGAAGTTCATCCCTACGAGGCGGCGCATGTCCATGCGCGCGAGGCTGGACGATACACCCGAGGCGGTTTATCCCATATAAGGTGTATCGACCGAGACACCGTTGTCCGTCGCTGCCCAAAGTGCATGGAACGATGCAGGTCTTGCGCATGAATAGCGCTCGGATTTGAGCTAGGCTGGTTAACGAAACAGGACTCGCGCGTCATGAGCAACAAGCATTTCGAGGACCGCGCGCCGGACGTATCGCAGCTCACCGCCTATGACGAAAGCCATCTTGTTGACTATTTGCGCTTGCTCGACGCGGACGAGGCGGGCGCTGACTGGCGCCAAGTCGCCACGTCGATCTTCGGCGTCGATGCGACCGCCGAGCCGCATAGGGCGAGGGCGATGCACGCCAGCCATCTCGCCCGCGCGCGCTGGATGACGGAGGTCGGCTACGCCCATTTGCTCGGCGTGACGAGCCGCTAAATCTTTAATTTTTGGTCCGTTTTGGAGCAACTGGATCGCGACCGCCGCCGCGTTGTTGGCATGGTTGTGCGCAACCTTCGCGCTATCGCACAAAGCTGGCTGTTACATGGTCGCATCCTCTCTAACTCGCGCGAAGCGCGGCCAGGAGGATGCAATGCCAACGCCGCATAGCCGGCGCTCACGACGCGACGGCAATCTGCGTGAAGCGATCGGACGCGCCGACATAGCCGCCGAATTTCTACGCCGAAATCGCACCTATCGCGCCGAACACGCGCAGATGCAGCAGCGCATCGCGGACGGCGCCGTCGCGAAGAACGCCGCCGAGGCGGCGTTCGCGCGGCGCTGGGGGTTGTCCTTTCGCGACGGCGCCGGATGACCTCTCAGAGCCGGTCCCCTGGCGCCCGGAACTGACCGCCGTCACGGTCATCCTCGACGCAGCGCCGGAAGGATTCGACAGCGCTTCGCCGGTCGATCCTCGCGCACTCGGCGCGCTGCTCGCCGACCTAGCCGGCATCGACGGACGCCATGTCATCGTCGCCGACGCGGCGGGTGAGCATCGGCTGTGGCTGCGCGATCCGCAGCCCGGCCGGCCGCTCGCTGCCGTCATCCCGCTCGACAAGGATTTTGTCACCCGCATCGCCAGCTTGCTGCGCTTCCATCGCCGCCTGCTCGGCCGCGCCGCCGGGCCGCTGCCGCGCGGCTGGCCGCTGACCGCCTATCGGCTCGCCCGGCTCGACCTGATGCTCCGCGCGCTCGACCTGCGCGACGGCGGCGCGACCTATCGCGAGATCGCGGTGGCGCTCGGGCGCGACGAGGCGGCGCGGCTGTCCGCGAGCGATTGGAAGATGTCCGCCGCGCGGTCGTTCGTCGTCCGGCTGGTCCGCGACGGCATCGCCATGATGAACGGCGACTACCGCAAGCTGCTCCGCATCCGCTGATCCGCTCCCCGCTGCCACCCCGCGCGCGGGGGGTGGGGGGCACATCCGTGCAGCCGCACATCTTCATACCCCACCCGGCCGCCTCCCTTCTGACAATTACGCCTCCTGCCGCCACCGCCCGCAGGAGCCGTCACTTGTCCGATACGCCCACCAACCTGCCGCCCCGCTTCCTCCGCACGCCGGAAGCCGCCCGCTTCCTTGGCCTCTCCGGCCGCACCCTGGAGAAGCACCGCTATTTCGGGACCGGGCCGGCCTACCGCCGGATCGGCGGGCGGGTGGTCTATTCGGTAGATGACCTGCGCGCCTGGGCCGACATCGGCATCAAGCATTCGACCTCCGATCCGGGGCAGGACGACCTCATGCCGCGCGCGGATTCGGCCATCGCGCGGAGCCGGCGATGACCGTCCCGCCGTCACCCATGCGCCACCGCCAGCCATCCGATGACGGCATGATCCGCGTCGAACTGACGTGGATCGAGAAGCGGATCGAGCACTGGATCAGGTTCGGCCGCATCGCCGTGGACGAGATCGTCGATCGCCGCCGTCGTATCGTCCGCTTCCGGCCCGGCGCCATTTTCGCGTTCGTCCGCTGGACGGCGAACGACTACGGCACAGTCAGCTCCCGCATCGACATCGTGCGGGCGGTCCGTGCCGGCGAGCCATTCACGACGCTGCCGTTCGTGGGGCCGGGCGGCGACATCCTGCTCAAGATCGAGGGCTGGCCCAAGGTTAGCCAAGTGCTCGCGGCGATCGACGCGACCGAGGCGGCCGGCGTCGATCCGTGCGACGCCGCGCCGGATCATTGGCGACATGTCGCCAACCGCATCGCCGCCGGACATCAGCCGCGCCCCTACACGCTGGAGCGTCATCGCGCCTGGCTCAAGCGCCGGGAGATCGAAGGATGACGCGCCGGGGCTGGACCATCGCGACGGCTTCCGCCGCGTCACTGTTCGCCGTGTCGTTCACCGTCGTCGCGGTGCTCGACCCGCTGCCGCGCGTTATCTGGAACGCCAGCGCGAGCGCGCCGCTCGGCCTCTACCGCATCGAGCCCGACCGCGATCCCGCCATCGGCGCGCTGGTCGCCGTGACGCCGCCCGCGCCGCTGGCGCGGTGGCTGGCCGAGCGCGGCTATCTCGGCGAACGCGTGCCGCTGTTGAAGCATGTCGCGGCTAAGGCCGGGCAGCGCGTGTGCCGGATCGGCGCCGTGGTGAGCGTCGATGCACGGCCCGTCGTCGTCGCCTTGGGGCGTGATGGACGAGGCCGGTCGCTGCCTGTCTGGCAGGGCTGCCGCACGCTGCGCGCCGGCGAGGTGCTGATGCTCAATCCCGATCACGCCGACAGCATGGACGGCCGCTATTTCGGGCCGCTGCCGGCCTCGACCGTGCTCGGTCGCGCCGTGCCCGTGCTGACCCGCGACACCCCGAACGCGCCGCTCGCGTGGCGCTGAACCCGCTTGTCCCTGCCAACCCAAAGGAGAGTCCCATGCAGATCGGCAGCTTTTTCCGCACCGCCAGCGGCTACGAAGGCATCATCGAGACGGCGACGCTCGACATCCGTATCTCGATCGTTCCGGCCGAGCCGAGCGACGCCGACAAGGCGCCGGACTGGCGGGTCCATCGCGGCGATAGCGGCGAAGGCCCGGAGATCGGCGCAGGCTGGAACGAGACTGGCGAACGCGCCGGCGATTACGTCTCGCTGCGCATCGACGATCCCGCCTTCGCGCAGCCGATCCGCGCCGCCCTGTTCCAGAGCACGGGCGACAAGTCGGCCTGGTCGCTGCGCTGGAACCGCCAGCCAAAGTCGCGCGAGCAGGACTGATCCGGTGCGCTTGTCCATCATCCCTTTGTTCGCGGGAAAGCCGTCTCATCCCTCCGTCCCGCTCGGTCGCAGGCCGGCCGGGGCGCGCAGCGAAGGTCAAGGGCGGCCGCAGGCCGGCGCAGCGCGCGCACCCTTGAGCGTAGCGAGCACGCTGGCAGGCTGGCGGCGGAGTGGAGTCGGATCGGCGTTGGCGTTGGCCGTCGCGCTGCTGTCCGGCGGGGCTGCGCCGGTCGCGGCGACGGCGCAGGATTTGCCGGCCGCGCGATCGGCGGCGGTTCATCCCTACGCCGGCCACGTCGCCGATGCCGCGCGGCGGTTCGGCATCCCCGAGGCATGGATATGGGCGGTGATGCGCGTCGAGAGCGGCGGCAACTCGCGCGCCGTGTCGCGCGCGGGTGCGATGGGATTGATGCAGATCATGCCCGCGACCTGGGCCGATCTTCGCATCCGGCATGGCCTTGGCGCTGACCCCTTCGACGTGCGCGACAACATTATGGCGGGCGCGGCCTATATGCGCGCGATGCACGACCGCTACGGCAACGCGAGCGCGATGCTGGCGGCCTATAATGCCGGGCCGGGCCGCTACGACGATTATCTGTCGCGCGGCCGTCCGCTGCCGCCCGAGACGGTCGGCTACCTCGCCCAGCTCGCGCCCATCGCAGGCACGCCGGGCACGCCTGAAGTCGCGGTGTCTGCGCCGCCCGACCCTTTCGCATGGCGGCGTGCCGCGCTGTTCATCCGCACCGCAAGCGCCTCGCCCGAAACCGTTTCCGTGCAGTCAGACGGCGAGGAGCCCGCGTCGGAGCTGCCAGCCGATGGACCGACATCCGGTGACGTTCGCTCCGCAGGTTCGCCTTCGAACGAGCCGGGGGACACGCTGTTCGTGCCCCGCGCCCGCGCGGGCCGACCGCAATGATTTGCGTATCATCCCCATCATCCGTCCCGAGCAGGAAAGTGGCTGGGGAGGGAGAAAACGGCAGGGACAGACGAGGGCAAGATATAAGCCGCACCCCGTTTCGCCGAAAAGCCAAGGCTTTTCCGTGGCTTCACGCGGGGCGTCGGTCGGCGCGCGTGCCGCGCGGAAGGGAAAAGCAAGCAAAATCAACGTCTCGAATGGCACCACGGGCCATTCACGGCCGAAAGCGGTCCGGCCGTGAGTGAGGACAACGAGTTTCGCATCCGGCCCGGCAAGGCCAAGCGCGGCAAGGCGCAAGGCCGCAACGCCCGTGGCCTGGTGGCCGAGGTGCTGCGCGTCGCGGCGATCCACAGCGGCGGCCGGCGCACCGGGGGCAGCCCGCGCCGAGGTGGCCAATCCAGTTTCGGCCGGGGACGCACCGCGTTTGCCCGCAGCCGGCTATTCGGTTCGGGCCGCCGAGTGATGGTGAAGGCGCTACCCGTGAGCCATCGCATTCGCGGCGGCCGGCGCATGGCGCCACTGTCCGCGCACGTCGCCTATTTGAAGCGCGAAGGCGTCACCCGCGACGGTTCGCCGACGCGCATGTTCGACGCGGCCGGAGACAATGCCGACGATCGCGCCTTCACCGAGCGGTGCAAGGATGACCGGCATCATTTCCGCATCATCGTCTCGCCGGAGGACGCGGCCGAGCTGACCGACTTGCGCGAATACACCCGCGATCTCGTGCGGCAGATGGAAACGGACCTGGGGACGCGGCTCGATTGGGTCGCGGTCGATCATTGGAACACCGACAACCCGCACGTTCATATGCTCGTGCGCGGTGTCACCGACACCGGCGCCGATCTCGTCATGGCGCGGGACTATATCAGCCACAACCTGCGCTCTCACGCCGAGGAACTGGCGCATGCCGAACTTGGGCCGAAGCCTGAGCATGAAGTGCAGCGCGCGCTCGACCGCGAAGTGACTGCCGAGCGCTGGACGCAGCTCGATACAGAGATCCAGCGCACCGCCGACGAGCTGGGCGTTATCGACCTGCGTCCCGAGCGGCCCGGCCCGGACGACCCGCGCCTGCGCCGGCTGATGGTCGGCCGGTTGCAACACCTTGAGACGATGGGGCTCGCCGCCGAGGGCGAGCCAGGCCAATGGGCGGTCGCCGAGGGAACGCAGACGAAGTTGCGCGAGCTGTCCGCGCGCGGCGACATCATCCGCACCATCGGCCAGGCGCTTAAGGATCAGGGGCAGGATCGGCCGCTCGACAGCTATGCCGTCGTGAACGGCGCGCCGGAGAAGCCTATCGCCGGCCGGCTCATCGACAAGGGATTGCACGATGAGCTGACCGGCGCCGCCTATGCCGTGATCGACGGCACGGACGGTCGCACGCATCATGTCCGCTTGCCCGGCATCGAGGCGCTGGAGCACAGCCCCAAGCTCGGGGGCATCGTCGAGTTGCGTGCGGTCGGACGGGGCGGCGCGGACAAGCCGACGCTGATTTTGGCGACGCGATCGGACCTAGACCTCGCCGCGCAAATCAAGGCGCCCGGCGCGACCTGGCTAGACCATCGGCTGATCGAGCGCGGCGCCGGCGTCGCGGACAGCGGGTTCGGCGGCGAGGTGCGCCGGGCGATGGACGCCCGCACCGATCATCTTGTCCGCGAAGGATTGGCCCGGCGCTACGGCGAGCGCGCAGTGTTCGAGCGCGGTCTGATCGACACGCTGCGACGGCGCGAGCTGGACTCGGTTGGCGCGAAGATCGCGGTCGAGACCGGGCTGGCCTATCGGCCGACGCAGGCCGGCGAGAAGGTCGCCGGCATCGTCCGCCAGCGACTCGCGCTCGCGTCCGGCCGCTTCGCCATGATCGACGACGGTCTCGGCTTCCGCCTCGTGCCCTGGGCCAGCGCCCTCGAACAGCAACTCCGCCGCCAAGCATCCGGCGTCATCCGCGACGGCGGCGGGCTCGACCTGATGATGGGCCGCAAGCGCGGCCTCGGCCTCTAGCCAGCGCAAGGAGACAAGCATGTCCGCGACGAAAATCCTATGGGGCCAAGTCATCACCGTGTTCCTGATAGTGCTCGCCGGCGTATGGGGCGCGACGCAGTGGACCGCCGCCGCGCTCGCCTATCAGCCCGAGCTTGGGCCGCCGTGGTTCGTCGCCTTTGGCTGGCGCATCTATCCCCCGCCGGCCTTCTTCTGGTGGTGGTTCAGCTTCGACGCCTATGCGCCCGACATCTTCAAGATCGGCGCGTTCATCGCCGCCTCGGGCGGGTTCGTATCGATCGCCGTCGCCATCGGCATGTCGGTGTGGCGCGCCCGCGAGTTGAGGAACGCCGAAACCTATGGCTCGGCGCGCTGGGCGAGCGAGAAGGAAGTCCGCGCCGCCGGGCTGCTCGGGGCCGATGGCGTTGTGCTGGGAAGGCTCGGCCCCGACTATCTGCGCCACGATGGCCCCGAGCATGTGCTGTGCTTCGCGCCGACCCGTTCGGGCAAGGGCGTCGGACTGGTCATACCGTCGCTGCTGACCTGGCCGGGCTCCGCGATCGTCCACGACATCAAGGGCGAGAACTGGCAGCTCACCGCCGGCTTCCGCGCGCGGCATGGGCGAGTGCTGTTGTTCGATCCGACCAACGCCGCGTCGGCCGCCTACAACCCGTTGCTGGAAGTACGGCGCGGCCAATGGGAGGTGCGCGACGTGCAGAATGTCGCCGACGTGCTGGTCGATCCCGAAGGCAGTCTCGAGCGCCGGAACCATTGGGAGAAGACCTCGCACTCGCTGCTGGTCGGCGCGATCCTGCATGTCCTCTACGCCGAGCCGGACAAAACCCTTGCCGGTGTGGCGTCGTTCCTCTCCGATCCGTCGCGCACGATCGAGCAGACCTTGGCCGCGATGATGGCGACGCCGCACCTGGGCGAAGCCGGTGTGCATCCCGTCGTCGCCAGCGCGGCGCGCGAGCTGCTGAACAAATCGGACAACGAGCGATCTGGCGTGCTCAGCACCGCCATGTCGTTCCTCGGGCTCTACCGCGATCCGGTTGTCGCGCGGGTCACGCGGGCGTGCCAATGGCGCATATCGGATCTGGTGGAGGGCTTGGCGCCGGCGACGCTCTATCTGGTCGTGCCGCCCAGCGACATCTCGCGCACCAAGCCGCTCATCCGCCTCATCCTCAACCAGATCGGGCGCCGGTTGACCGAGGAGCTGACCCCGAAGGGCAACCGCCATCGCGTGCTCTTGATGCTCGACGAGTTTCCCGCGCTCGGCCGGCTCGACTTCTTCGAGTCCGCGCTGGCGTTCATGGCCGGCTACCAGCTCAAGGCATTCCTGATTGCGCAGTCGCTCAATCAGATCGAGAAGGCATACGGCCCTAACAACGCGATCCTCGACAACTGCCATGTCCGCGTGAGCTTCGCCACCAACGACGAGCGCACCGCCAAGCGCGTGTCCGACGCGCTCGGCACGGCAACCGAGATGCGGGCGATGAAGAACTATGCCGGGCACCGGCTGTCGCCGTGGCTCGGGCATCTGATGGTGTCGCGATCGGAAACCGCCCGTCAGCTCCTTACCCCCGGCGAGGTGATGCAGCTCCCGCCTGATGACGAGATCGTGATGGTAGCGGGCGTGCATCCTATCCGCGCGAAGAAGGCGCGCTACTTCCAGGACCGCCGCCTGTCCGAGCGGATCACCGATGCCCCCAAGCCGGTCGTGACCGCAGCCCGGCCGGACGACTGGACCGGGCGCTCGGCCGCCGCCGATCCGGCCGACGTGGCGCGGATCGTCCGGGCTCAGGAGGATGCCGCCAACGGCGGGCTGCGCCGTGAGCCCGAATTGCCCGAGCACGTTGCAATCGCGCCGGAAACATCGCCGCCCCCGGCGCAGGAGTTTGCGATTGTCGATGACGAACAGGATGACACGGCTCGGCAAGCTGCCGTCCGGCGCCGGATGCAGGGTCTCGCGCGTCAGGCATCGCTCGACCCCGGCGACGGCATCGAGCTGTAGGAGCGATCATGCGGACCCGCCTCAATGTCTATTTCTCGCCAGCGCTCGCCAAGCAGGTTGACGAGCTGGCGATCCGTCGCCGTATCTCCCGCTCGGCGATCGTGGAGGCGGCGGTCGCCTCCTACCTCTCGCCGGATAGCGCCGACCGCATGGAGGCGGCGTTCGCTCGACGGCTCGATCGCTTGTCGCGTCAGGTCCAGCGGCTGGAGCGCGACACCGGACTCACGATTGAGGCACTGACATTGTTCGTGCGGTTCTGGCTGACGGTGACGCCGCCATTGCCCGACGAGGATCAAGCGGCCGCGCAAGTGAAGGGGCGCAAGCGCTACGAAGGTTTCGTCGAGACGCTCGGCCGGCGCTTCGCCAGCGGCAAGAGCTTGATAGACGAGATACCGGAAGATGTCTGGCCGCGTTCCGCGTCGTCCGAGTCGGACTGAATAGACACGCCAACGACCCGATAGTCGAAAAGCAATTCCGCCGCCGGCAACGTATCTGCCGCCCCCTCTACTACGCCCGCAAGTAGCTGTTGCGGCGGAAGTATTTGTGCGTCTCTTGCTGTGCCCCGACAGCCGGGCGGCGGTTCGCCCGGCCCTTCGCAGGGGCCAGTGCCTTGACCGTTCACCCGATCCGATCCGAGGCCAAGACGCGCGGCGCGCGGATGCTGCGCACCGCGCTCGGGCCGTCGATCGCGGCATGGCTGGACGACCCGGCCGTGATCGAAGTGATGCTGAATCCGGACGGGCGGTTGTGGCTCGATCGGCTCGGTGAAGGAGTCAGCGATACCGGCGAGACGCTGACCGCCGCCGATGGCGAACGCATCGTGCGCCTGGTCGCGCATCATGTCGGCGTCGAGGTACATGCTCGCAGCCCCCGCGTGTCGGCCGAGCTGCCGGAGGGTGGCGAACGATTCGAAGGCTTGCTGCCGCCCGTCGTTGCGGCTCCCGCCTTCGCTATCCGCAAGCCCGCCGTCGCGGTGTTTACGCTCGACGACTATGCGGCGGCTGGGATCATGTCGCCGGCCGAGGCCGCAGCGCTGCGCGATGGCGTAGCAGCCCGCGCGAACATCCTCGTCGCGGGCGGCACCGGCAGCGGCAAGACCACGCTCGTCAACGCGCTACTTGCCGAAGTCGCCAAGACCACCGACCGCATCGTTCTGATCGAAGACACGCGCGAGCTGCAATGCGCCGCGCCCAACCTCGTCGCCATGCGGACGAAGGACGGCGTGGTGTCGCTGTCCGAGCTGGTCCGCTCGTCGCTGCGGCTCAGGCCGGATCGCATCCCGATCGGGGAGGTGCGCGGCGCCGAGGCGCTCGACCTCATCAAAGCCTGGGGCACCGGCCATCCGGGCGGTATCGGCACCATTCACGCCGGCACCGCCCTTGGTGCGCTCCGCCGCATGGAGCAGCTCGTTCAAGAGGCTGTCGTGACGGTCCCTCGCGCGCTGATCGCCGAGACAATCGACCTGATCGCCGTGCTGGTCCGTGACGCGCATGGCCGGCGTCTCGCCGAGCTGGCCCGCGTCGAAGGACTCGACGCCGCGACCGGCGACTACCGCCTTACCCCGCTTCCCAAACCCCAGCCCGGAGACCTGCCATGATCCATGCCATTCGGCATGGCGCGCGTCGCGCCATGCTCGCCACCACCGCCAGCGTCGTCGCGCTGACCTTTGCCGTTCCGGCCCACGCGGGCGGATCGTCGATGCCGTGGGAAGCGCCGCTGCAAAGCATCCTCGAAAGCATCGAGGGGCCAGTGGCGAAAATCGTCGCGGTCATCATCATCATCGTGACCGGCCTGACGCTGGCTTTCGGCGATACTTCCGGCGGCTTCCGCCGGCTGATCCAGATCGTGTTCGGCCTCAGCATCGCCTTTGCCGCGTCGAGCTTCTTCCTGTCGTTCTTCTCGTTCGGCGGCGGGGCGTTGGTCTGATGCAGGACGCAGCCGAGCCGATCGCGGGTTTCTATGCCCCCGTCCACCGGGCGCTGACCGAGCCGATTTTGCTCGGCGGCGCGCCGCGGTCGCTCGCCATCGTCAACGGGACGCTGGCCGGCGCGATCGGGCTCGGCCTGCGTCTTTGGATCGCCGGCCTAGTCATTTGGGCGATCGGCCACGCGCTTTCCGTATGGGTTGCACGACGCGATCCGCAGTTCGTGGACGTGGCCCGGCGCCATCTCCGCTTCCCGACATGGATGCAGCCATGATGAGCTTGCGCGAATATCGCAGCAAAGCCGCGCACCTTGCGGACTTCCTGCCCTGGGCCGCGTTGGTCGGCGAAGGCGTCGTGCTTAACAAGGACGGGTCGTTCCAGCGCACCGCACGCTTCCGCGGCCCCGATCTCGACAGTGCGACGCCGGCCGAGCTGGTCGCCACCACGGCGCGCTTGAACAGTTCGCTCCGGCGCCTGGGCTCCGGTTGGGCGATCTTCGTGGAGGCGCAGCGCAGTCCCGCGCTCGATTACCCCGAGTCCGAGTTTCCCGATCCCGTTTCTGCGCTGGTCGATATGGAGCGCCGCGAGCAGTTCCGTGAGGAAGGCGCGCATTTCGAGAGCGCCTATTTCCTGACGCTGCTTTGGATGCCGCCGGCCGAGGAAGCCGCGCGGGCCGAAGGCTGGCTTTACGAGGGCCGGTCCACCACCGGCGTCGATCCGTGGGAGCTGCTCAAAGGCTTCACCGATCGCAGCGACCGCGTGCTCAATTTGGTCGAGGGTTTCGTGCCCGAGGTCCGCTGGCTCGATGACGGCGAGACGCTGACCTACCTCCATTCGACGATTTCGACGCGGCGACAGCGTGTGCGCGTGCCGGAAACCCCGATGCACCTCGACGCGCTGCTCGCCGATGAGCCGTTGACCGGCGGGCTGGAGCCTTGCCTGGGCGACCATCATCTCCGCACGCTCACCATTACCGGCTTTCCCAGCTCCACGTTTCCGGGGCTGCTCGACGAGCTGAACCGGCTGGCGTTCGGCTATCGCTGGTCCACGCGCGCGATCATGCTCGACAAGACCGACGCGACCAAGCTGCTTACCCGCATTCGTCGCCAGTGGTTCGCCAAGCGCAAATCCGTCGCCGCCATCTTGAAGGAGGTGATGACCAACGAGGCGAGCACGCTGCTCGACAGCGACGCCTCGAACAAGGCCGCCGACGCTGACACCGCCTTGCAGGAGCTGGGCGCCGACTATGCCGGCATGGCCTACGTCACCGCCACGGTGACTGTATGGGATCGCGATCCAGCCATCGCGGCCGAGAAGCTGAGGCTCGTCGAGAAGGTCATTCAGGGCCGCGACTTCACCGTCATCCCCGAGGGCATGAACGCGATCGAGGCGTGGCTGGGCAGCCTTCCCGGTCACACCTACGCCAATGTTCGCCAGCCCCCGATTTCCACGATCAATCTCGCCCACCTGATCCCCCTGTCAGCAGTATGGGCGGGGCCGGAACGGGACGAGCACTTCGGTGCAGCCCCCTTGCTCTACGCAAGAACCGAAGGCTCGACCCCGTTCCGGTTTTCCCTTCACGTCGGCGATGTCGGCCACACGCTGATCGTCGGCCCGACCGGCGCCGGCAAATCGGTGCTGCTCGCGCTGATGGCGATGCAGTTCCGCCGCTACGAGAACAACCAGGTCTTTGCCTTCGACTTCGGCGGCAGCATCCGCGCCGCCGCGATCGGCATGGGCGGCGACTGGCAAGATCTCGGCGGAATGCTTGCCGACGAAACCGGCGACGGGGTGCAGCTCCAACCACTCGCCCGCATCGACGATCCGGCCGAACGGGCGTGGGCGGCGGAATGGCTGGCGGCGATCCTCGCGTCCGAAGGCGTCGCGGTCGATCCGCAGGCCAAGGAGCATATCTGGTCGGCGCTCAACTCGCTGGCGTCGGCGCCGGTCAGCGAACGCACGCTGACCGGCCTTGCCGTGCTGTTGCAGAACCAGCAGCTCAAACAAGCGCTCGCCTCGTATTGCATCGGCGGGCCGTGGGGCCGGCTTCTCGACGCCGAGGACGAGCGCCTGGGCGAAGCCGCCGTGCAGGCGTTCGAGACCGAAGGACTGGTCGGCGCCGGCTCTGCCGCCGCCGTTTTGTCCTACCTGTTCCACCGGATCGACGGGCGGCTGGACGGCTCGCCGACACTCATCATCATCGACGAGGGCTGGCTGGTTCTCGACAGCCCGGACTTCGCAGCGCAACTCCGCGAGTGGCTGAAGACCCTTCGCAAGAAGAACGCTAGCGTCGTCTTTGCCACGCAGAGCCTTGCCGACATCGAATCGTCGAGCATCGCCCCGGCCATCATCGAAAGCTGCCCGACGCGCATCTTCCTGCCGAACGAGCGCGCCGCCGAGCCGCAGATCGCCGCCATCTACGAGCGGTTCGGGCTTAACGCCCGCCAGATCGAAATCCTCAGCCGGGCGACACCCAAGCGCGACTATTATTGCCAGTCCCGGCGCGGCAACCGGCTGTTCGAGTTGGGGCTGGGCGAGGTCGCGCTGGCCTTCTCAGCCGCGTCGGCCAAGGCCGATCAGCTCCGCATCGCCGACATCATCGAAACCCACGGCCAAGCTGCTTTCGCGGCCGAATGGCTGCGCCATCGCGGCTGCGCGTGGGCGATCGAGCTTCTTCCCCCCAGCCAGCAGGAGTTACCGCTATGACCCGACTTCCCCTGCGCCGCGCCATTCTGGCCGGCGTCCTCGCCACCGCGACCATCGCGCCGATTATGGCGCCCGTGCCGGCCTACGCGCAGCTCGGCGGGATCGTCTATGACCCGACCAACTACGCGCAGAACGTGCTGACCGCGGCGCGCACGTTGGAGCAGATCAACAATCAGATTCGCCAGATACAAAATCAGGCGACTTCCCTGCTCAACGAGGCCCGCAATCTGGCGAGCCTCCCGCAATCCTCGCTCGCCGAGTTGCAGGGCCAAGTGCGCCAGACCCAGCAGTTGCTCGGTCAGGCGCAGCGCATCGCCTACGACGTCGGCCAGATCGACCAGGCATTCACCAGCCGATACACGGCCGGCGCCATGTCGGTCCCGCAACGGCAGCTCGTCGCAAACGCGCGCGAGCGGTGGGAGACCAGCGTAGGCGCGTTTCAGGACGCGCTCCGCGTTCAGGCCGGAGTCGTGGGGAATATCGACGGCTCGCGCGCGACGATGGACCGCCTCGTGTCGGCGAGCCAATCATCTCAAGGCGCGCTCCAAGCGGCTCAGGCCGGCAACCAGCTTCTCGCGCTGCAATCGCAGCAGCTCGCTGACATCGCGGCATTGCTGGCCGCCCAAGGCCGGGCGCAGTCGCTGGAGGCGGCGCGAAATGCAGCCGCCGAAGCTGAGGGGCGCGAGCGCCTGCGCCGCTTCCTCGGCAACTGAGCCGATGTCGGCTGCCGCCAAGATTGCCGGCGTCGCCACGCTGGCCGGGTTCATGATGACGGTGGCGGTCATCGCCGCCGTCACCGAGCCGCGCGTGCCGGAGGCGGTCAACGCCGCAGCGACACGCGCCGAGCGCGACCCGTTGGCGGCGGAGTTGGCGCGTTGCCGCGCGCTCACCATGCCGGACTCAGGCTGCGAGGCGGCATGGGCGGCGCACCAGCGCCGGTTCTTCGGAAAAGAAGGCACTCAGCCGTGAACGACACCGGCGTCATTGACAACTTCCTAGAGGTTTTCACGACCTACATCGACAGCGGGTTCGGGCTGCTCGGCGGCGAGATCGCGTTCCTCTCAACCACGCTGATCGCCATCGACCTGACGATTGCCGGCCTGTTTTGGGCGTGGGGCGCCGATGAGGACGTGCTTCAACGCCTCATCAAAAAGACGCTCTACATTGGCGTCTTTGCTTTCATCATCGGCAATTTCTCGACGCTGGCGACGATCGTGTTCCAGTCCTTCGCAGGGCTCGGTTTGAAGGCAACGGGCGATTCCATGAGCATCGCCGACTTCATGCGCCCCGGTTTCATCGCCGCGACCGGCTTGGACGCGGGTGAGCCGCTGGTCGTTGCCGCAGGCGAGCTGGTCGGTCCAATCTCATTCTTCACCAACTTCGTGCAGATCGTGGTGTTGCTGCTCGCTTGGGCGCTTGTCGTCATCGCCTTCTTCATTCTGGCGATCCAGATTTTCGTGACGCTGATCGAGTTCAAGCTGGTGACGCTCGCCGGCTTCGTGCTGTTGCCGTTCGCCTTCTTCAACAAGACCGCCTTCATGGCCGAGAAGGTGTTAGGCCATGTCGTCTCTACCGGCATCAAAGTTCTCGTGCTCGCCGTCATCACCGGCATCGGCACGACGTTGTTCAGTCAATTCACCGCCGCCGCTGGCCCTGAGCCCACGCTGGAGCAAGCGATGTCGATCGCGCTCGGCGCGCTGTCGCTGCTTGGCCTGGCGATCTTCGGCCCCGGCGTAGCGAACGGCATCGTTTCAGGCGGGCCGGCCCTGGGCGCGGGCGCAGCCGCCGGGACCGCGCTTGCCGCAGGCGGCGCGCTGGTCGGTGGTGCAGCCGCCGCACGCCTCGGTGCCGGTGCGGCCGCAGGCGCGATCGGCGGCGCGGCACGAGGGAGCGCCTTTGCGTCCGGCGCCGCCAGCAGCGCCTATGCGCTCGGCTCGGCAGGCAAGACCGGCGCATCCGCCGTCGCGGGTGGCGCGGTCGGCGTCGGTCAAGCAGCGGCGGGTGCGGCGATGTCCCCGCTTCGGAAAGCCGCCGCGTCCCTGAAAGACAGCTATCGCTCCGGCGGTCGCGCCGCAGTCACGGCGACGGGAGGCACGATTTCAGGCGGCGCTTCGCCATCGGCACCAGTCTCCGACGACAGGCCCGCTTGGGCATCGGCCATGAAGCGCCGCCAGACCATGACCCACGGCGCGACGATCGCCGCCCACACCCTGCGTTCCGGCGACGGCGGGGGAAGCGGCTCGTCCGTCGATCTCCATCAGAAGGACTAGCTGCCATGTTTCGACGACCGACCATCCGCTACGGCCAGACCCCCGAACCGACCACGCCCTATCAGCGGGCCGCCCAAGCCTGGGACGACAGGATCGGTTCGGCGCGCGTGCAGGCCAAGAACTGGCGTCTCGCATTTTTCGGCACGCTCGCCCTTTCGGGCGGCCTGGCTGGTGGCCTCGTCTGGCAATCGGCCCGTGGCCATATCGTCCCTTGGGTGGTGCAGGTCGATCGGCTCGGTGAGGCGCAGGCGGTCGCGCCGGCCGAGGCCGGCTATCGCCCGAGCGACCCGCAGATCGCGTTCCATCTCGCCCGCTTCATCGAGCAAGTCAGGAGCGTGCCGGCCGATCCGGTCATCGTTCGTCAGAACTGGCTTCGCGCGTATGACTTCACCACCGATCGGGGCGCGGTCGCGCTCAACGATTACGCTCGCGCCAACGACCCGTTCGCCAACGTCGGGCGGGTGCAGGTGGCGGTGGACGTGTCCAGCGTCATCCGCGCGTCACCGGACAGCTTCCGCGTCGCCTGGACGGAGCGCCGCTATCAGGACGGCAGCCTCACCACCACCGAACGCTGGTCGGCGATCCTCACCATCGTCGTACAGCCGCCTCGCACGCCAGACGCACTTCGCAAGAATCCGCTCGGCGTATTCGTCAATGCCCTCAACTGGTCAAAGGAGCTGTCGCAATGACCGGCATTCCCTTCCGGCGCGCCGTCACAACCGCGCTGCTCGTTTCCACCTCCACACTCGCCGGCTGCGCCACTACATCCGCCCGGCCGCCCGCCATCGCATACGACGATCCGCCGCGCGAAGTGGCCGCGACGCCGGCCGCGGAGCCGCCGCGCCCGGTGGAGATCGTTACTATTCCCGAACCGCTCCCGCTTCCCGGTCAGCTCAAGCCAATGCCGGATGCGCCTCGCGGGTCGGAGCCTGCCGATCCCCGTAGGCGCGTCGGCGACGCAAACGCCGCCGCGCGGGTGCAGCCGGCGCGTGACGGCTTCCTCAATGCCATACAGCAATATCCCTGGGCGGATGGTGCGCTCTATCAGGTCTATACTGCCCCCGGCCAAGTGACGGACATCGCCTTGCAGGAGGGCGAGCAGCTCGTTGGACCCGGGCCAGTCGCGGCCGGTGACACCGTTCGTTGGATCATCGGCGACACGATCAGCGGCGCGGGCGCGACCGCGCGCGTCCACATCCTCGTCAAGCCGACACGGGCGGACCTCGCCACCAACCTCGTCATCAACACCGATCGGCGCACCTATCATCTGGAGCTGCGTGCGACGCCCGCGACCTACATGGCCTCAGTGTCATGGACCTACCCGCAAGATCAGCTCATCGCGCTACGCGGCGGCAACATCGCCGCTGCGGCGGTCGCGCCGGCCGCGACCGGCGTGGATGTGACTTCGCTCAATTTCCGTTATCGCATCGAGGGCGACCGCGCCCCGTGGCGTCCCGTTCGTGCGTTCGACGACTCCGGGCAGGTGTTCATCGAGTTTCCGGCGGGGATCTCGCAGGGCGAGATGCCGCCGCTGTTCGTTACCGGCGCGGCCGGGGACGCCGAGCTAGTCAATTATCGCGTGCAGGGCCGCTACATGGTGGTGGACCGGCTTTTCGCCGCCGCCGAGCTGCGCCTGGGCGATCGGCGCAATGAACAGCGCGTCCGCATCGTGCGCGACGATGGACGGGAGCGGCGGCCGTGAACGATCGCACCGACATTCCCTCCACCGAGCCGGCCGCGCCGCAGCCGCTTCCCGCCGATCCAAAGCCATTCCAGCTTCGAGGCGATCCACCCCGCGTCATGCGTCTGTCCCGAAAGGCGCTGACAGTCATAGGCGTGGCCGCCGGCCTCGGTATCGGCGGCTCGCTGATCTACGCGCTCAAACCGGCTGGTGAACGGCAGGCGGAAGAACTCTACAACACCGAGAGCCGCGCCACGGCCGAGACCATCACCTCGGGACCGAGGGACTATGCTCAAGCGCCGCGCCTTGGGCCGCCACTTCCCGGCGACCTCGGCGGCCCGATCGTGTCCGCCCAGCAGCGCGGCGAGAACGTGCCCGTGCCGCCGATCGGCACGCAGCCGGCGCAACCTGATCCGCGCGTGCAGGCCGAGGAGGCTGCGCGTCAGCGCGCCCAGCAGGAACGCGACGCTGCCCGCATGAGTGGCGTATTCCTCGGCGGCAACGCGGGCAACGCTGGAACGGCGCCGGCCCCATCGCTGATCTTGCCCGACCAAGCCGCTCAGCCATCGCAGCAGGCGAGCGCAGGGCAGGGCGATCAAGCTGGCCGGCGCGCTTTCATGGCGCAAGCCTCGAACCAGCGAACGGTGAGCGCGGAGCGGCTGACTGCACCCCCGTCGCCCAACATCGTGCAGGCCGGAAGCATCATCCCGGCGGCGCTCATCACCGGGATCAGGTCCGATCTGCCCGGCCAGATAACGGCGCAGGTGACGCAGAACGTCTATGACGGCCCGACAGGCCGCATCTTGCTCATCCCGCAAGGTGCCCGGCTGATCGGCGAATACGACAGCGAGATCACCGCCGGGCAGACCCGTGTTCTCCTCGCCTGGGACCGGCTCATCATGCCGGACGGGCGCTCGATCGTTCTCGAGCGCCAGCCCGGCGCGGACGGCGCTGGGTTCGCGGGCCTACAGGACCGCGTGAATCAGCATTGGGGCAATCTGCTCAGGGCGGCGGCCGTCTCGACGCTGCTCGGCGTCGGCGCCGAGCTGGGAGCCGACAGCGAGGATGATTTGACCCGCGCGCTTCAGCGCGGCTCGCAGGACACGATCAATCAGACCGGCCAGCAGATCGTTCGGCGGCAGCTCAACGTGCAGCCGACCCTCACCATCCGGCCGGGCCATCCGCTGCGCGTGGTCATCACCCGCGACCTGGTGCTCGAACCTTTGGGAGCGACACGATGACAAAATTGAAGCTGGGGCCATTGGTGGACGATCGGCCTGTCAAACTGACGGTGGAGCTACCCGCCGGGGTCCACCGCGATCTTGTCGCCTACGCCGCCGCGCTCGCGGCGGAGACCGGCCAGCAACCTATGCCGCCGGAAAAGCTGGTGGCGCCTATGCTTGCGCGTTTCATGGACACCGACCGCGGCTTTCGTCGCCACCGCGCGCAAGGCCGTTAAGGGGTTCCCGGCTTTCAGTTGCCGGTGAAGCGCTTGAAGCGATCCCGGCTATCGGCCTCAATGACAGCCTGTTCCGCATTGGCGCATTCATCACCGCGCGCCGAGCCGTCACGACACCCTGCTACGATCTGCCGAGCCTCGTCGAGATTGGCCGCAAAATACTGCGTCCCGCGCGCTGCGGTCGGCTGAGGCGCGGCGGGAGCCGGACTGACGGCGACCGCTGTTTGGCGAAGAGGGGCGAGGACCGGCCGCAAGACAAAGCCGCCTGCGAAACCGATGACTAAAGTAACAAGAACGATGATGATGGTCCTGCCTTGCGACATGGAAATTAACTCCGCCAACTGGCCGTCTATTTTACCGGACTCTTGTCGAGAAATCGAAAGACAGGGCATAGCGGGTCTTGATGAATCCAAGAAAGCGCCGCAACGCTGGATTGCGATTGTCGTCTCGCCAGCAACCCGAGTATCCTGTCAGTGCCGGCCCTTGTTCGCCATGAATTGGCCGATAGACGACACTAGGATAGATCGCTCCGGTCGATCCCTCGCAGACAATGGTAACGCCCGAGTTGGCGCCGAGGATGCTCAGCACGGTCTCACGGCTCGCCCGCGACATCCGGATGTCAGGCTTACCGCCGGAGATCGGAAGTCTGCCAAGCAGCATGTCGCGGATTTCCGGGCCGGGATCGGCCGCGGGCAGAAGGAAGTGCTCGCCCCGAAGATCGGTCCAGTGAATGATGTCACGTTGAGCCAACGGATGTGAGGCGGGCAACGCGGCTAGCATCCGCTCGCTCCATAGCGGCTCGCAGCGAAACCCGTTGTGGCTGGGCGTCCCCATCAGGATCGCTATGTCGATTTCGCCCGTGTCGAGCCCAGCGAGCAGAACGCTGCGATCCGCCTCGACGCATTCCAGTTCGACGTCAGGATGCGCTTCGCGCCAGCTAATGAGGGTCGCTCGGAGATTGCCGGCGGAGACCGAACTATTATACCCGAGCAATAAACCGCCAGCGCGGCCCTGGCCGGCTGCGAGCATCATGGTGACTAGCTTGTCTGCCGTTGCCACCATTGGTCGCGCGCCACGAATGAACGCGGCTCCGGCGAGCGTCGTTTTGACCCCAGCCCGCGACCGCTCGAAGATAGACATTCCTATCGAGCGCTCCAATTTCGAGATGGAGCGACTGAGGGTCGATTGTTCAATATCAAGTGCCCGGGCGGCTCTGTAAAAACTACCATGATCCGCAGCGGCGATAGCATAACGAAGCTGGCGGATTTCAAAGGGCAAGCAGAACTCCTTACTCCGTTCAGTGATATCAGATACCTGCCAGAAACAACCCTATCTGAGCGCCGCTGCGGAGCGATTGGGAATGACGCAACTTCCTCCTATCGTCGCGGCGCGCAAGGCCAAGCTTCAGCCAATGCTTGTTCGGCGCCAGCGACCATGTGAACGTCCATGAAGTAGGTATTGTCTTCTGCCCAGCGCAGATAGGCTGAACGCAATCTATTCCGATCGTAACGCGGCGCCCCACACTCGCTACCCCGCGCCACTATCATCATGTCCAGCACGCCTTGAAGGTACGCGCCGCACGCTGGGTTGTTGGCGCGACAACTTGCAACAAGTTCAGAGCCGTTCGTGTGAGTCGGTTGTTCCTGCGCATAACTAGAAGCAGCGAGCACGACGGATGATAGACACGCTCCGATGCAATAACCGATAGTCCTAAACATACTTGATCCTCGGATGTTGTGGTCAAGGAATGGGCCTTACCCTCATTCAGGCCCATTCAGGCGACTGAGAGTTCAGTCGCCATCCTCATCGCTGTCGTTTTCATTCCCGAGGATTTGGCCTGTCGGCGTTACGAACAGCTCCACGTTCTTGCCAGCTTGGTCCTTGCCTTCGATCTCGTAGAGCGTGCTGCCGTCCGCCTTTCTGGTCACCAGCTCGGCTTCGCGGACGGACGCGAGTCGTGTGCGTGCGGCGTTCATCGCGGCCGCCGGCACCTGGTCGAGTGCGACTTCTTCCTCGCTATGCTCGCCGATAATGCGGTTTTCGTTCGCCTCATGGTTCTGCTGCGCCGCGAGCGCCACGCCTGCCACCGCCAACACAGCAGCGCTGGCTCCGATGACGAGAGTTCGTTTGCTAGCCATGTTCCGTTCCACTTCCTTCGGGGCCGGGGGATGAACGGGCGGCGGTCGCGGCCCGACTGGCCGTCGTCCGATCTTAATTTTGTCGATTGTTCATTGTGTCGAGTGCCGAGCGGAGACCGCGTGCGAGCTTTGCCGCGTCGTCATTGGCCCAGAAGTGCAGGAAGAACAGGCGCGGGTCGTCGTTCAACATATGATTGTGAAGCGCGGTGACTTCGATCCCGTTCGCTCGAAGCGCTCGAAGGACGGGGTCTACTTCGCTCGCGATGAGGACGAAATCGCCCGTGATCGCCGCCTTGCCGCCGCCGGTAGGCTGAAAATTGATTGCGGTCGCGGTTCCCATTGATTGAGGCGTCACCATGCCGCCATCCATGAGCCGCTCCGCACGAGGAATACTGTATTGCAGAACGCCGCCATTGACCCTGCCTTCGGCTCCCATCAGCTCGTCCAGAGCATCGGAATTGAGATCGAGGCGGGAGGGTGCTCCCGCGCCAGGAGACGGTGGAGACATTGGGGTGCGGCTTGCGGCAATGGCTTGGCGCAACGCCGCCGCCAGCCTTACCGGATCGCCATGCGCAGCTATGTGCATGTACATGGTGCCGGGCGCAGACCGCAGCAGGTGGTTGTGGAGCGCGGTGATGGTGAATCCGCCTTGCAAAAGGCGGGTCATCACGGGGTTCACTTCCTCGTGCGTGAGCACAAGATCGCCCATTACCATCACGTCGTCGCCCATCGGCTGAAACGCGGCCCAGGAGCCGAGCGCCAGCGAAGGCTCTATCGAGACGCCATCCAAGACAACGCGCAGGTCGGAGCGAGGAAATCCGTAGCGACGAACTCCGTCGGCCTGCTCGACGCCGACGCGCCCCAGCGCGGCGTCAACCTTCGTCCATTCCGGTGCCGCCCAAGCAGGCGCGGCTAGCAGCAGCGTGGCCAACCCCGATAACAACACCGTTCGCATAGTTTTGCTTCAACTCCTGATGCATAATGACATGCTGGTCGATGCTTCTTCGGGCACGCCAAGGCTGCGAGACTCATGCATCGGCGCGGACCGCAAGGCACCTTGTAGATTCACAAGGTCCGCTGGCGGCATTTTGCACTAGAACGCGCAAACATACCCTTGTGCGAAAGCGGCCGGCGGCAAACGACATTGGCGCGCACTGTCGATGCTGCTCGCACAAGGCTATGGTTCTCCAACAACGCAGAGGAGATGCCTCCGCACTATGCGCCTGCTACTGATCGAGGATGACGAGGATACGGGGAGCGCTGTCGTTGAAGCGCTGCGTGCTCGCGGTCACGCCGTCGATTGGGAGGAAGATGGGAAAAGCGGACTTGATCGCGCCGCGGGCGGTGCCCACACGTTGCTGATCGTTGACCGAATGCTGCCAGAGATGGATGGGCTATCGGTAGTCACCGAGCTGCGCCGTCGCCAAGTCGTGGCACCCGTGCTGATGCTCACGGCGCTAGGCTCAGTGGGCCAACGGGTCGAAGGTCTTGAAGGTGGAGCCGACGACTATCTTGTCAAGCCGTTCGCGATCGCCGAACTGGTCGCGCGCGTTGAAGCGCTGCAGCGCCGCGCGGTCGGCCCGCCCAGCATCCTCTCGCTGGGCGATCTGACGCTCGACCGTCTCGCTCGGACGGTGCGGAGAGGCGACACGCCGATCGAACTAATCCCGCGCGAATTCCAACTCCTCGAACTACTGATGCTGAACTCGCCGGCCGTGCTTACGCGATTGATGCTGCTGGAGACCGTGTGGAAGTTCCGTTTCGATCCCGGCAGGAACCTCGTCGAAAGCCATATCAGTCGGCTGCGAGCAAAGATCGATCGCGGTGACGATCCCCCCCTGATCCATACCGTGCGTGGGGAAGGCTATGCCGCTTGGAGTGATTAGGCGGCTGTTGCGCTCGACGGTGTCGCGTCTTGTTGCCCTCAACGCGCTGCTGCTCGTCATAAGCATGGCGGCCGGCGCGCTCGGCGGCTGGGTCGCAACGCGCGGGGTCGTCGAACGGGAGGCTCGAAACCGCATCGAGCTAGAGTCGCACGTCATCGCCGTCGAGGCGAACCGGGGAGGGCTCGATCGCGCACTGGCCATGATCCGGACGAAGGCCGAATGGCCGGGTTCGCCTGAGTATTATCTAATTGGGCCAGATGGACGCACGCTGATCGGCGACCTTCAGGTGGTCCCGCGAGAGACCGGTTGGCATTTCGCCGATCAGCCTTCGCCGCGACCTGGCGTCGAGGGCCTTCATTTACTGGCGCTGACTCAACGCCTTCCCGATGGCTCACTTCTGATCGTCGGGGAGGACATGGAGCGAAGCGAAGCAATCCGCGACGCTGTTTTTGGAGCCACTCTGATTGCTGGCGGAATCGCGTTGGTCTTTGGCATCGTCGCAGGCCTCTTCGCCACGCGGCAGACGCTCCGCCAGATGAAGCGGATCAACGTCACTGTCCGCGCGGTCGAGGGCGGAGATCTCTCTGCGCGAACTGGAGCTCCAGTTCACGCGCGCACCGATCTTGATCAGCTCGCGTTGGCGATCGATCGAATGCTCGACCGAATCGACACGCTCGTCGCCACGATCCGCCGCGTGTCGGCGGAGGTCGCGCATGACCTGCGCACGCCGCTGACACGCGTGAGGCACGCGGTCGAAACGGCGCTCGCGCAGCCTGATGGCGAGAAACGGACCGCGGCGCTGGGACGGGCGATGGCCGGGCTGGACGAGGCGCTCCGTCTGTTCAGCGCGGTGCTGGAGTTGGCGGAAATCGATGCCGGTAATGCTCGCGCGCGATTTGAGCCGATCGATCTGGCGGAGATCGTGGACCGGGTGGTGGATGCCTACCGTGCGGAGATTGAGGCTTCCGGCCGCCACATCTCGGTCCGCTCCGTTCGCACGGCGGTCGCCGGTGACGCCGACCTGCTGGCGCGCGCGCTCGCCAACCTGATCGAGAACGCGCTCAAATACTCCCGTGAGCACGCTCGGATCGATGTTTCGGTCACCAAGCACGCCGGCACGGTGACGATGGCGGTCGCGGACGACGGTCCTGGCGTAACCGATGGCGAGGTCGAGGAGATGTTGCGCCCGTTCGGGCGCTTGGACCGAGCGCGGCGTAAATCCGGCAACGGTCTCGGCCTCGCGATCGCCGACGCCGTGGCTCGGCTGCACCGCGGAACACTGATCTTTGCGCGGCTCCAGCCGGGCCTTGCCGTCGAAATCAGACTACCGCGGGAATTGGCGGAGACGGCCGCCTTGAATGCGCATCGCGCTAACTAAGCGCGACCAAAAACGCTCCGCTAGTCCAGAGATCGACTAGCGTGTCCCGGAACGCGCGAACGCTTATGCCGGCGAAGCGGTGGTTCCTCGGCCGGCGACACGGCGCTCCCGCGCGGCAACCGCGCGCCGATGCGCGGCCTCGGCTACCGGCCGCACGGCGCTGGGCGGAAACGGCGCTACCGAGCTGACGTTGATCTCGCACAAGACATAGCTGTCCGAGCCGCGATCGTCCTTCGGCCCGTAGAGGAAGTCAGCATCCCAGAGCAGCGGGAGCTCGTCACGCTCGATGGCGAGGATGTGCTGCAAACCGGGTATCCACGACTGTTCCATGTTGTCTCTGAGCGGTTGAAAAGCGCCCGCATCGGCGGGGTGCATGACCCGTGGACCTGGCTGCGCCTCCGGCGAGTCGACCCCTTCGGGGGGTGGCGGCAACAGCGCGCGGATCAGTTGATGCCCGAAACCGACGACCTTGTCCGCGCTGACATAGCAGCGAATCATGCCGTCTCCGAGCCGCGGCTGGAAGGGTTGGTCGATGAGGCATTCGCCCCGCTCGAAATAGGGTGCGAACCGATCGATCAGGGCATCGAGGGGCATCTCAAGCGGAACGCTGCCCCGCGCGGCGTGAAGGACCGAAACGTTCGGTTGGGCGCCGCGCCCCCGGTCAGCAACTTCGACCCGCCACACGCCCCGGCCGCCATTGCTCCGGTTTTCCTTGAGCACACGCGCCCCGGAAGCGAGGCGATCAGGGAGCAGCGCGCGCAGTTCCTCCAGATCGGCGTAGCGGTGGGTGTCCGTGCCCCAGCCTAGCGCGCGCGTGGAATGAAGCACGTTTTTCACGCCCATCTTCGCGATGACATCGGGATGCGCGCTGATCGAGACGCCCGCCGCCGCCGCCTCGCGCAAAATCGGATCGAGCCTTGAGCGGTCACCGGCGTCGCTGATCGGGTCGGCCCAGACCATCACGCCGTCGCACGTCAGCAGACGGTCGCGCGCTGTACCAGCCGTCTCGTCGGCATATCCAATCGCCTCGACCTCGCCGCCCAGCTCACGCAGCGCTGCCATGATCGGCCACTGGCGCGCGCTGTGCGCGTCCGCGGGGCTAGTGGGGACGTCGGTTCGCCACAGCAGGCCGATCTTGGGGCAAGTGGTCAAGGCGCTCGCTTCCCGTTCATCGCCGCTTTCCAACTTAGGCGCTGGCGGCAGCGATCGCATGCGCATAGCGGCGGTCGACTGCTTCCCAGTCGAGGTTCTTGAACCAGGCGTCGATATATCTGGCTGCCTGGGTGCCATAGTCCATGTGGAAGCTGTGCTCGTACATATCGAGGACGAGCACCGGCACGCCAGCCGCCGCGCCGTGCATATGGTCCCAAGCCCAGTGATTGTTGAGCGAGCGGGTGTGGAGGTTGTAACCCAGGATCGTCCAGCCCGACCCTCCCGCCAGGCTCATGCCGGTGCGCCGGAACTCGGCCTCCCAGTTCGCGAACGAGCCGAAGGCGGCGTCGATCGCGTCGCGGACCGAACCGGCCGCCTGACCGTCGCCGCCCAACCCGTCGAAGTAGATTTCATGCAGCACCACCGAGCCGGTGCGGTGCAGTTCCTCGCGCTTGAGGCCGCCGTAGATGGCAGGCGGCGCTTCGGTATCGGCGAGCGCGGCGGCCAGCCGTGGCCGTAATGCGTTCAGCGTCTTGACCGAGCCGGCATAGTTGTTCTCGTGATGCGACGTGATCAATCGCTCGGACAGGCCCTCGAGCTTGGCCGGATCGAACTTGAGCGGCTTGATCTGATGGTTGCCGGCAAAGGCGGGGACAGTCGGCGGCGCGGCGGCCGGCGTCTGGGCTGAGGCTTCGTTGATCGTCATGGCGGCGGCTCCTATGCCTAGGGTTGCGATTGCACTGCGTCGGGAGAGATTGTCGATCGCCACATTCGGTCCTTTCCAATATGATTGATTAGGCTGCGTAAGAGTGATGGTGCGTCGCGATCATCCGAACAGGACAAGGCCCGCCCCCGCCGCGGCGAGAACAACCCACAGGATCGTCGTTTTGGCCTTGAACACGTAAAGGAGCGCGAGAGCGACGGCGAAGATCGCGAGCGGGATCAGCACGCCGGGCACGTTCACGAGAGTCTTTTGCCCTAGTTCCAGCGTCGTGGCGGCGATCAGCCCGACGACCGCTGCGGATATTCCCTCTAGGAAGGTCTTGATCTTTTCGTTGTCTACCAGCCGCTCAAGCTGGTCATGAAAGAACAGAGAAAAGCTGAATGCTGGCAGGAAGATGCCGATCGTCATCACGATCGCTCCGAGTGGGCCGCCGCCGAAGTATCCGATGAACGTCGAGAAGATGATCAGGGGCGCCGGCAGAATCCCCGATAGGGCGAGCCCGTCGAGGAACTGCGCATCCGTCATCCATCCATTGCCGACCGCATCGGCACGCAGGAACGGGATGACTGTGTAGGCCCCGCCAAAGGTGAGGAGCCCGGCCTTGAGGCCCGAGATGAAAAGCTCCAGCAGCGACGGCTTTTGGTTTGCGATGGGTTGCGCCGAGACCGCATCCCCACCGACCGTACCGCCGAAAGTGACCCAGGCGAAGTAGAGCCCGACCCCGACGAGCACGGCCATGAGCAGGCCGGCCGTCACTCGCTGATGGCGCGCCGCGAACATATAGACGAGGCCCGCGATCGGCAGGGTGAGCCAAAACGGCGTGCCGACGAGGGCCGCCAGGCCGGCGACGCCCGCGATACCCCAAAGCCAGCGGTCGAGCAGGATGTGACCGCCAATCCGGTGCACGGCGCGCACGATCAGGGCGATGACGGCGGGTTGCACTCCGAGAAATGCTGCGGTCGCGGCGGCAGTCTGCATGATCCCGGTGGAGAGATACAGCCACGACAGCGCGAACATTAGGACGAAGCCCGGCATCATGAAGCCCAGACCCGCGAGAAGGCCGCCGAGCTTTCCCTTGGGAAGCGTGCCGAAGAAGACGCACAGCTCGTGCGCCTCCGGACCAGGGAGCACCTGATAGACGGCGAGGATGCGGTTGAACCTGGCGCTGGAGACCCAGTGTTCCTCATCGACCAGCTCACGGCGGATCATCGCGATCTGGGCGATCGGGCCACCCCAGGCCAGGAAGCCGAACCGCAGGAACTTCGCGAAAATCTGCGCATAAGAAAGGTCGGGCAATGTGCCTCCGTTCTCAGGATCCAATGCCCCACCCGCCACGTTTGTGCTCATTCGCTTCGTTCCTCAGATCATGATCGTCATCCCTCGACCGATGGTCGAACGCGCTGCGCTGACTGCCGATCGAGTGGACTGCCCAGAGTGAAATGCGTGTAGAAGCCGTCCAGCGCGTCGCTTGCGTTGGCGATGCGCTTGAGATCGTCATCGGTGGACGCGCATACGCCTGCAAGCATGGCACCAAGGCCCGGCGTCTCGGAGCGCCCGAACTTGCCGTCCGCTATGTCCAGGTCATGGATGATCTCGCCGATCGCGACGAGTGCCGGATCATCTTCGAGCCTGGCTCGCCTCACGATCGTCTCGAAGCTGCACCGGTCTTGTTCGTGGGTGAACTCGGCATCGGCCATGTCGAAGCGCAGCTCGCCCGCCTCAGGCGTGTAGCTCCTGCCATCGACGAACTTGAAGTTGGCGTGGGGGTCGACGAATCGTCGGATCAGCCAAGCGCAGGCGATGCGATCGACATGGACGCCGCGCCGCGTCACCCAGACGCGATTCTTGAGATCGGCGGGCGAAAACGCAGCCGCTTCGCCCGTGCGGCCGACATCGGGATGGGCATAGCGCTTCTCGTCCAACTCACGCAGCGCCGCCTCCGCACCTTGACGGCCGTGAGCGCCAAAGAAGTCTAGCCGGACAATCTCGGAAAGCCGTCTCTGGAGTTTCGCAATCTCGGTCCCCGACGCCGGCCCGGTGTCGAGCAGCCTGTGTGCGGCCAAGGCCAGCTCGTCATAGTCGGCGTCACGTGCAGCGTCGAAAAGCCCTCGTAGCTCCGCGTCGCTTTGGCCTTCGATCATCTGCGCGTTGATCAGCACCGCCTCGCCGCCGCTGTTTGTGATCTCTCCCAGCAGGTCGCGGAATGCGGCTTCGGTTTCCTCGCGACGGGGGAGCACATGAACCGCGTTCTTGAGCGGTACCGCGCCAATCGCCTGCAAGCGGCGCCAGATCTTCACACGCAGATAGGGCGGCTTCGCGGGTAGTTGGTGCAGCAGTGCTAACCATTGTTCCGGGTCGGGCGAGGATTTCATAGCACATGCGTATCACCGGGAATGTTAAAATGAAACACATATATCTCAGTTCCGAGCGGAGATAAGCCGCCGGCGCGCAATCGGTTCAAAATGGCAAGGCTGGCGGTTGGACGGCGCGCCCGTCTCGAAAGGGCAGTCGGTAAGGGATGGGTCCGCTGCATGCGAGATCAATGGACCCGCTACGATGGTTCAACTTAGGAAGCGGGCTACTTCCCCCCGCTTTTCGTCCGCCAATACAACCATGCTGCAGGCTCGGCGGAGTAGTATTGGTGGCTGGCTATACCGGGGAAGGGCGGCACATTGCGCAGATTGGCGGTTCTAGCGTAGCGTTAACGGCGATACGTATTCGTTCTCTTTATCCTGCGCGGGGTGCCAAATACCGCCGTGGCTACTTCGCCACAGCATGCCAATCGCGCTACTCACTGCCGGTGGTCGCCGTGGGCGTCACCCGCAATATTGCATTCTGCCGGTGGGATTGACTGCATCACCTGATGGGCCAGTGCGAATGCAATTCGTCGATGACGAACGCATGTTTCGCACGGCCGCCGGGATGTCCTTGGAGAAGGTGAGGATGATCGACTGGCAGATCGTCGTGAGTGTGCGCCACCACCTCCACATCTTCCTTGGGCCAGATTTTGAGCGCGATCACTGTGCCGATCAGCGCCAGCATAGCTGATGCGCCGAAAGCCATTCCCATGCCGCCATTCGCACCAACTTGGCCCGCTAGCGGATAAGCGACCAGCCAGCAGACATGGGTGAGCGCGAACTGCGCTGCGAACAGCGCGGGACGGTCCTCCTCAGCCGAAGATCGCCGCAACAGCCGGCCGCCCGGCGTTATGCCTGCCGAATAGGCGGTGCCCAGGACGAACCAGCCGGTAAGGATGACTCCCCAATAATCGGGCGAGGCATGGCCGCGCCACGATAAGGCAAGCACAGCCAACCCGACCGTCATCGCCGACGCGGCCGAGAGCATCACGCTCCGGTCGGAGAACTTGTCGAGGATACGCGGCAACAGCAGCGCCGCCAGCATCGAGCCGCCGCCGAACGCGGCAAGCGTGATCGCCATCGAACTCTGTCCAAGTCCAAGGGCTGACCGGACCAGCACCGGCGTATTCACGATGACCATCGCGCTGGCGGCGGCGGCGGCGAGCGTCACCGCCAACAGCCCGCGCAGCCGAGGCGTTCTCAGATAGAGCCGCGCGCCGCGTGTCGTGTTGTCGTAGATGCCGCTACCGGACTTGCGCGCATTGGAACGGGGCAGCGTCGTCGCCAACACCAAGAGCACCGAACAGGCGAAGCCGATCGCCGTGCCTGAGAATAGCCAGTGAAAATTCATCACCGTTAGCAGAGCTGCGGCCAGCATTGGGCTGGTCAGGCTTTCCATGTCGTAGGCAAGGCGCGAGAGCGACAGTGCGTTCGTGTAGTCTTTCTCGTCCGGCAGCACGTCGGGGATGGTCGCCTGAAAGGTCGGCGTGAACCCGGCCGAGGCCGATTGCAGCACGAAGATCAGGACATAAATCTGCCAAATCTGATCGACGAACGGCAGCGCCAAGACAACGAGCGCGCGGATGACATCCATCGCCACGAGGAAGGCGCGGCGCGGCAAACGGTTTGCGTAAGCGCCGACGACTGGCGCGACGCCGATGTAGGCGACCATCTTAATCGCCATAGCCGTGCCGAGCACCGCTCCTGCGTCCGCCCCGGCAATGTCATAAGCGAGAAGGCCCAGCGCGACCGTAGCCAAGCCAGTGCCAATCAGCGCGACAACCTGCGCCATGAACAGGTGCCGATAAGTTCGATTGGCCAATACCGAGAGCATCGCTACCTCGTTCGGTGCGTTGGAAAGGATGGATAGGTCACGGCGCTACATTCCCCTCAACGGGGCTGGCCGGCGCGATCGGGACGTTAGACAACCCGCTTGACCTCGCCATATTCGCCTTGCGTGCGCAGCGTGATCGTCACGGGAGCGCCGGAGCGGTTACGCCAGAACCAGCCGTGGCTTCCGTCGAAAGCCGCGATCAACTCGCCTTGTTCGCCGGTGGATTCCCGGCCCTTTCCCTAGCCGTGATAGGAGATACCCGGCGCATCGGCGTGGGTGTCGTAATTGACGTGCCCCCCTTCGACCGACCAGTTGAAGGCTATCTGCGCCCCACGATCAGCTGTTAGCTTGATCTCCGCTCCCTGTCCGGGCGCGAGCGTCAGCCGCGTCGTGTCATTCCGACCGGCCGGCGCACTTGGCCTTTCCGGCTGCGCTTGGGCCACTGTCGGCTGAGCGCTTCCAGCGGAGGCTTGTGCAGGGGCCGGCCGGCTCGTCCGCTCCGCCGCGGCGGCATCGGCGGCCGCGTCTTGCGCGGCTTCCTCGGCGAGCTGCACCTTGATCTCGCCCATCTGCGTCAGGCCAAGCACTCGGCCGGCTCCAGTGGGATCGACCCCGTATTCCGAGGGCAGGATGACGGCGACGAGAAGGGCACCGGCCGACGCGGCGGCGATGAGAGTGGCCCGGATCAACTGCCGATTGGTCGGCAGGTCATCGAGATTGGGGCGTTGTGCGTTGAACATGATCGAGACTCCTTGAATCAGGCGACGGCGAAGCCGACGAGTTGGTAGCCAACCAGCACGAAGCCGGCGGCCATCAGGATGGTGTTGGCGGCGAAGGCGTGGCGCATGAAGCTGCTCGTCCGGCGCCAGAAGCCCATCAGGATCAAGATGGCGGCAAGCGCGAGAAGCTGTCCGATCTCGACGCCAATGTTGAATGCGATGAGGTTCGCAAGAAGGCCGTCCGGCGAAATCTCGAACTCGATGATCTTGGTGGCGAGCCCGAAGCCGTGGAAGAAGCCGAACACCAGCGTCGCCGCCTTAGTGTTCGGTTGAACGCCGAACCAGCGTTGGAATGCGCCCAGGTTGTCCAGCGCCTTGTAAACCACCGACAGGCCGATGATCGCGTCGATGATATAGGCGTTCGCGCTTATCCCGGTCAGCACCCCGAACAGCATCGTTGTCGAGTGTCCGACCGCGAACAGCGTGACGTAGATGGCGATGTGCTTCATCCGGTAAAGGAAGAAGATCACGCCGAACAGGAACAGCAGATGGTCGTAGCCCGTGACCATGTGCTTGGCCCCGAGATAGAGGAACGGGAAGAACAGGACGCCGCTGCTTTCCTGGATGTAGCCTTTGTCGCCCTCGGCGACGTTGTGGGCGAAGGCGTCAACGCCGAAACAGAACGAGAGCGCGAACAGGCTGAGAGCCAGGAACAGCCTGTTTCGAGGGCCGCGCTGCATGGTAGCAAACAAACTCATCATGAAACTCCTTTCCGGTCTCCCGCGCGCCGGGGCGGCGCGCGGGAGTGGACAGACTCAGGCTTCCGCCAGAGTCGGGTTGGTGGATTGATCGCTCTCTCGGCGGGCGGCACGGCCGTGGACGATCCGGTAGAGTGCTGGCAGGACGAGCAGCGTCAGCATTGTCGATGATATGACGCCGCCGATGACGACCGTCGCGAGCGGCCGCTGGACTTCCGCGCCCGCCCCGACGTTGAACGCCATCGGCACGAAGCCAAGGCTTGCGACCAGCGCCGTCATCAGCACGGGCCGCAAGCGTGTCAGTGCGCCCTCGCGTATCGCGGGATCGAGGCCCAACCCATCGGCGCGAAGCTGTCGGATGAAACTCAGCATCACCAGCCCGTTGAGGACGGCGACACCCGACAGGGCGATGAAGCCGACCCCGGCCGAGATCGAAAGCGGCATTCCGCGCAGCAGGAGTGCCGCGACGCCTCCGGTCAGTGCCAAGGGCACCCCCGAAAAGACGATCGCCGAATCCTTGAACGAGCGGAACAGAGCGTAGAGCAAGCCGAAGATCAGCAGCAGCACCAGCGGGACGACGATTTGCAGGCGCTGCGCTGCCGAGATGAGCTGCTCAAACGTGCCTCCGTAGCTCACCCAATAGCCTGACGGCACCTCGACTTCGGCGCCGACCCTCTGGCGCACTTCCTCAATGAACGATCCGAGATCCCGCCCCCGGACGTTAGCGGTGACGACCACGCGCCGCTTGCCGTCCTCGCGGCTAATTTGGTTCGGCCCGGTCACAACCTCGACGCGGGCGACATCAGCGAGCGGCACGAAGTTGCGAATGCCGGCTTCGTTGGTTCCGCCGACCGGAATGCGGAGCCGGCCGATTTCATCGGCACGCGAACGCACATCCTCGGGAAGCCTCACGATGATCGGAAAGCGCCGATCGCCCTCAAAGATTTGACCCGCCTGCTGCCCTCCGATGGAGACAGCCACGACATCCTGAATGTCACCGACGTTCAGGCCGAGCCGCGCGAGCGCAGACCGATCGGGCGTTATTTGCAGGATCGGCAGGCCCGTTACCTGTTCGACACTGACATCCTGGGCGCCTTCGATTCCGCTGACCACACCCTCGATTTGCTCACCGATCGCCCGCAACTGATCGAGATCGTCGCCGAATACCTTGATCGCAACGTCCGCGCGGACACCGGACAGCAGCTCGTTGAACCGCATCTGGATTGGCTGGGTGAACTCGTAGTTGTTGCCTGGAATGGCACTTGCCGCTTGCTCCATCTCGCGCACGAGCTGGGCGCGCGACTTCCTCGGGTTCGGCCATTCGGATCGCTCCCTGAGAAAAATGAACGTGTCGGCGACCGATGGCGGCATCGGGTCGGTTGCCACTTCCGCCGTGCCGATCTTGGAGACGATCCGTTCGACCTCTGGAAACTGACGCAGGCGGTTTTCCAGCGTCGTCTGCATGGTGATAGCTTGGCTGAGACTTGTGCCCGGAATGCGCAGAGCATGGAGCGCGATGTCGCCTTCATCGAGACTGGGCACGAACTCAGAGCCCATGCGCGAGGCGGCCACGCCGGCGATGGCTACGAGCGCTACCGCGCCAATGACGAAGGCCGTGCGAAGCCGGAGTGCCGCATCTAGCGCCGGCGCGTAGAGGCGACGCGCGCCGCGCATCAGCCGGCTATCCTTTTCCTCGACCTTGCCGGTGACGAACATGGCGACGGCGGCCGGAACGAAGGTCAACGACAGCAGCAAGGCGGCGGTCAACGCCATCACGACAGTTATCGCCATCGGATGGAACATCTTTCCTTCGACGCCAGTAAGCGCGAAGATCGGCACGTAGACGAGCGTGATAATTAGCACGCCAAACAGCGACGGGCGGATGACTTCCGAACTGGCCGATGCGGCCAGATCAAAGCGTTCCTCGCGCGAGAGTAGCCGCCCGAGCCGATGCTGAGCCTCGCCGAAGCGACGCAGGCAATTCTCGACTATGATGACCGCGCCATCGACGATGAGGCCGAAATCGAGCGCGCCCAAGCTCATCAGATTGCCCGACACGCCCGCGCGCACCATGCCCGTCATCGTCATCAGCATGGAGATCGGGATCACCGCTGCCGTGATGAGCGCCGCACGGATATTGCCGAGCAGCAGGAACAATACGACGATGACGAGCAATGCGCCTTCCGCCAGATTGGTGGCGACCGTCTTAATGGTGCGATCGACGAGATCGGTGCGATCGTAGATCGGGACGGCACGCACACCGTCCGGAAGAGCCCTGGCCGCTTCCTCAAGCCGCTCGGCAGCGGCTTGGGCGACCACACGGCTGTTCTCACCAGCGAGCATGAACACGGTGCCAAGGACGACTTCCTGCCCATTCTCCGTCGCTGCGCCCGTCCGCAGCTCCTCGCCCATGCCAACGTCCGCGACATCCGCGACGCGGATGGGAACGCCGCCGCGGTTGGCGACTATGATTGAGCGCAGATCGTCGATGCCCGACGCTTGGCCGGGCACACGGACGAGATATTGCTCGCCGTATCGCTCGATATAGCCCGCGCCGACATTGGCGTTATTGCGGTCGAGCGCTTGCACCACGTCGTTCAGAGACAGCCCGTAGGACGAGAGACGTTCAGGCAGCGGCGTCACATGATATTGCCGCTCATAGCCGCCGATGCTGTTGACCTCGGTGACGCCGGGCGTGTTGCGAAGCTGCGGCCGGATCACCCAATCCTGCAACGTGCGCAGGTCTTCGGGGGTGTAGCGGCTTCCGTCCGGCTTGCGCGCGTTCGGCTCCGCCTCCAGCACATACATGAAGATTTCGCCGAGGCCCGTGGCGATCGGTCCCATCTCCGGCACGACGCCTTCTGGAAGCTGATCGCGCGCGGTCTGGAGGCGTTCGTTGATGAGTTGGCGCGCAAAATAGATGTCGGTGCCGTCCTCGAACACCGCCGTCACCTGGCTCAGCCCGTAGCGCGAGATTGAGCGCGTATATTGCAGACCGGGCACGCCGGCGATGGCAGTCTCGACGGGGAAAGTGACGCGCTGTTCCGCTTCGAGCGGTGAGAAGCCAGCCGCCTCGCTATTGATCTGAACTTGGACATTGGTGATGTCCGGCGTGGCGTCGATCGGGAGGCGCTGGAAGCTCCAGATGCCGACCGCGCACAACAGCACGACGATGGCCAGCACCGCCCAGCGGAAGCGGATGGAAGCCGCGAGGATGCGTTCCAGCAGCTCCCGACGTTCGGGGGCAACGGTATCAGTGGTCATGGCTTGCCCCCGACTTCTCGATGTCGGCGCGGATCAGGAAGGCGCCCTCGGTCACATATTCCGTGCCCGGCTCTAGGCCGCCCAACACCTCGGTCCATTCGGGCGTGCGCCGCCCGATCTCCAGCATCCGCACTTCGTAGGTGTTGCCGACCCTGGCATAGACCACCTCGAAATCGCGGAAGCGCTGGATGGCGCGTGTGCGAACCGCCAGCGGAACCTGCGCCTCCGCGATAGCGAACGAGCCCTCAACGCCCATGCCGGGCCGGAAGACTTGCGATGCGCGTGGCGGGAGATGGACATGCGCCACGAGCGTCTGACTGGCTATGTCGGCCGTGGGTAAGATGGCCTCCACCGGCGCCTCGATCCGCGCTTCGCCGGAAAGGCTGCGCACGGACACGCGCTGACCCACCCGCACACGTTCCGCATCGCGCGGGAACACGAAGAACTCGGCATGAATGTCAGAAGGATTGGCAATCACGAACAGAGCGCGGTCGCCGGTCGTATCGCCGACGTTGGCGTTCTTCTCGACGATCACGCCGCTGATCGGGGCCGTGACCGCATAGGTCTGGAGCGAATGGCTCGACTCGACACGCAGTAGAGTTTGTCCCCGAGTGACCTGCTGGCCGAGCCGGCCGGTCATCCACACGATCTGTCCGGGCAAGCGGGCACGCACATCGGCGCTGCCTTCGGGCGTGATCTCCACCCGGCCGGCCATGTCGATCAGCTCGGCGACCGTTGCGGGGCCAGCCCGCTCCGTCCGCACGCCGCCGGCCTGTGCCGCCTGCGGAGAAATGGTCGTGCGACCTTCATAGGAAGCGTAGGCCCAACTATGCGTGCGCCCACCTTCCACCGCGCGCACCCGCACATCGAACGAGTGGGGTTCGGCAACGACGCCGTTACCGCGCAGAAAATCCTCTTGGGGTCGGAACGCGAACCGATCAGTTCGACCGCCCAGCCGGCTTAGCTCGATAGCGAGCTGCACTTGGTTAGGCGCGATCGGCTCGCCGTCCCGATACGGGTAAACCCGGTATTCGGGTTCGACACTATCCTCAAAGATCGTGACCTCAAGCGCGAAGTCGCCGTTGTGCAGCATCCTACCGCCATGCGGGCCGCGTTCGTAATCGGCTGCGGCTGCGGCTTCCGGTTGTTCGGTTTCGTTTGTCGTTGGCGAGCCGCTGCATCCGGCCAGCAAGGCGCAGGCGAGCAAGGCACCCGCCGATAGAAGGGAACGTGCCATCAGCGAATCTCCGCGCTGGAAAGGAGGGGAGCGTGGCGGCCGGTGAGCCGGTCGAGCCGGGCTCCCGCCAGATGAAACCGACGCAGCAGATCGACGCGACGCGATCGAACATCGACCACGGCTTGCTGAGCTTGGCTCACCTCAAGAAAGGTGAAGGCGGTGCCGCCTCGCCGGAAACCGTCACGGACGAGAACCACCGCGCGTTCGGCGCTAGGCAGCACTTCACTATCGAGCCGCCCTATCTCAGTGAGGATCGCCGCGCGCTCCGCCACCAGCCGGTCAATCTCACGCGCGACTTGAACACGGATCACGGCGATTTCGGCCTCAGCCGCTTGGGCGTCGGCCTGGGCGCGAAGAACATTGCCCCGGTTGGCGGAGCGGCTGCCAAGTGGGATCGACCCCCCGACAACGAGCGCAACGTCATTACCGTCGCCGAAGTGACGCACTCCGACGCGAGCGGTCGGATTTCCGACATTCGCAGTCTCGGCTAGGCGAAGCCGCGCCCCGGCCGCGTCGCGCTCGGCCGCAAGCAAAGCGAGATCAGGGCTGGCTTCGGCTCGCGCCGCCGACGCGCCCGGCGTATCGAATGATGCGAGATCAAGCCGGAAGTCGGCAGTTCCGCCCCAATAGGCTGCCAGACCCGCCCTAGCGATCCGCGCCGTCTCGCGTGCTTGACCCAGCGCGATCCTGGCCTGCGCCACGGCGGTTCGCGCGCGTTCCCCGGCGAAAAGCGGGTCGAGCGCGCGTCCGACGCGACGATCAACCTCCGCCTCTACCCGCTGGGCTTCTGCAAGGCGCTGTTCAGCAATCGGAACCGCTGCCTCGGCAGCCAGCGCTTCGACCCATGCAGTCTGCACTTGAGCCAGCAGGTCCAGCATCCGCAGGCGGTTGCGTTCCGTAGCGACCCCAAGCTCGGAGCGCGCCGCACCGATACGTGCCTGCCGCTGCCCGCCGCGTTCCCACGTCCGCTCATACCAAGCGGTCGTCTGCGATCGGCCAATCGGCGAGTAAGGGCCGGTTCCCGCGAAATCCTCGACATCGACACCCACGACATCGCGGGGCCGCACGTCGGCCTGGGCGATTGCCGCCTCTGCCGCTCGCACCCGCGCGGCACTCGCTGCCACAACCGGATCGCCGCTGGCGACCCTGGAAAGGGCGTCGGATAAACTTAGTTCCTGCGCCGCTCCGATCGAAGGAGTGGACAGGGCAGCGAGCGCCGCGCTTATCGCAAGCGCGCGCCGCACGCGCGCTTGTGGGCGCGCAGAAAACGTAAATGACATGACAAGTCGGCCTCACGAGCAGGCGTGGCGAATGCCGCGCCTCAAGTGACGCGGCGGCTTAGGTGCGGATCGCGCTGCTCTTGGGAGGTCGTTCGGGACCGTGAGTTAGGAAGCCGGGCATTCGGCCATCGACTGCCGGCCGCCAAGGGGAATCCCCCGAGAACATCCAAGATGCCTCGTGCGATACCGGCGTGAACAGTCCCGAGCCGCTATCGACATGGTGGTGATTTCCGGTCCCTGGCTGATGGTCAGGAGCGTCGTCGCCATCGTCAGGGTGTGAGTCGTGGGTGTCGTGCTGATGGTCGTCCGCCTCAAACACGATCTTGCTGAACGCGAGATGCTCATGGTTGCCGGAAGCACTTGATTGATGCTGAATCTGATCGACCACATTTGCCATGCTGGCGCTGGAAAAGACCAGCATCAGCGCGACGCACAGCGTTGCGCAAAGTCTAAAGGCCAGATGTCCAGTCAATCTTGTCACGATCAACGAGCATAGGCGGCCGGTAGGATAAGGCAAGGCTGCGCGACCGCCGCTGCGCCGGGCGCTCGCCGACCGCGCGCTCATCCGCCCAATTTCCGCGTGTTGCAGGACGAGTTCATATCGACTGCATCTCTATGGTGAGATGGCGCAGTTCATGGACCGGCTTGAGCCGTTCTTGAACAGCGGCGCGATCCACCGCGCCTAGTGCTACTACGCTCACAATTCCAGCATGGGCGTCGGGGCTGACGCGCCAGACATGCAGGTCAGCAATTTGTGCATCGCCTGGAGCTTCAACCAGCTCGCGGATTTCCTCGGCGACATGCTCGTCAGTGCGATCAAGCAGCACCCACGCGGTCTCGCGCATCAGCGACCATGACCAGCGAGCAATCACGAGGGCGCCGACGATCCCCATTACCGGATCGAGCCACACCCAACCCAAAAAGCGGCCCGAAAGGAGTGCGATGATCGCCAGCACCGACGTTAGTGCGTCGGCGAGGACATGGACATAGGCGGCGCGAAGATTGTTGTCCTGGCTGCGCATCCCCGCCACCGGATGGTCATGGTGATTGTTATGCGCATGGTCGTGGCGCCCGTGGTCGTGAGCGTGATGACCGTGAGAATGGCCGTGCCCATGATCGTGAGAATGTGATCCCGCCAGTAGGAAGGCGCTGGCCACATTCACGGCGAGCCCGATAGCAGCCACGATCGTCGCCTCGGTGAACGCCACCGTCGTTGGCTGGAACAGCCGGACTACTGATTCGACGCCGATGCCGATCGCAATGACGGCGAGGACCAATGCCGAGGCGAACCCCGCCAAGTCTCCGACCTTGCCCGTTCCGAAGCTGAACCGGCGATCCGAGGCATGTCGCTTCGCATAGGAGTAGGCGATAGCCGCAACGCTCAATGCTCCGGCGTGTGTTGCCATGTGAAAGCCGTCCGCGAGGAGCGCCATCGAGCCTGTCAGATAGCCGGCGATGATTTCCCCGACCATCATTGTCGCCGTGAGCGCCACCACCCAAAGCGTCCGACGCGCATTGGCGTCGTGTGACGCCCCGAGAAAGACGTGATCGTGGGTGAAGCGGTCTGCTTGAGAGGCGACGGTCATTGGCGAGCCTATTTCGAGTAACGGCGAACGACGGTTTTCAATTCCTCCGCCGCGTGAAGGCGGTCGGCATCATTCAGCCCTGGCTTCGCAACATGCTGGTCGAGGTGCTCCGCAATGATCTCATCCAGGAGGCCATTCACCGCGCCGCGAACGGCTGCGACGAGGTGAAGAACCTCGCCACATGAAGCGCCACGCGCCAACCCTCGCTCGACTGCGCTAACTTGCCCAGCGATGCGACGCACACGCGCGATCAGCTCAGAGCAATTTTCTTGTGTATGGGCCATAGCATAACCCCCTAGCCTATAGGATTGGCAAGCGCCAGTCTGCTCCGAGCATCCCGAGAACGTGCCAGGCTGCCGGCGAAGCGCAAGCGACGCGCGACGGCGGTGATTGCGCGCTCGCTTCGGCGTTTGGCGGCGCTAGGGTAGTAGGAACGGCGAGATGTATTCGTTATGCTTATCCTGCGCGGGGCGCCAACAACGCCCGCTCCTCGGTCGAGGGGCGGGCGTTGTCGGTTCCGGCAAGTGATTCGCGCCGCTCTCAGTCGCCGACGCTGTCCTCGAGCGCGTGCATGTCATCATCCGAGAGGCCGAAATGGTGGCCCGCCTCGTGGATCACGACATGGCGCACCAGTTCGGCAAAGCCGACGCCGGTTTCCTCCATCTCGGCCAGCAGCGGCTCGCGGAACAGGGTGATGACGGGCGGGAGGCCCTCGCTGTCCCATTGCGATCTTTCGGTCAGGGCGACGCCTTCATAAAGGCCGGTGAGCTCGTAGGGATCCTCGATCCCGAGCGAATCGAGCTGTTCGTCGCTCGCGAACTGCTCCACCCGCAGCACCACGCCCTCCAGCTCGCGGCGGAAAACCTCGGGCAACCGCGCCAGCACGGCGCGCGCTGCGGCTTCGAAATCGGCGGCGGAGGGATATCGCAAGGTGCTCGCCTTTCTGCGGTCCGGGGGATGATTTGCGCGAATTATCTATTACATCACCCCATGTGGGGACGCATCCGTCCGGTGCAATCGGCGTATCTTCGAAGGAACGCCTCGCGCGGTCGATGGTTGACGTCACTCGGGATCGACAGGCGAGGGGGCTCCGGCAGAGCCGATGAGTGAGAAAGACGACAGACACATGAACTACATTTCCGCCCACGATCACGACGACGAATTCGATCCCGAGAACCCGCTGGGCAAGCCCGAGGTGCCGGAGAACGTGCAGGAGGCGATCCGCACGCTGATCGCATGGGCGGGCGATGATCCCTCGCGCGAGGGCCTGCTCGACACCCCCAAGCGTGTGGGGCGCGCGTGGCTGGAGTACTGCGAAGGCTACAAGGAGGATCCTGCGGTCCACCTGACCCGCCAGTTTTCCGAAGTGGGCGGCTATGACGAGATCGTGCTGCTGAAGGACATCCCCTTCCAGTCGCATTGCGAGCACCACATGGCGCCGATCATCGGCAAGGCGGCGATCGCCTATCTGCCGCGCAACAAGGTCGTGGGCATCTCCAAGCTCGCGCGCGTTTTGCACGGCTATGCCCGCCGGTTGCAGATCCAGGAGCGGCTGACCGCCGAGGTCGCGCAGTGCATCTGGGATCATCTCGAACCGCACGGCGTGGCGGTGGTGATCGAGGCCCAGCACGGCTGCATGACCGGGCGCGGGGTGAAGACCCCGGGCGTGGGCATGATCACCAGCCGGATTCTCGGCTGCTTCCTCGAGGATGATCGCAGCCGCAAGGAAGTGATGAGCCTTATGGGCTACTGACGCCGATATCTGCAGATATTCGGGAATCAGATTTTTCACTTGCCTGTGTCGGTTTTGCATCATCCCGCACTTGGATTCGTGGACGAGTGTTGTTATTCTGTCTCCCGACCCGGCATCCATAGACCGGGATGGGATGATGCAGGAGAACATCCATGAATTATCGCGTTGTTGCAGGCCTTGCGCTGTGCGCCGCTCTCGTGTCGCCCGCTGCGGCGCTGGAGCATGAAGTCGTGATAGACCACGTCGCCGGCCCGATCGCGGCCGATTACAAGGGTTCGGTGACCGTCGAGACCACCCAGGTCGGCACTGCCGGCGTGGCGGGCCGTCCGAGCACGCTCGCCTGCCAGTGGTCCGCCACGCTCAATGTCGAGCGCGTCGCCAAGGTCGGAGAGGGGCTGCGCTCGCGCCGCGCCATGACCCAGGAAGACGTCGCCAGCGGCCGCAAGCCCGGCTGGTGCGAAACCAATGCCAAGGCCATCGACCGTCTCGTCGACGCCCGCCGCGAAACCTTCCGCGGCGCGATGCTCGCGCTGGTCGAACAGGATCGCGCGGCGATCCTCGCCGAGGCCGAGAGCAACGCCGACGGCAGCCGCGGCGGCTGATCGCCACCTCAGGGTCGCAGGATTGGGGGCGCTTCCGGTCGGAGGCGCCCCTTTTTCGTGTTTGCGATCAGCGCAGAAGCGGCATAGCCTGCGGACGCTGTATCCCTAGCGGTCTGCCAAAGGAGATTGCCTATGTCGTCCCTGTCTGCTTCCCGCCTGCTGTTCGCCGCCGCGCTCGCCGCCAGCCTCGCCGCCTGTTCGGGAGAGGGTGCCACCGGAGACGCCGCGACCGCCGCCAAGGATGCGCCGCCGGTGCTCAAGGAGCGGCACGACAATTTCGAGGCGATCGGCGATGCCTTCAAGGCGGTGCGCGGCGAGCTCGACAAGGACACGCCCGATTTCGCGCTGATCGCGGCCAAGGCCACCGACATCAACACCCGCGCGCAGAAGATCGAGAGCCACTTCCCCGCCGGCACCGCCCGCGAGGACGGTTACGACACCGAGGCGCTTGCGACGATCTGGCAGAAGCCCGAGGAGTTCAAGGCCGCCCAACAAAAGCTCGTCGACGAGAGCGCCAAGCTCGCCAGCCTGGCCGGGGGCGGCGACAAGGCGGCGGTCGGCGCGCAGGCGATGGCGATGGGCGGGGCCTGCAAGGGCTGCCACGACCAGTTCCGGTACGACGACAAGAAGTAGGCCGGCATGAGCGATCCGGCGGGCGAATCGCCCCTGCGGGTGCGTGACGTGACGGTGTGGGACCCGTTCCTGCGCCTCACCCACTGGAGCTTTCCGCTGCTGGTCCCGGCCTTGTGGTGGACGGCGGAAAACTCGCGTTGGGCGTTGCACAAGCGGCTCGGGCTGGTGCTGCTCGGGCTGCTCGTGTTCCGGGTGCTGTGGGGCTTTGTCGGGCCCGAGACGGCGCGCTTCGGGCAATTTGTGAAGGGCCCGCGAGCGGTGCTCGCCTATCTGCGGGGCGACCGGGCGCAAGGGCCGGCCATCGGCCATTCGCCGCTCGGCGGGTGGAGCACCCTCGCGCTGCTGGGCGCGATGCTGTTCCAGGTGAGCCTCGGCCTGTTCGCGGGCGATCCCTATGACGGGATGACCGGGCCCTTGAATCCGCTGATCGGCGTGGCGCTCGCCGACACGATCACCGAGATCCACGAGACCTTCTTCTGGGTCGTGGCCGGGCTGATCGGCCTCCATCTGGCGGCGATCAGCTTCTATGCGGTGCGCGGCGATGATCTGCTGAGCCCGATGGTGGGCGGCAGCCGTCCGCCGATGGGCGGGGTCGAGGGTATCGGGCCGACGTCCTGGGGCAGGGGCTTGCTGGCGGTGGGGCTGGCGGCGGCGCTGGCGCTGTGGGTCGCGTTCGGGGTGCCGCCGCTGACGTGAGCCTTTCGTTGCGCATCACCGACGAAAGTCCGCCGGGCGCGCCTGCGTGACCTTAGCGAATGTGACAGATTAAAGCAGTTTGTAGTAGAACGTTCACGCAATCGTAACATTGCGGCATGGCAACCATATTCCCCCCGCGCGATGCCGCGCATTCCGCTGCGGGTGTGCCCCGCTTGTCGCGTACCGGTATCATGAGCACCCTGCTGGCGTTCTGGGCGGTGCTGATCGGGGCGAGCGTGGTTCAGGATGCGATGGCGGCCCTGGGGCTGCTTGGCGACCGCGTCTGGATGCTCGACGTCGAGGTGGAGACGGGCATCTATACCTGGTTCTCCACCCTGCTGCTGGCGGGCGCGGCACTTGTCTGCGGCGTGGTTGCGCTGGAAAAGCAGGCCGCGGGCGACCGGCTGCGGTTTCACTGGGCTCTGCTCGCCGCGATCTTTCTCGCCCTGTCGGCGGATGAGGCCTGTTCGGTCCACGAGGCGCTTTCGGGGCGCCTGACAGCCGGGCTCGGCACCAGCGGGTTGCTGCACTTCGCCTGGGTGATCCCCGCAATGTTCGCCTGTGCGGCGGGGCTGTTGTTGTTCATCCCCTTCATCCAGTCATTCCCGCCCCGGCTGCGGACATGGCTGCTGGTTTCCGCAGCCGCCTTCCTGACGGGTGCGATCGGAATGGAGATGGCGGCGGGCGCGATCGGTGCGGGTTCGGAGGAGGTCCTGCGCAGCGGCGCCTATCGCCTGCTCGCCAACCTCGAGGAGGCGCTCGAAGGGGGCGCCGTGATCCTGTTCATTGCGGTCATTCTGGCCGACCGCGCGGCCCGGCCGGAGGCGATCCGCCTGCGCTTTGTCTGAAGCGCCCTCCGGGATGCCTCCCCGCTGCCGGGCAACGGGGAGGCTCTGCCGGTTCAGAGCTGGCCGAGCAGGTGGTCGGCGCTCGAAACCTTGAAGTCGCCCGGTTCCTCGACGTTGAGCTGTTCGACGACGCCGTCGTTGATCACCATCGAGAAGCGCTGGCCGCGCGTGCCCATGCCGAAGCCCGAGCCGTCCATGGTGAGGCCGATCGCCTTGACGAATTCGGCATTGCCGTCGGCCAGCATGGTGATGTCGTCGGAGCCCTGCGCCTTGTTCCACGCGCCCATCACGAAGGCATCGTTGACCGCGGTGCCGACGATCTCGTCGACGCCCTTGGCCTTGAGGTCGCCCGCTTTCTCGACGAAGCCGGGCAGGTGCTTGGCCGAGCAGGTCGGGGTGAAGGCCCCGGGGACCGAGAACAGCGCGATCTTCTTGCCGGCGAAATATTCGGAGGACTTCACGGCCTGCGGGCCTTCCGGGGTGGCCTTGACCAGCGTGACTTCGGGGATCTTGTCGCCAACGGAAATCGTCATTTGGGGTGCATCCTTGCCTGTGCGGGAATTGTCCGGGCTCTCTAGCCCGCACTTGGCCGGGGGGCAACAAATAGACATATAAAGATAAGTTTATATTTGCCTCCGGGGCTGCGGACCGCTAGGGGGCAAGGCGCAAAAGCAGAACCCCCGCCGTCGCGGGTGCGTATCTGTGCATAGGAGACATAGAAGATGGCCACCCTCGCTGCCGCCCCGACCCACGAATATGTCATCAAGGACATCGCCCTCGCCCGCTTCGGCCGCGACGAGATCATGATCGCCGAAACCGAGATGCCGGGCCTCATGGCCCTGCGCGAGGAATACGGCGCCTCGCAGCCGCTCAAGGGCGCGCGCATCACCGGCTCGCTCCACATGACGATCCAGACCGCCGTGCTGATCGAGACCCTCGTGGCGCTCGGCGCGGAAGTGCGCTGGGCGACCTGCAACATCTTCTCGACCCAGGACCACGCCGCCGCAGCGATCGCCGAACGCGGCATTCCGGTGTTCGCGATCAAGGGCGAGACGCTGGCCGATTACTGGGACTATGTCGGCCGCATCTTCGACTGGTCGTCGGAAGCCGATCCGGACCTCACCGCCAACATGATCCTCGACGATGGCGGCGATGCCACCATGTTCGCGCTGTGGGGCGCGCGCCTCGAAGCGGGCGAGGAAATGGGCGAGCCGACCAACGCCGAGGAAATCGAGTTCCAGCGCGCGCTCAAGGCCTTCATCGCCGCCAAGCCCGGCTACCTCACCAAGACCGTCAAGGCGATCAAGGGCGTCTCGGAAGAAACCACCACGGGCGTGATGCGCCTCTACCAGATCGCCAAGCAGGGCAAGCTTCCCTTCCCGGCGATCAACGTGAACGACTCGGTCACCAAGTCGAAGTTCGACAACCTCTACGGCTGCAAGGAATCGCTGGTTGACGCGATCCGCCGCGCGACCGACGTGATGCTCGCCGGCAAGGTCGCCTGCGTCGCGGGCTACGGCGATGTCGGCAAGGGCTCGGCCGCTTCGCTGCGTGACGGCGGCGCCCGCGTGATGGTCACCGAGATCGACCCGATCTGCGCGCTCCAGGCCGCGATGGACGGCTTCGAGGTCGTCACGATGGAAGACGCCGTCAAGCGCGCCGACATCTTCGTCACCGCCACCGGCAACGAGGACGTTATCACCGCCGATCACATGATGGCGATGAAGCCGATGGCGATCGTCTGCAACATCGGCCACTTCGACAGCGAGATCCAGATCGCCGCGCTTTCCAACTACGAGTGGAAGGAGATCAAGGAAGGTACCGACCTCGTGACCTTCCCGGACGGCAAGTCGATCATCGTCCTCGCCAAGGGCCGCCTCGTGAACCTCGGCTGCGCCACCGGTCACCCGAGCTTCGTGATGAGCGCGAGCTTCACCAACCAGACGCTTGCCCAGATCGAGCTGTTCACAAAGTCGGACGAATACGACAACGACGTCTACGTCCTGCCCAAGCATCTCGACGAGAAGGTGGCGGCGCTCCACCTCGAGAAGCTGGGCGTGAAGCTCACCCAGCTCAGCCAGAAGCAGGCCGATTACATCGGCGTGCCGGCACAGGGGCCGTTCAAGCCCGACCACTACCGCTACTGATGCTGCGAACCGCCCGCTCCGCCCCGTTTTGTTACGGGGCTGGGGGCGGGCGGGTTCATCACCGTTGCGCTGGCGCGCGCGCGCGCATAGCGGTTGAGCGATGGACATCTCGCCACTTTCGCTGGTGCTGATCGCGCTGGTGCTCGCCGCATGGGCGGCGGGCGCGGCGCTGGTCGTGCTGCGCGCGAACCGCAGCGTCGGGCGCGCCAAGGCGATGCGCACCAGCCTCAAGCGGATGCAGACGCTGCTCGATGTCGCGCCTGCGCTGCCGCTGCTGGTGCGGGTCGACGGGCGGATCGAGGCGCCCGACCGGCTCGCGCGAATGCTCGGGCTGGCGGCGATGCCCAAATACCTCTCGGAACTCGCCGCCACGCCCGGCAGCCCCAAGGGCGGGGGGCTCGCTCAGGCGCAGCTCGACCAGCTGTGGGCGAAGATCCAGACAACCCAGAAAAGCGCCGCGCCCTTCCGCATGGCGCTCAATCTGCCGAATTCGCAGCGCAGCCTCGCGCTCTACGGCACGCTCGCCGATCCGCAGGTCTCGCCGGGCGGGGCGGCGCTGGTGTGGGTGTTCGATTTCACCGAGAGCCACGGCGAGATGGCGCGCCTGCGTGCCGCTGCCGCGCGCGCGACGGGAGACTTCGCCGCGCTCGTCGGTCTGATCGAGGCTGCGCCGATGCCGATGTGGTTCCGCGATGCCGATCTGAAGCTCCAGCTCGTCAACCAGGCCTATGTCGACGCTGTGGGCGCGATGGGCGCGGCCGAGGTGGTCCAGGGCCAGATCGAGCTGCTCGAGCCAGAGGACGGCCGCTCGCCCGCCGACATCGCGCGCTCGACGCTCCAGAGCCAGGACAAGTCCGAACGCATCGTCGCGGCCACGATCCACGGCGCGCGGCGCACCTTGCGCGTCTCCGACCTTCCACTCGGCCAAGAGGGCGTGGCGGGCTATGCGATCGACATCGAGGAGCAGCAGCAGGTCGCGCGCGAGTTCCGCGCTTTCCGCGATGCCCAGCGCGCGCTGCTCGACCAGCTGTCGGTGGGCGTCGCGCTGTTCGATGCCGACGAACGCCTGACCTTCGCCAACCGCCCGTTCCGCCGGTTGTTCAGCCTCACCGACGAGGCGATCGAGGCGCTCACGCCCTTCGACCGCTTCCTCGCCGAAGCGCGCGAGCGCGGGCGTACGCCGGAAGTGCGCGATTTCCCCGAATGGCGGCGCGAGCGTGGCGGATGGTTCGGGATGCAGGCGAGCATCGAGGAGGCCTGGCCCCTCCCTGGTGGCACTCATCTGCGGGTCGTTGCGCAGCCGTTGCCTGATGGTGGGCTGGTGCTTATCACCGAGGACCGCACCGAAAGCCTCGCGCTCTCCGCCGTGCGCGACACGCTGCTGCGGACCCGCACGGCGACGCTCGACAGCCTGTTCGAGGCGCTCGCGATCTTTGCGCCCGACGGATCGGTCCAGCTCTGGAACCGCAGCTTCGCGGGCACCTGGGGCCTGTCGGGCGAGCTTCTCGACCAGCACCCCAGCGCCGATGAACTGCTGAGCGCGATCGGCCGCAACCTCGTGCGCCCCGAGGAGGCGAGCCTGATCGGGGCGGCGGTGCGGGCAGCGACGCTCGACCGGCGCGAGAAGGAGGGCCGGGTGGAACTGGCCGACGGGCGCACCCTGCGCTTTGCCGGCATCCCGCTGCCGGACGGAAACGGACTCCTCACCGTGCTCGACATCACCGCCTCGCAGAAGGCCGAGCAGGCCCTGCGCGAACGCGCCGAGGCGCTTGAGGAGGCCGACGCGGTGAAGGCGCGCTTCCTCGCCAACATGAGCTACGAATTCCGGACGCCGCTGACGACCATCGGCGGCTATGCCGAGCTGCTCAAGAGCGGCGTGGCGAGCGACCCGGCACAGGCAGGGGAGTATGTCGATGCGATCCTCGCCGCCGTCGAGCGTCTGACAGAGCAGGTCGAGAACGTGCTCGACCTTTCGCAGAGCGAGGCCGGCCTGCTGCCGATCCGCAAGGAGCGGCTCGACGTGCTCGACTTCCTCACCACGCTGGTGCGCGAGCGCGAGGCAGCGATTATCGCGGCCGGACTGAGCCTCGATCTCAAGGGGCGGCGCGGGCGGATCATCTCGGCCGATCCGCGCCAGCTGGGCCGTGCGGTGGGTAATCTGATCGACAATGCCATCGCTCACACGCCCGAGGGAGGGCGGATCGTGATCGAGATCAGGAAGGCGCCCGAAGGGGCGGATTATGCCGTCGAGATCGGCATAGCCGACAATGGCCGCGGCATGACCTCGCAGGAACTCGCCCGAGCCGCCGGCGGCACTGTCCCGCGCGGCGAGGGAGCACCGGAGCGGCGCACCGGGCTTGGCATCCCGCTCGCGCGGCAGCTGATCGCGGCCCATGACGGGACGCTCGACATCGCGAGCCGCAAGGGCGCGGGCACGACCGCCACCATCAGGTTGCCGTGACGGCCACGCGCGAGACGCTTCCCGATCTGGCGGCGATGGCGGCCTATGGCGCGCGCATCGCCGCAGCCCTGCGGGCGGGCGACGTGATCGCCCTCGAGGGCGGTCTCGGCGCCGGCAAGACAACGCTCGCCCGCGCAATCCTCGCCGCGCTGGGGCATCAAGGCGAGGTGCCTTCGCCGACCTTCACCATCATCGAGACATACGCCGCCCCGCCGCTGCGCCTGCCCGTGGTGCACGCCGATTTCTACCGCCTCGAAGACCCGTGCGAACTCGCCGAGATCGGTCTCGACGACTATCGCGAGGGCGCGGTGCTGATCGCCGAATGGCCCGGAAACGCAGGCGATTTCGCCCATGAGCCGGGCTGCCTTTCGGTCACGCTGGAGCCTGCCGGACAAAACGGGGAAGGCGGGCGGATTGCGATTGCCCGGGGCGGGGCGGATTGGGTAGGGCGCTTGCCATGATCTCGCTTCCCGAAGGACTTGCCGAATTCGTCGCCCGTGCCGGGTGGGGCGACGCCACGATAGAGCCGCTGCCGGGCGATGCCTCGTTCCGACGCTATTTCCGGCTGCTGCGCGGTGGCGACAGCGCCATGCTGATGCACGCGCCGCCGCCGCACGAGGATCCGGCACCTTTCCTCCATGTCGCTCACTGGCTGAACGCCGGCGGGATGCGCGCCCCCGCGATCCTCGCCGCCGAGCCGGAGGCGGGCTGGGTGCTGACCGAGGATTTCGGCAATGATCGGATGCGCGACTGGCTCGATGCCCATCCGGGCGAGGAGCGCACGGCCTACGAGGCCGCAGTCGAGGCGCTGGCGGCGTTGCACCGCCTGCCGCCCGGGCCCTTCGCGCCATACGACCTCGCGGTGTACCAGCGCGAGGCGGCCTTGCTCACCGAATGGTGGTGCCCGGCACAGGGGCTTACCGTCGACGCCGAAGGCTACACAGCCGCATGGGCCGAGGTGCTTGCCCCCGTTCTCGCGCGACAGAATCCCGGTGTCACCGTGCTGCGCGACTACCATGCCGAGAACATCATGCTGCTCGGCGGCAAGGCCGGGGCGCCGCAGGGGCTGATAGACTTCCAGGACGCGCTGGTGGGCCATCCGGCCTATGATCTCGTCTCGCTCCTCCAGGACGCGCGGCGCGATGTCGATGTCGCTCTCGAGACAGCGATGCTGGTCCACTACGCGCACCATGCGGGCGGGGCTGGCGAGGATTTCCTGGCCGACTACGCCACGCTCGGCGCGCAGCGGAACGCCAAGATCGTGGGAATTTTCACCCGCCTCGACCGGAGGGACGGCAAGCCGCGCTATCTCGCCATGATCCCGCGCGTCTGGGCGGCGCTTGAACGCGATCTGGCGCACCCCGCGCTCGCGTCGGTCGCGGAATGGTTCGATGCGAACATCCCCGCCGATCTGCGCGCGGCGAACGGGGCCTTCGCGGCGTGACCGCGCTCGCCTCCGATACCGCGATGATTCTCGCTGCCGGGCTCGGCAAGCGGATGCGGCCGCTCACCGCCAGCCAGCCCAAGCCGCTTGTGCGGGTGGCGGGCAAGGCGCTGATCGACCATGCGCTCGATCGCCTCGCCGAGGCGGGAATCGCTCGGGCCGTGGTCAATGTCCACTATCTCGCCGACGCGCTCGAGGCCCACGTGCTTGCGCGCAAGGTCCCGCAGGTCAGCGTCTCGGACGAGCGTGCGCTGCTGCTCGAGACGGGCGGCGGGATGGTGAAGGCGCTGGGGCAGCTGCCCGATCCCTTCTTCGCGCTCAATGCCGACAACATCTGGCTCGACGGGCCCAAGAGCGCCTTCCACGATCTCTCGCGCCGCTGGGATCCCGAGGCGATGGACGCGCTGCTGCTCGTCGTTCCGCACGCCCGGGCGCTGAACTTCCAGGGGCCCGGGGATTTCCACATGGATCCCATGGGCCGCCTTTCGCGCCGCCGCGACGGGCGTATCGCGCCCTTCATCTACACCGGCATCCAGCTCGTCAGCCACCGCCTGCTGCGCGATGCGCCGGAGGGACCTTTCTCGACCAACATCCTCTGGAACCGCGCGATGGCCGAGGGACGGCTCTACGGCATCAGCTTCACCGGCCTGTGGTTCGAGGTCGGCACGCCGCAGGCGATCCGCCCGACCGAGGAGGCGCTGACGGGTGGCTGAGCCGCGCCGCACCGGTCCGCGTGTCCGCTCGATCGCCGCGCATCGCGGCTTTGCCGATGCGCTGGTTGCCGGACTGGTGCCCCGCTACCGCGAGGACGGCTTCGGCCTTGCCCGCCTGACCCTGCTGGTCCCTTCGAGCCGTGCCGCGCGGACCCTGTCCGAGGCCTTCATCCGCCATGCGGGCGAGAACGGCATGGGCGGGCTGCTCATGCCGCGCATGATCGCGGTGGGCGATCTCGATCTCGACGAGAAGCTGGGGCCTGCCCTCGATCCGCTGGGGGCGACCGACATCCCCCCGGCCTGCGATCCGGTGCGCCGCTGGCTGACGCTCGACCGCCTGATTGCCGAGGAGCGCGCGGCCGAGGGTCTCGATGCGCTCCCCGGACGCGCGCGGCTCAATCTCGCGCGCGAGATGGCGCGCACCATCGACCGCCTGCTGGTCGAGGAGAAGACCGTTGCCGACCTGCTGGGCGATGCGGTGCTCGACAGCGTGGCCGAACTGGCCGAACACTGGAAACGCGCGATCCGCCTGTTCGCGCGGGTCGCCGCCCGCTGGCAGGCGGAACTGGCGCAGCGCGGCGAGGTCGATGCCGCCACACGCCGCAATCTGCTGTTCGACCACGCCGCGCGCCGCTGGAAGGAGGTGCCGCCGCCCCATCCGGTGATCGCTGCCGGGGTGACCAGCGCCGCCCCCGCGCTCGCGCGGCTGCTGCGGGTCGTGGCCGAGCTGCCCGAGGGCGCGGTGGTGCTGCCCGACTGCGATCTTGCGATGGATGACGCCGCGTGGGACGAACTGGGCCTCGCGGGAGCCGCTGCCGAGCCGGGCGGTCCGGTGTTCGGCGCCGCGGACGCGGTGACCCATCCCCAGTATCACCTCAAGCTGTTGCTCAACCGCATGGGCGTGAACCGCGCCGAGGTACAGCCTTGGCACCGCCGGGGGATGACCGCCGCCGAGCCCGCGCGCAGCCGCGCCATCTCGTCGCTATTCCTCCCCCCGCAGGCGAGCCGCGCCTGGGTCGGGCTCGATGCCGACAGGCGCCGGCTAGACGGGGTGCGGCTGATGACTTGCGCCGCGATCGAGGAGGAGGCTCAGGCGATTGCCCTGCTCGTGCGGCAGGCGCTCGAACAGCCGGCGAAGCGCATCGCCGTGGTCGCGGCCGACCGCGGCCTTGCGCGACGGGTGGTGCAGCATCTCGAACGCTGGAACATCGCCGCGGACGATTCCGCAGGTCGTCCGCTGGCGCTGACCCCGGCCGGGCGGCTGTTCGGCCTGCTCGCCGAGATCGCCGCCAAGGGGCCCGATCCCGCCAGCCTTGTCGCCGCTTTCGGCCATCCGCTGGTGCGCGCATGGGACGACGGCGCGCGGCGTGAATGGCTCACCGGCCTGCGCGTCTTCGACCGCGCCTTGCGCGGGCCGTCGCCTGCCCCGGGGCTGGAGCCGCTGCGCGAGATCGCGGGCAAGGCAAAGATCGGCGCGTGGTGGGACGAGGCCGAGGCGCTGATCGCTCCACTTGCCGACTGGCCGCAGGACATCCCCCTTGCCGAGGCGCTGGCGCGGCTCTCGGCTGCCGCCGAGGCCTTCGCCCGGACCGCGATCTGGGAGCGCGAGGACGGGCGCGCGCTCGGCCAGATGGTCGAGGAACTGCGCGGGATGGCGGCCAGCCTCGGAACCATGATCGAGACCGCCGACCTCGCCGGCGTGCTGCGCGACCAGATGGAGGCCGTGGCGGTGCGCCCCGGCTACGGCGGGCACCCGCGCGTCGCCATCTACGGCCTGCTCGAGGCGCGCATGGCGCGGGCCGATCTGGTGATCTGCGCCGGGCTCAACGAGGGGTCCTGGCCGCAGGCGCCGGGTGCCGACGCGCTGCTGGCACCGGCGATCCTGCGGGCGATGGGCGTGCCGGGCGCGGAGTTCCGGATCGGGCTCGCCGCGCATGACCTTGCAGGCGCGATGGGCGCGCCGCAGGTGGTGCTCTCGCGCTCCCTGCGCGATGCCGAGGGGCCGACGCTGCCCTCGCGCTTCCTGCTCAGGGTAGAGGCGCTGCTTGGCGACGACCTCGAGCGCGAGCACCTCGAGTTCACCGTGCCGGCGCTGCTCCCGCATCTCGACCGCCAGCGTCCGCCCGCCGATAAGTATCCCCGTCCGGCGCCGGAGCCTTCGGCGGCCCTGCGCGACGTGCCGATCCGCGTGACCGCGCTCGACCGGCTGCTGGGCGATCCCTACCAGTTCTACGCCCAGGCGATCCTCGGCCTGCGTCAGCTCGATCCGCTCGCCGCCGATCCCTTCAGCGATCCCGCGTTGCGCGGCACGCTGGTGCACGACATCCTCGACACATGGCACAAGGCCAAGGCGACAGAGCCCGGCCTCGCGCTCGCGCCCTTTGCCGCGGCGCATTTCGAGAAAAAGCGCGTCCACCCCCTGTTCCGCGCGCTGTGGCAACCGCGACTGATCTCCGCGATGGAACGCTTCGAGCGGATGATCGCCGATGATGCTGCCGAACAGGGGCGCGAGGTGCTGGCCACCGAGATCGACGGCGAGATGACGTTCGACGGCGTGCGCATCATCGGCCGCGCCGACCGGATCGACCGGCTCGCCGACGGCAGCCTCGCGATCGTCGATTACAAGACCGGCGCCCCGCCGTCCAAGACGCAGGTGACCGCCGGCTATGCGCTGCAACTCGGGCTGCTGGGGCTGATCGCGCAGGAGGGTCGGTTTTCGAACAAAAAGACAGGCCAGGTGGTGACGGGCGAGGCGACCCGTTTCGAATACTGGTCGCTCGGCAAGGCGAGGAAGGAAGAGGGCTTCGGCTTTCGCGAGACGCCGATGCGGATCGATAAGGCCCGGACCGGCATAGAGCCCGGGGACTATCTCCCCTTCCATGCCGACAAGCTGGCGCTGGCGATCTCCCGCTTCATCAGGGGCACCGATCCCTTCACCGCGCGCGAAAACCCCGATTACAAGGGCTACAACGAATACGACCAGTTGATGCGGCTCGAGGAATGGCTGGTGCGCATGAGCGGACCTGACAGCAGCACTGGCGGAGGCGCAGCATGAGCGGCGGGGGCGGTCTCGTTTTTCCTTTGGCGGGCAACCAGCTGCTTGCGGCGGACCCGGAAGACAACGTCTGGCTCTCCGCCTCTGCGGGGACGGGCAAGACGCAGGTGCTCTCCGCCCGCGTGCTCAGGCTGCTGCTGCGCGAGGATGTGGCGCCATCGCAGATCCTTTGCCTCACCTTCACCAAGGCGGGCGCGGCGGAGATGGCGAACCGCATCAACGCGGTGCTGGCGCGCTGGGTGCGGCTGCCCGAGACAAAGCTGTTCGAGGAGCTCGGCCATCTCGGCGCGCCGAACGATCCGGCGACCCGCGAGCGCGCCCGCAGCCTCTTCGCGAGCGTGCTAGACTGCCCCGGCGGGGGGCTCAGGATCGACACCATCCATGCCTTCGCGCAGTTCCTGATCGGCAATTTCCCCGAGGAGGCGGGCCTTGCCCCCGGCACGCGGGTAATGGACGATCGCAGCCGCGAACTGCTCGCCCGCGAGGTGCTGACCGACCTCGTCGAGGAGGCCGAGCGGACGCATGACGTGGCGGTGCTGGATGGGATCCGGCTGTTTACCACCCGCAAGGATCCCTCCGCGTTGCATGGGTGGCTGATGCGCGCTGCCGACGCCCAGGACCTGTGGAAAGGCCCGGGCAGCTGGCAATCGCCGATGATTGCGCGGGTGCGCCAGACGCTCGGGATGCCGGCGGATGCGGGCGAGGAATGGGCAAGCGAGGTGCTCCATCGCGATCTGTTTCCTGACGATATCCTGCTGGCGCTGCTACCCGCGCTCGAGGGCTGGAAGGCCAAGACCGGCCAGGAGGCGGCCGCCTTCGTGCGCCACTGGCTGTCGCTCGATCTCCCGGCGCGGGTGGGGGAGGCATCGCGCTTTCGCGAGACGCTGCTCAAGAAAGACGGCGAGCCGCGCAAGATGGAGGGTGCGGCCAAGCTCGATCCGCTCTTCACCCGCCGGCAGGAGGACATCGCCGAGGCTTTGCGCGAATACGAGGATCGCCGCGCGCTCGTCGCCTGCGCCGACATCGTCGCATCCGCGCTCGAGATCGGCCGCGCCTTCGCGCTCCGCTGGGAGACGAGGAAGGCCCGCGAGGGCCTGCTCGAATTCGGCGACCTGATCCGCAAGGCCGCAAGCCTGCTCGGCGAGGCCGAGGCCGCCGACTGGATCCGCTACAAGCTCGACCGCCATTTCGACCACATCCTCATCGACGAGGCGCAGGACACCAACCAGAGCCAGTGGGACATCGTCGAGGCGCTGATCGACGACTTCTTCTCGGGCGAAGGCGCGCGCGGGGACAAGCTGCGCACGATCTTCACCGTGGGCGATTACAAGCAGGCGATCTTCGGCTTCCAGGGCACCAGCCCGGAGAACTTCGCCCGCGCCAAGAGCCGCGTCCACGCCCGCATCACCGCCGCGCGCGAGGGGATCGCCGCAGGTCGGGTCAACCGCCGTGCGCCGGGCTGGCAGGATCTCGATCTCGGCCAGTCGTTCCGCACTGCCGACATCGTTCTCGGGTTCGTCAACCGCATGATCGACCTGCTGGGTTTCCCCGCCTTCGGGCTAGACCGCGCGCCTGCGCCCCATGTCGGGGCCGAGCGGCCCGGACTCGTCACCCTGTGGCCGCCGGTCGTGCCCGAGAAGGCCGAAAGCGAGGCAGAAGACGACGAGGCCGAGGAGGCTGGCGAGCGCGACTGGCTGCCGCGCCACGACACGCTGCTTGCCGAACGCATCGCCGAACAGGTGCGCCGCTGGGTCAGCCTCGAGGATCCCTTCGTCCTCGCCAAGGGTACGCACCGCTATGCCCGGGCGGGGGACATCATGGTGCTGGTCCGCCAGAGGAAGGAGCTCGCCGCCCAGATCGTCGCCAAGCTCTATGCCAAGGGCGTGCCGGTCGCGGGGGTCGACCGGCTGCGACTGGGCGCGCCGCTGGCGGTGCGCGATGTGCTCGCCGCGCTGCGCTTCGCCGCGCAGCCGCAGGACGACCTCAGCCTTGCCTCCCTGCTCGCCTCGCCGCTGATCGGATGGACTCAGGACGATATTCTCGCCCATGTCCCGCGCCCGGAGAAGGTGCGGCTGTGGGATCACCTGCGCCGCAAGGATGCGCCGCCGGAGGTTGCCGCCACGGCCGAGAGGCTGCGCGATCTGCTCCGCCGCGCCGATTACCAGACCCCGCAGGCGCTGATCGCCTGGCTGCTGACCGGCCCGTGGCAGGGCCGCGCGCGGCTGGTCGAGCGGCTGGGGGCCGAGGCCAATGATCCGCTCGACGAGCTGATCAACGCCGCCTTCTCCTACGAGGCCGAACACTGGCCGAGCCTTGCGGGCTTCATCGCCTGGTTCGATGCCGGGACGGGCGATCTCAAGCGCGATTCCGGCGGCGGGGGCGGGCAGGTGCGGGTGATGACGGTGCACGGCTCCAAGGGCCTTCAGGCGCCGATCGTGATCCTCGCCGATGCGACCGGCGCCCCCGGCGATCCGGGCGATCTTTCGCTGGAGGACGATCCCTTCGGCCTCGCGGGCGACCGCAAGCGCGAGGTGCCGCTCCCGCCGCTGGGCAAGGAGGAGCGCAAGGGCCGCATCGCCGAGGCCGAGGAGGCGAAGAAGGCCGCCGCGCTGCAGGAACACTGGCGGCTGCTCTACGTCGCCCTGACCCGAGCCGAGGAGGCCCTCTTCATCGGCGGATCGCTCAACAAGAACGAGGCAAAGAAGGGCGTCCCCCACGAGGACAGCTGGTATGCCCGCCTCGCGCCGCTGTTCGTGGGCGAGGAGCTGTCCGATCCGGTCTGGCACTGGCGCCAGGAATGGGGTGAGCGTGCCGGCCCGCTGGTGCCCGACGCCGACGCCGCGCCGCAGCCCGCGCAGGCGATTTCGCTCCCGGGCTGGGTGACCACCCCGATCGGCCCCGAGCCACGCCCGCCGCGCCCGCTGGCGCCGTCGTCGGCGGGCGAGGACACGGCCGCCGCGCCGCCGCTCCCGCCCGAGGCTGCGCGCGATGCCGCAAGGCGCGGGAGCCTGATCCACGCGCTGCTCGAACGCCTGCCCGATGTCCCTGCGCATGGGCGGGCTGAGGCGGCGCGCGCGTGGCTGGCACGGCAGGCGTCCGACCTTGAAGAATCCGCGCGCGAGGAGATGCTGGCCGCTGCCCTCGGCGTGCTCGACCATCCCGATTTTGCCGTGCTGTTCTCTCCCGGGGCGCTCGCCGAGGTGCCGCTGGCTGCAACGGTGGACGGAGTGGTGGTCGCCGGCACCGCAGATCGCCTGCTGATCGGGGAGACCTCCATCACCGTGGTCGATTTCAAGACCACCCGCCGCCCGCCTGGCAGTGCCGAGGAAATCCCGCTTTCGACCCTGCGGCAGATGGCCGCCTATGTCGCCGCGCTGGAGGCGATCCATCCGGGCCGCACGGTGCGGGCAGGGGTGCTCTACACCCACGCTCCGGTGCTGTTCGAAATCGCGCCCGAGGTGATCGCGGCGCACAAGCACGCCTTGCAGACCCCGCAGCAATCCTTGCCGCTGCCCGATATTGAGTGAAAAGCCGCGCTCACTAGATTGCATTTCCGTGACCGGCGCTCCTATGCTCCGGCAAAAGGAGACAGATGATGGCGACCGTCAACGTGACCGATGCGAGCTTCAAGGCCGACGTGCTGGACAGCGACACCCCCGTGCTGGTGGATTTCTGGGCGGATTGGTGCGGCCCCTGCAAGATGATCGCACCCGCGCTTGAGGAAATCAGCGACGAGCTCGCCGGCAAGGTCGTGATCGCCAAGATGGACATCATGGAGAACACCGACACGCCGACGGCCATCGGCGTGCAGTCGATCCCGCTGATGGTGCTCTACAAGAACGGCCAGCCCGTCGCCCAGAAGCTCGGCGCCGCGCCCAAGGGCGCGCTCAAGGCCTGGCTCGAAAGCGAGCTCTGAGTTCGAGGGGCGCCGTATTGGCGCCCCCTTCTTCACCGGCAGTAATCATGGCGTTCGGCCCCGTCGAAACCGGCCCGATGCGAGGCAACACCGCCTGAAAGCACTTGCCCGAGCCGCAGGGGCAGAGGTCTTTGCGGCCGAGTTTCTCGACCAGTTCCTTGTCGCCATGGACAAAGCGCAGGCCGCGCTTGACGCGTGTCTCGCTGGGGAAGCCCTTACGCCGCTTGGACGTTCGCTCGAAAGCAGGGCAGGTCGGCAGGGTTGTTGGTCTTGCATGCCATGGCGGCCTCCTGTCGTTGCACCCCTGGTGCGGGGCGCGCCGCTGTTATCAGCTGTGGCGGTGTAATGTAAGGTCAGCCCAGCACCCGCGCGACGAACTCGTCCCAGATCGCCGGATTTGACGCGCCCACCAGCCCGGGCGCGTCATGCTGGTCGACGCGGTAGGCGCTGCCGTCGAGCCGCGCCGCCTTGCCGCCCGCCTCGTTCAGCCACAGCACGCCCGCCGCGTGGTCCCATGCGAGGGTGCGCTTGAAGCTGGAGATGTCGTTTTCCCCCAGGGCAAGGCGCGGATACTGCTCGGCTGCGCAGCGGGGAATGTCGACGAGGGTATAGTGGGGCGCGAGCTTCGCATCGACCATTGCGGATTGCTCGGGGGTTAGGAAGATGCGGCTGACGGCGGTGACGGGCGGTGTTTGCCCGGTGGTGCGGGCCGTGATGCGCGTCCCGTTCACGAAAGCCCCTTCGCCGCGACGGGCATGGCAGAAGCGGTCCTTCACCGGATCGTAGATCCACCCTGCGACAGCCTCTCCCGCGTCGGCAAGCGCGACGATGATGCCGAAAGGCTCCTTGCCCTCGGCGAAGTTCGCTGTGCCGTCGAGCGGATCGATGATCCAGCACTGGCCGGAGAGGTGATCGAGCACGCCCTTGTCGGCGTGCACTGCCTCCTCGCCGACGACGGCAACGCCGGGGGCGAGCTTCGTCAGCGCCTCGGTGAGAAAGGCCTCCACCTCGCGGTCGACCACGGTGACGGGATCGTCCGCTCCCTTCATCTCGACTTCGCCCGCAGCCAGATTGCGGAAGCGCGGCAGCATCGAACGCTGCGCGGCAAAGCGCATCAGATCGCGGATTTCGTCGTCGAGCGCGCTCAAGACCGGTAATCCGCGTTGATCGCGATGTAGCCATGGGTAAGGTCGCAGGTCCACACCGTGGCGCGGCCTTCGCCGAGCCCGAGGTCGACGGCGATGTCGATTTCCTCGCCCTTGAGGTGCGCGGCCACAGGCGCCTCGTCGTAGTCCTCGACCGGCACGCCGTCACGCGCCGCCCACACGCCGCCGAAGGCGATCGAGAGCCGGTCGCGGTCGGCCGGTTCGCCCGCCTTGCCCACCGCCATCACGACGCGGCCCCAGTTGGCGTCCTCGCCGGCGATGGCGGTCTTGACCAACGGCGAGTTGGCGACGGCAAGGCCGATGCGGCGGGCGCTTGCGTCACTGGCCGCGCCCGACACGCGGATGGTGACGAACTTGCGCGCGCCTTCCCCGTCGCGCACCACCAATTGCGCGAGTTCGCGGCACACGTCCGCGAGCGCGGCGGCGAAAGCATCCGCGCCCGGACTGTCCCAGCCCTCTATCCGCGCATTCCCCGCCTTGCCCGTCGCGAAGACCATCACCGTGTCGCTGGTCGATGTGTCGCCGTCGACGGTGATGCAGGAAAAGGTCTGGTCATTGGCACGCTCCAGCGCCTCCTGGAGAAAGGCCGGGGCGACGTCGGCATCGGTGAAGACATAGCCGAGCATGGTCGCCATGTCGGGGGCGATCATGCCGGAACCCTTGATGATCCCGGCAAGCTCGACCCGGACCGGGCCGATCATGGCACTGGCACCCGCGCCCTTGGCGAAGGTGTCGGTGGTGCCGATCGCGTTCGCCGCATCCTCCCATCCGCAGGCCGGGGCCTCGAGCGCGGCGGCGATCCCGGCCTGCGCCTTGTCGACCGGCAGCGGCACGCCGATCACGCCGGTCGAGGAGACGAACACCTCGTCGAGCGTGCAGCCCAGCGCCTCGGAGACCTGTGCCCGGATCGCCTCGACAGCGGCGCGGCCGCGCCAGCCGGTGAAGGCGTTCGAGTTGCCGGCATTGACGATCAGCGCCCGCGCGCGCCCGAGCTTCACTGCCTCGCGTCCGAGTTCGACCTCGGAAGAAGCGCAGGCGCTTTTGGTGAACACGCCTGCGGCGCTCGTGCCCTCGGCGAGTTCGGCGAAGGTCAGGTCGCAGCGGTCCCATGTCTTGTAGCGCGCCCGGGCCACGCGCAGCGTCACGCCAGCAATCGCGGGCAGGGGGGGGAAGGGGCGGGCGAGCGGGGAACGGTCGATCTGCATGGGTGTGGCCTCTAGGCCCGGGGCGCGGCGCAGTAAATCCGCGAAACCCGGTGGACGAAACGCGACCCATTCTCTATCTGCACATGACCATGACCCGGCGTCTCCTAGCCCTGCTGGCCCTGCTTACCGGCCTTGTCGCGATCGGCGGCACGGCCCAAGCGTCGGCGGCGTCGTCGCTGGCCGAGGCGCTGGCGTGCTCGTCCAGCGTTGCCGCCGCAAGCGGCACGGAGCACATGGCGGGCGAAAGCGTGGCGGTCCAGCCCGCGCCCGCAACGATCATCGCCACCCGCGCGGCAGAGGCTGCCTGCCCGCCGCCGGCGGAGCCCGAGGCGCTGCGCCTGCCGGTGCTGATGGGGATCGAACGCGCCTACGAATAGGCGCGCCCGAGCTTTCCCCCCGTGCTTTCCGCGCGCGTCGGACCCGCCGAGCCCGCGCGCGCCACCCTCCATAACCCGCTAGAGGCCCGCCCGCCGGGCTGCCGTGCGCATTAAAGGTTTGCCTTCATGTTCAATGCCATCGTCAAATCGGTCTTCGGTTCGTCTAACGACCGCTACATCAAGTCCGCGCGCAAGATCGTTGCACAGATCAACGCGCTGGAGCCCCAGATTCAGGCGCTCTCTGACGAGGAGCTGCAGGGCCAGACGGCCAAGCTGCGCGCCCTGATCGACGGCGGCGCCAAGCTCGACGACATCCTGCCCGAAGCCTTCGCCACGGTGCGTGAGGCATCGGTCCGCGTCTTCGGGATGCGCCACTTCGACGTGCAGCTGATCGGCGGCCTCGTGCTCCACCGCGGCGAGATCGCGGAAATGCGCACCGGCGAAGGCAAGACGCTGATGGCGACCCTTGCCGTCTATCTCAACGCGCTCGAGGGCAAGGGCGTCCATGTCGTTACCGTCAACGATTACCTCGCCCGGCGCGACGCGGCCGAGATGGGGCGGCTCTACAACTGGCTCGGCCTTACGGTCGGCGTGATCGTCCCCGGCATGCCCGAGGAATACAAGCGCGACGCCTACAACGCCGACATCACCTACGGCACCAACAACGAGTTCGGCTTCGATTACCTGCGCGACAACATGAAGCACGAGCGCGCGCAGATGGCGCAGCGCCCCTTCAACTTCGCAATCGTCGACGAGGTGGATTCGATCCTGATCGACGAGGCGCGCACCCCGCTGATCATCTCCGGCCCGACCGAGGACAAGTCCGAGCTTTACGTCGCACTCGATCAGGTGGCGCGCGAAATCCCGAAGGAATGGCTCGACATCGACGAGAAGGTGAAGCGCGTGCAGCTCACCGAGGAGGGAATGGAGGAGGTCGAAAAGCTGCTCATCGAGAAGGGCCTGCTTGCCACCGACAACCTGTTCGATGTCGAAAACACCCAGGTCGTCCACCATCTCGATCAGGCGCTCGTCGCCAACTTCGCCCGCAAGCGCGACACCGACTACATCGTCAAGGATGGCAAGGTCATCATCATCGACGAGTTCACCGGCCGCATGATGGATGGTCGCCGCTGGTCGAACGGGCTTCACCAGGCGGTCGAGGCAAAGGAAGGTGTGCGGATCGAGCCCGAGAACCAGACGCTGGCCTCGATCACCTTCCAGAACTACTTCCGGATGTATCCCAAGCTCTCCGGCATGACCGGCACGGCGGCGACCGAGGCGGCGGAGTTCTGGGACATCTACAAGGTCGGCGTGGTCGAGATCCCGACCAACCTGCCCGTCGCGCGGATCGACGAGGAGGACGAGTTCTACAAGAACACCGCCGACAAGTTCCAGGCCATCGCCCGCGCGATCAAGGCAAAGCAGGAGATCGGCCAGCCGGTGCTGGTCGGCACGGTCTCGATCGAGAAGAGCGAACTGCTCAGCCAGTATCTCGACAAGGAAGGCGTGAAGCACGCCGTCCTCAACGCCCGCTTCCACGAACAGGAAGCGCACATCGTCGCCCAGGCGGGCCGCTTCGGGGCTGTGACCATCGCCACCAACATGGCGGGCCGCGGGACCGACATCCAGCTCGGCGGCAATGTCGAATTCCGCATCAACGACGAACTCGCCGAGATACCCGAGGGGCCCGAGCGCGACGCGGCGATTGCCCGCATCCGCGCCGAAGTCGCCGAGGAGAAGGAGCGCGTCAAGGCGGCCGGCGGGTTGTTCGTGCTCGGCACCGAGCGGCACGAAAGCCGCCGTATCGACAACCAGCTGCGCGGCCGTTCGGGCCGCCAGGGCGACCCGGGCCTCTCGCGCTTCTACCTGTGCCTCGAGGACGATCTGCTGCGCATCTTCGGCCCCGACACGCTGTTCGCCAAGATGATGAACTCGAACCTCGCGGATGGGGAAGCGATCGGTTCCAAGTGGCTGTCGAAGGCGATCGAGACCGCGCAGAAGAAGGTCGAGGCGCGCAACTACGACATGCGCAAGCAGGTCGTGCAATACGACGACGTGATGAACGACCAACGCAAGGTGGTCTACGAACAGCGCGCCGAGATCATGGATTCGGAAGCCGTGGACGATGTGGTGGTCGACATGCGCCACGACACGATCAACGCCATCGTCGGCGCCGCCTGCCCGCCGGGCTCCTATCCCGAACAGTGGGACATCGAGAAGCTCAAGGCGCGCACCGAGGAGATCTTCGGCTTCCAGCCGCCCTACGACGAGTGGCTCGCCGAGGATGAGGTGGAGCCGGAACTGCTCGAGGAGAAGCTGCGGGCGCTCACCGACGGGATGATGGAGGAGAAGGTCACGGCATCGGACCCCTCGATCTGGCGGATCGTCGAGAAGGACGTGCTGCTGCGCCAGCTCGATCACCACTGGAAGGAGCACCTCGCCACGCTCGATGCGCTGCGCCAGGTGATCTGGATGCGCGGCATTGCCCAGAAGCAGCCGATCAACGAATACAAGCAGGAAGCCTTCGGCCTGTTCGAGACCATGCTCGATACCCTGCGCGAGGAGGTCACCAAGATCCTGTTCCGCGCCGAACTGCGGATCGAACAGCCCGCGCCGCAGGCCCTGCCGGAACTGCCCGACTTCCTCACCGGCCATATCGACCCGCTGACCGGGCTCGACAACTCGGCCGATGGCGACGGTTCGGAACTGCGTCCCGAGCTGTTCGGCTCGCTTGCGGGAAGCCCGCGCGCGGCGTTCGGGCCGGGCGGGGCCAACCCGGAAAACCCCTGGGCCAACCTCGATATCAGCCGCAACGCGCCGTGCCCCTGCGGTTCGGGCAGCAAGTACAAGCATTGCCACGGTGCGGTGGGCGCCTCCCAGAACGTCTGACGCCTGAGAGCGGGGGGCAATGATGATCGGAGCGGTTCCGGTGCTGCTGGCGCTCGCCTTCGGGGTGACGGCGCTGCTTTATGCCAGTGTCGGCTTCGGCGGCGGATCGACCTATTCGGCGCTGCTGGCGCTGTCGGACCTCGACTACCGGCTGATCCCGCTGGTCAGCCTCGCCTGCAATATCGTGGTGGTGACGGGCGGAAGCATCCGCTTCGCCCGCGCCGGCGTGACCCCGTGGAAGAAGGCGCTGGTGATCGTCGCCCTCGGCGCTCCGGCGAGCTTCCTCGGCGGCCTGACCCCGATCAGGGAGGCGACCTTCCTGATGCTTCTGGGCGGGAGTCTCGTTCTGACCGCGCTCACCATGCTGATGCCGGTGCGTGAGGGCGCCGGCGGCGCGCCGACATGGGCCGCGCGTCTCATGCCGCTCGCCGCCGCGCCGCTCGGCTATCTCGCGGGGCTGGTGGGGATCGGAGGAGGGATCTTTCTTGCGCCCCTGCTGCACATCGTGCGCTGGCACGAAGCGCGGGGGATCGCGGCAACCGCCAGCCTGTTCATCCTCGTCAATTCACTGTTCGGGCTGGCCGGGCAGATGGTCAAGAACGGCCCCGCGCTGTTCGGACAGGCGATCGGCGCGGCGCTTCCGCTGCTGCTCGCGGTGGTGATCGGCGGGCAGGTCGGCAGCCTGATGGCCTCCCGCCTGCTGCCGCAGCAATGGATCCGCTGGCTCACCGCGCTGTTGGTGCTGGTGGTGGGCGTCCGCCTGCTGTTCGGCGTCTAGGTTCAGGCGTCCGTCGGCACAGCCTGCCGCCGGATTGCCAACGCGAGGAACAAGGTCGCGGTGAAGGCCGCGTAGCCCGCAAGCAGGTTGGGCAGCAGCAGCGGCACCCCGGTGAACAGCATCGCATCGTTCCCGCCGGGCACCAGCGTCGCGCCGGTGCCCATCAGCAGCCCGCCGCCGCCTGCGCGCAGCCATTGGGAGAACGAGCCGGTGTGCAGCCGGAAGGTGCCGGCGACCACCGTCGCGATCGTCATCCCGGCGAACAGTGCGGCCAGCCCGACCACCGCCGGCAGGGCCCAGGCCTTGCCGTAAGCGATTTCCGCGATGCGGCTCGTGTAGACCCAATGACGGTCGAGCGCGAAAAGCAACCCCGATGCCGCGCCGATCAGGGTCATGGCTATCAGCGGTGACCATCCGCCGCGCGGCCTCTTCCAGCGCAGACGACGATGGATATAGCCCGCCGAAATCAGCGACAGCACGCTTCCGAGGATCAGCGCATCGGCGGCGTCGCGGGCAAGCGGCGAGATCACCACCGGGCGCTCCGGCAGCATCAGCGCCGCGCCCGACATGCTCGGCCCCAGAAGCAGCGCGGCGACGAACAGCGCGGCGAGGGTCGCGAGACGGGACACCTCTCCGGCGGTGAGCGCCGCGAGCGTGCCCAGCGCGCAGTGCCCGTTGACGAGCGAGCCGAGCCCGAACAGCACGCCGCCCGCGACCGCCAGCGCGTCGGGCGGGGCGCCAGGGATCGTCATGAACGGACTGGCCCCGAGCGCCTTGGCGAGCCCCATCACCACCATCGCGCTCGCTGCGGCGAGGAGGAAGCCCGCGAGGCGGTGCACCCGCCGCCGCTCGATCACCTCGCGCATCGCCCGCACCATGCAGACGCCGCTGCGCTGGCTGGAATAGCCGATCAGGAACATCAGGGCGATGGTTGCGGCAGGGTTCACGGCGGGCAGGATGAACCGCTCCGCCCGCCAAGGCAATCCGCCCCCTGCGGCCGCGCTGCCTCAGCCCACGAGCCGTCTCACTACCGCCTTCGACTTGCCGATCAGGCGCGGATAGGCCGATCCGTCCTTCAGCGTCTTGCACGCAAGCATGACAGGGTTGCTGCGCGCCAGCGATGCCGCCGGCCACTGGGTCTTCAGCGTCGCATCCAGCCCCAGTTTCGTGCCGATGTAGCGGTGATCGTAGGGCGGGGCGAAATCGCGGGTGCACCGGCTGCTGCCGAGGCCGAGTTCCCACGGGAAGGTGCCCCAGGCCTCGGCTTCGAGCCGCGTCGGGCGCTGCCACAGGAGGTCGACGACGCGTTCGAGGGCAGGCCTCACGTCGACATTGAGGAAGGACGTCTCGTCCAGGTCGACATTGGCGACAAAGGCGGCGACGGTTTCGTAGACCCGGTCGATGTTCCACGCCCGGACCTCTGCCGGCCTGCGCGCATCGGTGACCGGGAGCACGCGGCCGTCCTCGCGGCGATAGCCGAGCAGCGAACCCTCGCGGCCGGCGCAGAACATTTCGAACAGCGAATAGAGCTCGCGCGGGGCCACCTTGCCCAGTTCCTCGGGCACGCGGGGGGGCTGGTAGCCCCACGGGCCGTCATGGACTTCGCCGGCGTTTTCCGCGGCGTGACGGCGGGCATCGAAATAGAATCCGCTGCGCAGGCTCCCCCACCGGCTGCCGCTGAGGTCGAGCCCGAAGAACAGCCCATAGGCCGGGGCGACGCTGCGTTCGCGCTGCAATTCAATCAGCACGTCGTGCTGCGTCCCGCGCCAGCCCACGTCGACGACCGCGTGGGGGACATCGTCGAACAGGCCTTCCTGCCCGAGGTAGTCGAGCACCAGTTCCTTGTTCCGCTCGGCAAGTCGCCGCAGCGTCCCGTCGGCCTGCAGGCCCTCGAGCGTGGTCCGCAGGATCGTGCGGTCGCGCGTCCCGCTCCATTCCCTGCGGTCTGCGGCAGTGATCCGCTCGATCTGGTCCTGCTCCAGCCCGACGCGCTCGAGCAGTTCGGCATTGGTGAAGCCGGTCGCCGACTGGTAGATGACGCTGTACCACACGTGGGGGTTGGTATCGGGCCCGGACACTGCCGAGTTCCACGCCAGCCGGCTGGCATAGAGATAGCGCAGCTCCACGCGGTTGCGGAGCTTGGGCGCGAGTTGCAGCGCGATTTCCATCAGGATTTCGGCATCGCGCGAGAGGAAATAAAGCCGTTTGAGGCCGCGCTCCTCGACCTGCTGAAACAGCCACAGCACGAAGGATGTGAGCAGCGGGGCGATCACTCCGGCCGCGACATCGATCATCGCCTGATCGCGTCCCGATGCCGCCGGGATCGACGTGCGCGCCAGACGCGAGGCGCCCGCGAGGATCGCGGCTCGGCCGTCGGTCTCGTGGCGGAAGGACTCCAGTGCGCGTTCGTAGCGGTTGGGGTTGCCGGCTGTGACGAGCCTACCGGTCGCCCCCGCCTTCTGCGGCCCGCGCAGATCGGCGGCGGTGTCGTTGCCGAAATGGGTGATGGCGCGGGGGGAGACGCCCTCGGCTGCTGCGACGATTGCGAACAGGCGCCCGCCGCGCTTCTCGCAGCCGTGATCGTGCGAGACGTAGAGGCGGTCGCCATCCTCCCAGAAGCCATGCCGTTCGAGCTGTTCGCGGATGAAGTCCGACGGCAGATACATATCGGAGACGAAGGCGACGCCACGTCCTGCCTGTCTCGCCCCGGCCAGCAGCGGCCTCGCGCTCTCGACCGGACGCAGCGCGCGCGCTTCCTCGGCAATCTCCAGCGCCATCAGCTCCTGCGCGACCTCCGCCGACAGGCCCAGCGCCGCCGCAAGATCGGCATAGATCTCGCGCAGGCACATCGCATCGCCGTGAAGCGATCGGGCGCGGTGGTTCGCGGCCTCGCGGGTTCGCGCGAAGGCGTGGGCCGAGCAGGGAATCAGCCCGCGGCTTGCAGCGGCCCGGCCGAGCCGGTCGAAAATCTCGTGATGCGGGGTGACGCAGCGCACGAGCAGCGTCTCGAACACGTCGAAGGTCGTCAATCCGGCTGGCGAAGGCCGGGAAACGGGATGCAAATTGGCCCCGCCGGACGCGGCTTTCCCGCCGCCGATCTCCGGAAGCTGCGCAAAAGGCACGGCGATGCGGTGGTTCTCCATATCTTCCCCCGTTTGATGTGGACGAGCGGCTGCAGGCCGGATCCCTGCGCCGCGAGCCGCACCATCGCCTGTGCGGGGGTGCCTCGCCCGAACATAGGTTACCGGCCCGGCATTCAGTCGCCATTCAGTGACCATGGAGTTGAAATCGTGAAACTTTCAGGGGAATTTTCAATGATGTTTCGGGTGTCCTCGGCTGTCCTTGCCGCTCTCGCGATCGCGATGCCTGGCTTGGCGAAGGCACCGTCACCGGAGCAGGCCGACATTGTCGTGCGCGCCGGCGAGGCGGTCGACATGACCATCAACGACCAGCCCATGCGGTTCCGCCTGGCGCCCGATGCGATTTCCGTTCCGACCATCAATGCCGATGCCGCCGCAAGGGCCGGACTGAAGCCGAGCATGATCGGTTACATCTACGTCATTGGCCCGGAGAAGATCGCCTTCCGCACCGACAACGTGCGCTACGGCCCGCGCGATGCGTCCTTCCGCCGCCGGACCGCCTTCAGCGACAGACAGCTTGTTTCAGGCGCCGACGGCATTGCAGGCCCCGAATCCTTCCCCGCCGCGCGGACCACCTTCGTCCTGCGCGATCCGCGACCGGACGACCGCGCCGTCACCTTCCCTCTCGACCGCGAGATGGGCCGCAGCCAGACAAGCGTGCGGCTGGATGTCGGCGGCCGCCCGATCTACGCGGCCTTCAGTTTCGACCGGGCAGAGAGCCTCGTGACCGCAACGGGCGGGCGCTGGATCGCCGATGCCAATGGCGGGCAGTTCTCCGGGGGGGCGCGCGCGGCACCGATCCTCTACGGCGTATCGCGCCCCGTCCGCCCGCTCGAACTGGCACGCCCGCTGATGCTCGGGGAACTGGAGATCCGCAATCTCGCCGTGCGGGTCTCGGACATGGGGAGCGCGGAGGGCATAGCCGAAGGGGCGTCCGCCGAGCAGGACCCCAACGAGATCGTCGTGACCGGCGACAGCAAGCGCAAGGTTCCCAACCAGCGGCTCTATATCGGCATGGACACGATCGGGCACTGTGCCTCGATCACCTATGACTTCGCGGCAGGCAGGGTGACCTTGATGTGCCCTGCGCAGCCGCGATCCGCCGCACCGCGCTGAACCGCGCAGGCAGGAATTCGGTCTGGGGTCTGGAAGAAAGTGGCTCCCCGAGTAGAATCACAAGGCGCTTTCAGTGCCAGTCAGTCACGGCCTGTAAATCCATTGAATTATTGAAATTAATTAAAAGCCTCTGCCGCTATCGGCCATTGCCATTCACTCATAACCGCCCTAAAGTGTGGGTAAGAATGTGGGGATAATGTCATGGGCAAGCTGACAGTCGCTAAGGTGAAAAACGCTAAGCCGGGTATCGGCAAGAATGGCCAGCCGATCAAAGCGACCTTTCAGGACGGGGAGGGCCTTTTCCTGAATTGCGCCCCGACCGGTGCAAAGTCTTGGATTTTGCGTGTGCAGGCCGATGGCAAGCGGCGGGACATTGGCCTCGGGGCTGCCGATGTTGACGGCGCTGGGCGCGAGGCTTTCGGGGCTGGGGATGATCGGCTAGGGGAAGCCTCGCTGATGCTCAAGCGCTCGCTCACGTTGGCAGAGGCTCGCGAAAAGGCAGCCGCCCTGCGCAAGCTGGCCAAGGCTGGGGCAAATCCGGTGCTGGAGCGCGACCGCAAGCGTAAGCGGGTCCCGACTTTCGCCGAGGCCATGAAGGCCGCCCATGAGGCTCTAAAGGCGGGCTGGAGCGAAAAGACAGCCAAGGCCTTTGAAACGTCGCTTGCAGACCATGCCCTGCCCAAGCTGGGAGCGCTTAGGGTGGATGCGATCGGCAGCGCCGAGGTTATCGGCGCGCTCGCCCCGATCTGGACGGAAAAGCCGATGATGGCGCGCAAGGTGCGGAGCCGCATCGGGCAAGTGCTGGCCTATGCCAAGGCCCAAGGCTGGCGCGCCGAGGCGTTGCCCGATGTGCGGGAACTGCGCTCGGGCCTGTCCAAGCAGAAGGCTGGCAAGCACTTCGAAGCCGTGCCCTTTATCGAAGTGCCCGCGTTCTTTGCGGGCGAGTATGCCAAGGGCAACGCGGCTGGCCGATCTGCGCTGCTGTTCGCTATCCTGACAGCGGCCCGCTCTGGTGAGGCGCGGCAAGCGACATGGGAACAGATTGATCTGGAGGCCCGCACTTGGACCCTGCCAGCCGAACTGATGAAAATGAAGCGCCCTCACGTTGTCACCCTGTCCGATGCGGCGGTGGCGCTGCTGGAGGCCTACACCCCCGAGGACATGCGCGAGGGCCTGATTTTCCGAGGCGCGCGCGGCAAGCCTCTTACCGACATGGCGCTTTCCATGATTATGCGCAGCGCGGGCCGGACAGAGACCGTCCACGGCTTCCGTTCCTCTTTCAGGGATTGGGCAGCCGAGAAAATGCCGACCATCCCCGCTATGGTGGCGGAAATGGCGCTGGCGCACAAAGTCGGCACCGCAACCGAACAGGCCTATCTGCGCAGCGATCTGCGCGACATGCGCCGCGCCTTGATGGATGCATGGGGCCGCCACGTTGCTCCCCAGCTGTCCGGCGTCGCCGATAACGTGACCGCGATCGGGAAGGCTGCCGCGAATTAGGCTGCAAAGCCAATCAATCACTCGGTGGCTGCCAGCCTCGCAGTTATGCCTCTGCCCAGAGGCGCAGTGCACCGCACGTGACCGTGAACGATTTCATCGCCAAGTGGGGCGGCGTGACCGGCGGGGCCGAGCGCGCCACCCTCGGTCAGTTTATCAATGACCTTTGGCAAGCCCTAGCCCTGCCCATTCCCGTGGCTGCGGATTGCAGCCCTTTCTCGTTCTGCTAGAGCATCCTCCTGGGTCACGCGCGGGGTGTCCTGGCTGCGGATTGCAGCCCTTTCTCGTTCTGCTAGAGCCTCGCCGTCCGTGCGCACCTTCAGGAGAACGCTGCGGATTGCAGCGCTTTCTCGTTCTGCTAGAGCGCCTCAAGCCGCGCGATCAGTTCATCCCTGCTGCGGATTGCAGCCCTTTCTCGTTCTGCTAAAGCGCACTCTCCGCGGCGCCCTCACCGGAGACAGCTGCGGATTGCAGCCCTTTCTCGTTCTGCTAGAGCCGGGGTCTGCCTGTAATGGCGGGGCGTGGCGCTGCGGATTGCAGCCCTTTCTCGTTCTGCTGGAGCTGCTCTCGCGTAACTGACTGGAAGCGCGAGGGCTTTGGAGCGGTTACGGTGCCATACGCCCAGCGACGGGATCACGCCCGATGCCACCAGAACACGGGCGCAGGCGGTGCGCACGATGGCATAGCCATAGTTGAGCAGTGCATTGGCATTATCGGCGCCGCGATCCCCGCGGAATGCCTTGCCGAACAGTTTCGGCCAGTAGCACTGTGCGCCCTAGGCCTCCAGATTGTCCGGATCACCATGGCGCACTCGGCTGGCGAGGGCGGTAAGGCCCGCATCGTCCCGGCCGGCCGCCTTGAGCACGCGACCCTTCTGGCGCAGCTTGGCCGCGACCATCGCCTGCCACAGCCGCTCGTGCAAGGGCGCGCTTGTCTCCACCTGCGCACAGTGCCGATGCGTTAGCGAATGGTGCCCGTCCATCGGCAGCATCATGCCTGCCGGCAGATGATCGCACCCCATCACGACAATAGTGGCGCCGGCCGCCAGACGTTCAATGAACATCGCTTGGGTGTAGCTGGCGCGCCCATTGTCGATTACGAGCACGCCCAGGTCCTCGATTGGAACGGTCGCTCTCGGAATCTCCGGCCGCTCGATCACCAACTGCCGGTGCGCGACCGACAGACGCCTGCCCCGCGCGCGATCTCGATCCTCTTCTTCAGCATCAGTCCCGCGCCGGGCGGATGCGGCCGATGGGATCGACCGAAACCTTGCGCCCGCCGGACTTCAGGATGGATGCGGCAGTGGGGCGGAACACGCTGCTGCCAGTGGCATCCTCGGCCCGCCACAGCACAATTTGGCCACCCGCCCAAACGCCATGCACGATCCACAGCCCTTGCAGCTTGCCATCAGGAAAGGAAAGCGTGTCCCCCTGCGCCAGTGACATTACCAGCGGTGCCTCGTTCAGTGATTTGCGGATCACCGGAGTGTGTTTGCGCAACCTGTGGGCTGCTTCGAACAGGCTCACGATCTCGGTTTCCACCCGGCCGCCGGCATGGCGAAACACGGCCATGTGATGGTTGTTGCCCAGATCGGCATGGCCGTTTTTCAGGCGTGCCATCAGCTTCTGCTGCTGTTTCAAACGGATGCGCACCTTGCGGATCGGCGCGCCGCCTTCGGAGACAGTGGGATAGCCGTTCACATACGCCTTTTTCGGGTCGCCGCCATGCGCTTCGATCCAAGCGCGCACTCGGTCGCGCACATGCGCATCGGGCCAGGCATCATCGTCGGCCAAGAGGGATTTGGTCAGCGCTTCCAAAGGCTTTCGCGTCACGAACCAGCGATAGGCGATCCCGCCGGTGCCATCGACCGGGCCGGCATCGCCATAGGTGGTATCCTTGTGCAGTGAGCCAGAGACCTTGCGGCGGACGCGGTGCGAGACGACGATCTCGGCGACCTTTCGCTCGGCTTGGTGCCGAACATTGGCGAACGGCGGATCGAGCCGCGGCTCGGGCTGCGGTGTGGCCGAATCGCGCGCCTGGAACCAGCGCGACAGGCGCTGGGTGTAACCGGGGTGCGCCAGTGCCACCACCAGCGCGTCGATGGCGTGGTGGCGATGGTCAGCACGGGCCTTCTCCCCGCTGTCAGACAAAATGCCGTTCAGGCCCCAACTGTGACGCAGCCGGGATGTGACCCGGCCCGAAAGCGTGGCCACCCGCACCTCGCTGGCCTGGCCCAGATCGGGGAACAGCATTTTCAGGAACCCTACAGCCTGGCGGGCGGCATAGCCGGTATCGGTGAGCTGGCGGGCGGCGAAATCGGCCGGGATTTCCCTTGCCGCGAAACGGCGGGCCTTGATCGTCACGCGCCCCTTGGGTCCAGCAAAGCCGCGAACCCTTTCGAGTGCAGCCTCCCACCCATCCGGATCATGCTCGAATACTTCGAACGGCGTGCGGTTGGCCTTTTTCAGGTTGAAGTCGCGGTGACAGAGCGTCTTGTTGACGAAGCTGTCGTCCAGCGACCGCCAGCGGGGCCAGATGTGTTCCACCTGAAACTCCCCGCGATGAAACAGGGCAGCAAAGTCGATCATCTGCCCCGTGTAAGGACATTGGCGATTGCACTCCTGCCACAGCAGCCATTTCTCGATGTCATCGCGGCTTGGATGGGCAATGCCACATTTCTGGAGCTCCTCGCTGGCTTTCTTGCGCTCCTTCTCACGGTCCCGGTTACGCTTCAGGTCCTCCGCTCGCTCGCGCGCCGATTTGCCCACCTCGCGCGCCACCTCAACGCGGATGCGATCCGGCCGACCGTAGACGGCGATCAGGTTGTTCACCACCTTGCGCAGTTCATTCTGGACGCGCAGCACGGTTGGGTTGCGCACCGCTTTCTGCCGATTGATTTCCTCGCGGCTGTTGCCGGGCGTAGGCAGACGATCCACCCAGCTGCCGGTAGGCTGCAGCCGGTTCGGGAAGGTACTGGCGCGCCAGCCCTCCTCCTCCGGGCTGGCGAGCAACGCGCCAAAGACCGCACCCTCTTGTAGGCGAGGCAGGAATTTCCAAAGGGCGTCTTCCGAGAACGGCTCCCACCCAGGTGCAAAGGTTAGCGCGGTAAGACTTTCGGCCTGCTCCGCGCTCAGTCCGAAATCTGCCATGAGGCGCTCCCGCTCCGCTGCGCGTGCCTTCCGCCGCTCTGCCTCGCGCCGAATGACGATACGGTCGCCAATCTGGTCATAATCGGCGGCATAGAGGCGGGCATGAATCTCACGGCGTATCCGGTCTCGATAGGCTGCATCGGCGTCCCAGCGGTCGCCCATGATGCTGGCTAGGCGGCTTTCCAGCCTGTTACCCACCAGTCCCTTTTCGCCGCCGCGTTCCAGATTAAACGTTGGCTTTTCCGGCAGATCATGCTTGCGCCAATAGAGCTTCAGGTGCCGACGGATACCGCCCCAACTCACGCTGTCCTTTTTGCGTAGCAGTGCGAGCAGCGCGGCTCGCTCCCGGTCATCCAGCGGGCGGTCATTGCTTTCCTCGATGCGCAGATTGTTGAGCTTTTCCAGCATGCGCTTTTCCTGTGCGACCCAGGAGGCCGAGGCCGCGAGACCGGCGCGGGGCACGAAGCGGCACTCTCCGAGCGTGGACTTTCGCCAGAACACCGACTTCTGGTTGAAGATTGTCTGCTCAAGTGCGGTGACAAAATCAGCATCGCGCAGTTTTGCACAATGCGGCGCTTGCGCCGCGATGATCGCGCGAAACTCGGCGACGACATCTTCCCGGGCGAAATGATGCCCGCGCCGGCGCTCTATGCGTTCGGGGATGGCCGCAATGTAGGCACCAAGCGTGAGGCCCGAAGCCTTGAGGGCGCTGCGATCCTTCTCCCGCTGGGATGCCGCCCTTTGTTCCTCTGCACTCGCCGCCTCACAGTTGTCCTCATCGGCTGCGGCTGCGTCCTCAAGATCGCGGCCCCGGAAATGGCGACGCTGCGCAAGGTGATAGAGCGCGCGGCCAAGTTCGAGAGGAGAGAGGTGCTCGCGGGTGGCTTTGGCCCGCAACATCCATGGGTTTAGGGCCATGACCTCAGCCCATGCTGATTCTGCTTTCTTGCTGAATTCAGGCAGCAGGCCAGCCTCGAAAAGAAACTGGTTGAGATCGCGTCGTCTTGTGCGTCGCCGCCGCAGCTGTCGCCGCATCATGCGTCGTTTCCGTCGTTCCTGGTTTAACGGAATGCCGTCTGGGTCGCGCGCTTCTGGAAATATGCGAACCCCTAAGTGCAGAACCTCGCCGGCTTCGGCTGTGCTGTCCATTCTGATGATGGCCGACCCGATCGAGGTGGTGCCGATGTCAAAACCGAAGACGAGTTCTGATGGCACACTTGACCTCCCGCCGTATGTTGCTACCGTTAATTTCTAGCAGAACGAGATGGGGCTGCTTTTCGCAAGCAAATGTCTCTTCGTGTGGGTTCGGCATCCCAAAGACACCGCCGGTTCATTGCGGCGCTTTCGTTAATCGAAGGCGCCGCAATCTACTTCGGTTGAGTGCTGCCTCCCGTATTTGTCAGACCCCAGACGGTTCTCTTGCCAGACAAAGCCATGATGGGCCACCCAGTGCGCTGAGCTGTCCCGGAACTGGGATATCCGCTTCAAGGGCTATGATCAATAGATGGTCTATCGCCTAACCAAGCTCAATTGCACAAGAAATCCGCGCCGCGGGGATAATGACCTTGGGCTGGCAACCACACTATCCTTTAGCCGATCACAAATTGCGAATTCGGCGAGTTGCTCGACGCCGGAACAGCTAAGCTCAGCTTTCGGACCTGATCGAAGTGGAACGCGCCAAGGCCGCGCGCGTCGGCATTGTTGACCGGCTCCACCGGCAAATCGACGCCGAGTTGCAGCCGCCTACGGCTAGCCAGCCAATCTGCCCCCACCGAGATTGTTGCGCGGCAGGTGGCATTGAACGCTGAGCGCGCGGCAGAGGAAAAGGCAGGCAAGGTCCGCTGGCTGCGCCCGGAGTATCAAATCCCTCGTTTTGGCGCGAAGGGTGCGTGAATAGGGGATAAGTCCCTGATTGAAGGCAAACGGGCTTGCACGTTCCCGAACTGTTCCTAATCTGTTGATGGAGTAGAGCAGGTGCGGTTCGCCCCGACAGGGCGGCTGGATGCTCCACCTGTTCGGCAGAATAGGATGGTGCCCCATGCCCTTCGAGAACCCGCTGCATGACTCTGCCAAGCGGATAATCCGCTTTCCGGCGGTGCAATTCCCCAAGACCTGGCCCAAAGCGCCCTCGCAGTATGTCTTTATCTTTGAGGCCATAAATCTTGTCGGGTCGGCAATTCTTGCGCCCGATTGGACCGGCGAGGAACTCTCGGCCATATCTTGGATTGAAAGTCCAAAAGCCGAACGAAAGCGGGCACAAACTTTTCGGCCTTCGCCTCCAATCCCTCACAGTCTTTCCAATCCAAGGCCCCGCCAGCCCATAAGGCATGCACCAATAGAGCACGTTTTGGACTGGAAGGCAGAGAAGTTACACGAGCAGTGGGAGGCGAATAGGAGGGCGGCTGAACGACTCAATAAGAGCGTAGACTGGATCGCACAGAAATGCCGTGATGGGGAATTGAGATCATTTTACAGACTACGTGTCGGCGGCGGACCCGTCATGCCAATGAGCGCTCACGAGTGGAACGTAGACATTCCTTTGATTACATTCGTAAGCAATGGGGGAAACAATCGCTTTTGCCGCGATCTGAAAAGCGCTGGCCCCTTTGATACGTTCGTTTTTTTCGAGAAAGACGAGCTGCTGAATGTGTTGAGACTCGAGCCCGATGCGCCATTAGTCGTCAGCGAGGCCGATCTGTCGCGTCTATCGTTATATCTGCAAGGCGCTGTCCGGCTTGCGCTAAGAAACGGCTATACGAGCCGAAAAGCCTGCGAAACTAATCCTGTAAGAGAGGCAGAGATTAGGGGCGCATGGCCTGACTTGTTTCCCGGCATTACAATTTCAGACAATGCCGTTGAAGCCATCACAAGGGTGATCGGCTTCCCCGACAACCGATCGATCGGAACAGGTCTGCGCGCCAAAGCAAAAAAAGGGGGGGGACGCTGAAAGCCTAGCTTTTCAGCCATTCGTAGCGGGGGTGCCCCCCCTATTTCGGGCAAATCTGGCCTTGCCCTGCCCCCCTATAGGCTTTGCCCGAGTGGGCCTTGTGCCCCGATAATCGTCCGGTGCCGTGCAGGTAATCCCGCCTGCCGCACAAAGGACGATGCCGATGACCCCCGAACAATCCCCCGAACCCTTAGCCTATAGCGTGGCGGATGCCTGCCGCGTTTCGAGCATAGGCCGCACCCGCTTGTATCAGCTGATTGGCGAAGGTCGCTTGCAGGCCCGCAAAATCGGCAAGCGCACCCTGATCCCGGCAGCCAGCCTGCGCGCTCTGATCGATGGGGAGGGCTGACCGATGCCGAGTTTTCCGCATCCAGAGAAGGAAGCCCCGCTGGCTGGCACCGGCGGGGCTTCGCGCGATAGCTTTGCAGGCCTGTCGCATGAACTCTCTAGCCTCGCTCACCAGCGGGCGCAATTCCTGATGCTTGCCCATGCGATCCGCCCTGACATGGCGGTGATGCTCGGGGCGCTGATATTTGACGGGGGCGCGCAATGACCGGTGCCCGCGAATTGACGCTTGCGCTCGGCGGGCGCTGGCATGGCCGCTACGGGGCCGCGCCCTGTCCTATGTGCCAGCCGGACCGGCGAAGGGACCAGAACGCCTTAACCCTGTCCGATGGCCGATCGGGTCTCTTGCTCCACTGTAAGCGCGCAGCTTGCGACTTTTGCGACATTCTGGCGGCGGCTGGGGTAATTGATGGCAACTATCGCGCGCTCGATCCGGCAGACTTCGCCAAGCGGGCTGCCGAGGCCAAGGTGCAGGCAGCGCGGCGGGCAGAGGCAGCGCACCAGCTGTGGAGCGAGGGCCTGCCGATCGATGGCACTCCAGCCGAGACCTATTTGCGGGGGCGGGGCATTTCCTGCCCCTTGCCCGATCGGCTGCGCTTCCACCCGCATTGCTGGCACGGCCCGAGCGGTGCCCGTTTCCCCGCAATGGTGGCGCTTGTCGAAGGGGGCTCGGGCTTCGCCGTGCACCGCACCTATTTGCGGCCCGATGGCCGCGGCAAGGCTGGCCTAGCGGGCGGTGACAAGCTGATGCTCGGCGCGACTGCTGGGGGCGCTGTAAGGCTCTCTGGCGGCGCTGTGCGGGTGGCTATCACTGAGGGCATTGAAAGCGGCCTGTCTCTGCTGTGCGGGCTTTTGGCGGGGCCTGTGGCGGTGTGGGCCGCGCTCTCCACCAGCGGCATGCGCGCGCTGCGCTTGCCCGAGCAATCGGGGCAGCTGGTGATTGCGGGCGATGGCGACCAGCCAGGGCGCGAGGCCGCGCATGTGCTGGCCAATCGGGCGCATGCGCTGGGCTGGCGCGTGTCCCTGATCGATCCCGGCGAGGGTGCCGACTTCAATGACATTCTAACCGGAAAGGCGGTGGCAGCATGACCTTGCTACCGATCCCCGAAACCCCCTTCGAAGCCGAGGGGCCGCAACCGCTGGTGCGGGCGACGCCCCCCAGCGCTCCCTATCCTGTCGCAGCGGTCGGGCCGCTTCGCGCGGCTGTGGAGGCGGTGCAGGGCATGACGCTGGCCCCTGTCGCAATCGCGGCGCAATCCGCCCTGGCGGTGGCTTCGCTGGCGGTGCAAGGCTTTGCCGATGTGGAAACGCTGGGGGGCGCGCGGCCTGTCGGGATTTATTTCCTGACAGTCGCAAGATCCGGCGAGCGCAAATCCGCCTGCGATCGGCCTTTTCTCGGAGCAATACGCGCGCGCGAGCGCGAGGACGCAATTGCGCACCGGGCAGACCGTGACGAGTGGAAGCGGCGGCATGCGATCTGGAAAGCCAGCTATGACGGTATAGTTTCCGGAAGCCGTAAAAAGGGCGATCGGGCGGCGTCAGAGGCAGAATTGCGCGCCCTTGGCCCCGAACCTCAGCCGCCTGCGCTTACCGATCGGACCGTTAGCGAACCGACCTTCGAAGGCCTCACGAAACTGTTTGCCGAGGGGCAACCGAGCCTAGGCCTGTTTTCCGACGAAGGCGGACAATTCCTCGGCGGGCATGCCATGAACAGCGAGAACCGGCAAAAGACCCTCGCTGCCTTCAATGCCCTTTGGGATGGCCATGCGATCAAGCGGACCCGCGCGGGCGACGGGCACCAGTCGCTTTATGGGCGGCGGCTCGCCATTCACCTTATGGTGCAGCCGAGTGTCGCGCGGGCTTTCATGGCCGATCCGCTGGCGGCTGATACGGGTTTTCTGCCCCGTTTCCTGATGTGCGAGCCGCCGAGCACTATCGGCACCCGCTTGCATGCCAATGCCAAGGAAAGCCCCTCAGCACTGGCCAGCTTCGAAAGGCGGCTGGGAGATATTCTCGCAACCCCTATGCCGATCGATGCCGACACAGGGGGGCTCCAGCTGCGCTGCCTGCCACTCTCTGGCGAGGCGCGGGAAATGCTAGCGCACTATCATGACAGCGTGGAGCGCTCGCAGGCACTCGGGGGCGATATGGCGAACCTCACGGGCACCGCTTCCAAGTCCGCAGAGCAAGCGGCGCGTCTCGCTGGGGTGCTGACACTCTGGCGCGATCTGGAGGCGCTGGAGGTTGCGGCTGCTGACATGGCAAGCGCGATCGAACTAGCCCGCTTTTATCTGCTGAAGGCTGCGCGGCTCGCCGAGGTCGCGAACGTGTCGGCAGATATTGACCGCGCCGAACAATTACGCGGCTGGCTGCTGGAACGCTGGCCCGAGCCCGAGGTGCTGGTGCGCGATGTGGTGAACAGGGGGCCTAACGCCTTGCGAGATAGCCCCAAGGCTCGGGCGGCCCTGTTGCTGCTGGAACAGCATGGCTGGCTTGTCCGACTGGACGCGGGAACCGTAGTGCGCGGCTCCAGCCGCAAAGAAGCTTGGCGCGTGATCCGATCGGGCGGCGCTGGCTGATGAACCCGGACCCCCTGCGACACCTGCGACTTTCGCGACATGGGCCAGCCGAGCCGATGGTTTGTCGCAATTGTCGCGAGTGTCGCAAGGGGCGACTTGATCGAAAGGTGATGATGGAATGACAGCGAAGGCAAGCAAGACAAAGGCCGCTGGGCAGGCAGGCAAGGACCAGCTTTCAGTGGCCGCCGAGCCCGGCAAAAGTGCTGAACGCTGCCGTGCTGATGTTGCACTAGACCCGGCTGCGCACGGCATGGCGGCAACCCGCATGTTCGCTCGGGGCAGCTTTGGCGATTTGGACACAACAGCGCTATTCGAGTCTCACAGGGACAAGGTGGCGAAAGCCGCTGGCTGCGACCTGTCGCATCAGAAAATGATGCTGGCTGCGCAAGCGGATGCGCTCAATTCGATTTTCACGGAAATGGCGCGACGGGCTGCCCTCAATATGGGCGAATATCTCGGAGCGACCGAAACCTACATGCGGCTCGGGCTCAAGGCACAATCGCAATGCCGAGCGACAATCGAAGCGCTGGAGCGGCTTTCAAGCGGGCGGGTGCAGACCGTGAAGCACGTTCACGTAAACGAGGGGGGGCAAGCGATTGTCGCCGATCAATTCCACCAGCACACGGGGGGCAGCGAAAATGGAAAATCAAACGAACAACCCCATGCAACCGGAACCGTTGGCGAAAGCCCCGCGCTGCTTGGCGCGGACCCGCAAGGGAACGGAGTGCCAATCCCCAGCGGTGAAAGGCAAAGCCCGATGCCGCATGCACGGGGGCAAGGGCAGCGGCGCGCCGAGGGGCAACCGTAACGCCTTCAAGCACGGTGGGCGATCGGATGAGGCGCGGCGATGTCAGGACTTGATTCGGATGCTGGCGCGAGATCGTGAGGTCTAATTTTCGAGACCCACTATGGCTGGAGCGGTAGCAAGGCATCTATCTCAACAACAAGCTGTCCTTCTGTGAGAGACCGCAGAACGGTCAATAAGCTGCGTTTGCGTCATCTTGGCTGCGCGCTTGTTTGTCATGCCGCGCTAATCCCTGTGGCACTAAACGCGGGAGCAAGCGCGCTGGCGTTTCTGCAAAACTAGAGCGTCACGCCCGGCGTGCTTGTGCCGCGAAGGAGGCACGAAGACCAACCTGCGGACTTTTGCTATGGCTGCAGGAAACCCAGGAACGGGGTCAACATTGACGAAGGACATCAATGCAACTCGATTGGTCCCAAAAATGAGTTGCCGTGTCAGCTAGCTGTGTTAACTTTTTCCTCTGTCTTTCTGGCTTCATATTGGGGGTGGTTCAATGAAGGCGTATCCGTTCTTGACAGCAGCCGCAAGTCTAGCGGCCTTTGTGTCGCCTGCGAATGCTAGCGCAGCGGAGTTGTTGTTTGAATTAAGTGGCCCGACAAGCGCCTCATGGTTTCTAAATGAGAATCAAACGCCTTCAGTTTTTACAAACAATAGGACTGTCATCAGGGGAGTAAGCGGAACGATTAATCAGGCAAACCAAGTTTTCGATCTTCACTTTTGGATTCAGAACGAAGACGTAAACGGGGGCGGTTTCATTTTACTTAATGGAAACCGGATTGCAGAATACAGCGGCATCCAGCTATTCTCCGGCCCAACATCCGCGCCCAGATTTGCCGCTGGGACGTTCAGTTTGACAAGCGTGGATGGCCGAGGCTTTACGCTTAATGTAAGCGAAGTCCCCGCAGTTCCTGAGCCCGGAACTTGGCTGATGATGATAATTGGTTTGGGTTTCACCGGTGGTGCGATTCGCTTCGCAAAGCGGCAGCAGAGCGTAACAGTTTCTTACGCTTAATCATCTTGGTGGTTTGATCTGGAGCGCCGCTCGAGAAACACTGCGGTCTTTTTGGTTTTGAAATCTCAAAGATCCCAGCAACGTCGGCCTTCGCAATGGTTCAGCCAATCGCCGAAAAGCTGTCATGCATTCGCCGTGACGTAACCATCGCCCACTCACCGTGAGACTAGACCGAGTGCGCAATGTGGGGGGAATTGTGGGGAAAGGTTGCAGCTTAAAAAGGTAAAGCTTTGATTCCCAAATGTAAAATAAAGAAAAATGGCTCCCCGAGTAGGATTCGAACCTACGACAACTCGATTAACAGTCGAGGGCTCTACCGCTGAGCTATCGGGGAGCAACCAGCAGCCGAAACCGCTGGCAGAGGCGCGCCTATATGTGGCGTAAAACGGGATTGCAAGAGGCTTTTGGCCGGTCCTTGGATGATCCTCAGGCCGTCACGAACTGTTCCGCCACGATCCGCTCCTCGAGGCTCTGGCCGGGGTCGAACAGCAGGGTGAGGTCGCAGTCGCGCGCGATCTCGAGCCGCACCTCGGCGATGTCGCGCAGTTCCTTCTGGTCGGCCACCGCCGCGACGGGGCGCTTGGCGGGGTCGAGCACCTTGAGGATGATCTTCATCCGGTCGGGCAGGATCGCCCCCCTCCAGCGGCGCGGGCGGAAAGGGCTGATCGGGGTGAGGGCGAGCATCTTGCTGTCGAGCGGCAGGATCGGCCCCTGTGCCGAGAGGTTGTAGGCGGTCGATCCGGCGGGCGTCGCCACCAGCACCCCGTCGCACACCAGCTCGCGGATGCGCACGCGGTCGCCCACGGTGACCTCGATCTTGGCGGTCTGGCGGGTCTCGCGCAGCAGCGAGATCTCGTTGATCGCGCTCATCACGTGGGTCTCGCCGTCCTGCGTCACCGCCTCGACCCTGAGCGGCGAGATCGTCCAGTGGCGTGCCTTGTTGACCTTGGCGGCGATTGCGGCGCGCCGGTCGTAGCGGTTCATCAGGAATCCCACGGTGCCGAGGTTCATCCCGTAAGCCGGGATCACCCGCCCCGCATCGAGCATGGCGTGGAGCGTCTGGAGCATGAAGCCGTCGCCGCCGAGCACCACCACGGCATCGGCCTCGTCGAGCGGCACCCATTCGCCCTGGGCGAGCAGCGCGTCGTAGGCCTCGGCCGCGCGCGGGGTGTCCGACGCGAGCAGCGCCAGCCGCTGATAGGTCATGCCGTTGCTCGCCATTCGTCCCCCTCCGGCAGAAAAGCGGCGCGAATTGGGTTATCCCCGACGCCGTGCCAGGCGGTTGCCCTGATGTGCCATATCGGCTCGGATTGCAATTGATGCGAGGCAGGCGCGCGATCAAGGGTTAAGGGAGGGCGGGGCAAAGAGGAGCGTGATGGAACAGGGTCGGACATCCTTGCGCGCACCGGCAACGCGCGGGCACCTGCCCGGCGTGCGACCGGGCGTGCTCGAGGCCGATCTGCTGCGCGCGCTCGACCGGCGCGAGATCGAGGTGCTGTTCCAGCCGCAGTTCTCCTGCGTCACGGGCGCGGTGACGGGGGCAGAGGCGCTGGCCCGCTGGCGGCACCCGACGCTGGGGCCGATCGGGGCGCGCGACCTGTTCGCCGTGGCCGAACGCGCGGCGCTGGTCGCCCCCCTGTCGCGCCACGTCGTCGCCCGTGCGCTGGAAGATGCCGGCACCTGGCCCGAGGGGCTGACCCTGTCATTGAACATCACGCCCGAGGAACTGGGCGACCCGCGCTTCGCCGCCGATTTCGCCGCGCTCATCGGCCAGTCGGACATCACCCCCCAGCGGCTGATGCTCGAGATCACCGAGGACCTGCTGCTGCGCAACCTCGCCCAGGCGGCGAGCGCGCTGAAGGCGCTGCGCGGCCTCGGCTTCCGCACCGCGCTCGACGATTTCGGCGCGGGGTTCTGCAATTTCCGCTATCTGCGCGAGCTGCCTCTCGATGTGCTGAAGCTCGACAAGGTGATGGTCGAAGGGGTGCCCGGCGATCCCACCGCGCTGGCGGTGTTCCGCGCGATCGTGCAGCTCGGCAAGGCGCTTGGCCTCGCGATCTACGCCGAGGGGATCGAGACCGAGATCCAGCGCTCCGCGATTACCGCTGAAGGCTGCGATTGCTGGCAGGGCTTCCTGCGCGCCCAGCCGATGCCGAGCGAGAGTGTGCTGGCGCTGGCCCGCACCGCGCGGGGGATGGGGCACGGGTAGAGCGCGGGGCAGCCGACGATAGCGGTGTCGTCAGCCCTCGCCGGCCATTTACGACTCCTGGAGAAACCTGCCGAATTCGCCGGGAGTAGGGCAAAAGGGCGGGCGTCAGATGGTCCGCTCGGCAATTGCTCCGGTCACGCCGCCTTTTTCGCTTTCGCAGCCTTCTTGACGATGCCGCTCAGGCCCTTGGTCAGCTGGAATAACCCGTTGAGGCGGCTCAGCGGATCGCCCCAGGCGCGGTTGATCACCAGCTTCATGTCGGGGCGCAGCTTGGCCGTTTCCGGCGCGCTCGCGTTCAGCCGCTCGACATAGGCGATGAGGCCTGCCGGATCGGGGAAATCGTCATTGTGGAAGGTAACGAGCGTGCCCCGCGCGCCGACGTCGATCTTGGCGATGCAGGCCGCGATCGCCTGATGCTTGACCTCGATCAGGCGGATCAGGTTCTTGGTCGGCTGCGGCAGATCGCCGAAGCGGTCGATCATCTCGGCGGCAAGGCTCTCGATCTCGTTCTGCCCCTCGGCCTGGTTGAGGCGGCGGTAGAGCGCCATGCGCACCGCGAGGTCGGGGACATAGTCTTCCGGGATCATGATCGGGGCGTCGACCGTGATCTGCGGGGTGATCTTGTCGCGCGGTTTTTCGAGGCCCATCTCGCCCGCCTTGGCTGCGAGGATCGCCTCCTCGAGCATGGCTTGGTAAAGCTCGAATCCGACCTCGCGGATATGACCCGACTGCTCGTCGCCGAGCAGGTTGCCAGCGCCGCGGATGTCGAGATCGTGGCTGGCGAGCTGGAAACCCGCGCCGAGCGAATCGAGATCGCCGAGCACCTTCAGGCGCTTCTGCGCGATCTCCGACAGGGCCACGCCGGCCTCGTGGGTCAGATAGGCATAGGCGCGCAGCTTCGCCCGCCCCACGCGCCCGCGCAGCTGGTAGAGCTGGGCAAGGCCGAAACGGTCGGCGCGGTGGATGATGATCGTGTTGGCGCTCGGGATGTCGAGCCCGCTCTCGACGATCGTGGTCGAGAGCAGCACATCGTAATTGCGGTCGTAGAAGGCGCCCATCCGCTCCTCGACCTCGCCCGGGCTCATCTGGCCGTGAGCGGTGACTGCCTTCACCTCGGGCACGTTCTTGCGCAGCCAGTCCTCGACATCGGCCATATCCGAAATGCGCGGCACGACGATGAAGCTCTGCCCGCCGCGGTGATGTTCGCGGAGCAGGGCCTCGCGCATCACCATGTCGTCCCACTCCATGACATAGGTGCGCACCGCGAGGCGGTCGACCGGCGGGGTCTGGATGGTGGAAAGTTCGCGCAGGCCCGACATCGCCATCTGGAGCGTGCGCGGGATCGGGGTGGCGGTGAGGGTCAGGACGTGGACGTCGGCGCGCAGTTGCTTCAGCTTCTCCTTGTGGGTGACGCCGAAACGCTGCTCCTCGTCCACGATCACGAGGCCGAGGTTCTTGAACTTGGTGGACTTGGACAGGATCGCGTGGGTGCCGACCACAAGGTCGATCTGCCCGTTCTCCAGCCCCTCGCGGGTCTCGGCGGCTTCCTTGGCGGAGACCAGCCGCGATAGCCGCCCGACCTTGAGCGGGAAGCCGGCGAAGCGTTCGGCGAAGTTCTGGTAGTGCTGGCGGGCAAGCAAGGTCGTTGGCGCAACGATGGCCACTTGTTGACCATTCATTGCCGCAACGAACGCAGCCCGTAGCGCCACTTCGGTCTTGCCGAAGCCCACATCGCCGCACACCAGACGGTCCATCGGACGCCCGCTCTCGAGGTCGGACAGAACGTCGGCGATGGCGCGTTCCTGGTCCTCGGTCTCGGCCCAGGGGAAGCGGTCGGTGAACTGGCCGAGGCTGGCGGGATCGGCGGGGAGAGCCGGGGCCTGCCTCAATGCGCGGGCGGCGGCAACCTGCATCAGCTCGCCGGCGATCGCGGTGATGCGCTCCTTGAGCTTCGCCCGCCGGCGCTGCCACGCCTCGCCCCCGAGCTTGTCGAGCGCCACCGCCTGTTCCGAGGAACCGTAGCGGGTGAGGACGTCGAGGTTCTCGACCGGAATGAACAGCTTGTCCCCGCCCGCGTATTCGAGCGCGACGCAATCGTGCTGGCTCTTGCCGACGGGGATCGCCTCGAGCCCGAGATAGCGGCCGATGCCGTGCTCGACATGGACGACGAGATCGCCTTGCGACAGGGCCTGAAGTTCGGCGAGGAAGGCATCGGAATCCTTGCGCTTCTTCTTGCGCCGCACCAGCCGGTCGCCAAGAATGTCGGCCTCGGTCAGGATCTCCAGCGTGTCCGAGGCAAAGCCGGTCTCGAGTGGCAGGACGACCACCGCAGTGGTCTTCTTGGCCGCCAGTCCCAGCGCCTGCTGCCAGCTTTCGGCGATTGCGGTGGGGGCGCCCGCTTCCTCGAGGATCGCGGCCATGCGCCGCGCGCTGCCGGCCGAATAGGCGGCGACCAGTGACTTGCGCTGCGACTTGGCGACGGGTTTGAGGTGCGCGGCGGCGGCCTCGTAGACATTCTCGCCGCGCCCGCGCTCGGGGGCGAAGTCGCGCGCCGAGCGAAAGCCGAAGTCGATTGCGTTCGCGCTTTCCTCGGCGACGAAGGCCGAGGCACGGTGGGCCGGAAGCGCGGCCAGCGCCGCGTCGAACTCCGCGCGTGCAAGGTAGAGCGCGTCGGGCTTGAGCGGGCGGTAGCTGCCCTTTCGCTCGCCCGCGATCCGCCCGCGCTGTTCGTGGTAGTCGGCAATATCGGCCAGCCGCTCCTCCGCTGCGCCGAGGGCGTTCTGGTCGATCACGACCACATCGTCCTTGGCGAAGTGATCGAACAGGCTCGCCAGCTTGTCCTCGAACAGCGGGAGCCAGTGCTCCATGCCCGCCAGTCGCCGCCCCTCGCTGACCGCCTCGTAAAGCGGGTCCTGCGTCGCGCCCGCGCCGAACAGCTCGCGGTAGCGGGTGCGGAAACGCTTGATGCTCTCCTCGTCGAGCAGGGCTTCGGAGGCGGGGAGCAGCAGGTGCTCGTCGATACGCTCGATCGTCAGCTGGGTGGCGGGATCGAACAGGCGCAGGGATTCCAGCTCGTCGCCGAAGAAGTCGAGCCTGAGGCCGCTCTCGAGCGAGGAGGGGAAGATGTCGACGATCGACCCGCGCACCGCGAACTCGCCGTGGTCGATCACCGTGTCGGTGCGCGAATAGCCCTGCCGGGTGAGCAGCGCGGCGAGGCTCTCGTGCCCGATGGTCGTGCCGACCTTGAACGCGCGCACGCTCTCGCGCACCCGGAAGGGGGTGAGCACGCGCTGGAGCACGGCGTTGACGGTGGTGACCAGCAATTGCTGCGCCGCGCCCGGCTGCTGTAGCCGGTGGAGCGCGGCGAGCCTTTCGGCGCTGACCGACAGGGCGGGACTGGCGCGGTCATAGGGGAGGCAGTCCCAGGCGGGGAAGGTGACGACCTCGATCTCGGGCGCGAAGAACCGCGCCGCCTCGGCGGCGGCCCGCATCGCCGCATCGTCGGGCGCGATGAACACCGCCCGCCGTTTCGCGGCACGGGCGAGATCGGCGAGCACCAGCGGCACGCTTCCGCGCGGGAGCGAGGCGAGGGTGAGCGGATCGCGGGCCGCGAGGATGCGGTTCAGGTCTGGCATCGGGTCACTTCACAAGGATCAGCGGCAAAGCACGAGTGCCCCCGGCTCGGATCGAGGGGGGTATGGGGAAGGGCGCACGCCCCCGCACAACCGCGGGCGCGCGCGATTTGTTCCGGGCCTTAGCGGCGCATCGACGGCTTGTCGAACGGCGCTGCGGCTCAGCGCGGAATGTCGACGTAATCGAGCTTCTGCATGGTTGCGAGCAGGTCGCCCGCAAGGTGCTCGGGCGGGGCCAGCGTGCCCAGCGCCCAGGCCATCACATCGACATCGTCCTCGTCGAGCAGTGCCTCGAACCATCCAAGCTCGGCCTCGCCCCAGGCGGCATGGTAGCGGTCGTAGAAGCCGCCGATCATGTAATCAGCCTCGCGCGTGCCGCGATGCCAGGCGCGGAACTTCGCGCGGGCGAGACGTTGTTCGAAGGAAGGCGCGTCGGTCATGGCGTTGCACCTAGCCACAGCCTTGCGCGCCTTCAACTCGCAAAGACGCAAGTCAGGTGTTAGCCATGCTGCCCATGCGTCCCGAGGCTCTCAATCCGCTCTTCGCCGAAGTGGCGACGCTCGACGGGGTCGGGCCCAAGCTGATGAAGCCGCTCGAGCGGCTTGGCCTGACGCGGGTGAAGGATGTGGCCTACCACCTGCCCGAACGCTTCGTCAGCCGCCGGGCGGTGGCCGATCTCGATTCGGCGAGCGAGGGCGAGCAGGTGATCATCCCGCTCACGCCGGTCGAACATCGCGCCCCGCGCGCCGGAAGCCGCGGACCCTATCGCGTGCTGGCACAGGACGACAAGGGCAACGTCTGTTCGCTCAACTGGTTCGGCAAGGCCGCCTACAGCGCCAGGAAGCTGGTGCCGGTGGGCGAGAAGCGCTGGGTGGCGGGCCGGCTCGACCGCTATGGCGACATGCTCCAGATCGTCCATCCCGAGCATATCGAGGCGGACAGCGCCGCGAACATGGGGCGCCTGAGCGAACCGGTCTATCGCCTCTCGGAAGGGCTGGTGCAGCCGCGCATCGCCGATTTCGCACGGCAGGCACTGGCGCGGCTGCCGGAACTGCCGGAGTGGATCGAGCCGGGGCAACTGGAACGCGCCGGCTGGCCCTCATGGCGCGATGCTCTGCGGCTGGCGCACGAGGGCACCGATGCCAAGGCGCGCGACAGGCTCGCCTATGACGAATTGCTGGCGAACAGCCTCGCGCTGCTGCTGGTCAAGGCCGACGGGCGGCGCAGGCGCGGGCAGGCGCTGGTCGGCGACGGCGTGCTCAGGGCGAAGCTGCAACTCCCTTTCGGCCTCACCGGAGCCCAGATCCGCTCCATCGCCGAGATCGAGGGCGACATGGCGCAGGAGGCGCCGATGCTGCGCCTGCTTCAGGGCGATGTGGGCGCGGGCAAGACCGTGGTGGCGCTCAATGCCATGCTGATCGCCGTCGAGGCGGGCAAGCAGGCGGCCCTGCTGGCACCGACCGAAATCCTGGCGCGCCAGCACTTCGAAACCCTGAGGAAGATGCTTGGCCCGACCGGAGTCGAGATCGCCCTGCTGACGGGCCGCGCCAAGGGGCGCGAGCGCGAGTCGATCCTGATGGGGCTGCTTGATGGCTCGATCCAGCTGCTCGTCGGCACCCATGCGATCTTTCAGGACACGGTCAATTACCGCGACCTCGGCCTCGTGGTGATCGACGAGCAGCACCGCTTCGGGGTGGCGCAGCGGCTTGCGCTGGCCGCAAAGGGCAGGCGCGCGCCCCACACCCTCGCCATGACCGCGACACCGATCCCACGCTCGCTGACCCTCGCGCAATATGGCGAAATGGATGTGAGCCGCTTGGACGAACTGCCCCCGGGGCGGCAGGCGATCGAAACCCTCGTTTTCCCGCAGGCGCGCATGGAAGAAATGATCGCCGGGGTTGAGCGGCACCTTGCCAGCGGGCAGCAGGCCTACTGGGTCTGTCCGATGGTCCGCGAACTTGACGGTGCTCCCGACCTTGCCGACATCGCCGCCGCCGAGGCGCGCTATGCCGCGCTGCGCGAGCGGTTCGGCGATGCGGTGGTGATGGTCCACGGCCAGCTTCGCCCCGAGGTCAAGGACGCGGCGATGGAGCGCTTCGTGACCGGTGACGCCCGGCTGCTGATCGCGACCACCGTGATCGAAGTCGGGGTCGATGTGCCGACCGCGACGCTGATGGTGATCGAACAGGCCGAGCGGTTCGGCCTTGCGCAATTGCACCAGCTGCGCGGCCGGGTGGGGCGCGGCTCGATGAAAAGCCGCTGCGTGCTGCTGCGCGGCGACGAACTTTCCGAGACGGGCAAGAAGCGGCTCGCCCTGATGCGCGAGACGCAGGACGGTTTCCGGATCGCGGAGGAAGACCTCGAACTGCGCGGCGGGGGCGAGCTGCTCGGCACGCGGCAATCGGGGGAGGCGGGCTTCCGCATCGCCGATCTCGAACAGACCCAGCGCCTGCTCCCCGTCGCCCACGGCGATGCGCGGCTGCTGATGGAACGCGACGGCGGGCTGACAAGCCCGCGCGGAGAGGCGGCGCGGCTGCTGCTCTACCTGTTCGAGCGCGACTGGGGCGTGCAGTTGCTTCGGGGCGGCTAGATCAGGCGCGCAGCGCGTCGACTTCGCGCAGGAGCCGGTCCGCCCAGGCGTGGACCCCGAGATCGATCAGGCTCCACGCGTGCTCGAAAGCGGCGGTATCGCCATAATAGGGATCGGGCACCGGCTCCCCGCGCCTGCCTTCGACCGCATCCAGCAGCATCGCCAGCGAGGCGGTGCCGTCGCGCGGAGCCTTGGCGCGCACGCCTTCGAGATTGGCGCGGTCGAGCGCGATGATGTGGCTGAAGCGGTAGAAATCGTCCCGCTCGATCTGCCGCGCCGACTGGCCGGCGATGTCGATCCCTTTTAGGCTCGCCATCGCAATGGCCCGCGGGTCGGGCTGATGGCCGACGTGATAGGAGGCGGTTCCGGCGGAATCGACATTCACCGCAAGTCCGCGCGCCTGCGCGGCCGCGCGGAATGCGCCTTCGGCCATCGGTGACCGGCAGATATTGCCGAGACACACGAACAGCACGCCGATCCTGTGGTCGATCCCCCCATGCATGGCCTCGCAGTATTACAATTCCTGCAGGCTGTCCATCGCCTATCTCGTTGGTTTCCAATGGAACATGTACGGCCTGTCCGCTGCTGCTTGGACAAGGCCGGCGCGGGCACCAAGCCGGGGCAGGACGGTCCTCAGGCGGCGGCGGCGGGGAGGGGCGAGGTGCTTGCCAGCACCTCCTCGGTGATCCGCCGGATGTTGACCTTGGCCTTCAGCCGCGCGCCGAGCAGCGCCGTGCCCGAGACCTTGCGCTGCACGAAGAGGGTCTCGATCGGCGGGAAGGCCCAGGTGTCCTTGTCCTGCGCGATGGCATAGCCTTCCTCGCGCAGCAGCGGCACGAAAGCGCGGTCCCCGAAGTCGAAGGGCGCATCGGCGCGCATCTCGTTGATGACGATGTCGATCATCCGTCCCACCCGCTCGGGGTGCTTCTCGGCCACGATCGGCATCATGAACCCGGCTTCGATGGTTGCCTTGAGCACGTCCTCCGCATTGCCCTCGAGGCCTGCAAGCAGCATCTTGCGATAGCCGTTCGCCACTGTCGGATCGACCGGCCGGCAGGCGCCAAAATCGAGCAGCACGATCTCGCCCGTCTCGCGCCGGTAGCGGAAATTGGCGAAGTTGGGATCGGTCTGCATCACCCCGAATTCGAACAGCTCGCGCGCCACAAGGCGGATCAGCCGGGCGAAGACCTCGTCACGGCGTTCCGGGCTTTCCTTGCCGAGTTCCTCGATCGAGACACCCTCCTCGAAGCTCATGGCGAGGATCGCGCCGCGCGTCAGGCCTTCGTGGAGGCGCGGCACGACGAAACCGGGGGTCCCGGCAAGCCGCTCGCGATAGAGCGCCATCTGGCGGCCTTCGCGCTGGTAGTCCGCCTCTTCGTGAAGCTGCTGTTTGGCCGCCGCCATCAGCTTGTCCATCTCGAGCTCCGGCGGGGCGAAGCCGGCGACCTTGAGCAGGGTCATGACGTTGTCGACATCGCTGTCGATCGACTTGGCGACGCCGGGATACTGCACCTTGATAGCCAGTTCCTCGCCGTCACGGGTAAGGGCCTTGTGGACCTGACCGATGCTGGCGGCGGCAATGGGTCGGGGGTTGAACCAGCGGAACTGCTTGCGCCAGTCGGGGCCCCACTCGGCCTTCAGCACCTGATCGAGCTGGCGGGTCGGCATGAAATTGGCCTGGTCACGCAAGGTCGCGAGGATCCGCGAGAGCTCGTCAGGCAGGAAATCGCCGGCATCGAGGCTGATCATCTGCCCCATCTTCATCGCCGCGCCGCGCAGGTGCGACAGGCGGTCGGTCAGGCGCTGGACATTGCCGGGTGTCAGGATCAGGTCGCGTGCCGTGATCCCCTCACCGCTCGCGAGCCGCCGCGCCCCTTCCGCAACCATGCCGCCGGCCACCCCTCCGACGAGCTTTCCGAAGGTGCCGAAGCGCGCCATCCGCCCTGCCGGCACGGGGCGCTGGCGGTTGCGGTCTTCGGGCAGATCCTTGAAGTCGGGAATATCGTCGTCGGCCACGGGAGAGGGTTCCGTTTCGGGGAGGCGTTTCAGACGGCAACGGCTGGCGGAGCCGCGCGTTCCGGCCAAGGTGGGGCCGATCCTGGCGTAATCAACTGATGCACAGGCCTCCGTCGACCGGCAGGCACTGGCCTGTGATGTAGTCCGAATGGGGCGAGGCGAAGAACACCGCGAGGCCTTCGAGCCCTGCGTGGTCGCCCGGGCGGCGCAGCGGGATGCGGCGGCTCATCCATTCCGCGAACTTCGGGTCGGCCTTGGCGGTGATGTCGGTTTCGTAATAGCCGAAGAGGAGGGCATTGGCGGTTATCCCGTAGCGCGCGAGCTCGAACGCGGCGGCGCGGGTGAGGCCGTTGAGGGCGGCCTTGGAGGCGGCGTAATCCGACGAGCGGTTGACCCCCATGATCGACTGGCCCGAGGAGGTCGCGATCAGCTTTCCGCCGGGATCGCCTTCCTTCGCCCGTGCGATCATGTGGCGGGTCACGTACTTGTAGACCAGCGCCGCCCCGCGGGTATTGACCGCGAGCGTGCGGTCCCAGCCTTCGGCGGTGATGTCGGGGATCGCCGTCCCCGCGCCCGAAATCCCGGCATTGGCGAAGCAGACATCGACCCGCCCGAAGGCGTCGAGGGTCTGTTCCAGAGCAGCGGCGATCGCGTCCTCCTCGGCCACGTCGCAGGTCAGCGCCAGCACGTCGCCATCGCCCAGACCGCGCAGTTCCTCGACCGCAGCGGCGTTCTTGGCGGGGTTGCGGGCGAGGATGGCGACATGGGCGCCCGCCTTGGCGAGCCCGCGGGCCATCGCAAGGCCGAGCCCGCCATTGCCGCCGGTGACGAGGGCCACGCGGCCGGTGAGATCGAACAGGTCCATGCCGTCCCACGTGGCGCAAACGCCGCGCCGGTGCAAGACGGGCGGGAACCGCTGCAAGGGCTGCCGGTTTGTGCCCGCATGGACGGACAGACCTCGCTCTCACCCGCAGCGCGGGCGCTCGGCTATGCCGGGCTGCTGCCGCAGATCATCTGCATCGCGTTGATCCTGACGGGCCACGAATGGCGCTATTCGGCGCTTGCCGGGGGCTTCGCCTATGCGGCGGCGATCTTCAGCTTCCTTGGCGGTGTATGGTGGGGACAGGCGCTCGGACACGGGCGGGCGGGCACGGGTGCCTATGTCCTCGCCGTGCTCCCGAGCCTGATCGCTGTGGCGCTGTTCCTGCCCTGGACTTTCGGCTGGGACTGGCCCGGACCGGCGATGCTCTACCTCGGCGCGCTGATCCTGCTCTCGCCGCTTGTCGACCGCGCCCTGGGCTTTGCCGACGCGGACTTCCTGCGCCTGCGCTGGCACCTCTCGCTCGGTCTGGGCGGGCTGACGATCGGGCTTGGACTACTGGCGCCGCAGGTGCTGTGACGGCGCCGCGGAAGCGGGCGAGGACGTCATGTTTGCGATGAATTAACCACTGTACCCTAGGGAGAAGCTAGAGTTTCCCCACGGGACAGCGCGCTTGATCATTGCTTCGCTTAAGTCACTGGCCGACAGGATCCGGCGTGCGTTCGGCAGGACCGGCGGGAAAGTTGCTGTATCTGCAGGAGAATTGGAAG